>NZ_WBXO01000034.1 GCF_008933955.1 Heliorestis acidaminivorans
GCGGCTGAAGAGGACGGTTTGCTAAACCGTTAGTGGGCGTAAGTCCAGCGAGGGTTCAAATCCCTCCCACTCCGCCATTATTCCATAAATATAATTGATAAACCTACCAAATAACTAGATACTAGTTTGTGGTGGGTTTTTTAGTTTATCTAAAAATATCTAATCTTTCTTTACGAGGTGAGAAAAATTTATAACATAGATCAATATAAAACTGTACAAGGTTATGGGGATAGTGAGATGGAAATAAATCGTTCTCGCTTTATAAGTTATGTTAACAGAGCTGTTACAGAAGCTGAAGCTCAAGAATTTATTGCAACAATCAAAAAGAAGCACTGGGATGCTACCCATAATTGTTCTGCCTATATTTGTGGAGAACAAGACGAACATCAAAAAGCGAATGATGATGGTGAACCATCAGGAACGGCAGGAAAACCTATTTTAGAAGTGATCAAGAAAAATGATTTGAAAGATACTGTTATCGTAGTAACGCGTTATTTTGGTGGAATCAAGCTAGGCGCTGGAGGGCTAATCCGTGCTTACGGTAAAAGTGCTTCAATAGGAATCAAAACCGTTGGTATCATTGAAAGAAGTTTATTTAGAAAAATTTCGTTTCTCATTGACTATACCTATTGGGGTAAGATAGAAAAAAACCTACGTGATCAAAGATATAGAATTCACGAAACTACTTATGCAGATAAAATCAATCTTGTAGTCTTAGCTAAAGTAGGCGAGGAAGAAATATTAGAAGAAAAAATGATCGATTATACTTCAGGGCAGATTAATATTGAAAGAAAAGGCTTTATCTATGTAGATGAAAAGCTAGAATAGACGTTGTTTTTATTTGATTCGTATTTCATATCTGTATTATTTTAACTTATAGAGCCGTTACGGTCTTTGCCAAAGCTTTCGGTTAGGGCTCAATAAAAATGCATAGGGCCTCTAAGATTAGAAGACCCTCTTATCTATTTTGCACTGAAAAAACAAAAAATCATTGTAGAAACTATGAGAAGGTCAAAAAAAATGAAATTGGAAAAAAATGATGGTTGCATTTTATTCTAAGCTGTGTGATAATACTCCTTGTCGCCGCGAG
>NZ_WBXO01000010.1 GCF_008933955.1 Heliorestis acidaminivorans
GACCGGAGGAAGAAACCCCTCCGGTTTTTCTTCCTCCGGAAAAAGGGTACGTCCCTCACACAATTCAGACACAATTACGAACATTCAGAAAACTTAACAACCTTAAGCCCAAACACCCAGGCCGGAGGACATCAGTTCCTCCGGCTTTTTTTAGGCAAGGTCACGACACCTGGACAATTTTAGTATAGTTAATTGTATTTAAGGAAACCGACAACGACTGTCAATAAGCAGAAAAGAGAAATAAATACCCCAATCAAAGAAGGAATTTACGTACAAAACGTAGAAGAAAAAACAAAATTAGCCAAAGGTACTCAAAAAAGGTGATTCTTATGCCGAGAAAACCTCGAATTTGGTATCCCGGTGCAGTGTACCACATCATGAGTCGCGGCAATCATCGCCATAAAATCTTTCGCGATGATGAAGACCGGCAAGTATATCTCGCCATGATCCGACAAGTCATGGATATCTTACCTTTTAAGCTCATCTCTTATTGCTTAATGACCAATCACGTGCATCTTCAGCTAGAAACATTAGAAACTCCACCAGGGCCCATCATGAAAAGAATACATATGAAGTACGCCATCTTTTTCAACAAAAAATACCGCTTTGTTGGTCAACTTATGCAAGGTCGCTTCCGCTCTGAAATTATCGACACAGACCGCTATATGCTAGAAATCAGCCGGTACATCCACTTGAATCCCGTAAAAGCCAAGATGGTAGATCATCCCGATGACTACCCCTGGAGCAGTTTTGGGGAATACATGGAGAGACGACCTTACGCACTATCTACACCAGAGCGAATTCTCGCTTACTTTTCCGAACCGACGATTGTAAGATACAGGCACTATGTTGAAGTAGCCATCGATGGCCAAACAGAAAGCAAGGTTCCTGCAACATTGCTTCTTGATGGCGACGAGGAAGGGGAAGAGGACGATGACAACGGTTCTTAAATCCTTTGCCATCAATGGTATCGATGGATACCAGGTAGAAGTAGAAATATCGACTTTAACAGGACAACCATCTATGGCCATTGTTGGTTTAGGAGATACAGCCGTCAAAGAAGCCAAACAACGGATAGAATCGGCACTCATCACTGCGGGCTACGAATTTCCCAAAATGAAGATTGTCATCAACCTAGCGCCAGGTGACATCAAAAAAAGTGGCACCCACTTTGATTTGCCCATGGCCGTTGGCTTGCTCAATGCATCGAAGCAGATCCAATTAGATGATCTACAACGCAATAACTATGCTTTTCTCGGAGAACTCTCGCTAAACGGCCAGATTCGCCCCGTCAAAGGTGTACTTCCTATGGCGATCAAAGCACGCCAGACCGGACTAACACACCTGATTGTACCAACAGGAAATATTCGAGAAGCGCAACTTGTAGAAGGCTTAGAAGTGCTAGGTTTTTCTCGACTCGAGCGTCTTGTAGAGTACATACAGGGAAAAGGCAGAGCCGACCCTATACCACCTGAGGAAGAAGCAATCAAACCCTTTAAGACCATAGATTTTCGAGACGTTCTTGGACAAGAACTTTTAATCGAATCCATCGTCTTAGCTTCTGCCGGTGGACACAACATGCTTATGAGCGGCACCCCAGGTTGTGGCAAATCTATGATCGCCAAACGTATTCCCACCATCTTACCGGAACTTAGCCGTGAAGAAGCCCTAGAAGTAACCAAAATCTACAGCGTTGCCGGTTTCTTATACCAGCAAGATCGCCTGATCACAGAACGTCCTTTTCGTTCACCTCACCACAATGCCTCTCTCAACGCCCTTGTTGGCGGAGGTAGCCCCGTCGTGCCTGGTGAAATATCCTTGGCCCATCACGGTGTCCTTTTTCTCGACGAAATCGCCGAATATAGCAAAAAGACTCTCGATGCCATGCGCCAACCGATCGAAGACAAAAAGGTAACCATCGCTCGTGTCCGCCATAGCGTTACCTACCCGTGCAACTTTATGCTTGTGGCAGCCATGAACCCCTGTCCCTGTGGTTACTTCGGCCAAGGACGTTGCCGCTGTAGCGACTATGAAGTTCTCAAGTATCGCCAAAAGATATCAGGCCCCATACTCGATCGCATTGATATCCAAAAAAATGTTCGTCCCGTCAACATCACCCGCCTAAGCCCTGAAGACATAGGGCGATCTTCCGAAGAACTTCGACAGCGAGTACAAGAAGCAAGAAAAAAACAACAAGAACGCTTCGCCCACCTAACCGGTATCAACTGCAATGCCCAAATGAACGAAGCTATGGTCAAAGAGTTTTGCCCCTTACAGCGTGATAGTCTCGAAATACTCCAACTGGCCCATCAACAATTCGAATTTAGCGCAAGGACTTATCACAAACTGCTCAAGATAGCACGCACAAGCGCTGACTTAGATGGTGCCAAAACAATCGAACAATCCCACATACTCACAGCCTTATCATGTCGAGAAATGGACAAAGAACAGTCCAAACTACTGGTGGTGTAAAAATGCTTACCTATTGGATTGCTTTAAGCCAAATCCATGGCGTTGGACCCGTTAATCAAAAGAAACTGCTCAAGCACTTTCAGCACCCAGAAGCCATTTTTCATGCTACAAAAGAGGCGCTCAACGAATCGGGCATCAATCCGACCATTTGCAAGGCCGTCATAGAAGCACAAACATCAGAACACATAAAAAAAGCAGAAAAACTCTACGAGCAGACACTTCAGAAAGAGATAAATATCCTAACTATCAATGCGCCGCTCTATCCAGAAGTGGCAAAAGAATATAAGGAAGCACCGATTTTGCTTTATTATCGGGGTACTCTCACCAATGAACTGCCTGGAATCGCCATCAACTAAACCTACCTCTTCCAGAAACCACAACCCAGCTAACCCTGCTAGAACTAACAGGCCTTGTTACGAACAAAGGAGGCTACTGGAGAAGCAAGTGATTAATTATCGGAAAATTCAGACAAGAAAAAATCAATTTCATGCCCTCCTCGTACACTGCCTAATTGATATTATTGGACGATGAGCAGATGGAAAAATACAAAGAGCCTTATAGGTAAAAAACTTTATCTGCCTATCCGTCTAATGAAAAAGTACTTCCTCATGATTGATAGAAGTATCTTCGGTGTGTCGAAGCATGTCGTAATATATTTGAAGGAAATATTGAATTTTGGTCGAAAATTATATACCAATATTAAGATATAATAACTAGCATGGCATAAAATGTATTCTTATAAGTAAAGACTGGGATTTAGTCAGATATCTACATATTTACCGGAGAGGCTCTTTTGTTTTTTGATTCTTAAACGCTAGTGAGATGAATTATTACAGGAACTTCCACTCCAGAAACAAAACTACGCATAAAAACCAGATAAATGGTATAAAATGGTTTTTAGATAGTGGTTATTGTTAGGAGGTAGTTATCTGTGCTAACGGGAGGTTTTTTAATGAAGAATATTAAAGTAAATAAACCAGTACTCTCGATTGATAACTACAATAGTAATAAAAGTCTGAAATCTGATACAAACCATGTTATGAGGTTAGAGAGTCAGTTGAATGCTTTTTCAACTCTGCTTTTTCGTATGCTAGATAAAGTAAAATTAGGTATTTTAACTATTAATGAAATATCAACCGATGTTCCTGTCAATGAACTAATTGAAGAAGTGTATAGAATTGAGTGTTGGTTAGGACGTAGTGGTATGTCAATCTTACGAAAAACTATCGAACGAGTGAAATCCAATGCACTTAATCATATACAATTAGAACACTTAAGAGAATTAGTAAAGAACCAAGAAAAAATCGCCTTAACCTTAATGAGTAGCGACATTAACAATGATAATTTAGAAACATTATTGAAGTACGTTTATGAAGCTTTGGTTTACATTGAGTTTGATTTCCAACTCAGTGGCTTTTTTATTGGAGAACAAATAGAAACAAGGCTACCTATTGATAATAAAGAGTACAAAATGCATATCCTTTATGATGTTAACAAGCCACGAATAAAGATAGCTTAAGGATGACTACTATGGATAATAAAGAAAAGTACAGTCAATTGATTTCAATGATAGAACTAAAAAATATTGAACTAATTAGTTTAAATTGTAATCAAAATCCTGCTTTTAATCATAAGGGGAGTAAACCTATTGATGCCGCGATCAAGTATAATACAAAAGAAGTCATTCAATCAGGCATAGAACTAATATTTCCATTTTGTTTGTCATTGGCAACATTCAGCAATGAGAATAACTCAGGGGAAAAGGACTACGATCTGATTGATTCTAAAGACAAGCTTTTTGATATTAGTCTTGAACTTTACTTGAATTATTATATTGAAGTTACAGATAACTCCACGCTGGATTTAAGTAATTTCTTAGAAGAAATTAATGAATTTGCAAATAAAAACGTAATAATAAATGCTTGGCCATATGCTAGAGAGATTGTGAGCAATGTAACTACCCGTATGGGTTTCCCTCCCTTGCTGTTACCTCCTTACAAAGCAATGCCAAAGTATTAGGTGAGATGATATGCCGTTGTCTTTTAATAATTGTAGTGGTTTAAGTAATGATTCTCTTGTTAATGATATTTACAATGAAATTATTAGCAATGTGAAGTTGTTTCCTTACATAGCAAGAATATTTTGTTTGTATAAAAACAATAATAACGCAAATACCCAGGTATTTGAAAAAATACTAGATAACCCAAATCTAAGTTTAAATGCTACTTATAAAGACAAGATAATAAATATTCTTAGCGAAATATATAATCATCCTAAATTCAGTGATATACGATCAGGTATCCTAGAAAAAGTAATTCATGGTTTAGGTCCATTCAAAAACACGGATTGTCACTATGATGTCTATATTGAGCCAAGTATTTTAGATAATGGATATGTTGTTGGCGAATCGAATTGTAAGTGTGATATTGTCTATCACACTAGCGATGATATGCCAATAGAATTTATTGAATGCAAATCAAATATAACCAATTTTATTCCAAGAACCTTGCCATTTGACGATGAAAGGGTGAAACAAAGTACAAAAAATAAGGTCCACTACTTAGATAAAGCTTATAATTATTTAACCAATAATTACGTTACTCCGACTATTTTATTTGCGTGCTATAATGCAGAGCATGCTTTGGAATTAGAAAATGTACATCATAATTGGGGCTTTCCTTATATAGATTTCTTGGGTTCACAAGAGATCTTTTATAAGCTATCGCAATATAACCCTGTAATTCGTGGGTGACTGAATTATCATGGAAAGTACAGAAATATAATATTCTAAGCGGCTTTTGTCCTATATCTTTGGGGCTGAGGCCGTTTTTTTGAAGTCGGAATGGAGTCGGAATGGGGTCTGACCCCGCGAAAACTGAAGCGCTAGCGTGAACCAGCGAGACTGTACGGGTGCACCTACCTTGTGTCAACTTTCCCCTCCATGGTATCATTCTTAAAGAAAACAAGGAAAAAGGCGGAGACTATGCCGGCCAGCCTCCCTCCAGCAAGGGTACGTCCCTTACACAATTCAGAAACAATTATGAATGTTCAGAAAAATTAAGAATATATTATAAAAATGAGAGACCTCTCACAAGGATCATCCAAAGCGATGAACCTCCTGAGAGGTCTTTTTCTGTTTCAAACACTTCCAAGGCAGAAAAGAAGTTCTCAGCAATACCCATATCAACAGCATTCTTTCTATAACCCATAAATCAGCATAAAAGCATCTCATCACTCTCATACTAAAAAAAAGAAAGAGGAGGGTCTATGAAAAAAAGTAAAACACTGTTATACATTATAGCACTAAGCCTTTTGCTTACATTAGGAACTGCTTGTACAACTGCTCCAGCACCACCAGATGAGCAAGCACCAGGACTTCAAGACCCTATTCCAGATCCACCTAATCAAGATCAGAATCAAGAACAAGAATAGCCAAGTGGGAAGCACCCTCAACAACGCAAAAAGCATCCCTCACCGTTCGTAAGCCTCTACGAACGGTGAGGGATGTTTTATTACTATAAGCCAGCTTAGTTTTTTCTACAGGAGATCATCATAGCGCTTTCCACGCGATTGCGACCTCTGGCTTTGGCTTCATACAGCGCCTGATCGGCTTGGGCGATGAGGACGTCAAGGCTTTCTTGACCTACCGCTTCCACACCTGATACACCAAAGCTAGAAGTAACCTTGATCAGTACACCTTCCGTAGTGACCTCCATCGCTTCTAGGGCTACACGCAATTTTTCCGCTACGGCCATAGTTTTCTGAGGAGTCACGTCGGCCAACAAGATCACAAATTCTTCACCGCCAAAGCGAGCGAAAAGGTCACAAGCACGGATGTTTTTCTTTACGACTTCAGCAACTTTTTGCAAGACCACGTCACCAGCCTGGTGACCGTATGTATCATTCACTCGCTTAAAATGATCAATATCAAACATAATGAGGGAAAGAGGCAATTTGTTGCGCTTTAAGCGCTCTAGTTCATGATTGCCATATTCAAAGAAAACGCGACGATTGTAGATACCTGTAAGCTCGTCGTGAGAAGCCATCCACTTAAACTCTTCCGTCACTGCAACTTGCTTCGTAATGTCACTAAGCACAATAATGCGGCCTATCTCTTCTCCTTTTTGATTTGTTAGGGCAGAAAGCTTTAGATCGTAATAGTGAGGACGGTCTTTGACTTGGAAAGTGATCGTGCTATCTACGCCCTTATCTACAGCCTTGACTAGCTCTACTTGGTCTTGAAAGAGCTCATCTAGATTTTGACCTATCGCTTTTTTGTCAAGTTTTTGAAAAAAAGCCTTGGCCGCTGGATTATAGTCTAATATCTTCTGCTCCTTGTCCAATACAATGACAGCATCTTTGATACTTTCGAATACTTTATGATAGGCCAGTGGGATCAAGTCAAAAAATTGAAACTTAAAGATAGCTAACATAAAGAAAAAGTAGCTAATTACCAGAGCCAATGGTACAAGATCAATACCATAAGGAGCACCTACATAGATAAACATAGCGTAAGCCAAATAAGGCAATAAAGAGGCTACGAACATTAGTTGGCCCAACTTTTTCACAGAACCTTTAGACTCCCGAGATAACTGATAGAACAGATGATTGCTAAGCAGAAAAGCAATCGTAGTATAAATGAATTTCAGATAAAAAAGCGGACCATTATGAGCTTTAAATACATGAAAGTAGCCATTGTATTCCATGTAGACATGGTGGTAGAAAAGATGATGCAAAGGGTTGGTGAATCTTCCTAGTAACAGCAACAAGGCCAGAGAAAAAAACAATTTTATGTAGAAGGGAGGAAAAGCTTTCTCTTTGCCGCAGTATTGAAGGGCCAGCAGAAGCCAGAAAAAAGGAATGAATGTATTGACCGATTGAACAAGATTCCAAAAAAGCATTTCTGACAGCTCTGTACTGACCAGCTCCATGGCATTGCCAAAAAAATAAAAAAACGTTGCTAAGCATAAGAAGGAAAAAGCTTTGGCCGCTGATATTTCTTTTCTTCGATAAGAATATAAAGCCATAGCTAGGACGATGGCGGCAAAGATAAACAAAGTACCACTGAGCCAGTAGTGCAAGTTCTCCATTGCAACACATCCGCATCTTTTTTTGAGCTCATCATACCACAAGAAATAGTCCTAAACAATCAGAGCTAGGGGGACGTTTGTGTGTCATGGAGAGATCAAAGTGAGCCAGGGGGAGGTAGCAGAGCCATCTTTTGTCGTATAATAATGGATAAACAACAACTACAAAGAAAACTTAGAACATATATTCCAAAGAAATACCATCTATGGTATAATACAAGCAGATGGAATTGAATAGAAGTAATTAAAAAACAAAGCAACCTCTAACTTACTGCAATATATTAACAGCAATATAATAAGACAAAAGGGGGGAGAAAAATGATTGAAGAGCTTCTAAAACAGATTCTAGGCGAAGTCCAAGATGTCAAAACAGGCCAAATACGTCTAGAAGCAAAAGTGGACAGACTTGAACAGAGAATGGACAAGCTTGAGCAAAGAATGGACAACCTAGAAGCAGACGTAGCCAGCCTGAAAGAAGGCCAAGCTCGCTTAGAAACAGACGTAGCCGGCCTGAAAGAAGGCCAAGCTCGCTTAGAATCCAGAATGGACAACCTAGAAACAGACGTAGCCAGCCTAAAAGAAGGCCAAGCTCGCCTAGAGCGGAGTCAAGAACAGAACGTAATATCCTTATTAGAAATTATCAACAAGAAGCAAGACGAAACTATCCAAAGGCTTTGTGTTGTCGAAGAGAATCAAGAGGAAACAAATGCGGAACTAAAGCGCCTTAACAAACGTATGGACGTAATGGACACAAAGATCTCAAGAATTGACAAATCAGTCAACGGGCTATCCATAATTATTGTTCGTCACGAAGGCGAGATCGCAGAACTAAGAGAAGCAAAATAAGCTATAAGCCCAAACCCAAAACCCTAGTTCAAGCCCCAAGTCCAAGCCTAAGCCCAAGATCGAGCCCGAGCCCGAGCCCAAGCCAAACCCAAACCCAAACCCCAAGCCACACTATGCTTGCCACGCAAAGGCAAGATGCTTACCTAAGGCAAGATGTTTTCCTAAAGAACAACAAGATGAAAATAACCCACTATGGTCACTGAAGATGATCATAGTGGGTTATTTTTTCTTCAAGATCTACTTGATGCTATAAGTTATTTTTAATAACATTTCCTTGCACTTGTACTACCACGCGCCGCTGTCTTGGTCCATCGAATTCAGCAAAGTAGACGCTTTGCCATGTTCCTAAGAACAACTTACCTTGATGGACAAGCAAAGTTTCAGAAGAGCCTGTTAGTGTTGCCATCATATGGGCGTCTGAATTGCCTTCAATGTGCCTATATTCTCTCAGATTAGGAACCAAACGTTGAAAGATCGTAGTTAGGTCAGTAAGTACATCGGGATCTGCATTTTCATTAATCGTAACGGCCGCCGTTGTATGAGGGACGAAGATGACAACCGTTCCTTCGGTAACGGCACTTTCCTTGACAACTCTGGCGATATCTTTCGTTATATCAACAAAAGATAGGCGACGGGGAGTTTTTACCGTGATTTCTTGAAAAGTTATGTGCAAGATATAACCTCCTGATTTAAGGCCAAAGGGCCGTTTAATTTGCCATTAATTCCTGAGTCAATCTGACTGTTCTCGTTAACTAGGGTGTGAGCCCCTTGACTTCTAACCCGCAAGAGACCCCCACCACAAGCCCCCCTAGCACAAGCCCCCAGAACAGTTCACAAAAACTTCTTACCAAACACGCCGCTCCTTCTCAATTACCTTCTCAAACTTCTCCACAGAAGACCTAAACAACAACTCCAACTTATCAACCATATGTTCTTCTTCTGGTCTATCAATATAACTTCTATAAGGAATTAAGAGTTTTTCAAGTGTATCTATGATGCCCATTCTTCTACGAAAGTCTGAGCCAATTCCGTAATCCATATACAGCACTTTCCATCTATCTCTCATCGTTGAAGAGGTAAATTCTTTTCTTAAGTATTGTGCCAGATTCTCGAAAATAACTTCTTTTAACTTTTCTAATAACTTTGCTTTATATTCTTCTCCTTCTGCATAAGGCTTCTTAAAGTTAATTACTTTAGGCTTTAGAATAAATTGATACAAATTATCTAGCATGATTGTATAAAGATCATCAACAGGTTTTAAGGTTTGCGCTCCCCTGTAGTAAGTTTCCCCATAGGTAAGTCTTTTGGTCAGAGCTTCCGTCACTTTATAATGCGGTGGCTTTAGGAAATAGATCTTATGTTGCTCTGCCCTGTATTTCTCTAAGATCTCATTAAAAAAGATCATAGAAAGTCTTTTATAGTCGTACTCAACCAGTGGTGCTTGTTCAGAAATTTTATCAACTATGAGGTAATTGTGCTTCGCCCTGTAGTAGTCCTGGATTTTAGTCAAAAATTCATTTAGGGCAGAACAATTTTCCTCTACTCTAAGGGACTTACTATGGATAAGATCTTTCAAAAAAGTCGTCTTTTGCTCTAACTGTTTGAGAAATTTAACAACTTCCGGTCTATCTTCCTGCAAAAGTGAAGCTACTTTACTCTTTTGCAGACTCAGAAGATAGTCTTTTTTTTGTGCATCTACGTATTCTTCATCATCGTAATCGTCGAAAAATTCTTTTTTGCTAAAGTCATCATAAAAAGTGTAAGCCATAAAGATCTTGTTTTTGGCGATACGGTTGGTGAGATGCTTAAGGATATTGAGGCTATCAGCAGACATACTCGTTCTGCTATCGTCTACTACTGTGACCACATCTACTTGATCTAAGTTAAAGTTAACGCTGTTTTCGATGCTCGATCCTTCTTCTACCACATGGCTTGTCCCAACAGTATCAATAAAAATAATCCCTTTTCGGGTAACTTTCTCGTCTAGCTGGCTGTTATATGGAAGTTCGAGGCGCATTTTTTTGACTAGTGGCGTTAGGGTAGAACCAAAATCTTTTCCTTCTCGGGACGTAAAAGTTTTGATGAACTGGTAAAAGTCTTTTGATTCGTAATCACGAATGTTACAAGCAAAGCCTGTAGGCCAGTCGTAATTTTTTTCTTTCATTATATAAGGAGAAGAGATAGCCTCATTGCTTTCTAGCTGGGTCAGAATGTTATGTACATTTAGCTTTATTTCAGTGAGAATATGGCTTAGCAACCTAGAGTAGGTGGAATAATTATCAACAGAACTTTCTAGCACATACTCATAGTACTTGTGCCTTAGATATTCCATGTTCTTAGATGGTATATTGTTATATCTATTACTGTTGCGCCTTAAAGAAGTGAAGTCTGAAGTCTTCACTTCTTTCATTATTTTGTTTATATTGCGGTAGATGGTAGCCCATAAAGCCATTGTTTTCCCCGAGCCTGTCGCGTGAGTTAGTCTAAATTCTTGTCGATAATACTTACCCATAAAAAAACGAAAGTCCAATATCTTGTTCGGGTCGGAGTAAAAAGCTCTTAAGATGCGATCTTCTTCACTTACAGGGCGCTTTACTTCAAACTTCATTTCTTCGGGCTTTTCGTATTCTTCTTCATAGAATAGATCTATTTTTGCTTCTACTGCTCTGTCAATAGCTGATTCTACTTCTTGTACAATTTCATCGTAAGACATAAAAGAAAGAGCCAGCTTGTGCGGTTGTTGTCTGGCTTTTTTGAAGATATATTCTGTCTGGTATGTTGTTGTACGAGAGGTGTCGGTAAAAGGGAAGTTAATTGCTGGGCCAAAGTTAGTGATGTTTTTGATGATTGTTGACTTGCCTACGCCAACTTTACCTAGCAAGATGACTTTGGGAGCGCCTACAGGGAGCTTTATTTTTTGCTCTATGAAATCAACGCTTTTTTCTTTTGGTCCTTTGATGTCTTCGTAAAAAAGGTTGACAATGCCATCGATGAAGCTTTCCTTAGCAAAAGGAAATTCTTCTGGTGAGATAGTGATGCCTCGGTAGCTCTCGTCTTTGAGCAGAGCTTTTTTGGCCAATTCTTTCATATCAGGGTGATGAAAAGAACTATCACTTAATAAATACTGGAAGGCTCTTTGCACTTGTTGAGCTAGTTGCACTGTAGGGAGCTGTAAGTCTTTTTTTATCTTCGCTCTAATCTTCTGGGGATGTATGTACTCTAGGTGGAATTTTTGATAGCTAAGTTCTGTGAGTTTAACTAAGGGCTTTTCATCTATTTCTTCGTGAGGTGTTTCTGTGGCCAGATCTACAATTTGCTCTAGCGGTACTTTGAAGATTTGCGAAAGTTTAATTAAAATATCGTAACTGGGGTTTCTAGCGCCTGTCTCATACATGCCTACGGCAGAAGTTGTCACGCCAAGTCTATTGGCAAGGTCGGATTGTGTCATAGCAAAAGATTGACGCAGTTCTTTAATCTTATGGGCCATAGAAAACACCTCCTGCTCTTTTCTATATTATAACTTAGAGTTGTGAAAAATACGACTTGAAAGTTGCTGTACTTACTGTGCTTATTGTATAAAACAGAAGTAGTCATAGTTTGTAATAGCTTACATGGCGCAAAAAAGTAAATTGTGCAAAAATATGCAAAAAGGGCTAGTCAGATACAACTTAAAGTGTTAAAATTGTGATAACAAGCACAAACTCCCGGGTAACTTGTCACAATTTTGTTCAGGAAATACAACTTAGAGTGATGTTTTATAGGGAAGGAGGTGTTAGGACTATGTTTTATCTAACACCTGCAGAAAAGCATAAGTTACAGAGTCAACTTACCTTAGTTCGCTCTGAGGGGGTAGAGGAGGAACTGCGCGGCTGGAACTATTATAAACAGCCTCTTCATCCTTTCTATGAAGGTCTTATGCTTACTATGGAAGATCTAATTCCCGGCCAGATTAGTTATGAAGAAGTGCTTTATCAACAGGAACTGTGCCGCAAAATTCGCTATCTTTATAGAGAAGTTCGGAGATCTTTTTATACTCTAGGTGTGGCCAATTACGAAATACTTCTAGAAAAGATGTCGACTCTGCAAGCTCTCAACCCTCATTTGCTAGCTAATAGTGACCGGCAGACTCAGCTTATCTTACAGAGGGAAATTGATAGCATGAAGGCTCGACTTGTAGATACCATACTTAATGAAGAAGCTGTTAGCGAAGATGAAGTGGCCGCTACTTTTCTACCCCTCTCTGTTGATATGTCAGTTGATGGCTCTGTGATCGGCATAGAGAAGGGGCTTACAGTCGATTTCCTTCACATAGAACCTGGGGAGTCGATGCCAATAGTATTTTTCTTCCAAGTTCCTCAAGCAGAACACCTAAGAATCACTACAGCCTACGCCCTAGCAGTAGAAGCCAAATACAAATGCCCCCTCGACTTCGGTTGCATCACTTACCTTACCCTAAAAGAAGACAAGCTGATCATTGAGCGGAGAATACACAACATCGACGACAGCCGCCGCTATGACTTTATCGAACATCGCGATCAAGTCGGAAGCCAGTAGCAAAGGGGAGCGAGCAGAATCATGACAACTCTAATCACAGGCGGCGCAGGGTATATTGGTAGTCACACGGCCTTAGCCCTCCGTGATGCAGGAAAGCCTGTTGTAATTCTTGATGATATAAGTACGGGCTTTCGACAACTGCTTCCTGAAGGCATACCTTTCGTAGAAGGAGACATTGGTGACAGTCAACTTTTACAAGATCTATTCCAACGCTACGAAATAAAAAGCGTTATGCATTTTGCCGCTAGAAGCTTGGTCGGTCAATCGATGAAAGAACCGGGCACATACTTCCTAGCTAACAGTGCCAAAACAGCTACCTTAATTCAAGCCATGGTTCAAAACAATGTAGGCCACTTTATTCTATCTTCTACAGCGGCAGTCTACGGCGAACCGACGGCTATTCCTATTGATGAAAATCATGTTCTTCAACCCACTAATCCTTATGGCCTATCCAAAAAAATAATTGAAGATATGCTCCCCTGGTTTGAAAAAGCGCACGGTCTAAAATGGATTTCCCTACGTTACTTTAATGCGGCTGGTGCCGATCCCCAGGGTCGAAGTGGTGAGATTCATGATCCAGAAACACACCTCATACCTAACATCTTAAAAGTTGCTCTAGAAGAAAAAGAAGCTTTGCAGGTCTTTGGTAATGATTACCCAACTCCAGACGGTACATGCATTCGCGACTACGTCCATGTCACCGATCTAGCCAAAGCACATATGCAAGCACTAGATTTCCTGCTCCATTCGGCCAGAGAAGAAAAAGCTTCGGGAACAATCAACCTTGGCAGTGGCTCCGGCTACTCTGTACTTGAAGTAATCGAAACAGCCCGCCGAATCACAGGACATCCCATACCCGTGCAATGGTGTCCCCGCCGCCCTGGTGATCCTGCCATCTTAGTAGCTTCAAACAAAAAAGCTAAAGAAAAACTAAACTGGAACCCGAAGCATACAAATCTAGAAAGCATCATTCAAACAGCCTGGGATTACCTAGGCTAGGAAAAGTCACCCCTAGCTAACCCAACGAATAGCGGATAAAAGTAACCTAGCCCTGCTCATAATAAATCCATGACTACAAAAACTACCTCAATTTCCTACCTGAAAGTAGCTGGCGCTTATATAGGGACGATCGTCGGCGCTGGTTTTGCCACAGGTCAAGAAGTATTACAATTTTTTGTTTATTTCGGCTCATCAGGAATATTGGCCATCGCCTTTATTACGGCTTTATTTGTTCTTTTCGGTTATATCATCTTGGAAATAGGTCAGCGCCTGAAGGCAGAGTCTCATCGAGAAGTGATTCAGTATGCTGGTGGACGATGGCTAGGCACTATAATCGATGGTGTGATTACTTTCTTTCTCTTTGGAGCTCTTACAGCTATGTCTGCTGGTGCCGGAGCTGTTTTCAGTGAGCAATTTGGCCTGTCGCACTATATAGGAAGTCTTCTGCTTCTAGGACTTACTTTGGCTGTTGTGATGACTGGTATCTCGACTGTTATCTCAGCTATCAGCTATCTAGTGCCTTTGCTTTTGTTATCCCTTTTCGGTATTTTTATTGCTACCTTATGGTTTAATCCTATTGATTGGGCAATACTGGCCCAAACAGCAAACCCAGCTCAAGCTCCTGTGCCTTACTGGCCTTTGTCAGCTATCATTTATGTATCTTACAACCTTGTGCTAGCTATAGCAGTACTAGCGCCTATGGGTAAGCACGTGCCAGACAAGGACACATTGAGAAGAGGCGCTTTCTTTGGCGGTTTGGGATTAGGACTTGGCTCACTAGCTATTTTTCTTACTGTCATTGCTTATCTTCCAGGTATTCTCGCTTATGAAGTACCTATGGCTTTTATTGCGGCACAGTTTACGCCTTTTATTCAGATTGCTTATAGCATCATCTTGCTTCTGCAGATTTTCACTACAGCCGTAGGTAGCCTTTTCGGTTTTGCCATACGATTAACGAGTCAGGAAAGCCCTACTTATCGCTGGTTACTAATAGCTTCAGTTGTAGGAGCTTTCGTGGCCGGACAATTCGGCTTTACCAACCTAGTACGAATCCTTTATCCTGCCGTAGGCTATGCAGGCCTCTTACTACTAGCAGGACTTCTCTACGGATATAGCCTAGATCGCTGGACGCCCCAACCAGCTTTTCGACGGAAAGAGTAACACGGAGGGTAACACAGAGGGACGGTTCTTCTGTGCACTTTTCTGTGCACTTCTGTGTCAAAAAAAGGCCTCTCAAGCCATTCCTAACAAAAACTCAAAACCCACATTAAGCAAAAAAAGACCGCTCACAGGCTCAATCATCTAAAAAGATTAAACCTGTAAGAGGTCTTTTCTTAATTTTTAATAGACTTCAAGCATGGAAAAAGATCAATCATAAGACAAGCCCCAAAAGAATCACGCAAAGCTAAACGAAGAGAGATTAACACAACCCAATAGAAATAAAATGGTATAAATGATATAATATTCAAAAAATGTTTTTGTTAGACTCAGACCTACTAGCATGGACAAATACAAACAACGGAATCTACCCGAGAAAAGCCTAAAGATATCGATAAAAACAGAACATGCATAAGAAGGCTGTCACAAAAAATAACCAAGGCTCAAGAATTTGATGAATATGATATACTAAAATTAATCTTCCTACCCTTTATGAAGAGTAAGCAAACAAAAGAAGAAAGAACCATAGAAGCCGTAAAACTATCGAAAAACATAAAGACACCAATAAGGACATTTATCATGGGAGCAATCATCGCCATTACAGATAACTTTTTATCAGAAAAAGTAAAGAAGAATTTGATGGAGGTGCTGAAAATGACTGAAATTGAACAATGGATCCGAGAAGAAGGCAGAGAAGAAGGTCGCCAAGAGACAGTGCGAGAAAAAACATTAGCGGCCCTAAAAGAAGGCCTAGATGTAAATCTAGTAGCCCGCATAATGGGGCTAGACATTGAAGAAGTAAAGAAACTGCAAAAAGAATTAAACTAACCAACTGCACAGAGGGACGGTTCTTCTGTGCACTTTTCTGTGCTCTTCTGTGTCAAAAAAAGGCCTCCCAAGCCATTTCTAACAAAAACTCAAACCCATATTAAGTAAAAAAAAGACCGCTCACAGGCTTAATCATCTAAAAAGATTAAACCTGTAAGAGGTCTTTTCTTAATTTTCAATAGACTTCAAGCTTGAAAAAGATCAATCATAAAGACAAGCCCCAAATGAATCACGCAAAGCTAAACGAAGAGAGACTAACACAATCCAATAGAAATAAAATGGTATGAATGATATAATATGCAAAAAAATGTTTACTTAGACATAGAAAAATTAACATAAAAAACATACAACCCCTACCACCAAGCAAAAACCGTTACAGCCAGAAACTTGAGGGATGGTGAGACTATGCCAAGAAGAGCAAGGGTCAAAAGCAGCACAGGAATATATCATGCAATGCTACGAGGAATTAATAGACAAATAATATTTGAAGACAATGAAGACTACGAAAAAATTCTACAAATAATCCAAGTATGCAAAGAAAAAAGTGGATTTGAACTCTACGGATACTGTTTGATGAGCAATCATATCCACTTACTTATAAAGGAAGCACAAGAAGATCTGGGACTAATATTCAAAAGAATCGGCTCCCGCTATGTAAAATGGTACAACCAAAAATATGAAAGAACAGGCCACTTATTTCAAGATAGATTCAAAAGTGAAGTAGTAGAAACAGAAAACTACTTCCTGACCGTTCTAAGATACATCCACCAAAACCCTCTCAAAGCAGGATTAGTTGAAGATATAGCAAATTATCGATGGAGTAGCTATAACGAATACATAAGTAAAGAAAACTTATGTGATACCAACCTTGCATTAAGCCTTTTTTCTAATGAATCCCCGAAAGCACTCGCCCTATTCACAGAACATAACAAGACAGAAAACAAAGATAAATGCCTTGAAAACGAAGAGCAACATAAAGTAACTGATTCGGAAGCAGAAAAAATAATTCTCAATACATCTGGCGTAAGAAACTTAAACCTAATCCAAAAACTAGACAAAGACAAAAGAAACAAAATAATTAGAGAATCAAAAAAACGCGGATTATCAATAAGACAAATACAAAGATTGACCGGCATCAGCTTTGGCGTAATTAGAAACATATAGAACCCATATTAAGCAAAAAAAGACCGCTCACAGGCTCAATCATCTAAAAAGATTAAACCTGTAAGAGGTCTTCTAACACAGAGGGACGGTTCTCCTGTGCACTTCTGTGCAGTGTAGTAGCTGTGAAAAAAGCTTGGTTTCCCAGTGGCCTCGGACGATTCCATAACCCAGAGAGCCCTACCTATCCTGGGTTAGAATCCCTGCCACCCGAAACGTCCCCCTGGCATGGGTTAGAATCCCTGCCACCCGAAACGTCCCCCTGCCAACTGCAAGGCCACCGGCATAATCATCACCCTCGGGTTGTATGTAAAAAAAGTTACTTTTTCTATTATGCAAGGTCTGCTTTGAGATGTGACGAGTAGCGGAGGCGCAATCTCTTGGATGTCAAAGGTAAAGGAAGGTTGGATGGATAAGTTGTTTACAAAGCCTGATACTCCCTTTGGCTTTGCTAAAAAATCAAACCAAATGCTATAGGAGCCAGGAGTCGCGTCTGGAGGCAAGGAAAGTATAATCTTCACTTCCCTTTTCTCTCCGGCATCAATCGCTAGGTGCTTTGGTGAAAAAGAAAACCACTCTTCTAGGGGCTCTGTTCTTTTATCACTGCCATGATCTGATACTTTAACTATCACATCGATGGCTATGCCTGATCTGTTAGTTATGGTATAAGTCGGCAGTTCAATAGTCGAACCTGCTTTTACAGGTTGATCTATGGAGATTCTTCCGGGGGCGACTGTTACACCTGCTTCTCCAAGGGAAGGGAAAAGAAAAAGTAAAAGGAGAAAGGGAAGAAAGAGGAAAAGTTTTTGTGCCGTGATTAGTAAAAAAGAAAGACTTTTTTTCATAGTGCTTATTAATTATTTACCGGAATCGTAGCTAGATCAGTATCTCGTAAAGTCCATATCAAAGGAACTAAGATTTCTTGACCTACTACACCATTTTCTCTTTTTCCACTAACAGAAATCTCAAGTCTTAAGGGCAGTACTTCCACCCCGGGATTCATTACAAAGCCATCTGTCGTAAGTACCTGACTTGCTTCTCCATTATAAATCACAAAAATAAGTTCATCAATCGCATCAATTTGCCCAATTACACTCAATTCAGGATCGTAAACTGCTTCACCCAAGCCCCACTCTTCTACAATATACCAGTTAGCTGGTTCGTCATATTGCCCTGTACCATTTAATCTAAATTTGGGCTCATCGCCTAGTCTGATTTGAAGTTCTGCTGATTCGCTTGCGCCTTCCATACCAACGTAAAGCCATTCGTCAGTCTGGTTGCCCAGACGTATAGAGCCAAATCTTACTTCATAAGGCACATCAAGTGTTAAAGCACCTGTAATAGTAAAGGTTATATTTGTTTCTCCAGTTTCTTCAATCGTTTCTGCAAAAGCTTGCGCCACCAAGGAGAAGCTTAGCATGACAACCAAGGCTATGACTATGAGAAGCTTCTTTTTCATGGACCTCAACCTCCTTTTGAATTATTCATTTTTTTGAAGTGAAATGAGAATGCTCTCTTACAGATAGAAAAAAGTTTCACCCCTTCTAGGCAACTGAGCCCTTGTTGTAATCCTCTAACTTTATAACTTTAAGTTTTCTCCTAATCTCATCTCCTGCTTATTAAGCTTCTCTGCTAGTTAAAGCTGAATAGAGGTGTAGCGAAAAGTATTACTGCCCAATTGTCATTGTTCAATGCTAAAAGTGACCCTTGTTGCAGTTGGGTGTGGCTTAAAGTTTATTGTTTTTTCAGTAACTAGAGAATTGCTCATGCCAGACTTCATGCCAAGGGCTTTGATTGTAATACTTCCGCCCATAATCCTTGGTGTTTTTAGCATGATTGGATTGTTCGGGTTATAGAGCCTTGATGATGCTGTTGGTGTTGTTCCATCTATGGTGTAACGAATATCTGCTTCAGTCGTCTCTGTGGATAGTGTCACTCGCACTTCTTGGTTATAAGCTAGGGCTGTAACATCATGGGGGTCTGTTGTGATAATAATGTCACTGACAGGCGTTGTAGTACCAGAATCGCCTGAACCTCCGGAATCACCAGAGCCGCCAGACCCCCCAGACCCTCCTGAACTCCCTGAACCGCTAGGGCTTGGCGCAGGATCAGGTGCAGGGCCACTAGGCATTGACGATTGGGCTACTTGATTAAATAAATTGTGCAAGCCCTGGAGAGCTTGTGGCGGTGGAGGCGGAGGCGGAGGTGGAGGCGGAGGTGGAGGCGGAGGTGGTGGCGGAGGCGGCGTAAGCGGCGATTGAGCTTCTACTAGCTCTGATAATACTTCTGATTGTGGTTGTAATTGCGATTCTGGTTGATTTTCATTGAAAGCCGCCAGCGTCGCGTTCACCCAGTCTATAAGGGCTAACCATGCTTGGGCCATCGCATCGTCCATAGGAGCGGCTGGTGTGGGTGGTTGCCCGAGAGCTACAAATGTCTGTTGGAGAGAAGTCAGATATTCTGTTATGCCTTGTGCTGATACAGCCATTAAGCCGCTCAAAACACTGGCACCGCCTGAACCATCAGGATTTACATAAAGATGCCAGAACGTTCCTTGCACAGAAGCGACGCCCCAGGGCACGTCAACTTGCACTTTTGTTCGCTTTTGTTGTGCTTCTCGCCACCACTGGGCGTTCTGATTTCCACTTGCTGAAGCTTGGGCGATAAGTGGGGCGAGGATTTCAGGGGAAGAATAATGATCAGCTATTAAATTTCTGTAAGCAAATTCTTCGTTTTCACTATCGCTTTCTTCACCAAAGGTAGCCAATCCGCCAAACATTTTTCCTATGGGCATATATAACTCAAGCTTATCTACAGCTATGCCAGCTTTGCCACCTTTTTTTACATAAGACCGCCCCTGGGCTTGCTTAATTTCTAGGATGCTATTTTCTTGTAAAAGAATAGAAGTTCCATCGGGAAAACGTAGCTCCCCTTGACTTTGTGATGATACTTCGATTCTTTGACCTATATATAGAGCGACGGATTGACCTTCACTAACTTCAAATGATTGGCCCGCACTAACTTCAATGGAAGCTTGGTTTGCTTTTGCTGGGCTCTCTACTGTTACCGTGCCTTGCCATACCTTTAATTCTATGGGTAGATCCACTTTGTTTAAGGTAGGGCTAAGAGTCATAGTCATGGCCAAGGCGCGAGCCATTTCACCGCGCGTTAACATGTCGTCGGGGCGAAAAGAATTTCCAGCTGTTGGTCGAGCGATAAGTCCTGCGTCAAGAGCAACAGCGATAGCATTTTTGGCCCAATGTGTTGCCGGAACATCAGGATGAGGTGGTCTGTCCATGTTGGGGATAAGTTCTGAGGAGAGATTCATCATAAGAGTCATCGCTTGTGCTCGGGTAAGTGGCTGTTCTGGCCTAAAAGTCCCATCAGAAAAACCACGCAGATATCCAGCTTCCGTCGCAGTCTTGATGGCTGAGGAAGCCCAATGATCTGCAGGAACATCGCTAAAAGTTGAGTGCTCTACAGCGGTTGTCGATACTTGTAATTGAAGCGCTCTAGTGAGAATAACAGCACCCTGGGCGCGTGTGAAGCCTTCTTGGGGAAGATAAGTACCATCGGGGTAGCCGGTGATAATACCTTGTTCGGATAAGTAGTAGATAAAAGGGCTATGCAGTGATGTAGGCTGTACATCCGTAAAAAGTGTATCAGTACTTCTACCTGGTTCTTCAGCTTGCGATATGTGCAAGTTCGGGAATAGTAAGAATAGGGTAAGTAGCATTAAAAAGAACGAGATTCTAACAATTCTACTGTTTTGCAGGAGAGAGAGGCCTCTGTAAGACGTCATATAGAACCTCCTTGCTCTTTCGTTTAAGACAGATTGTTTTTTGTTCTATTCTCTGCATACCTTCTTTTTCCTTCCAATCACTTTCACATTCTTCTATCTATTTACACACTAATAGCACCAACAGACATCCAAAGCAGTTCAGAGAACCAAAAAATAGCACGACCAGTAAAAAGTCATGAAAAAAGATGTACCAGCAATCATAAAAAAATTGCTAATACATCTAGAAAAAGCTACCTCTTAACTACTACTTAATAAAAGTTTTCTCATCAATCTCCCGAAAAGCCACCTCCAACTCTTCCTTCGTATTCATCACAACAGGCCCACCCCAAGCTATAGGCTCACGCAAAGGCCTAGCCGAGAGAAGCAAAAAACGTATCCCTTCACCAGAAGCCTTCACCTTAAACTGCTCACCTTCACCAAAAAGCACAGCATGTTTCTCCGCCACAGACTCCCCATCAGGACCAAAAGCCCCTGCACCCCGAAGAATATAAACAAAAAGCGTAGCCTCCGAATCCACATCTAAGGCCCACTCAGCCTGAGGCTCAACTTCCACATCAAGAAAAAGCGCCTTAACATAGACACCCTGCACAGCCCCAGCTTGTCCCTGATAAGAGCCTGCAATAACATGAACCTTAGAGCCCTCTTCATCTAGAACAGGAATTTGCTCTTTAGAGATACCGCCGTAAGTAGGAGTAGTCATCTTATCCTTCGACGGTAGATTAAGCCACAACTGCACACCCAACATCCGCTCAGCAGGCTTAGGCATCTCCTGATGAATAATCCCCGATCCAGCCGTCATCCACTGACACTCACCATCTAAGATAGTACCCCGATTACCAAGACTATCGCCATGCTCAATCTCACCCTGCACAAGATAAGTAACCGTCTCAATACCACGATGAGGATGCCAAGGAAAACCCTTCACATAATCATCAGGATTAACGGAATCAAAAGCATCAAGCATCAAAAAAGGATCAAAATCCTGAACATCATTTTTACCAAAAACCCTTACCAAATGCACACCAGCACCATCAACAGCATTTTTACCCGTTACGACTTTTTTGATCTTTCTAACTTGATTCAACCTAAATCGCCTCCTGCAAAGATACTACATAAGCTTCTAAGAGATAGCATACACAAACACTATATTACAGGAAATCTGCCATTCATCACAAGATAACAATACCTATAAATCCAACAAAGAGCATAAGCAAAGCTCAGCCGTTACTACAAAGCTTCCTTAATCCAATTGATTATTTCCTGCTTGCTAGGAACTCTACCACTTACCTTTACTTGTTCGTTAATCACTAGCGCAGGTACAGCAAAGACATCATATTTTTGCATAGACTCTACATCATCAATTTTACTTACCCTAGCATCTACCCCTAACTCTGCTAATACATTAAAAACCGTCTGTTCAAGAGTTAGGCAGACTTGACAACCATTAGCACCAAAAAGTTTTATATCCATAGTTTTCTCCCTTTTCGAAATTATTTTTGTGTCAGAAAATAAACTAAAAAAATCAAAAACCCTATAATCTGGCTAAAAAACAAAATCTCAGGTATAAATCCATCATAGATCTCTTGAACACCATCACAGAGTTGTCCTTCAAAAGGCTGACAGAAAGGATGCAGAAAACCACAAAAACATATCAGAAATCAAAGAAAAGCAGAGGCGCATTACCGTGAAAAAGAAAGTACAAACCCTGACCCTATGCATCATCACTATCGTCGCCCTAACACTGACCCTAACAGGATGCAATGAACCCCCCGAAATCATCTACGAAAACGAAGCATACCACTTCACCTTATCATTTCCCTCTAACTGGGAAGATAACTACCTAATCAAAGAACAAATACAAGGAATCGACGTCTACCATCAAGCAACCTACCATTCAACAGAAGGGCACGCCGGCAGAATCTTCTCCATCTACATCTTCAGCAAAGAAGAATGGGAAAAAGAAGGCCAAGAGCTAGCCAACCTGATCGGCCTAACAATCCTCAAAGAGTCAGAAGATAAAATCTACACCCTCGCCCCTCCCACAGATGTACAAAGCAGTCAAGATAACAAAAAGTGGCACGACCAATACAAACATATGAAAAAAGACTTACCAGCTATCTTAGAATCATTACAAATTGAAAACTAACAACTTACAAACCTATTAGAAAAAGTCCAGCCTCTTAATAAGCGCTGGACTTTCTTCATTAAATCTATCTAATATTTCACTTAGCTTACAACCTAGAGCACTATAAAGCGACTAGAAAAAGAAGCTCACAGGTATAAAGATCTTAAGACAAACTAATTACCATCGACAGCTTTAGCACTAACTGATAAGCTTCAATCATATATTAAAAAAATAGCTAAATTAAGCAGAGCAATGAAGAAGTAGCTTCAATAATAAGTCTTAATAATTAGAGCTTTGTACAACAAAGATGAATTCAACCCAAATATTTATATGCTATAATATGGTTACAGAAGAAGCATCCTTGCCAACTAACTTCCTATTATAAGGGGGAAAAATCATGACTACGACGAGGCCTTTTTTAAGACCTCATCGCCTTGCCGCTTATGTTTCCCTTACAAACGCCTTATTCCTGCTCTACGTCGCCTGGGACAAATACATTACCGATGCTTGTAGTGTCTGCTCTTTCATACCTTGGCTATCAATAGGTGATGAAGTAGTTGGCCTACTCGGAGCAATGATGGCAATGCTAATAGCCTTTCTAGCTTATCAAGCTGACCGCAGACCCTACTTCGGTCATGGAGCACTTTTTCTCTCTCTTTTCTCCGTCATCTTCGGAACAGCCTTACAAATAGGTCGCTACTACTCCCTAGGATCATATTGTGTGCAATGCATCATCTCAGATGGCCTTTTTGCCTTGACAGCACTATTTATGGCAATCTGGTTCTGGAATCAACATAAGCAAAAACAAATCTATGGAAAGGTGAATCTAAATGTTTAGAACAAAACATATACTAACCTTCATTACAATTTCTATTCTTTCCTTATTAATACTCAGCGGTTGTAACCAGTCTACCTCAACTCCCAGCGGGGAAGCAGAACAAGAAGAATATGTATTGCTGAGCCTTGGTGAAGTAAAAGCAGGCAAGCTAATCTACTTCTACGCCCCAACCTGCAAATTCTGCGCCGAACAAGAACCTTTACTAGAAGAATGGTTTGCAGAAAATGAAGAAGCACTGCAAGTCGTAACGCTAGAGAAGCTTGATCTATCAGAGCGGGATAACCACCCTATAGGCAGAGAATATGGTGTAGACTCTGTTCCTAGCCTTGTTTTCCTTGATGAAGCAGGGGAAGTTGTTGCAAAAAGAGTTGGCTTACAGGGGAAGGCTGTTTTGTCGGGGATGGTGTTAGAACAATAATAAGCTAACTATACGAATGGACGGTCTGGGGATTTAGATTTTAGACTTTTCTAGTATAGATAGTAGATAAAATAATGAAAAAAAGAGTTCAGTTCACTTCTTTCTTGAAAAGTGAGCTGAACTCTTTTGGTTAGAGGGAAATTAACTTTTTGTTAGAGGAAAAAATGTAAAGGATTAGGTTGTGTTGTCTAAAAATGCTTTTTATAGGTATAAAGATCCATATAGGGTAAACATCAGTATATTAAATTTTGCTATGAGCCATTAAGTTTTGGATGAGGCACTAATGGAGAGTAAACCTTCATATATTGGAATAAGAGTTGGTTATGTTAGTGTAGAAGGAATGAGTAATTTTTGGACGGAATGTGTTAAATATTGAAGGCAAGCTAAAAAGTACATGATATAATATGGAATAAGGGGTAAAGTTTTTCCACGAAATTCAGTTCTTCATCATGTTTGATAAAAAACAAAAAAGCTTAACAATTATAATAAAGATAAAGGGGTGGTATAGAAGTGTATTATTTATTTAACCAAAAAGGTGCTGCTTTACCTTTAGCTTTAGTTATAGTTTTCGTTCTACTTTTATTTGGAACAGCCTTAGCTCAATATAGTAATACTGATGCAATTCATGTGGCGCATAATGAAAAATCAATGAAAGCTTATTACATTGCTCGTTCTGCTGCAGATGCACTAGCTGCTCATATTATTAACGATTCAAATGAATTAGACAAATTAGTTGAAGCAACGAAAGTTAAAGAAGGAACTGGAGCACTAGGGGAGGGTACTTTTTATGTGTCAGTTACAAACCATAATGGAATAGAAATACAAGCTAAAGGCACAGTAGGTGATGTAACGAAAAATGTTATTTTAAGTGTTGTACCTAGAAATTTGTTTGACTCAACAATTTACGGTCACGATAGTGTTAATGTTGGAGCTGGTGCGTTCGTTGAAGGAGATGTTGTATCAGGAGGCTTGATAACAGTAGGCAATAATGCCACAATTAAGGGAGAAACAGACAGCTATGCTAGTACGGAATTTCCTGCTGTTAATTTCCCCACTTCTACGGAAGATTTAATACATTATGATAATCAAGTGAAGCTTCTTGATAAAAAAGAACCTTTAATATTTAATACAGGTAACAGTGGAGAACAATTGAAAGTATTAATGGACAAAGAATTAATTGTTAATAATGGAAAAATAGAAGTAACTGGCGATGGAGTGTTACTACTCTATCTCAAAGAAGGTGCATCTATTTTTGGAGAAGTAAGTGGTAAACCAAATCAAATATTTTTATTTTGTGCGCCAAATAAAGAGATTACACTTCAGACAGGGAAAAATATATTTAACGGTTATATATATGCACCTGATGCTACTGTAACATACAAGTCGGGCATATTTACAGGTGCTATAATTGCAGGTAAGGTAAATATATCTGCAAATGGTGATGTGTACTATGCTGGTGGTGGGATTGCACCGGATAATATTAACTTGCCTTCTGTAGGATATATAAGAGGTTCCTGGAGTAAGTAATTTTCTCAGGTGGTGGAATAATGAAAATTTTATCTGAAGAATCGGGGTTCACATTAGTTGAGGTGTTAGTGTCTCTTTCACTGATATCGATTGTTTTAGTTGCTTATTTAGGTTTGTTTACCAATAGTTTTCAAGGTATTTACTCAAGCGGATATAAAGGTGAAGCTTTGTTTGAAACTCAACAAGATATGGAGCAACAAATAATTAATAAAGCCGTAAAAACGCCGCCGGATGAATTAATAGTGAATTTTACTAATGGTTCTTTTACGGATAATAAAATTAAAATTCCAGGAAATGAAATAATAATGAAAAGGAAATATACTGATGGATTCGGAAATGATAATGCATCCGTTTCATTGTCTGTTTTTGTTCCAGATAAATAAAAATATACACTAATAAACATGGAAGATAATGGAGAGGGGGGGATGTTATCAAAAGATTAAATTGGAATAAAAGTGGATTTACTCTTGTTGAACTATTAGTTACTCTTACGTTATTACTTTTGTTTTTGCTTATTGGTTATACTTTTTTGTTTTTTGGACTGAAATCTTTTGCTAGTGGAGAAGAACAATATAATTTACAATCTAAAGTTCGTATGGCATCTATATTTATTACTGAAGAACTGAGATATGCCTATAGCGTACAAATAATCGATAGTAGCAACTTTGCTATTCCAAATGAAGTAACAGACGAGTTAAATTATATTTATATCAAAAATAACAAACTTTACCATAAAAACAAAGACAACAATGTAGCTCGTGAAATACCTATGACTACTAGCGATAATGTAAACATTAACTTAATAGTTAATACAACTAATACAAATGGAATGATCAACTTTAAGGTAATTGGAACAGATGGAGAGAGTACTTACGATATTGTGACTGATGTAAGCGTATTGAACTTGAAATCCTCTATAAAAAAAGAAGGAGTTTCAAACTCTACTAGTAGTTACGGTGTTGTCTATGAGAAAGTTGATCCTGATGAAGTAACATCTCTTCGAGTAGTCCCAAATTTAATCAGAGAGGACCATGATTTCCCATCTGATTTTAGGTTAACATTAATAAAAGAAGAGTTGATTGAATTTGAGGAAGAATACTTTTCTTTAGGTGGAGCCTTCAAATCTATGACAATAGACGAAATAGAAATAGATAATAATGTAGTTGTATTAACTATAGACGGAGAGTTAGATGAGATTGAAAAGGGTTTTGCTTCAATTACTGTCAAAGGAACTGCTTTAAAAGGTGGTAACGATTTGACAGCAACGATAGAAGTACGATCTTTAAGAACAGAACCTCCAAAAGCAAATCCATTGCCGGGAAAAGTGAAAAAAAATCAAGAGATACGACTATCTTCAGAAACAATTGAAGCTGAAATCTACTTTACTATGGATGGTACGGATATTGATTTAGCTGAGCCCAATCATAAGTATAATCCTACTTTAGACATAAATAGTAGGAATGTACCAGTTGTTGAAGAAGATGTTACAATTAAAGCTATGGCTACAAAGGAGGGATTAGGAGATAGTTTGATTGAAACATTTGAATATTATATTTATCCATTTATTCAGAGTGTAAGTAGAGTGGCAACAGCAAATAAATTTACAATTACTCTAACAGAAGAGGTAATATTTGATGGAAGCCCATTATATAATGCAGACGGAAAGCCGTATTATTTAAACGATAGCGGATTTAAGGTATATTATTTACAAAGTATTGAAAACAAACGTTATATAGATGTAGAAAAAGTTTTACTACAAGATTCTTATTCGATAATAATAGAAACTAAAAATATTCCTGGAGGCTCTGGTGAAGTTTTCTTTATTGAATACGATCAAAAAAGCGGTTACGAAATTAGAAGCACATCTACAAATCGTCTACTAGAAAAAACAACTATATCTACTCATTAGAACTGGTGCTGATCGGGAATGCAAATCCTACTTGACTAGGACGTCCACCCACACAACTCATACCCTATACCAAACAGCCTAACAACCAAAAAGCGCCTACTGGCTAAAATATCCAGTAGGCGCTTTTTTTTACTTATGCCTTCCCCAAAAAACTCCAAAGCAACTAAAAGATCACAAAACACACTTTCCGCCTTCTTCTTCCTAATCCCCTAGCATCAATTCAACTACTTCTTGCATCGACAGTCCATGGTGGCGTACAATTTCCCGAATTTCCGTATCAGCCGTAGCTGACACGCCTGCTTTTTGCAATCTTTCGATAGCTCTTTCTACAGCAATACCTTCTTGATTGGAGATTTGCTCTATTGAATAAAAACCATAACCAGCTCCAGAACCACCTACCTTGCTAGTCATGTCTAGTGGGTCATGAAGAGGTTCTTGATCTTCCCAACTAGCTTTAATGCCCTCGCCTACATCTAGAATGACACTTACAGGTGGTACATGATAGTGAGTACCCAATAAGACAAAGACAGTGAGAGCAAGAGCGGCTATAAACTCTTTGGTGAAAAACATTGTCTTTTTACTTTTATTTTTTTGTAGATAGCAGACAATTGCTTTCCAGTTCAGTGCACAGTGCCAGACGGAAAAGAAGGTAAAAAGAAAAGAAGCTGTGGTGTGAATATTGCTGTAACTTTCTTTAGATAGACCTAAGACAGTCCAGTCGCTCCAGTTAGCAATGCGACCTGCCGGTGCAATGTAGAGAATAATGCCAGTATATACGACAAGTACAATACTGATGAATAATGTAAGGGAAACAAAGCTTCTTAGATTGAGTTTGGCCATAGTCCATGACTCCTTTCGGTGTTCCTGATCTTTCTTTTAACTACTTATACTTTAGCAAAGCTTTATGACGACTTTGTTGCAACTTTGTGACACTTTTGTGTCAATCAGCCCTGCCAGAACTAAAAAACTGATGCACCTACCGGAAAAAATTATCCAGTAGGTGCATCAGTTGTAACAAAACTATGCATAAGCGCCAGTAATCTACAGAAAAACTCTCCTAAACCCTAAACCGATTAATCGATGATTGCAAATCAACAGACATCTGTGCCAGACTTTGGCTAGATGAAGATATTTGCTCCATTGAAGCAGATTGCTCTTCTGTAGCGGCAGAAATATTCTGGGCTTGGCTTGTATTTTCTCTGCTTATTTTTTCTAGTTCTTTCATTGAAGAAGTAATTTCTTGAGCTCCCCTTGCTGTTTCTTGTGTCGAGGCTGATATTTCACTCATTTGCTGAGACATGTCATTAATCAATTTTGCTATTTCAGTGAAGGATCTTCCTGCTTTATTTACAACTTCTGAACCAACCTTAACTTCGTGTGTCCCTTTATTCATAACTACAATTGCTTTATCCGTATCTTTTTGGATTTCACCTATTAGCTGGGCAATTTCTTTGGAAGAGCCTTCTGCTTGTTCTGCCAATTTGCGAACTTCTTCAGCTACCACAGCGAAGCCCTTACCTTGTTCACCTGCCCGAGCGGCTTCAATAGCGGCATTCAAAGCTAGGAGATTAGTTTGCGCCGCTATACCAGAGATAGCCACCACAATTTGTTCTATCTCTTTAGATCTTTCGCCTAGAGATGTTATCACCTCGGCTGTATTGTTAACGGCTTGCTCTATGTTGTTCATTTGACTTATTACATACTTGATAGACTCGCTACCCTCATTAGCCGCATTAGTTGTTTGCTCTGCGATAGTTGCGCCAGAGTGAGCATTAGCGGCAATTTGTTGCATGCCTGAAGAGACTTGCTCAATAATAGTAGAAGTTTTATCAATGGCTTTTTCTTGGTCTTGAACGCTTAGTGCTACAACATTTACGGACGTGGCTACTTGTTGATTCGATGCGGCAAATTGTTGTGAGCTAGCAGATAATTCTTCTGATGAAGCGGCAACTTGTTCTGCCGACTCGTTGACTTGTCTTATCACGCTTCTTAAGTTTTCGATCATCTGGTTAAGAGCCTTGCCTAACTGACCTACTTCATCGGTAGATTTTACATCCACTGGCTTGATCGCTAGATTGCCATTGGCAACTTCTTTTATTTTCTCAACTACTTCTATTAAAGGTTTGGAAATCATTAAGGCTATAAAAGATCCTAGAACTAAAGAAAAAAGCGAGGCAAGAGTAGTAAAGACAATAATCATTGTATCAGCACGATTGCTATTCTCTTTGGCCAGTGCAAAAAGCCGTACTGCTTCTTCGTCATTATGTTCTGCTATATCGGAAAGAATTTTGTTTAGTTCATTTAAGATAGACGATGCATTTTGTACAAAATAAACATAGCCTGCTTCCTTTTCACCATTAAAAGACAATGCTAAGGCTTTTTCGCGCTCTGTTCGATATATTTTCTGAGCTTCTTTGAATTGTTGCAGTTTTTCTGCTTCAAAAGTGTCGAGGTTTGTTTTTTCAAAGTCAGCTATTATGTTGTCAACGTTGCTAATCCGTTGGTTTGCATAGTCCATAAGCTCTTTTGTCGTTGTACTGTCAATGTTGGCAAGCAGTAGTTCTTTCGTAATAGCTTCAGCGGCTCTTGAGTTAGCTCGAGCTTCGTTGACTAACTTAATTGGATAGAGCCGTTCATTATACATTTCTTCCACTTCATCGGTAATAACGTTGGTGTAATAGAAGCCAACTGTGCCAACGCTGATCATAAAGAGAATTAACATTACTACAAGAGTTAGTATTTTTGTAAGTGCATTTAGATTTCTGAACATTTGAACATTTTACCTGCTTTCTTTTACATAAATAAAATTATATATTAGTAACTATTCTAATGACACTATTATAATTCTGTACAAGATGTTAAACAATGAGAAATATTGTCGAATTATGTCACTTGTTTGGCAATTTTCTCTCTGATTGCTCCTGATTAGACAATAACAATAATGAAGGTCAAAAAAGACAAAGACCGTCAAACCAATAAGCTAGCTGAAGAAAAAAAGCCTCTACTGGATAAAAGTTTCCAATAGAGGCCTTTTTATTACAATATGCTATAATATAGCTATAGAAAAAAGAAAAGCCCTATAGCCTGACTATGCACTATGATAATAAGAAAAATCTTTCGCCCCAATTCAGCAGTAATCACAGAAGGGAAGATTGGTTATGCCAGGATACTTGAACAATAACCGGGGATCTGCATTACCGCTGGCCTTGATCGCTATGGTTGTCTTGTTAACTCTGGGCACAGCTCTAGCTACCTACAGTAATAGCGATGTTAAGCAAGTAGCTTTCAACGAGAAAAGTATGCAAGCTTATTATCTTGCTCGCTCAGGTGCTGACGCTGTGGCCGATTGGATAATAAGAAACCCGGGAGAAGTAGGGCAGTTACAGGGTAAGTCATCCACAGCAGAAGTACCCTTTGGGTCAGGACGATTTTCTATTGAAGCTGTTCAGGTAGATGAAAGCACTGGCAGGGTCACTATTCATTCCAAAGGGATAGTTGGCGATACATCGCAAGAAGTAAAGCTGTTAATAAGTAAAGAAGATTCTATAGACTTTTTCGCTGATGCTTTGAGGACTGCCGGTACACAACCCTTGAATTTGAACAATGTTACGATTTATGGCAATGTTTCCTCTAACTCCGCTCAGGAGATAACAGGTGGCACTGTAACAGGCAGTAGAACTCATAATGCTGGCATAGATCATCCTTTGCCAGACTTCGATTCCTTAAGCTTACCTTCTCGCAATTACACGGAAACTGGCACAGGTAGTAATAAAACAATAACTATTTCCGAAGATGGCTATTATGGCAATCTAACTATGCAAAACGGTGAGCTTGTTTTTCATACTACTAGCAGTGAGCAGAAGCTTAAGGTGCTTTTTGATTTATTTGAATTAAAAACTAAGATGAGAATAGTTGGAGATGGTCAGGTTTACCTTTATGTAAGAAATAGAGCCATTTTTCAAACGCCTAATGTAGAAATGGACAAACCTGATAAGTTTACGGTCCTCTTAGATAGCGGCAGTCAGATAGATATCTGGGCTAATAGCACTTTTTACGGAGTTATCTATGGTCCAGAAGCCAAGTTAAGAATGAACGGCAATTCCCATATTGTGGGCTCTGTCATCTGTGAGCTATTAGTTGACCATACCAGCAAAAACATTACCATCACTCACAGAGAGCTTTCTAGTGATTACGATGGCTCTTTTGCAACAAGTTACAAGAGATTGCAATGGAGGTAGGAGGCTTTACTTATGCTTGCCAAATGGACTAAAGAGGTCAACCTAGTCATCAAAAATTCCAGAGGGCTTACTTTAGTAGAGCTCTTAGTTGCCTTAGCAATCTTATCCATAATCGTTGTTGCTTACTTATCCTTATTTACTATCTCTTATCAAGGAATTTTCCACTCTGGTCATAAGAGTAACGCTCTCTTTGAGGGTCAGGAAGTTATAGATAAGATCATTCGTAATCCTAACTACACTGCTCCAGGGGTTACTAAAACGGATCATCCTATTTCCAATCCTATTAAGATACCTTTGAGCGCTCTTAGCGGTACAGAGTCAATTACATTAGAGGCTCTTGGAACTAAAGTTGATATAAGCAAGGAATATCTGGACGATCAACAAGTTAATATAACTGTTTTTGTACCATCACATTAAATTCGCAATGGAGTTAATTTGGCAATAGAAAAGAGACAGGGGGCTAAAGGGTGAAGTCTTCTAATCGTAAAAACAATGGCCGCATTAACTTAGAAGGTCGCTTAACTTTAGAAGGCGGCTTTACTTTAGTAGAACTATTGATCACCATCGCTTTACTTGGCCTGATCATGGCCATGGGTGCCTCCTTTTTTGCTTTTGGAATCAATGCTTTTCAAAAAGGTGAAGCCCAATCTATTGCTCAACGAGATGTTCGTTTTGTAGCTGATCGAATTACCCAAGAGCTGAGAAATGCCACTATGGTTGAGTTTGGTAGCAATTCAGATGAAGTGCCTGCTCCTGCAGAAGGCGATCTGTTTTTCAGCATGAAAAAGATTGAGGGAACTAACTACTATCGTATCAATTTTATAAAAAAAGATAGCCCACCTTTTAGCATAACTCCTGAAGGTGTTATAAGTGACTATGAATTTAGAGTAGAAAATCGAGTGTTAAAATTCAAGTTAGCAGGGGAAGAAAAGGGTCAATCTTTTGCTATTGAGTCTGAAGTCTTGTTAGTTAACTCTTTGAGCAATAGTCCGACTAATGCTTGTACCATTGATGATTGTTCTTATATCTATTTTAGAAAAGACCTTATGGATCTTAATAAAGTAAGGAGTCCTTATGCTTTGCCTGTAGAAGGCAGTTATAGATTTTCTCCGACTATTATTGGCCTTACTAGTGATGATGTGATTGAGTTACGTTCTAATACTAGTGGTGCTTCCCTTTGTTATACTCTAGATGGTTCAGATCCCGATGAAGCTTGTCAGGCTTCTAACGTTTATACATACAGCGATACTAGCAAAATCTCACTAGCAGGATATTCAGGCGATCTTACCTTAAAAGCAAGAGCAGTCAAAGAGGGGATGGATGCTAGTGAGCTTTTTGAGCTTACTTATAGAATCTTAGAAAGAGTAGCTACCCCAATTGCCAATCCTGCCGCTGTGGGCTTAGAATCATTTTTTTTAAGTAATAATGTAGCTATTGAGTTAGGCTTTAATTCTGCACTTTTCTCGGGCTCGACTGCTACAGGTCAGTCTACTACAGACTCCTCTACTTCAGACGAGCCCACTATTTGTTACACTTTAGAAGATAACGTACCCATAGGTTGGGATAGCGAAACGAACAGTTGTGTGCTAGAAGAGGGCTTGTATCTTTATAGCGGACCAATTGCAGACTACCGTAATAATCGTGGGAATTTTACTTTGAGAGCACAAGCTTTCCAAGCGGGGATGCTTCCTAGCTTCGTCTTAGAAAAGAGATATCATTACGATGTAGAAGGAGTTCTTCCTGTAATTATTATTTTCGATGAAGGCAATGAGCCCTTAGCAATCCTACGGGGGCAGTCTTTTAACCCTCTTGCTGGTGTGAATGTTATAAATGGTAGCTTAGGGGACTTAACTATTACTGGCGCAGTCGACAGAAACAGCGTCGGTGTCTATACCTTAACTTACTCAATTGGTAGTGTAAGTGAGGTCAGAACAGTACATGTAAGGCCTGTCTTAAGTTCCGTAGAATTTCGAGTTGATGGACATGGGCAAGGGGAAGGACAGGGGCAGTGGATAAGCTTTTCTCTGTTTCCTGGCTTTAGTAGCTACAATTTGACAGGTTATAGTGCAACAAAAGGTTCAGCTAGGGATAACGAGGATGCTAACATCGAGATTAGGGTAACAGCACCTGAAGGCAATGTTAAGCTGATCAGAGGATCGACAGTAAGGAGTATAAGTAAAGACTTATGGCAAGACAGCGGCATTAAGGGTGGAGAGCTAACAGTTCAAGTAGAATCAAATGATGGTTTTCTAAAAACTTCCTATAGCTTCTATCTTAATCGATAGCTCTTAGCTTAATCGATAGCTTTTAGCTTAGCTTACCCGCTAGTTCTTAGCTTACCTTACCTGCTAAAGGGCTAGGGGCTCTATGAGGCCATGAACCAAGTAAAAAGCAAAGGGGGGCGGTATTTCTATGTTCCATAAAGGAACACAAAAGCACCGCCCCCCTCAGTATTCTCTGTGTTATAGCAACCTAATAAGCTCCTCAGCCGCTACTTTGTTCTTAGCGTTACATATCTTGACTACTCCATTTTCATGAAGCATAACTTGTGTATTCGTATTCTCATATTGCAGAGATAGCATTGTTATATCGTGGCCATTTTTTCTGTAGCGCACTTTTTTTATAAAATCTAAGATCTCCATGTATTTATTATCTGCAATTAATTTGCCTAAGGTCGTGCTTTCTTCTTCTATAGTAGGGGAAAAGAGAATGCTTTTTACTATGAAGCGAGAAGAGTGCACTTTTTTGATAATGCGATCAAAAGTATCTTGATCGATACTTTTCTTTTTGAAGTATGTTAAGAGTTCTTCTTTTTTAGCAACACTTAGATTGCTGTTAAGGAGCACTAGATTTTTATAGTATGTTAATACTTCTTCATTAGATAGTAACTTTTCCTGATCGGCTCTTTCGCATAGGAGGTAGTCTTCGCCTTCTTGAGCATTGTTCGTGTTATTAAGCTTGAAAATTTCGTCTTTGCTAGGAACAGAAAGGATAGCAAATTCATAGTTTCTGACACCTGCTACCATAGTTTCACCTGTAGGGTAAACGGTAGCTTCATAAGAGCCTATAGCTTCATTCCAAGTAAAACTACTTTCTTGCCCCGTAGAGCTGTGTTCACAACAATATACAAAATAAACTTCTCGATCTCTAATCACAGAAGGGCTTGGAGCGATTCTCTTTAACTCAATGCCGTAGTAAAAAGCAAGAAAGCCTCTAGTGTGTTTGAAGAAGCTTTTCTCGTTATCTGTCATAAAAAGTCTTGTCCACCTAGCGATTTCGTTTGTTTTGCCACTCAAGCAAATACACGTCCTTTGAAGCCTGGAACAGGCAAAAAATACTAATTGAAGTTACAAATATTCTACTATAGGAGAATTAATTCCTGCTTCTGTCTAGGGTACAACAACAGATTCTTGTGAAGCTAGCAAAACTGCATAGAAAGTGCACAGAAGAACCGTCCCCACTGTGCACTCTCGAGGGCTTCCTATTAGCCAAGTGAATTGCTATAATTGGAAAGAATCGATAAATATGGAGGCAAAGGATAGTGCTTTATCTTAGAGGTGTTAACATTGATGAAGCAATAATAATTCAATCATCATATTAATGAATATAGCAACCAGAAAATGGATGGAGGGCTACTGTGGATATCAATGAGCTACTCAAGGAAGCTGTAACTTTAGGGGCTTCGGACTTGCATATAACTGTAGGTGCTCCACCGATCGTAAGACTTCATGGTGATCTGCGCCCTCTTAATTACGCACCTTTAGAGCCTTCAGATACAGAATATATGGCCAGTCAGATTTTGAATGAAGAAAAGAAAGCCTACTTTGAAAGTAAAGGCGAAGTAGATCTTTCCTATAACTGCGCTGAATCAAGTTGTTTTCGTGTCAATATTTTCCGTCAGCGCGACGTCATCTCTATTGCCTGTCGAGTTATTAATACGGTAATTCCAACAATCGAGTCTCTAGGCTTGCCGCCCAGTGTGTCACTGTTAGCTAGACGCTCAAAAGGACTCATTCTGGTAACAGGCCCTACAGGAGCTGGCAAATCAACAACTATTGCATCGTTGATAAACTTAATTAATACGGAAAAATCTTGTCACATACTTACATTAGAAGATCCTATTGAATATTTGCATCGTCACCAAAAAAGTATTATCACTCAGAGAGAGATTGGTCGCGACAGTATGACTTTTCCCGATGCTTTGCGAGCCGCGTTACGGCAAGATCCTGATGTTATTCTCGTCGGTGAGATGCGCGATCTAGAAACAATCTCTATCGCTATTACTGCCGCAGAGACTGGTCACCTAGTCTTAGCTACCCTTCATACGATGGATGCACCTCAGACGGTAGAGCGTATTATCGATGTGTTTCCTCCAGGGCAACAACAACAGATTCGTGTGCAGTTAGCTAATACTTTAGCAGGTGTCTTGTCTCAGCGACTTCTTCGTCGTGTTGATGGCAAAGGTCGAGTTGCCGTGATGGAGAGCCTCATCTGCACTCCTGCTGTTCGGAATATGATTCGCGATAACAAAATTCATCAGATCTACTCAGTCATGCAAACGAGCGCCAAAGCAGGCATGCAAACTATTGACAATCATCTATTTAGTTTATATGAACGTGGGCTAATTAGTTCTAGCGATGTCCATGAGCATGCAGTAGACAAAGAAGCGGCCGAACGCTTTATTGAGTTCCCTTTCAATGAACCTCAAGGCAAGGGGAACTTTGGACATCGGAGGAGTAGTTAGGTAAAAGCTATTCCAATACAAATAAGAACAAATGTTCTAATAGGGAACTAGAGGGAGCAAGCAGAACGTAAGTTCGCATAATTGAATATAATGAGCCCACAGGGCCTTAGAGTCACTTTGCTAAAAAGTGGCTCTTTCTGTTACTATAAAGCCGTAGCCGGTTACAAACACTTGTTCTAAGAAAGGAGGTTCGCACCGTGTCCGTTAATGTTACCACCAAAGCCTCAACTCTACGCATCAATGTTATCACTTCCATCGATGCTGATGGCGCTGTCAAGTACCAGAACAGAGACTTCAGAGGCTTAAAAGCTCAGGCTTCTCATGATGAAGCATTCCAGTTGGCCCAGTCTCTCCTCTCACTTATGCGCCAACCCTTGCATGCTATTGAACGAATTGACGTAAATTCCATCACTAGCGCTGGCTAAGACCCTACTCTACAGTAACTCTAGACGCTAGAGTGCCTGAATTTAAGAATGAAAGGAGGTGAAATTGAATTGAACGTAACAGAGAGCACTTCTTTAGAGCTTGTTTTTACCAACTTAGCTGGTCGCGACGTAACCTTACGCATCCGAGAGCCTAAAGAGGATCTTACAGCTGAACAAATCCTAGCTGTCATGGACGACATCATCGCTGGCAACGCTTTTACTTCTACTGGTGGTGACCTAGTTAGCAAAAAAGATGTCCGTTACCTGCACACTACTATCAACGACCTTTACGACCCTGCTTAATTTCTGGATAACTTCTTAACCCCTGGACCATCGCTCTTCCAAAGGGTAAATGGCGTGGAGGATAACTTATCTCCTTGCACCCCATTACTTACCGAAGCCTGGAGGTCTTCATAAAACTTTGGAGGTGACCTTCCTTTTGGAAGAAAATCTACTCAACAGCATGGCCAATGTAGGCTTTCCCATCGCCCTTACCATCTTCTTACTTCTACGTATGGAGAGCAAACTCGAATCATTGACGCAAGCAATCACTGAACTAACCCAGCAAGTCAAAAGCGTAGAACAAGAAGGTAGGTAAAAAACAACGCTAAAAAGCCAAAAAGCAAAGCAAAAAAGCATCCCCTAAGCTTAAAAAGCGAAGGGGATGCTTTTTTGCCTTTTTTTGTCTGCATGGAAAAGCCTATTGATTAACAATGTTTTTATCAGGTTTTTTGAAAAACAAACTCATTACTAAGCAAAAAAGTGTATAATAAGGTTATGTGAGAATGGTATATACATATAAAAAATACGCACTACCTATATAGAAGTTATGCACAACCTTTGTAGCACCTAAATAATAGATGGGGTGAGAAAAATGGCACTATCTACAGGTTATATGAATCCTGCTTTACAGGCAATGCCCGTAGGTTATGCCTTGCATCAGCTGATCAGAGATGAAGAAGGTAAACTTATAGACTATATTTTTGTAGAAGTTAATCCTGCTTTTGAGAAGATGCTGGGATTATCAAGCAAGGCGATCAAAGGGGCTAAAGCTTCTCAAGTCTTCCAGAAAGATTTAGAAGATTCTTTTCACTTCCTTCGTTTTTTTGATAGCGCGCCGACGGAGTCTATGATAGAGTTTTATGCAGAAAAAGTAGATAAATGGTATGGATTGCAATGCTTTGAACCAGAAGCAGGCCATATAGCTGTAACAATTCAAGATATTAGCTCAATAAAAAAACCACAGCATCTCTACAAAGAAATAATCAATACCCAAAAAGAGATGATCTGTCGCTTTTTGCCTGACACGACTTTGATCTTTGTGAATCAAGGTTATTGCAATAATTTTAATGAAGAAGAAGAAAATCTTTTGGGGAAGCATTTTCTAGATTTTATTCCCGAAAAGTTGCACAATATTATAAAAAATCATCTTCAAGAGATGGTAAAAACTAAAGAGCCCAAAACTTATGAGCATCCTGTCTATACAAGAGATAAGAAAGTACGTTGGCAGGAATGGACCGATTATCCCATTTTTGACGACCAAGATAATATTATTGAATTTCAGTCTATTGGCTATGACATAACTGAGCGAAGAGAAGCCCAGGAAGCGCTTCGTAATAATGAAGAAAATATACGCCAGTTAGCGGAAAATATCGATCAAGTCATCTGGTTACGGACAATGAAGGAAATAATCTATGTAAGTCCAGGCTATGAGCGGATTTTTGGTCGCTCATGTGAGAGTCTCTATGAGAAACCCAACTCTTTTCTAGAAGCTCTTCATCCAGAAGATGTACAAAGAGTGCTAGAAACAGCTCACAGTGAAGCTTACTTGAAGGGTGATTCTTTTAACCAGGAGTATCGCATTATTTGTCCTGATGGTACGATGAAGTGGATCTTGGCCAAAGTCTTTCCTATTAAAGATGAAGAAGGAAAAGTTGTTCGTTACGCCGGCGTAGCTGAAGATATTACTGAGAACAAAAGGTTTCAAAAAGAAATCCTAGAAGCCAAAGAAAAAGCAGATAGTGCCAACCAGGCTAAGTCAGAATTTCTAGCGAATATGAGCCATGAGATTCGTACTCCCATGAACGGTATTATAGGAATGACTGAACTAGTTCTGTCCACAGACTTAGTAGATAACCAACGCTGGTATTTAGAAAATGTCAGGCACTCTGCCTTTTCACTTCTACAGATTATTAATGATATTCTTGACTTTTCTAAGATCGAATCAGGGAAAATGGAAATCGATAAAGTGCTCTTTACTTTGCCTGAATTAGTGGAACAGCCTATCTTCGTCATCTCCACGAAATGCAAAGAAAAGAATTTGCTCCTGCGCACTTGGCTTGACCCCAATTTACCGAAAACTCTTTGTGGCGATATTTTGCGCATTCGGCAAGTTCTTTTTAATTTACTCGGTAATGCTGTTAAGTTTACGGAAAAAGGCGAGATCAAACTATCAATAAAAAAAGTAGAAGCTCTGCACAATAGCGATTGCTGTTCTAGCCAGAGTGATAAGAGTTATGTTAATTGCTCTAGTGCAAGTGATAGAAGTGAATTTATTATAGGCCATGGTAATGAAGATGGTACAAAGTCAAGTTCAGAGAGGATAGAAGACCTTACTATTATCGAGTTTTCTGTCAGTGATACAGGTATTGGCATTGCACCACAAAAAATTGATACTATTTTTGATAGTTTTACTCAGGCTGATGGCTCAACGACCCGTCGCTTTGGTGGCACAGGTCTAGGATTGAGCATCTCTAAGAATCTTGTCCATTTGATGGGTGGCACTTTCCACGTAGAAAGTCAAGTTCGTAAAGGAAGTACTTTTACTTTCCGTCTGCCTGTTAATTTACCGGCAGATATGGTTATTGTTGATGGGCCCGCTAAGCCCTTAGACTTTTTTGCAACAGGTCTAGCCCGAGGTGGCTTGTCTCGTAATCGAAAAGCTAACTCATCTACCCTGGAAGAGTTAAAAGCAAGCTTAGATGTAATCTTACAAGATTTTTCTTGCAAGATTCTCGTAGCTGAAGATAATAAAGTGAACATGCTGTTGATTGGCCAAATCTTAAGTAAGCTAGGCTTAGAAACGATTAAAGCTACTAACGGCAGTGAAGTCTTAGATATTCTTGAAACAATTGATGTCGATCTAATCTTTATGGATATTCATATGCCTGTTATGGATGGTATTGAAACGACTAAGATTATTCGTAAGCAAGAAGAAAGACTAGGCAGACAGCCTATTCCGATCATTGCTCTTACAGCAGATGCCATGAAAGGCGACCGCGAAAAATGTCTAACAGCAGGCATGGACGATTATATTACCAAACCATACATCAAAGAGGATATAGCCATGGCTCTTGCTAAGCATCTGCGAGGAACAGATATGGAAGAGTTTCATTCTATAGCTCAGAGTAGAATGAAAGACTTATAACTTAACCTCTATCATTAATAGAGAAAAACCCGTGATCGTAGCAATTTACTTGCTTCCGTCACGGGCTTTTTTTATCATTGATTTAACATTTCCTCGCTCAAGAGCTCATAGAAAGTCAATTATAGAACTTTTAAACTTTAGCAGGGAACTTCCATCGTTCGTCGAAAAAAACACTACAAAGCTCCTAATAGTGCAAATACTGAAAGGAGGCCACAACCATGTTACACAACCTCATGGAAGATGTGGTCAAACAGCTTTTCGATGATGTGATCAGTCTGCACCCAGAGATTTGCCAGTGCGACCATTGCCGTCACGACATTATGGCCGTAGCATTAAATCATTTGCCGCCACGTTATGTCGTAACAGTAAAAGGGGAAGTATACACTAAGATCAACATGTTAGCCCAGCAGTTTCGTATTGACGCTATTGCCGCTATCGCTCAGGGTATGGTTACGGTCACGAAGAAACCTCGTCACGATAAGGATCCGGAAGCCTAGGTAAAGAGGTCTCTTCAAGCAACTTTATTGCCCCACAAGGATGGTGAATAATTTGTCCCAGTCTCTAGAAAAAGATGGACTTCAGGAGATCTTAGACATCGCTATGAGTCACGGTGGCGATTTTGCCGACATCTATATTGAGAAAAAAGCTCTCAACGGTATTGGCTGTGAAGACAACAAAATAGAGCGCATCAATTCCGGTACTGACGCTGGCGCTGGTATTCGCGTCATCGCCGGTGATTCAACTGCTTATGCTTACACTAACGATGTAAGCTTCGATGGCTTAGCTCATGCCGCACGTGTAGCTAGTCACGGCGCTCGTGGCGATCAAGTTCGCAAAAGCAGAGACTTAAGTACACCTTTAGCTCCTGTCGATCTTTCCGTACAACTGCGGCCTGATGAAGTAGCTATTGAAAAGAAAGTGGAAAAAGTCCTCGCCGCTAACCAGCATGCACGCACCCTTGACGATCGAATCAAGCAAGTGACTGTAGGCTTTGGCGATATTATTCAGCAAGTGACTATCGCTAACACAGAAGGTGTTTTTGTAGAAGATGAGCGCATTCGCTCTCGCTTTATCGTTCACGCTGTAGCGGCTGATGGCTCGTTGATCCAGACAGGCTATGAAGCTCTTGGCGGCTCTGTTGGCTTTGAGATTTTCGAGGAAGAAGCCCCAGAAGATATTGCCCAAAAAGCTGTCGACCGCGCATTGCTTATGCTAGAAGCCAAACCAGCTCCCTCAGGCACTATGCCTGTCGTGATGGCCGCAGAAGCTGGCGGCACTATGGTTCACGAAGCTTGTGGTCATGGTTTAGAAGCCGATCTTGTGCAAAAAGGGCTCTCCGTCTACGGCGGCCAAAAAGGGCAGGAAGTAGCGTCACCTCTAGTCACTGTTATTGACGATGGTACGATTAGAGGTAAGTACGGTACAATTCGCTTTGACGACGAAGGTACGAAAGGTCAGAAAAACGTCTTAATCGAAAAAGGCGTTCTCAAAGAATTTATGTACGACCGCTTTACAGCAAGCAAAGAAAAGAGAGAATCGACAGGCAATGGTAGGCGCGAATCCTATCAGCATAAGCCCGTCCCTCGTATGACTAACACACTTATTGCCGCTGGCGATGAAGATCCTTCAGCGATTATCAAAGATACGAAAGAAGGCCTCTTAGTTAAGAAAATGGGTGGCGGTCAAGTTAATACGACTAACGGTGACTTCGTTTTCGATGTAGCAGAAGGTTATATCATCAAAGACGGTGAAATAGTTCATGCCGTTCGTGGAGCTACACTAACAGGCAACGGCCCTGAAGTGCTCCGCAAAGTCGACCGCGTCGGCAAAGACCTAGGTTACGCCATCGGCACTTGTGGTAAAGAAGGCCAAGGTGTTCCCGTCTCTGACGCCCAACCTACTATGCGCATCCAATCCCTAATCGTAGGCGGCACCGGCGGTGCGCCAGATTCCCCCAATAAGAAGCTCCCCGCATTAGCAAACATCCTAAGCGACGGCACTCCCAGAATCAGAAGATTGTAAAAGTGTAATTTTTGGTTAAACTATTAAAATAGTAGAAATAGAAGGCAGGTGTGAAGGTGAGTCGAATCGATATGGGCACAATCACCCGCAAAATGGTAGAACTCGCCCAACAAAAAGGTGCAGAGATGTCCGAAGCATACGGACTCGATGCTAGAGAACTATCCATCGACGTATCACAAGGGGTCGTCGAAACGATGAAACTTGCCGAAGACCGAGGTGTAGGTCTGCGCATCTTCAAAAAAGGAAGAATGGGCTATGCCTATACATCGGACCTCGATGAGAAGGTCCTCGAAAGTACTGTAGAACGAGCTATTGCTAATGCCGTCTGGACTGGAGAAGACCCCTATCACGTCCTGCCCTCTAAAGTAGAGGCTTACCCCCATGTAGACACTTTTGATCCCGAGATTAGTAAGACAGCAGTAGAAGAGAAAATCAACTTAGCCAAAGAGATTGAAGCGGCCGCTCGTGCTACGGACGAGCGGGTCAAGATTACAGAACGATCTAACTATCAAGATGCTGAATATACTGTCTCTATTGTAAACTCTCGGGGCATCGATGCTTCCTATCGAGGCGCTTACTGTGGCGCTTATGCCTATCTAGTAGCTGAAGAAAATGGCGAAAATCAGACTGGTTTTGCTCTTTCTTATGGCTTGCGTTTTTCTGATATTGACCCTACTAAGGTAGGGCAGGAAGCGGCTAATAAAGCAGTGCGTATGCTCGGAGCAAAACGAATAGCTTCAAAGCGCATGCCTGTACTTTTAGATCCTTATGTAGTTACTCAATTCATGGGCATACTTACGCCTGCGCTAACAGCAGAAGCTGTCCAAAAAGGAAAGTCGCCTCTAGCAGGCAAAAAAGATCAGATCGTAGCTTCTGATATCCTTACATTAGTCGACGATGGTCGCTTAGAAGGTCGTATCGCTTCTGCTCCTTTTGACGGTGAAGGTGTGCCTTCTTCTAGAACTGTTTTGATTGAAGATGGCATTCTCAAAAACTATTTGCACAATAGCTATACAGCTCGCAAAGAAGGTGCTATTTCCACAGGCAACGGCACACGCGGATCTTTCCGTGGTACGCCTGAAGTAGGCACTACTAACTTTTATCTACAAGCAGGCCAAGAGACTCAAGAAGGTCTCATGGCAGGTATTGACTATGGCTTCTATGTCACTGAAGTGATGGGCATGCATACAGCTAATCCTATCTCAGGCGACTTCTCCATTGGCGCATCTGGACTGCTCATCGAAAAAGGTCGTCTAACGACTCCTGTCCGTGGCGTAGCTATCGCCGGCAACTTAATGGAACTGCTTCAAAACATTGACGGCATTGGCAATGACCTTACCTTTTTTGTTGGCAAAGGCGCTCCTACAGTAAGAATTACCTCTCTTCCTGTAAGTGGCGACTGACGATACAAGGAGGAAAAAGATGACCCAGAATCCAACACAAGTAGCAAGGAAAGTTCTTTTCAAAGATCTTTTAAAGGAATATTCGCCAGAACAAGGGCCATTGAGTAAGCGCATTCTGTTGCTCAATGGTCCCAACTTGAATCTCTTAGGCCGTCGTGAACCGACTCATTACGGTCAAACATCTTTAGCAGAAATCGAACATAGCTTACAGACCATGGCCGCTAGTTGGGGATGGGAATTAGCTTGTTATCAATCTAATCATGAAGGCGATCTGATCGACCTTATTCATCAGGCAATGGACTTTGTAGATCTGATCATCATCAATCCTGGTGCTTACACACATACGTCAATTGCCTTGCGTGATGCCTTCAGCGGTACGGCTATTCCTTTTATCGAAGTGCATCTTTCCAACATCCATAGCCGCGAAGAATTTCGTCACCGCTCCATGCTAGCTCCCCTTGCTATTGGTCAGATTAGTGGCTTTGGTGCTCACAGCTACACACTAGCTTTAGAAGCGGCTCGTAACTACTTAGAAAGTCGCTAAAATCATTATTAGGAAATCGATATCATCGATATCATCATTACTTGGCTAGTTAGAGGAGTGATCTCTTGAAGAGTAGTGCTACTAAAGTTTTGGAACGACTCCGTGCCCAATGGCCTGACGAGACTGATGCCCTGTTAATCATGGAGCCTAACAATCGCCGCTATCTATCTAGTTTTACAGGCACAGCTGGCTTGCTATTGGTTACACCTAATCAAAGTATTCTCGTCACTGATTTTCGCTACTGGGAACAGGCTCAACAGCAAAGTCCAGAGTGGCAGATTTATCGCCAGCAAGGATCGTGGCTCAAAGCTCTTCAAGAAGTACTTACTAAGTCTAACTGGAAAAACATTGCCATCGAATATAACTACATCACCCTTACCCAACAAGAACTGCTTACTAAGGCTTTACCTGATCGCAACTTATTGAATCAGTCGAGCCTTATCGAAATAATGCGTTCTGTAAAAGATGAAGCGGAACAAGAAAAAATAGCTCGTGCTGTAGCTTTAGCCGATCGTGGCTTTGAGCATATTCTTACTTATGTGCAGAAGCGTTTTCGAGGGTCAGAGGGCGAGGTAAGGGAAAAAGAGATTGCTTTAGAGTTAGAATTTTTTCTTAGAAAAGAAGGCGCAGAAGGCATTGCTTTTGACTTTATCGTTGCTTCTGGTGAGCGATCGGCTTTGCCTCATGGCGTAGCTACTGATAAAGCCTTGCAAGAAGGCGAATTTGTCACTATTGACTTTGGTTGTCGTTTAGATGGCTATTGTTCCGATACGACAAGGACTTTTTTTCTAGGGAAGCCTACAGAAGAACATCAAAAAGTCTACCGCACAGTCTTACAAGCTCAGCAAGAAGCTCTGGAAGTGCTGGGTCCCGGCAAAATAGGAAGTGACCTAGACCAAGTGGCGCGAGAGATCATCGAAAAAGCTGGTTACGGCTCTTACTTTGGTCATGGTCTCGGTCATGGTGTTGGTCTTGTTGTACATGAGAAACCACAGCTTTCTCCAAGTAGTGACGATATCTTGCAGGTAGGGCAAGTGGTAACGGTAGAACCGGGTATTTATATCCCTCAATGGGGTGGCGTCCGCATTGAAGACATGGTTATTATCACTGACAGTGGCTGTCGCAACTTAACGAAAGCACCTAAAGAGTTAATTTGCCTTTAACAGGAGTCTTGTAGTTGCTGTTATATATTGGCAACAGGGTTGTAATGACGCCGTTCGCTAAGGGCTTCATGGCTGTTCGCTCCGTTGCTCCGCGGGTGCGCCAAACCTCTGGGCTGTTCTGCATGTGAACCGTGGCGCACTTTTCCGCTATGCAACTGTCGCTCTCGACGCCATTTCGCCCAAATCGCTCACTATGTCATTACAACCAGATTATGCCATTAAGTACAAGAGTCATACTGATGATTAAAAGACTTAATTTTCAGCTTCCTGTAAGCAGGAAAACCTTTCAAGGTTATAGAAAAGTATTACACTTAAAGTATTAAACTTATATCGACAAATTTTTTTGGACCATGTCGCAGTGATGAGGAGCGACTTGAAGGGAGTTTAACAAACAGAATGATTTCTTCTAACGATTTTCGTACCGGTTCAACTATTGAGCTTGACGGTGATGCTTTCCAAGTAATTGAGTTTCAGCATGTTAAGCCTGGTAAAGGTGCCGCTTTCGTGCGCACTAAGTTGAGAAACGTCAAGACAGGTAGTGTTGTTGAGCGTACTTTCCGAGCCGGTGAAAAAGTGCCCAAAGCTCATATGGAGCGTCGTACTATGGAGTATCTCTATAACGATGGCGAAGATTATACTTTCATGGATACAGAGACTTATGAGCAGACAACTCTACAAAAGTCTCAACTTGAATATGAACTGCGCTTTCTGAAAGAGAATATGCAAGTGCATATCTTAACTTGGAAAGGCAATCTAATGGGCGTAGAGCTACCCAATACGGTAGAGCTTCGCGTAATGGAGACTGATCCTGGTGTTCGTGGTGACACTGCTCAAGGTGCTACCAAACCAGCGAAGCTAGAAACTGGTGCTGTTGTTCAAGTTCCTCTCTTTATCAACGAAAATGATCTTCTGATCATCGATACGCGCAACGGAGCTTACGTTTCTAGAGCATAAAGCTAAGCTTGTCTTATAATTGGTAAAAACATAGAAAAAAAGATTTGGCAGGAAAGAGATTTTTATTTGCCTAATCTTGTTAAATTACAGCCCTCCCGGGAATACTTAGAGTGAGCCTTTGGCAATTAAGCAAAAGGCCGATAAGTTGCTGAGGAGGGACTTTTTATGCCTTCATTAAAAGAACGTATCTCCTATATAAAAGGAATGGCCGAAGGATTGAAAATCGAGGCCGATCCCCGAGAAGGTCGATTGCTCAGCGAAATGATCAACCTGCTTGGCAAAATGGCTGATGAGATCGATGAAGTGAAAAGAGAACAGGTAGCGCTCGAAGAAATGGTAGAAAGTATCGATGAAGATCTCGTAGAGCTCGAGAGCGACTTCTACGAATTAGATGATGACGATGATTTCGACGACGATGACGATGATGATGATGTCTTTCTCTGCCAATGCGACCATGACCATGATGAAGAGGACGATGAGCTCATTGAATTCGAATGCCCTACTTGTGAAGAAACAGTCTGCTTTGACCAAGCTGAGTTAGCTGATGATGAAGTCTTAGAAGTAGTCTGTCCTAGCTGTGACCGTGCCGTTTATATACAAGACGGTGAAGACCTTGATATGACTGCTTTTGACGAAGATGATGACGACGAAATTGAAGACAATAGGCAGTACAGAACAACGGAAGTAGATAGTCGTCAGGATCACCGTCACGATAAACCAAGCGACTACAACCACAGAAGTACCTATCGTACTGGTCCTTACCATCCTAGTCACTACTACAGAAACTAGTAATCACTATAAAAACTATTAATTACCACGGAAACTAGTAATCACTATAGTAGAAAAAAAGAGTCACTTGAGTAGGGAAAAAGAGCCACTTGGCAAGAGAAAGATCTTCTTTTGCTGAGGGGCTCTTTTTATTTTCTCCTTACTTCCTCCTACAATTTGCATAAACTTGCCAATGCCGCCATATCTTTGTGGTAGATAGGGGGGATCGACAATGCGAGTAACTTGGGACAGGCAACAGAAAAAACTTGTTTCACCAACAAGGCCCTTACAGCATATCAAAGAAGTTCCACCACCAACACCATCACAAGCACCTACACAGCCACAGAGAGAAATACAATCTAAGGAGCAACTAATCCCCGCGTCAGCCGATCTCTGGCTGGACAAACTTTTGCCCTATCTAGCTCCAGCTATACGACCACTTCTTGTGCAAACGATAAAAGAGAAAAAGCTAACCCCCGACAGCATCTCAGAAATTCGTCTCCGTGTGGGACGACCACTCAATATCAACTGTAATAACGGTGATATTTTGCTCCGCAATGTAACTGCAGAAGAACTCTTGCAAACATTGCATCTTATGTCCGAATGCTCTATTTACGCTTTCGAAGAAGAATTTCGTCAGGGCTATCTAACTTTGCCCGGAGGCTATCGCGTAGGCCTAGCAGGTCGTGTTGTTCTTGAAGGTGGCAAAGTCAAGACTATCCATCCCGTATCGTCCATCAATATTCGCATTGCTCGCCAGCTCAAAGGCATAGGCGATGCTTTTTTGCCCCATTTATTAGGTTCAGAAGAAAGTCTTTTCTTGTCCACCTTAATCTTATCGCCTCCTGGTGGCGGCAAAACGACACTGCTTCGCGATCTTGTTAGACAGCTTAGCTTAGGTCGTCCTGATCTTGCACTGCCTGGAATGACCGTAGGACTTGTTGATGAGCGATCGGAAATAGCCGCTTCATACCGTGGTATTCCCCAAAACGATGTCGGGCCTCGCACTGACGTTCTTGATGGATGCCCCAAGTCAGAAGGTCTACTGCGGCTACTGCGCTCTCTAGCACCAAAAGTTCTTGCTACTGATGAGATTGGACGTATGGACGATGTACGAGCTGTAGAAGAAGCTATGCATTGTGGCGTATCCTTGTTAGCTACAGCCCATGGCCATAACTATAGCGATCTAGATAAAAGATCGGGCCTCAGAATCATGAACCAATTAGGCTTGTTTCAACGCATTATTATCCTTAGTCCTCGTCCTCAACCAGGCACGCTAGTTGCTATCTATAACGAAATAGGCGAGAAAATCAATTAGATTTTCCTGAGGAGGCTATAGAAGATGTGGAAGCTTATGGGCTCTGTTATCATCATTGGCGCCTGCAGTAGTGTTGGTCTGTGGATGGCTTCGGAATTACATCGCCGCCCCAAAATCTTAGCGCAATTGCAATCGTCCCTTTCTGGACTAGCTACAGAAATTTCCTACGGCGCTATTCCTTTACCGCAAGCTATGGAACAAGCAGGACGCATCAGCGGCGCTCCGGCTGATCTGCTTTTTCAAGGTATGGCCTATCGATTGCGTCAAAATCAGGGTAGCAGTGCTCAGGAGATCTGGATTAAATGTCTGCAAGATTGGCTTCCGAGAACGGCTCTAAACAAAAAAGATGGCGAAGAACTAGAGCGCCTTGCTCTCGGACTAGGAACAGCACCAAAAGAAGATCAACTACGGCGTATTGAGGAAGTTAAAGCGCGTCTAGCCTGGTTAGAAAAAGAAGCTCGCGAAGAAGGAGCACGACTAGCTAAAGTATGGTCCTACGGTGGTATTTTAACAGGTTCAGCTATTGTCTTAGTACTCTGGTAGTCTATTAGGCATCCCAAAAAGGCAGGCGAAAAATGGGGAGGATTGTACCATGGACATGCTTGAAATCTTTCAAATAGCTGGGATAGGCATATTCGTTGCCGTTTTTTACTCTATTTTGAAAGAAGCAAAAAGAGAAGAATTAGCCCAGCTACTGGCCATTGGAGGTGTGGCTCTTGTCACCTTGATGGTCATCCGTCTGATTAGTGAGCTTTTTACTGAAGTAAAATCCGTCTTCTTTCTCTACTAAGGGGGGCGTGGCAAGGAGGGAAACCAGATGGAGATTCTCCAAGTCGTAGGCGTCGGTATCATCGCCACGGTCCTACTTGTAATCATTCGCAAACAACGTCCAGAGTTGGCTGTGCAATTGAGCATTGCCGCTGGCGTGATTCTTTTTCTGTTCATCTTAACCAAAATATCAGCCATTCTTCAGGTGCTCGACGATCTAGCTCATCAGGCCCAAATCAATCGTTACTACCTTACTACGCTACTTAAAATCGTCGGTGTCGCCTACATAGCCGAATTTGGCGCTCAGATTTGCCGAGATGCTGGAGAATCGGCCATTGCCTCCAAAGTTGAATTAGCCGCAAAAATTATTGTCATGGTCATGGCCTTACCCATCATTCTCGCCTTAATCGAAACGCTAATTAATCTCCTGCCGCAGGGAGGTGGGCCATGAGAAAAAAACTAGCAACACTCTTCTTAGTGCTCTTTTTTTTCCTAATGGCTTGTCCTTTATCAACAAGCATAATGCCACAAGGGTTGGCTCTAGCGGCAGTGAAGCCTGTTGAAATTGAGCCTTTTTCTAATCCCTACCCTCAAGTGTCACCGGATATGCAACATAGTCAAGAAACGATGGAAGCTATTGACCTTACAGCGCTCCAACAATTTCTTGATCAATTAGAGCACGATCAGGGGCGTTTTCTTCCTTCCATTAACTTTAGCACCTTACTGCAAGATATCAGAGACGGTAAAGTAAGCTTTTCCTTGAGTGCTATCTTGCAAGGCATCTTAACTTATCTATTTCATGAAGTCTTAGCTAACACAGCTCTTATGGGACAGCTGGTCATCTTAGCTGTTGTCGTCGCTATCCTTAATTATATGCAAGCTAGCTTCGACGGCGGGACAACCTCCAAAGTTGCTTTTGCCGCTGGCTACATGGTCTTAATTACTATTGCGCTACACAGCTTCTACAGTGCCGTTCAAACAGGACGAGACGCTATAGATGATATGGTTCAGTTCATGCAAGCTATCCTACCGATTATGCTTACCTTGCTTACAGCCATGGGTGCTTTTGCCTCGGGTGCTCTTTTTCATCCCATTATCCTCGGAACGATTACTTTGATCAGCACTTTAATCAAAAACTGGATCTTTCCCCTGATCTTCTTCGCTACCGTTCTTGGAATTATTAATCACTTATCACCAAAATTCAAAACCAAAAACCTTTATAACCTTGTCAAAGACGGTTACAAATTGCTCATGGGACTCCTGGTTACTCTTTTCCTAGGCGTCATCAGCATCTACGGAGCTGTAGGCGCAGTCGCAGACGGCTTAACCTTGCGTACAGCCAAATACGCTACCGATGCTTTCATCCCCGTTGTTGGTGGCCTCATTACAGACAGCTTCGAACTCCTGATCAACTCATCAATACTCTTAAAAAATGGCCTCGGCCTCGTCGCCGCTCTCATCATCATCGTCCTCACCGTATTACCAGCTCTCAAAATCCTGGCCATGGTCATCGTTTACCGCCTCATTGGCGCTCTACTTCAACCTATCGGTGACAGCCCCTTATCAGACTGCTTAGAAGTCATCGGCAGTAGCTTAGCGCTCATCTTCGGCGCTGTAGCTACAGTAGGCATGATGTTCTTCCTAGCACTAGCTATCGTCGTCGGCGCTGGCAATATTACCGTCATGATGCGCTAAGAAAAATTAACGGACCTGCGTGGGAACAGTCCGTACGGAAGGGCTTGTCCTCACAGGTCGCGGCATGGAATCACAAAAGTTGCATAATAATTGGACTAAGCCGACGAAGGAAGGAGGCCGGCACATATCGAGATTTTGCGTGAAATAATCCAACAGGTGATCTTAATCATTCTCGTTGGCACAATACTAGACATGCTCATGCCTAATGGCCGCCTCCAGAATCTGGTGCGGCTTGTTGTTGGACTTTTTATCATGGTTGCTATTCTTAATCCTATTATGAGCTTCATGCACCATCAGGACTGGTCACAAACGCTGAGTCAACAAGCCTTGCCAGAAGAAATTACTTCAGGTTACGAAGAAATCAAAAGGCAAGGTGAAGGGTTGCGGCAACAAAATTATGAACGAGCTAGGGAAGAGGCTCGCTTTCGCTTAGAACGTCAAGTGGAAGCACTAGCTTCGCTAAAAAGCGGTATCAAAGATGCCAAAGCCCAGATCAAGCTAGATGGAGATGACCAAAAAGGTATTTATGAAATACGCCTCCATTTAAGTGAGGAAAGCGGAAGTCTTTTCGTACCTAATCAAGTAGCGGAAGTACAAATTGACCCTGTAGGGAGTACAGAATCTACAGATTCAAGAGAACCAAGAGAAGCTATAGAGTCAACAGAAGCAACAACAACTATGCCATCAGACGAGCAAGTGAGAGCGAAAGAAAAAAATGACTTAGCCGCTCAACTAGCCCAAACCCTCTCGGGTCTCTACGGCGTTCCTATAGAAAAAATCCAAGTAACTTGGGACTAATTACTTAGAGCAAGAGAAAATAACCGAGGTGGATAAAAGATGGATAAGTCAAAAGAAATGGAAAAAAACGAAAAAAGCATTTGGAGCCTCACTAAAGATAAAATGGGTGCCTTCGTCGCCATTTTACTGTTCCTGGGCTTTTCCTTTTTCTTTATTCAAAGTGATGATACGAAAAGCCCCACTATGGAAGGGAGCGATGTAACGACAACTAATACTACAAGTCCTCGAGACCCCTTAGCAGGTATTCAAAGAGGTAGTGAGCTAGCCGCTCAAGAACGCTTGTTAGAAGATCGCGTTGCTAGCGCTCTTTCGGCTATTGCAGGTGTTGGCATGGCAGAAGTACGGGTCAGTTTGGCTCAAGGTACCCAAGCTGAGTATGCTATCAATGTTAATGCTAACAATCGCAAAATCGAGGAAAAAGACAAACAAGGCGGCGAAAGAGTTACGAACGATAATAGCGACTCTCGTCAACTTGTAGTTATGCGTGAAGGTGTCAACTCTAGAGAACAGCCTGTGGTAGTGCGCGAGATGCGCTATGAAATCGCTGGTGTTCTCGTAATTGCTGACGGGGCCAAAGATAGTGAAATCAAAGAAAAGATTGGCCGTGCCGTCTGCACTTTACTCGACGTACCAGCTCACAAAGTGAGCATCTTCCCCCGAGAAGGAAGTGTGTAAAAATGGATAAAAAGTCCCCTTTTTCTAAAAAGTCAAGCAATTTTAGAAAAAGCTTAAAAACAAAGCGTTCTCTCGTGCCACCTCGCTTTATGCTCCTTGTAGTAGCCCTTACAGCTATTTTTATCATTGGTCTTACTTTCAAAAGCTCTCATTTTCTTGGCGACAAAACTTTCTCTTATATGCTGAACAAATTTGATTCTGAACAAGAATCGAAGATTGCTCAACATACAGAAATGGCTCTGGCCGATCTAGATGCTTACCCATCTCGACTTGATGAAACAATCTTTGCAGGAAAGCGAGCAAAAGAATTAGACAAAGAGAAAATGGTCGAAGAAGCTCTTGCACCTATAGAAGAAAGCAAACAACCAGCGCAAGAACAAGGTCAGCAACAGAGCAGTGCTAACGATGGCTTACCCAAAGCTCTATCGGATTTGCAAGGGAGCTTACAAAACCATAACTTTTTTGCCGAATATCGGATTGAACGGGAGCGCAATCGAAGTCAACAAATTGAATTGCTTCGCGAAATAGTCAACAATAGTCATTCTGCTGACAGCACTCGTCAAGAAGCACAGGAAACACTGCTCTCGATGACAGACTTAATGCGCAAGGAATTAGAAGCAGAAAAAATCATCATCGCTCAAGGTCATCAAGATGCCGTCGTGCTTATTCAACCAGAAAGTGTCTCTGTCGTTGTTTCCAAAGAAAGCACTGACGACAGCAAAAGCAAGATTATCGATATAGTTTCCTCCATCACCGGAAGAGCACCTTCAGCTATTGCGATTATGACTCAATAGAAGAAAAAAAAAGCAACAACCTCCGCCTATATTAATAGGAAGGAGGTTGTTTTTTTGTTGTACGGTGTATACTTTACCAGAAAGCTTGCTTTACTGGGATAAGAAACCTATAATGTACCATAGGAGTTTAGTGCAATAGTGCTAAACGGTGTTAAGCTCAGGGTTTGTAGTAATAGTTTTTGTCGAGTCTTAGAATTACAAAGCGGCTACAAGGTTTTTTTGAAACTGAGTGACCCAGGCCGCACGGTGATGGAGGTATGAAATGACAGAATTAAGAAAAGTAAAAGTCACCGACACAACTTTGCGTGACGGACATCAAAGTTTATGGGCCACTCGCATGCGCTTAGAAGATATGCTGCCCATTGTGGAAAAGATGGATAAGGTTGGCTACCACTCTGTTGAAGTTTGGGGAGGAGCTACTTTTGACGTCTGCATGCGTTATCTTAACGAAGACCCCTGGGAGCGTTTGCGAATCCTGAGACGCCACTTCAAAAACAGTAAGTTACAGATGCTATTACGAGGTCAGTCACTAGTTGGTTATACCCACTATGCTGACGATGTCGTAGAAGCATTTGTACACAAATCGGTTGAAAATGGAATTGACATTATTCGGATTTTTGATGCCTTAAATGATCTGCGTAATGTGGAAGCGCCTATTAAGTATGCCAAAGAAGCAGGCGCTCATGTGCAAGCGGCCATCGTATATACGATCAGTCCTGTACATACGATGGACCATTATGTCGAGACTGCTCAGCGATTAGCTGAGATGGGTGCAGATTCACTCTGTATCAAAGATATGGCTGGTTTGTTGTTACCTTTCAAATCTCGTGAATTAGTATCAAGAATCAAAGAAAAAGTAGATCTGCCACTACAGATGCATACTCATTACATTGGAGGCATGGCTGTAGGGGCGCTCTTAAAAGGTGTCGACGCTGGAGTTGACATCATTGATGCCGCCGCGTTACCGCTAGCTTTTGGTGCTTCCCAGCCACCGATTGAGACGCTAGTACGTGCTCTTTCTGACACAGAGTTCGATACGGGTATAGATATTCACGAACTTTTTGAAATTACCAGATATTTTGAAGATTTGCGTAAACGACTGGGCTATGCTCGAGGCGTTACACGCATTAATGATATGCAAGTTTTTGATCATCAAGTTCCAGGTGGAATGATCAGTAACCTTGTTTCGCAATTAGAAGAACAAAAAGCATCGCACCGCCTCAATGAAGTGCTTGCAGAAATCCCCAAAGTGCGTGCAGACATGGGTTATCCGCCTCTCGTGACGCCTACGAGTCAGATCATCGGCACTCAGGCCGTACTTAATGTTCTCTTAGGCGAAAGATATAAGCTTGTGCCAGGCGAAGTAAAAGGCTATGTAAAAGGTCTTTACGGTAAGCCAGCGGCACCAATTGATGAAGAAATCCAGAAAAAGATTCTCAAAGATGATAAGCCTATTGAAGGTAGACCAGCAGACTTGCTTCCACCAGCTATGGAGAAACTACGCAAAGAGCTTGGTCCTTTAGCCCATAGTGACGAAGATGTGCTTTCTTATGGCCTCTTCCCACAAGTAGCTCTAAAATTCTTTGATCATCGCAAAAATCCTCATCATGTGGCAGGACCTATTAGTCCAGTACAGGGCAATAAGGAAGCAAAGGCTCTTTCAGATAAAACAACAAAAACGGGAACCAGTGCCGTTGAGAATCGTCAGAAAGTCGCTTCGATAGGTACTGCACAGAAGGAGGAAATCGATATGAACATTCAAGATGTAAAAGAACTGATCCAAGCGTTAAATGGTTCAGATATTAATGAAGTTTCATTAGAAAACGATGGCGTCAAACTAGTCATTCGTAAAGGTAACTTCATTGCAGAAGGTCAAGCATCTGCCGTAGTAAGTGCACCAGTTCCTGTAGCAGTTGCTCCTGCACCTGTAGCACCAGCTCCTGTAGCGGCCGCGCCAGTTGTTGAAGAAGAGCCAGTAGAAGCAAAGCCAGATTACAGCAACAACCCTAACGTAGTTGCTATTACTTCACCTATGGTTGGTACTTTCTATTCTGCTCCAGCTCCCGATGCTCGTCCTTTCGTTGATAAAGGCACTAAGGTAGAAGCTGGCAGTACAGTTTGTATCGTAGAAGCTATGAAGCTTATGAATGAGATTGAAGCAGAAATTTCTGGCACTATTCTTGACATTTTAGTTGAAAATGGTGAGCCTGTAGAATACGGACAAACACTTTTCCTAGTGGAAAAGATCTAAGGGGGTACCCATGGAACAGCGTCCTTTATTCAACAAAATACTCGTAGCTAATCGCGGTGAAATTGCCGTTCGTATTATTCGAGCTTGTAAAGAAATGGGTATCAAAACAGTAGCCGTCTATTCTGAAGCAGATCGTGATGCCCTCCATGTTAAGTTAGCTGATGAAGCTTTTTGTGTTGGTCCAGCACCTTCTAACAAAAGCTATCTCAACATTACGAATATCATTAGTGCCGCTACTGTTTCTAACGCAGATGCTATTCACCCTGGTTATGGTTTTCTTGCTGAGAACGCGTACTTTGCTGAGATTTGCGAAACTGTTGATATTAAGTTCATCGGTCCTAATGCCAAAGCGATTGAATCAATGGGCGCTAAGTCCGTAGCTCGGGAGACTATGATTGCCGCTGGTGTTCGCGTTGTGCCTGGTTCAGAGTCAATCATTACTAATGATGAAGAAGCTATGAAGATTGCTCAAGAGATTGGCTATCCTGTCATGATCAAAGCTTCCGCTGGTGGCGGCGGTCGTGGTATGCGAATTGCTCATAGCGAAAATGAATTGCTTAAAGCCATTCAGACAGCACAATCAGAAGCTCAGGCGGCTTTTGGCAACAATGCTGTCTATATGGAAAAGTTTGTTGAAGAACCAAGACATATTGAGTTTCAGATCATAGCAGACGAACACGGTAATGTTGTTCACCTCGGTGAGCGCGATTGTTCTGTGCAGAGACGTAACCAGAAGCTCATTGAAGAAGCGCCTTCTATGGCTTTATCACCTGAACTACGTGAAGAGATGGGTAAACAAGCTATCTTAGCGGCTAAAGCAGTTGATTATGCTAACGCTGGTACGGTAGAGTTTTTGCTCGACAAATACAATCAGTATTACTTTATCGAGATGAATACGCGTATTCAGGTTGAGCATCCTGTTACAGAAATGATTACAGGTATCGACTTGATCAAAGAACAAATCCGTGTAGCCGCTGGCGAGCCTCTTGGCTATACTCAAGATGATATTGTTATTAACGGCTGGGCAATGGAATGCCGCATTAATGCGGAAGATCCTGACCGCAACTTTATGCCTTCACCAGGCACGGTTCAGGAATATCGCATTCCTGGTGGTTATGGCGTGCGCATTGACAGTGCCGTTTACAGCGGTTACAAAATCCCGCCGTTTTATGACTCTATGGTCGGTAAACTTATCGTCTGGGGTCGCACTCGTGATGAAGCTATCGCACGGATGCAAAGAGCTCTTGAGGAGTTCAAGATTGAAGGAATCAAGACGACTATTCCCTTCCAGCAAAAAGTGCTGGGCCATGAGGTCTTCCAATCAGGCGAGGTTTATACGAACTTTATTCCACGACATATCTTAAAAGACTAATAATATCTAGAAAAGGACCTGGACGTATGTTTAGGTCCTTTTCTTTCACAGATTAACTGATATTTTGACAGATTCTTTAGCAGATCTGGCATAAGCTCCCTATCTCTGGTACAATAATAATCAATGGACACCCTCCATTGTTTGAGAACACGTGCAGGAGGTGCCGCGTGATGGATAATGACAATACTAAAGTCACTGCGGAATTCGGACATATTCGCATAGCTAATGAAGTTGTTGCAACTATTGCAGGATTGGCCGCTACAGAAGTAGAAGGCGTTACGGCCATGAGCGGTGGTATTGGCGGCGGTATCGCTGAAATGTTAGGTCGCAAGAACTTGACCAAAGGTGTCAAAGTTGAAGTAGGCGAAAAAGAAGCGGCCGTTGACTTGAACATTGTTGTAGATTTTGGTAGTAAGATTCCTGAGGTAGCTAAGGCTGTGCAAGAAAATGTAAAACGTTCTATTGAAAGCATGACTGGCTTGGCTGTTGTGGAGGTAAACGTCCATATTCAGGGGGTTAATTTTGTACCTCCCGAACCGAAAGAGGAAGATCGGTTGAAGTAATGAAGAGCCCCCTGAGAATCTTCTCAGGGGTTTTCTACTTGCTTTTAGCTCTTTCTATTTTGCAAAGGAGTGATTTGATGGTTGTACCAGGCCGCATCTTTAGCCTAGCTGTTGCCTTGCCAGCTTTTTTCATGACTCTCTATGTTATCTGGTTGGGCTTGTCTCTTGGCACTACAGACGGTAAGGGCTTGTTTATGCTCTCTTCAGCGGCCTCTAGCAGTTCCTCAGGTGTCGTCATCGCCTTCTTTGCCTTGACTTATCTTTTTTTTATTAGTCGATTTATCTACTTACTTTTACCGGTAAAAAGGCGAGATCATACTTTGCTTACTGAAAATAAGCTAGGCAAGATTAAGATTACTCGACCGGCCATGGAAGAACTTGTCTACAACATAGCGACTCAACAGTTTGGTGTGCGCAGTGCCCATATTAAGATTTTTAATATCAATGAAGCGGGCCGACTGACAGTACAATTAGAAGTGACGACACATCGAGAAGGTATGTTGCCTCGATTAGGGCCTCAACTGCAACAGACTATTCAAGAAGTTTTAGAAAAAGTAACGGGCCTTCCTGTTGAAGAAGTGACTGTTACTGCTACTAAAGTTCTGGTCAATAAAGAACTCCCCTGGGATGATAAGAACAAGCAAAGGCCTCGACGAAGAGTGTTGTAATATTGTAATAATCTTACATAACAAATTGATTTCATTTACTTTTAACTTTACTTAAAGTACACCAAACAGACTAAAGCTGAATTAAAGACTTGTAGGCAATAAAAAGGTAATAAATTGCATAAAAAATGGAAAAAATAAATTCTATCATTCATTTAGCAGTTTTAATGTCACGATAAAAGAAGGGGACGGTTCAGATTGAGTAGACGCCTAGGTAGAGAAACAGCTCTGCAGACCCTTTTTCAACATGATCTTGGTCGCGTTGATCTAGAATTTGCCTTGAAATATACTTGTGAAGAGTTTAGCGTAAATGAACGTGCCGCTGAATTTGCGCAGGAGCTCGTTAGGGGTGTTGCGGACTATCGTAAAGAGATCGATCAGACTATCAGCCGCTTGGCTGTGGAATGGAACTTAGACCGATTGGCTAATGTGGATCGAAATCTTTTGCGCTTAGCTATTTTTGAAATCCTTTATAGATCTGATGTTCCTAACAACGTTGCTATTAATGAAGCTTTGGAATTAGCCAAAATCTATTCTGGTGAAGAAGCGGCTAAATTTATTAATGGTGTGTTAGGTCAATTAGCTCGCGAATTACAGCAAAAAGAAAACAAATCCTCCCCAAGTGACCACGATGACGGGCAAAGTGTCGCTATAAGTGAGCAGGCTGGAACAGAGAAGGAACAGTCTGAGAAAGAGCAAGTCAATGGAAGCCTCTAAGACACTTAGAGGTGTTCTCGGTTTCGACACGAGCTGTTACACTACTTCAATTGCTTTTGTCGATGAGACTGGAGCGGTAAGAGCAGAGCGACGTCGCATGCTACCAGTAAAAAAAGGCGAAAGGGGTCTCCGCCAGGGAGATGCCTTTTTTTTGCATGGCCAACATTTGCCAGAACTTTTAGATGAGCTTCTGCAGGATCTTCGCCAGGATGGCAAGAACTTAAGCATTGATGCTATAGCTTATTCAGCTCGTCCTCGACGGGACGAGCAATCTTATTTGCCTGTTTTTCGAGCTGGTCGTTTAGTTGCTCATACTTTAGCTAGAACCTTAGAAGTTCCCTTAGTAGAGACGTCTCATCAAGAAGGTCACCTTATGGCAGGGCTTTATTCTTCTCAAGAAGTACAAGTTCCTGAGGAGTGGCTAGCAGAGCCTTTTCTTGCTGTTCATCTTTCCGGTGGAACTACAGAGCTTTTGCGAGTGACGCCAGCAGTAGAACAAGGTCTCAGTGAGGAAGAGGGAGGTCAAGTAGCTTTTCATGTTCAAACTTTAGGAGCTACCCTCGATCTGCATGCTGGGCAACTGGTCGATCGTGTGGGCGTTGCTCTAGGCTTACCTTTTCCTTCAGGACCATACTTAGAAAAACTAGCAACTTCAGCGACCGGTGATCTCGTCTTTCCTGCCGCTGTAAAAGGGTACAATCTTAGCTTTTCTGGTGTGGAGACAGCGGCCCTCCGCATGATCAAGGAAGCTCAAGTAGGAGGGCCGGAGATTGCCCGTGCTGTAGAACGATGTATTGCCTCTTCCCTCGAAAAGATCTTGCGTAAAGCGGTGGAAACAGAAAAGATTCCCAAGATCCTTATCGTGGGAGGAGTGGCCGCTAATGCTTTTCTTCGTCAGCGTTTACGTTATCGATTAGAACATAAAGCGGTGGGAGCGCAATTAGCTTTTGCCACTGCACAACTTTCCGGTGACAATGCAGTTGGGGTAGCTTTGATTGGCTGGAGAAGTCAAAAAAAGGCTTTTGCCTGCCGTTGACCCTCCTGAATATTAGTGATAAACTAAAAAATTGAGTTACCAGATTGTATGGGATTCAAATTGCAATGAATAGGGTGGCCAGGTGGTCGCCCTTTTTTAAGGAGGCTATGGCTGAATGTATCCCATCGTAAAAAAAATAATCCATTCTCCAGCCGTAAAAGAATTTGAAGTCTACGCACCTATGGTTGCGGAAAAAGCGAAAGCAGGACAGTTTTTTATTTTGCGCGTTAGTGAGAAAGCGGAGCGGATTCCTCTAACCATTGCTGATTATAATCGTGAACAAGGCACTATTACTACCATTATTCAAGAACTTGGTGCGAGTTCCACTTTGTTTGGGCAGATGGAAGAAGGAGACCATATTTTAGATTTCGTAGGTCCTCTAGGTGTACCATCGGAGATTGAGCGCTATGACCATCCTGTTGTTTTAGTTGGTGGCGGTATTGGTATTGCGCCTATTTTTCCTATTGCTCGTGATCTGAAAGAAGCAGGCAATGAAGTGATTTCTATCATTGGTGCTCGTAACAAAGAGCTGTTAATCTGGGAAGAGAAGATGGCTTCTGTTAGTGATCAGCTTATTGTCTGTACTGATGATGGCTCTTATGGACGCCAAGGCTTTGTTACTGATGCCTTGAAAGACCTTTATGAAGAGCGTGGACAATTATCAGCTCTGTGGGCTATTGGGCCTATGCCTATGATGCGGGCTATCACTAATGTTACTCGTCCTTGGGAATTGAAGACTATTGTCAGCATGAACCCCCTAATGATGGACGGTACAGGTATGTGCGGCGCTTGTCGTGTACAAGTTGGCAGTGAGACTAAGTTTGCCTGTGTAGATGGACCTGAATTTGACGGTCATCTTGTTGACTTTGATCTTGCTATCAAAAGATTGTCTATCTATAAAGATCAAGAAAAAAGAGCCCTAGCTGTATTGGAACATAAAGGAGGTCATTGCGGGTGTCAGTAAAGAATCGTCCTGGCCGACAAGAAATGCCTTGCCAGGCTCCGCAAGAACGGGTCAGTAACTTTAACGAAGTGGCTCTTGGTTATACAGAAGAACAGGCTATTATAGAAGCAAAACGTTGTCTGCAATGTAAAAAGCCTAAATGCCGTGATGGCTGTCCTGTAGAAGTGCTTATTCCTGAATTTATTCAAGCTGTGGCAGACGGTGATATGGCTACGGCGGCTAAACAATTGAAGTTGAAAAATGCTTTACCTGCTGTTTGTGGTCGTGTCTGCCCACAGGAAAGTCAGTGCGAAAGTAAGTGCATTGTGGGCATTAAGTCTGAACCAGTTGCTATTGGGCGCTTAGAGCGTTTTGTTGCTGATTGGGAAATGGCTAAGGAAGAAGCCGAAGAAGCTAAGGTTGCTGATCTAGATACTGTAGATGGCGATCAGGAATCAGAAAGTTCTGCTACAGCATCTCCTAAGAAACAGAAAGTAGCAATTATCGGTGCTGGTCCTGCTGGCTTAAGCTGTGCCGCCGATCTAGCTCGCTTTGGCTATGATGTTACTGTTTTTGAAGCTCTGCATGTTGCTGGTGGCGTACTTATGTATGGTATTCCAGAGTTTCGTTTGCCTAAAGCGATTGTGGAAAAAGAGATTGATAGCTTGCGTAAGCTAGGTGTCAATCTACAAGTAAACATGGTAGGTGGCAAAACTTTTACTGTTGAGGATTTGCAACAAAAAGGCTATGAAGCTGTTTTTATAGGTACTGGTGCTGGTCTGCCTAACTTTATGGGTATTCCTGGCGAGAATCTTTGTGGCGTTTTTGCGGCTAATGAATTCTTAACTCGTACTAACCTAATGAAAGGCTACGATTTCCCTAATTTTCTAACGCCTGTAATTAGTGGTCGCAAAGTAGCTGTTCTTGGTGCAGGTAACGTAGCTATGGATGCGGCAAGAACTGCTCTACGCTTAGGTGCTGAAGAAGTTTCGATCGTTTATCGCCGTTCAGAAAAAGAAATGCCTGCTCGTGCTGAAGAGATTGAACATGCTCATGAAGAAGGTGTGCAGTTCAAAGTATTGACTAACCCTGTGGAAATTGTAGGCGATGAGCAAGGTTGGGTTAAAGGGATGAACTGTCTCCGTTATGAGTTAGGTGAACCTGATGAATCTGGTCGCCGTCGTCCTGTGCCTGTGGAAGGCTCTGAGTTTTTCATGGAAGTAGATTCAGTTATTGTTGCTATTGGCCAAGGTCCTAATCCTCTGGTGACACAATCAACAGCAGGTCTGGCCTTAAATCGCAAAGGTACTATTCAAGCTGACGAAGAAGGACGTACTTCTCTACCTGGTGTTTTTGCTGGTGGCGATATTGTTACCGGTGCGGCAACAGTTATTTTGGCTATGGGTGCAGGCAAAAAATCTGCCCGTGCTATAGATCAATATCTTCAGAGCAAGCAGTCCTGATTCTGAACCTACCCTGTGGGGGGGCGAGCAATGAATAAAGTATGGTCAATAACAGAGCTGAACCAGTATATTGAAGGTCTCTTAAGTGAAGAAGAGACTTTACAAGATATATGGGTTCAAGGTGAGCTTTCTAACTTTAAGCATCACAGCTCTGGTCACATGTATTTTACCTTAAAAGATCGGGAAGGTACTCTTAAAGCCCTTATGTTTCGTGGGCGGGCTCGGTTTCTCAAGTTTCGCCCTGAAAACGGTCTCCAAGTGGTGATTAGAGGTCGTATTGCTGTTTATGCTCGTGATGGTGTATATCAGCTTTATGCTGAAGAGATGGAGCCAGCTGGTCTTGGTGGAATTTACTTAGCTTTAGAACAAGTGCGTCAACGTTTAGAAGCTGATGGTCTTTTTGCTTCAGAGCGAAAGAGACCTTTGCCTTTTCTACCACGAGCTGTTGGTATTGTTACAGCACCAACTGGAGCGGCTATTCGCGATCTTTATGCTGTTATTACGCGGCGCTATCCTAAGATGAATATCTTTTTAGCACCAGCGATGGTTCAAGGTGAAGAAGCACCAGAGAGCTTAATTAAGGCTTTGGAAAAAATGAGAAATCACCCTCTCGTCGATGTAGTCATTATCGGTAGAGGTGGCGGATCTCGAGAAGACCTCTGGGCTTTTAATGATGAACAGCTATGTCGTGTCATCGCCGACTTTCCTATTCCAGTTATCTCCGCAGTCGGTCACGAATCTGACGTCTCTTTAAGTGATTTAGTTGCTGATGTTCGTGCCGCTACCCCCTCAGCCGCGGCAGAGTTGGCTGTTCCTGTCTATGATAGCTTGAAGATACAATGTAATGATCTGGAAGAGCGCTTGCGCAGAGCTATGCATAGCCAGATTAGTAGTTCCCGCCAGGCAGTTACAAGTCTCGAAAAAAGGCCTGTGCTGGCTAATCCTTTGCAAAATTTGCGCATCCAACAACAGCGTGTTGATCAATTAGAAGAACGTCTTTTGCGTAACTCTGAAAGAGCCATTATTGCCCAGAAAGCTAAGCAAGTGCAGGATTTAGAAGCTCGTTTGCTTGCTCATGTGCAAGGGCGACGGACTGAACAGATGGCTCAGCGTGTTGATGAACTGCGCCACCGTTTGATCTACCAAGCTAATCAGAAACTGCTCAAAAAACGCAGTGAAATAGCTATGCAAGCAGGCCTACTCGATGCCTTGAGCCCCCTAGCTGTTTTGGATCGAGGCTTTGCCCTTTGTCTAAATGAAAAAGAAGAAGTGCTCAGAGATGCTGAACAAGTCTCCCCTGGTGAGTCTATTCACATTACCTTGCGCAAAGGCGAAGTAACTTGTAAAGTGGAAGAGAGGAAGGTGACAAGCCGATGGCAGATCAATCAAAAGAAGAGCTAGTCCTTTCTTATGAAAATGCTCTGGCCCGTCTAGAAGAAGTTGTTCGCAACTTAGAAAAGGGAGAAGCAACGCTCGATCAATCCCTACAGCTTTTTCAAGAAGGTATCGTTCTTGTTCGCCATTGTCACGGCAAGCTAGACGAGTATGAAGCGAAAGTACAAAAACTGATTGAAGCACCAGAAAATTTAGAACTATTCTCTGCGGAAGAGTAAGGAGGATCGTCCTTGCAAAGAGAAGTTTTCGACTTAAAAGCAGAGCTCAAAAAAATGGCTCTACAAATTGATTCAGCCCTAGAAACGTCGTTACCTGAAGAAAAAGCCATCCCACCTGTGATTCATCAATCCATGCGCTACAGTCTTTTTGCTGGTGGCAAAAGATTGCGTCCTGTCTTAGCCTTAGCGGCATGTCGTGCTGTACAAGGTGATGACAGTAAAGTAATGGCCGCCGCATGTGCTCTGGAAATGATCCATACTTATTCACTCATACACGACGACCTCCCCGCAATGGACGATGACGATCTTCGACGGGGCAAACCGACGAATCACATCGTCTATGGTGAAGCTATGGCCATCTTAGCCGGCGACGGCCTGCTAACTCGCGCTTTTGGCTTGTTAGCTGAATCAGCATTTGCTGAAGTAGCAGACCAGCAAGAGACAAGCTTAGCCCAACGGTACCTACAAGTTATGGCCGAAATTGCCCACGCTTCAGGAAGTCAAGGCATGATCGGTGGACAAGTGATGGATATAGAAGCGGAAGAACAAAAAATTGACTTGTCTACCATGGAATACATACATCAACACAAAACAGGCGCTCTAATCAAAACCTCTCTCCGAGCTGGCGCTATCCTTGGAGGCGGCTCAGAAGAAGAAATTACTGCCCTTACTAGCTACGGTGAATACCTAGGACTAGCCTTTCAGATCACCGACGATCTTCTAGACGTACAAGGCGATACAGCAAAACTAGGCAAGCCAGTCGGTAGTGACGAGAAAAACCAGAAGTCTACATATCCATCCCTACTAGGTTTAGAAAAAGCAAGAGAAGCGGCCGAAACAGCTGTCCAATCAGCCGTAGAAGCTCTTGATAACTTTGGACCTGAAGCAGAACTACTTCGTCAATTAGCCCTGTACTTACTAGAACGAGAGAACTAGAGTAAACTAAAATCAAAGCCACTGGGGACTGGGGGAAGACTTTTCCGGAGAGAGGGCTTGGCGACCTCAGCTGTCGACAGCTTGCTGTCGAAACAGCGTGGGAGACGCCCGTTCGTAGGAATTTTCTTCCCCCAGTCCCCCAGCATGATCTATCTTATAACTTTTTATACTAAGAGAAATAGACCGACTAACAGGCATAAGCATTAACCATAACCACAAGGCTCTTTCGCAACTAAAAAGCCCTGTGGTTTTTCTTCTAACCCTAAAATGCCGTTTTTTTCTATCTAGCCCACTAATTTACGAGAAATCACCCCCATCTTTCTTTTGAAAGAGTGACACACTTGTGCTATAATACTCTGACAGATGTCTGAACGTAGGTGACGCAGTATTCTAGTCAGCATCTCCTGTTTTGAAGGCGGGGCTAAAAATCCGTCGAGGGCACATCGATGAAGTTCCTGGTGCTGGCTGCCGACGCCCAGTCGGGGGTTGGTACTGGGAGTTAAGGGGGATAGGGCGATCTGCAATGGCATGCGGGCGATGACCCTACCTTCGTGGAGACCCAAGTGCGTGGGGAACTTCGGGACCATTTTCGGAGGAAACTATGGCTTGGGAAGAACCTGCATTCGGTTCATGCTGGGTGCAGTGTAGCCTGCCTTGAGTGGGATTGGTGGATAGGAGGATACGGGTCTTTCTCCCCGGCCAGGGAGAAAGGGCCGCGACTTGAAACCAATACTGCAAAAGAGGCTAGAGACAGGTAGAGTTGTTGAAGAAAATTCCTAGACTGTTCTGCAAAGAAGTCCGTTAGGGATTAAAGTATGGACTAAGTGGTGATCCGGTTCAGTTCTTGGCGACAGGACTGCTCCTGGCATAAAGGGAAACCGCCGATGGGGTGACCTATCGGAGCTAGGTGGGGAAATCCTACCGGACCAAAGCCATAAAGTTTACTTAACGGGCTGTCACTATGTAATTCAGGCATCTTTTTGTGCAGTTGTATAGAGGTGAACATATCTTTGGGCTCTAGTTTACTTAGAGATTTACGACAATCGGCAAGTCACGCTCTGATTATTGGCATTTTATCTTTTTTTATAGCCATGGGGATTAGCGTAGGATCGGAATTAATCCTAGACAGAGTCGTATCTATTGCTTTATCGATTGCTCTTTTAGTAGTTTTAATATTTATTGGTATTTTTTTTGATACTATTGGGACTTCTGCGGCGGCGGCCACAGAGACACCTTTTCATGCTAAAGCGGCGCGAAAAACAGCTGGCGCTCAACAAGCGCTCTGGATCGTGCGCAACGCTGATCGGGTGGCTAATTTTTGTAATGACGTTATTGGTGACATATCTGCCGCTGTAGCTGGTGCTGTTGGTATAAGCATTGCTTTTCGCTTGGCTCAGCTCCCTGGGGCAGAAGGAATCTATTGGGGTACGATTATTACGGGCTTTGTAGCTGGGTTGACTGTTGGTGGCAAGTCTTTAGGAAAAATGATTGCCATCAATTATAGCCATGAAGTTGTCTTTGCTGTAGCTCGTTGGATGTCTCACGTAGAAGCTGTAACAGGAAGAACTTTTTTTCAAATGAAAAAGAAAAAAGAACATAAAAGAGGAAGTAAAAAGGAAAAAGCGAAAAAGTAATTATAGAACATAATAGGAATGCTAGTGGAGAGAGGGTGACCCACGCCTATGGCCCAAGTATTAAGCAAGATCAAAGAGCCACAAGATCTACAACAGCTCTCTGAGGCTGAACTAGAACAGATTTGCCAAGAGGTTAGAGATGTTCTGATTCAGACAATTGCCACTAACGGAGGTCACTTGGCCCCGAATCTAGGCATTGTAGAGCTAACTCTCGCACTTCATCTCGTTTTTCGTACGCCAGATGACAAAATTGTTTGGGACGTTGGCCACCAATCTTATGTGCACAAACTACTTACAGGTAGGCAAGAAGAGTTCAAAACTTTAAGGACTTATCAGGGTCTCGCAGGATTTCCAAAACGATCTGAAAGCCCCCATGATTGTATCAATACGGGACATAGCTCTACATCTATTTCTGCGGCACTAGGACTAGCTTTTGCTCGCGATCTAAAGCGGAAAGACAATGCTGTTGTTGCTGTTATTGGTGATGGTGCACTTACTGGTGGTATGGCTCTAGAAGCGTTGAACCATGCAGGCAATGAGAGCACTGATCTTATTGTCGTTCTTAACGATAATGAGAAGTCAATTGCCGATAATGTGGGAGCTATATCGACCTATCTCACCCGTATGCGTACTGATCCACGCTACTTCCGCAACAAGGAAGAAATGGAGGATATGGTCAAAAAGATACCTTCTATTGGGCCTCAGGTTTTCAAAATATTAGAAAAGGTTAAAGAAGGCGTTAAGCATCTTATGGTGCCGGGCGTACTCTTTGAAGAGTTAGGTTATTCTTATTTAGGCCCTATTGATGGTCATAACTTGACGGAACTTCGTAATGTACTTAACAATGCTCGGCAGTTAAAAGGCCCTGTCCTTGTTCATGTCTTAACCAAAAAAGGTTGTGGCTACGGACCGGCAGAACAGAATCCAGGACTATTCCATGGCGTTGGTCCTTTTGATGTGAAGACAGGGAAAGTTCATAAAACAGAAGGTCCGAAGACTTATACACAGATTTTTAGCGATACTATGATGCAATTAGCTCGCCAAGATGAGCGTGTGCTAGGTATTACAGCGGCTATGCCTGATGGAACTGGGTTAGCACCTTTTGCTCGTGCTTTTCCAGCTCGCTTCTATGACGTAGGTATTGCTGAGCAACATGCTGTCTGTATGGCTTCGGCGCTAGCTTTAGAAGGATTAAAGCCTGTAGTGGCGATTTATTCTTCTTTCTTACAAAGAGCTTACGATCAGATTTTCCACGATGTCTGCCTGCAGAAAGCGCCTGTAGTTTTCGCCATCGATCGAGCTGGATTAGTTGGAGAAGATGGAGAAACTCATCATGGTGTCTACGATATTTCCTACCTCCGACACATTCCTGGATTGACCGTAATGTCGCCCAAAGATGAAAATGAACTACAACATATGCTTTATAGTGCCTACAAACTTAACAGTCCAGTAGCTATCCGCTATCCTCGTGGACAAGGTCTAGGTGTACCTCTAGATCAGGTCTTACAAGAACTTCCCTATGGACAAGGCGAAGTGCTACAAGAAGGACAAGACCTCTTAATCATCGCTATCGGTACTATGGTACAACCTGCTGTGGAAGCGGCTCAATTACTAGCAGGAAAAGGCATTGAAGTTACCGTTATCAACGGCCGCTACATCAAACCGTTAGACAGCGATCTAATCCTCTCCAAAGCACGTAGCATTAGCCATGTGCTCACAGTAGAAGAAAACGTACTCGACGGCGGTTTCGGTAGTGCCGTACAAGAACTACTTCAAGATCAACAAGTAGAATGTAAAGTACGCCGCATCGGCATTCCCGACAGCTACGTACAGCACGGCGCACTGTCAATGCTCAAAAAAGACCTAGGACTTACAGCAGAAAACATTGCCGCCGTAGCCGAAGGCTTCATAGGCAAACAAAGTCAACCTCCTCGCAGAGGCAACTTAAAAATTGCTCCTATAATGAGCAATGTAAAATTAGCTTTTCGTGGTGAGAAGTAGGATGGCAACAAAGAAACAGCGACTTGATGTGATACTAGTAGAAAAAGGCTTAGCCGAAAGCCGTGAAAGAGCCAGGTCTGCTATTTTAGCAGGCCTTGTTCGCGTGAAAGGTCAACGTGTCGACAAAGCAGGTACATTAATTGCCGCAGATGCTGATGTAACAGTGGAGGCTAATGCTTGTCCTTACGTGAGCAGAGGTGGCTTCAAACTGGCTAGAGCGCTAGAAGTCTTTGACCTATCCTTGCAAGGCTTAAGGATCATTGATGTGGGTGCATCTACAGGCGGCTTTACTGATGTAGCCTTGAAAAACGGTGCTAGTCGTGTCATTGCTGTTGACGTAGGCTATGGTCAACTAGCCTGGTCGCTTCGACAGGATGAACGAGTTCGTTCTCTAGAACGTACTAACATTCGTTATGTTACAGCAGAGCAACTAGGTGAAAAAGCTCAAGTAGCTACTATTGATGTTGCCTTTATCTCTTTAGAAAAAGTCTTACCAGCCGTAAAAGACCTGCTCGAAGGGCCAGGTCATGTGATTGCTTTGATTAAACCTCAGTTTGAAGCGGGCAAAGATAAAGTAGGTAAAAAAGGTGTTGTTCGTGATAGAGCTGTCCATCGAGAAGTTATCACAAGACTTGTTAATTGGTCTTATGAACAAGACTGGAAGGTACTTGGATTAGACTATTCGCCTATTACAGGACCGGAAGGGAATATTGAGTATCTGCTCTGGTTGCAGAAAAAAGAGGCTGATGAGTCCGGAGTAGACGAATCAGAAGCTAATGAATTAGAAGTTAATGGATCGGAAGCTAATGAATCGTTGGCGGACGATGATAATACAAATGAGATAAGTGCTGATAAAACAAATAAAATCAGCGCTGAGATAATTAGTGATCTGGTAGATAAAGCTCATGAGAGTTTACCCCTTAAAAAGTAAACTAGAAAAGGTCAGATAGCCGCCCTTCGGGAAGCTTATCTGACCTTTTTTTTATTACTGGGAAGGACAAGATTGGAAGAACGTAGAACAATAATGGATTAATGATTAAGGTTCTAGAATAATAGATCACCATTCTAGCACAGTAGGAGGATCTGGAATTACGGGAGGATTTGCTGAGTGCCCGAGCTATTTACTGTTGCACTTGTTACTTTAGAAGAAGAACAAACTATGGTGCTTCTGCTTGCTTTGCTTATCTTAGCTATGCTTTTTGGTGCTTTTGTTTTTTCTTGGCTTCGTAAGCTTTACCAACGTTGGCTGATCTTGTGGAGACAACAACGGGGGAAAAGAGGAGAAACAAAAGCGGTTAAAGTGCTTTCTTCAAAAGGGTATACTGTTATTGAAGCCCAACCAGTGGGCACGATGACTTTGCGTGTAGATGGGCGAGCAAATACTATAAAAGTACGGGCCGACTATCTTGTCTCACGGCAAGGAAAAAAATATATTGCCGAAGTTAAGACAGGTCAGGTTGCGCCTCGACCTACTTTTGCCGATACAAGACGTCAGCTACTAGAATACTATTACGTTTATCAAGTCGATGGAATTCTGCTTGTCGACATGACAGCAGAGAGAATCCACAGGATAGAATTTCTATAGAAAAAATTATTGTAATGTTGGATGTTGGAGGAGATGTATTTGACAGCCATTGGGGTAATTATGAATGAAGAAAAACCACAAGCCCATGAGGTGGCTCGTAAAATGGCTCAATGGCTGTCTGCACGGGGAATTCAGATGGGAATTCCTTTAACGAAGGTGACAGAACTAGTTAATTCAACTAGCCATGAGTTGACCCAAAAATTAGAAAAATTAGACTTTGTAGTCGTTTTAGGCGGTGACGGGACACTGCTGAATACAGCTCGTCTGATGGCACCTTTTCAAGTACCCTTATTAGGCGTCAACTTGGGCAGGCTTGGTTTTTTAACAGAGATTGAAGAGCATGATCTTTTTCCTGCTCTTGATCAAGTAATCGCAGGAAATTATACCATTGAAGAGCGCATGATGTTACAAGCTCACATTATTAGCGAAGAAGGGGCTAGTCCGATTTTTTATGCTCTCAATGATGTGGTTGTAACTAAAGGAGCTAATCCGCGAATGTTGCGCGTAGAAGCTTTTGTTGATGATGAATTGGTGGCCACTTACTCGTCTGATGGTCTAATAGTGGCTTCTCCGACAGGGTCAACAGCTTATTCTATGTCAGCTGGAGGTCCTATCGTTTCACCAGACTTACAGGCCATGATTATGACACCTATTTGCCCTCACAGTCTTGATGCTAGACCGCTCGTTATATCGCAAAACAAAGTGATTCATGTGACTGTTCGCTCCCCTTATGTAGATGGTCTGGTAACTGTTGACGGTCAACCGGGCCGTCCCTTGCGTTGGGGCGAATCTGTCTATATCCAAAAAGCCTCTGTTACTTGTTCCTTAATCAAAATAAAAAATCGCAGTTTTTTTCGCATTCTTCATGAGAAGATGCAACAGGGGAGAATCTAATGAGTTCTTTAACGTCTGCAGTACTTTGGTCTCAAAAATTATTAAAAGAAAAACTAAAACGAGGCGATTTTGTTATTGATGGCACAGCTGGTAAAGGCAATGATAGCCTTTTTTTGGCTCAACATGTACTGCCTGACGGCTTACTCTGGGCCTTCGATATACAAGCTGAAGCTATAGAAAAGACCAAAGGAAAGCTTGAAGAAGCAGGTTTTTCGGCAAGGGCTTACTCCACTTTACCTTCTTTAGGCTTGTCTGATCAATTAGGGGAGCAAGCTAAGAAGAACTTTGCTCTTCTACAAGAAGGTATTCATCTGATCAGAGCTGATCATAGTGAAGTAGACCAGCTTTTGGCTCAACCTCTAGAGTGTCCACCCTTAAAAGGTGCCATATTTAACTTAGGCTATTTACCAGGTGGCGATCATGGGGTTACTACGCAGGCCGAAACGACTATTTCTGCTCTACAAACATTGTCGAAGCACTTAGCTCCCGAAGGTAGACTCGTTGTTGTTGTCTATGTAGGTCATGAAGGTTCTGCTGAAGAAGCAGAAGCAGTTGATAAATGGTGGACTGACTTGCCTCATGAACAATGGGATACCTTATCGATTTCTTTTCCTAATCGAAGAGGTCATCCACCTTATGTTTTACTGGCTGAGAAAAAGAAGGTCAAAGGTCGGTGTAAGTGACTTGAAAAGTAAGCGACATAGAACGATTCTAGATATTATTCAGTCAGAGCCAATCCGAACACAAGATGAACTAGCTCAGCGTTTGTGCGATCAAGGAATGGAAGTTACGCAAGCAACAATTTCAAGAGATATAAAAGAGCTGGGCTTAATCAAAGTACCTGTGAGTAAAGATGAATCTCGCTATGCTCCACCTGCTGAGCCTGTGGCGAAGCCATCGCCTTCTGATCGCTTATATGGCATGCTCCGTGATACGATTACCCATATTGATGCTAGTCTCAATATTATTGTAGTGCGTACCTTGCCAGGTCATGCTCATGGGGTGGCCGCTTTTTTTGATAGTAATCCTTGGCCGGAAGTGATCGGTACTGTGGCAGGCGATGATACTATTTTGCTCGTTGTCAAACCACCGGAAGCAGTTGAACGTCTCGTCAAAGAGATCAAAAAATGGACGGAAGGAAGACCGATTAAGAAAAGCCCTAGAAAGTAGAACTTTTTGGCAGAAGAGAGGTGAAGGATAGGTATGTTGGAAAGATTGCGAGTGGAGAACTTTGCTCTCATTGAAGAAGTAGAGCTTGAGCTTTCTCCAGGCTTGAACTTGCTTACAGGAGAGACTGGCGCCGGTAAATCACTTCTGATAGATGCTGTTGGATTGTTAATTGGTGGACGTTCGACACAAGAAGCCTTGCGCAGTGGTGCTAATAAAGCACGCATTGAAGGTTTCTTTACTCTTGATTTTGAAAAAGAAGGCAAACTTTGTGCTGACTTGGCTGAGTTGGGTGTAGAAGTGGAAGAAGATGGTTCGTTGCTTTTGTCTAGAGAAATCGCTAAAAGTGGCAAAAATGTTTGTCGAATTAACGGTCGCACTGTTCCGCTAGCCCTTTTTCGCGAAGTGGGCGGTCGCCTCATTGACTTACAAGGCCAGCACGAACAGCAATCTCTAATGAATCCACGCAAACACGGTCAGCTTTTGGATCGATTGTCAGGTCAAGAAGGGGAAAGTAAATTAGCTACTGTTGCAGAGACTTACAAAAAGTTGCAATCTCTAGAGCAGGAGTTAGCGAGATTGCAAAGAAGCGAAAGAGAGCGCATACAGCGTCTCGATATGTTGAAATTCCAGATTAAAGAGATTGGTGAAGTCCATCTTATGGTTAATGAAGATGAGGCTCTAGAGCAAGAACGTAAAAAATTACAGAACATGGAAAAACTAATCTATTCAAGTAACGAAGCTTACGATGCTTTGTACGGTGAAAAAGGGCAGGGTGTACTAGAACTGCTCGACAAAGCGCGGCTGGCATTAGATGACGTTACAGCATACGACAGCCGCCTTCAAGAGCTGAGCAAGGTTCTAGAAGAAACTTATTATCAGGCTGAAGATGTGGCAGAACGTCTTCGTGATTATCGTGAAGATCTAGAGTATCAGCCTGGTCGCCTTGATGAAGTGCAGGAAAGACTTAGCAAGATTGATCGACTTAAACATAAATACGGAGCAACGATTGAAGAAATCCTAACATACAATGAGGCCATTATAAAAGAACTGGACGATTTAGAACGTTGTGACGAAACTATAGAGGCTCTGGAAAAAGAGCGTCAGCAATGGTTAGAACAATATTACAAGGAGGCCGCTTTGCTCACAGAAGTGCGCCACCAAAAAGCTAAAGAATTAGAAGAGGCTCTGCAAAAAGAACTTTCCTTCTTAGGCATGGCTCGAGCGAGCTTAGAGGTGCAATTTCGACAGCGCGAAGGGCCTTCACCACTAGGTATGGAAGAAATTGAATTTCTTTTTGCTCCTAATGTAGGTGAACCAGCTAAGGCACTAGCTCGTATTGCCTCTGGTGGTGAACTAGGTCGTATTCTACTTGCTTTCAAAACGATTCTAGCTCGATATGAGGGCATTCCATCTCTGATTTTCGATGAAATTGATGCTGGTATTGGTGGACAGGCTCTGCAAGCAGTTGCCCAAAAAATGGCTCAGGTAGCAGAAGATGTGCAAATCATCTGCGTAACCCACGCCCCCCAATTAGCGGCCTATGCTGACAATCACTTCCTCATTCGCAAAGATGTAACAGCAGATCGCACTGTTACTAATATTAAGGCCTTAAGCGAAGAGGAACGAATTGCTGAGCTAACTCGTATGCTAGGGGGCGACAAAGCGAGCGAAGCCACAGTCCAGCATGCTCAGGAAATGTATTGTAGCTCACGGCGATCTTAATCTCTCCATATTCTCTAATAGAGAAACCCCGACTTGCGAGTCTGGGGTTTCTTTTGTTTTTCAATCCGTTAAAAGACCTTTGCTTCCAATGCAATGCGCTGTAACCACGCTTTTGCTAGGATAGGTCTTTCGTCATGGGGAGACAGTAAGGACAGCACCGACATCACAATCAAATAATTGAAAAAACAGTTTAACAGACAAGGCAGGAAAAACTGTTCCAAGCAAAGCAAAAACTGACAATTTTCAATATCCCACACCAGGGAAAGAGGAGGCGGGAATGGCGAAAGAGAGGATCAAACAGGTAACAGGTATTCTTCTGGCCCTACTTTTGTTGACTGGTAGTTTGACTGAAGAAGCGCAGAGCATCTGGTCAACGCCATCCAAATTACGTACCACTGTGGGCGAAGAGATTCCTATTGACCGAATGTTTCCTCCTTCTATGTTGCGCCATGTAACACTCGAGATGAATCGTGTCGAATCGCCGGCTTTACAAGCCCTAACTAGTTGGACTGACGAAGGTCATGGGCAAGATGTTAAAAGGGTAAATGTTAGTAATGTTACTGAGGTAAATGCTAGCAATGCGACTGAAGAACCTGGACGAATTAACGTGACGTTGCGTCTCCTCGGCTTGATTCCTTTGAAGAATATTATTGTCGATGTTTTGCCTCCTATGGAACTGCTACCAGGTGGTCATTCTATTGGCGTTATGCTTCACTCAGAAGGTGTTATAGTCGTCGGTCAAGCTCCTATCACTGATGGCAAAGGTGATAAGTATTATCCGGCTAAGGTTGCTGGCTTACAAGTTGGTGATGTGATCCACCGTATTAATCAGAAAGCTGTCAAGAGTGAAGCTGATCTAGCTCGAATAATTGATGAGTTAGGGAGAGCCAAAGAAAAAATAGAAGTAGAATGGTCTAGAAATGGCAAAATGAACAAGACTGAAATAGAGCCTATTATATGCGGTGAGACTAAGCGTTATCGCATAGGTCTTTTTGTTCGAGATCGAGCTTCTGGTGTCGGTACGCTGACTTTCTTAGACCCTAAATCGAAGACTTATGGAGCTTTAGGCCATGTTATTAACGATGCTGATACGAATAAGCGCATTAATGTGGCTGATGGCAAGATTATTCCTGCATCAATTAAATCAATTCATCCAGGTCGAAAAGGTGCGCCTGGTGAAAAAGTAGGTCTTTTTCAAGAAGATAAGGCAGATTTTTCTGGAGATATTAAACGTAACACTTATGTCGGTATTTTTGGCCAATTAGAAGGGAAGCTTACTAATCCTTTTTATCCTGAGCCTATTCCAATTGCTTTATCAGCTCAAGTCATGCAAGGTCCTGCTGAAATTATCACTGTTGTGAATGGTGACAAGTTAGAGCGCTTTCAGATCCAAATTGATCGAATTATGCCTCACCGCTCAGACGGTAAAGGTCTTGTTATTCGTGTAACCGACCCAAGATTGCTTAATCTGACAGGTGGTATCATTCAGGGCATGAGTGGAAGTCCTATTATACAAAATGGTCGGATTGTTGGGGCCGTAACTCATGTTTTTATTAACAGTCCTTCCACTGGATATGGCTGTCTTGTCGAACAAATGCTGGAAGAAGCGGGACTATGGAAAAAGGAGCAAAAAGAAGTAGGGACTTTGCAGAAGGAGCAGAGTCCTTTTTTTGAGCTTTTAAATAAATAGCTTTCACTATCCTTTTCCAAATATTGTAGCTCAAATTGTCATAAATTCACATTTTTTTACGAATGATTTTCTAAAATTTTGGAAGGATATCCTTTTTCTTATGTCGAAAAGCTATGACCAGTGAAAAACTTGGGGAGGCTGGTAAAATAATGTTAAACAAAATTCGCCTCGTCATCTCTGATGACAATAAGGAATTTTGTGATATTCTCCGAGATTATATATCTTCTCAGGATGATATCGAATTAATTGGTATGGCCCACAATGGGCAGGAAGCTCTTACGCTAATTCAACAAGAAGAGCCTGATCTAGTCATTCTGGACATTATTATGCCCCACCTTGACGGCATTGGTGTTCTAGAGCGTCTTGGTGAGATGCAGCTACCTCATCGCCCACGGGTCATTATTTTGACAGCTTTTGGACAGGAATCGATGACTCATCGTGCTGTTCAGTTAGGAGCCGATTACTTTATCCTTAAACCCTTTGATTTTCAGATATTAGGGAATCGTATTCGTCAGCTTATGGGTGGGAATATTCCTCCTGCTACAACAATGGCTAGCCAGCAGAGTTGTGCTTCTGTAGAGACACCACCACCTGCTACTAGACCACGTAATTTGGATGTGGAAGTTACCAATATTATTCATCAGATGGGTGTTCCAGCCCATATCAAAGGCTATCAATACCTTCGTGACGCTATCTTATTAGTTATTCAGGAAGTAAATCTGCTTGGGGCTGTTACTAAAGAGCTGTATCCTATGATCGCTCAAAAATATATGACTACGCCATCACGTGTAGAACGAGCTATTCGCCATGCTATTGAGCTCGCCTGGGATCGTGGTAATGTGGAACTAATGTCTAAGTTTTTCGGCTATACCATCAACCTAGAACGAGGCAAGCCGACGAATAGTGAGTTTATTGCTATGGTAGCAGATAAGTTACGGTTAGGTCAGAAAGTGGGGTAAAACAAAGAAAATACATAATTAGAAAAAAATCAAACACAGCCTTGCACAAAAGGCTGTGTTTTTATTATTCAAAAGCGAGAAGCTTCAGTTTTTTAAGCAGGGAAAAAAGATGTCGTTGAAGAATACTTTGGCAATAGTTATGCATTGTATATTTATAGATTTAGAAAAAACTAAAAAATTGCTGTGTGAAAAGAAGGTTGATGGAGAGATACAGAGATGCGGGGGAGGACAGCAATTTGGATTTTTACAAACGTATGAAACTAGCACCTAAATTTATTTTAGCTATGATTCCATTATTAGTGCTTATGGCGGTAGCAATTACTATGGTGCCGAGTTTTTTTGTGAACATTGCAGAAAGGAAGCTAATTGAAGAATCCAAAGAAATTGTAGAACAACAAGCTGATCTTGATCTTTTTGTAGCTGAGCACGTGACTGGAAAACGACCACAAGATGATCTCTTTACTATTAAATATACGAGTGAACAAGTTCGAAATAATCATGACTTACCTGATGAGTGGGAGCGGAAAATGCTCCAAACTTTGCAGTCGAATGCTAATCTGTCGGAATATTATGAGCTAGTAAGTGTTCAGGGCTTTCCTATTTTGCGTTACGCGAAGCCTTTGTACATAGAAGAAGTTTGTTTGCCTTGCCATGGTGGAACGCCTGGGGAAATTGATCCTTTTGGTCATGTCAAAGAAGGGTACAAGTTAGGAGAATTTCGGGGCGCTATTAGTGTAACAGCACCTGTTGAAGGACTTTCTAAGCAGGAAGAAGCTCTAATTACTTGGTCTGTTACCTTTATTACTGTTTTATTGACTAGCTTAATTATGTTTTTTCTTGTGCAGAAGTTTATTATTGTTCCTTTAAACTCTATATCCCAAGTTGTTCAGAACATGGCGCAGTGTGACTTACGGATGAAAGCACCAGAACACGCTTATGAAGATGAGATGGGCTCCATGAATCAGTGTTTTAATGCCATGGTTGATGAGCAAGTAAAAATCGTCAGTACCGTTAGTGATGCTTCTAATCGTCTAGCAACGGCTTCTGCAGGCATGGCACAGTCTATTGAACAATTTTCGATGGCGGCAGTCGACATGGCCGGTCGTGTACAACAAGTGGCTGACGATACAGGTCAAGGTAATCAGTCTGTTGATGAAGCTGTTCAAGTGCTGAATAAATTGTCTACTCTGGTGGAGAAGACACAGCAGGAGGCCTCTTCTGCTTCTGCTCGTTCTCAAGCTACTCTCGTTGCGGCTCTTAGTGGCAAAGAGACGGTTCAAGAGACAGTGACGAGAATGGTTGAGATCAAAGAAAAGACTATAGAGACAGAAAAGTTAATTGCAACGCTCGATAATTATTCTAAGCAGATTGGTGTTATTACTGATACGATTACGGCCATTGCTAATCAAACGAATTTGCTAGCTTTAAATGCCGCTATTGAAGCGGCTCGGGCAGGGGAGGCAGGCCGTGGCTTTGCTGTTGTCGCTGATGAAGTTCGCAAACTGGCCGAGCAGTCTAATGAAGGTGCAGGTGAAGTGGCGACCTTAATAAAAAAGATTGCCCTCAGTACGTCTGAAGCAGTTCAGGCAATGCAGGATAATCGTCTCAAAGCTGAAGAAGGAGTTTCTGTCGTTAATCGTGCTGGTGAATCTTTAGAAAAAATTCATGATGCTGTGGAGAAAACGGTACGAGATGTAGAAGAAATTGTTAGGATTACTGATGAAAGTACCCATACGTCTAATGAGATTGTAGAACTAATTCAACAAGTTTCTAAAGTAATGGAGAACACAGCAAGCAATGCCGAGCAGGTTGCGGCGGCAACTGAGGAGACGACTGCGTTGATGCAATCTTTATCAAGCGGTGCGGAAAGTGTGAGTGTTTTAGCTTTAGAATTAAAGTCTACGGTAAACGTTTTCAAGGTAGGTAAATAAAGGAAGGTTTATCTTCGATAAATAGTCTTACCAAATGAAGGGTATTTAGGCTGTTATGGAGAAAAAGTACTTATAGTATTTTTTTCAAAGAGGAGGGGTAAGATGGAGAAAAAGAGACAAGATTCTTTTTTCGAGGATAAGTATGTATTTGCCGCTGTTAGAGTTGCCGCTTTTCTTGCCCTAGTTCTCTGGGTTATCTTCTCTCCTGAACATAATATTGAATCCTTATTACTGCCTGTAATCCTCTTTTTTGTAATTTATAGCGTGATTGCGTATTTTCTTTTCGCTAAGAAAATTGTGGAAAAGTCAATTTTGCATATTGGTACGATGCTTTTTGACTTAGTCATGGTTACTTGGTTAATACATTTGACGGGTGGCTTAGATAGTAGCTTTTTCTTAGCATACTTTTTGTTAAGTGCGGTCCATAGTCTTTATGGGGGCTTAAAAGTAGGACTTTCTGTAGCTACTATGTCCTTAACCCTTTACTTTCTTACCAACATGCCTATACCTATGGCGATTTATGGTGGCGACTTGATGCTGAGAGGCGGCATATTGTTTACTATGGTTTCTACGATCGGTTACCTTTCTGATCGTTTGCGTTTTACACAGGATGAATTAGAGAAGAAAGTACATCGTTTTTCAACGCTCACTGAAGTTGCTAGAACTGTAAGCTCCTCTTTAGAGTTACGTCAAGTTTTAAAGTCTGTAGTTCAGCTTTCTGTAGTTAATATGAAAGTAAAGGGTTGTACCGTACATATCCTCGATGAAGAAAAAGGTGTTCTTCGGCCCATGGCCAATCTAGGAATTCCTTCTCTCGAAGAAAAGCTTTTGCCTATAGAAGGTTGTTTTGGTGAAGTAATAAAAACAGGAGTTCCCTTTGTCTGTAGTCAGCATAACAAGCAGAATTACCTTGTAGATCAGGAGCTATTACAAGAATATCGACAACTGCTTGCAGTACCTTTGCGCAGTCGTAATAAAATACTAGGTGTCCTTACTGTTTTCTCTGATGAAGAGGTAGGCTTTTCCAGAGAAGATCAAGAGCTTATTGAGCTGTTATCAGTGCAAATGGGTCATGCTATCGAAAATGCTTCGGCTTACCAAAAGCAGAGAAATCTTTATCATTCTGTGGTACAGGCTTTTATTATGGCTATTGATGCTAAGGACTCCTATACACGAAGTCACTCAGAGTATGTTCATCGCTATAGTAAATTAATTGCTGAGCGTATGGGCCTATCTGAGGAAGCTGTAGACCGAGTAGCTATGGCGGCTACTTTGCATGATATTGGTAAGATTGGTATCAATAGCTCTATATTGCGCAAGCCTGGCGCGCTTACTGATGCAGAATATGCTGAAATTAAGATGCATGTAATTATTGGAGAGCAGATTATCTCACAAGTTCCTGAATTCCGTGATTTGGCATCTACTTTGGCGGCTCATCATGAATGGTATAATGGCAAAGGCTATCCAGAAGGATTAGCAGGCGATAATATTCCACTAGGAGCTAGGATTATTGCTGTGGCTGATGCTTATGAGGCTATGACGGCTAACCGTGTCTATCGTAAAGCTTTGGCACGTGAAAAAGCTATAGGTGAATTAATTCGTGGTAAAGGTACACAGTTCGACCCGATTGTAGTTGATGTTTTCTTAGAATTACACGATGAGGGAATTATTGATGATGTGTCCGACCAGAGTCTTCACTTGAAGGGAAGTGTAAGTTCTTGATTCAGCAGGATCGATTGGTTCAGGAATTTTTGCAATTATGCGCTATATCCTCTCCAGGTGGTGGTGAGCGCCAAGTAGCGGATGTTTTACTTGATAAATTAACAAATATGGGCTTAAAAGCAGTAGAAGATAAGGCCGCTGAAAAGATAGGAGGCAATGCAGGTAATATTTACGCTTGTATGGCTGGTACTGGACCAGGTCCGGCTATTTTTTTCAGTGCTCATATGGATACGGTTGTACCTTGTGATCATGTTGAACCTATTGTTTCCAATGGCGTTATAAGTTCAGCTGGGCCCTCTATTTTAGGTGCTGATGATAAAGCTGGTATTGTTGCTATCTTAGAAGCTTTACGGGTATTAAAAGAAACAGGAGAGCCTCATCCCACTATAGAAGTTATATTTACGGTACAGGAAGAAGGCGGTCTCAAGGGTGCCAAAGTCTTTGACACTTCTGTATTGCAATCTAAGATGGGTTATGTTCTCGATGCCGGTGGTTTTGTAGGTAATATTATAGTGCGAGGACCGGCCCAGAATAATATTGAAGCTCATATTTACGGTCGTGCCGCTCATGCTGGCATTTGTCCTGAAGAAGGAATTAGTGCTATTAGAATTGCTTCCAAAGCTATTCAATCTATGGAGCTTGGTCGTATTGATGAAGAAACAACGGCCAATATTGGGACTATTAATGGCGGCATGGCTACTAATATTATCCCAGAGAATGTCTTAATTTCTGGTGAAGCACGCAGTCTTTCTTTGAAAAAGCTGGCTATACAAACAGAAAAGATGGTTAATGCTTTTGTACAGGCCGCGCAAGACTGTGGTGGCAAAGCAGAAGTTACATCAACTCTTATTTATCCTCATATTGACTTAAAAAGTGACGAAACTGTAGTCCAATTGGCTATTCAAGGAGCTGAAAAGTTAGGTAAAAAAGCATCCTTAGATGGAACTGGTGGCGGTTCTGATGCCAATATATTTAATGGTGCGGGCATACCTACAGTTAATCTAGGTATTGGAATGCAAAAAGTCCACACGACTGATGAATTTATTACTTTAGAAGATTTGCAGTTAAATGCTTACAATGTTCTGGAAATCATTCGTGCCGCTGGAAGAATATAGAGTATAGTAAACCCTTCGGGGTTTATTTTTTTTGTTCTTTCTCTTTTGCCTCCTCTATTGATCTTAGTTCTTGACTTTCTGTGCATTGCATAAAGTGAAGTAGGGCTGTCCCTGTTAATCTTTGCCAGATAGTGGGGCTGTCTTAGTGGATCAGCGAAGGGGCGTTATGGGTGTATCAAGCCATCAAAATGTTAACGCAACATTTGAATCTGCACTGGACTTTTTTTGGTGCTGTCTTGTTTATGATGGCCCTTGGGGTTGCTACGGGAGCTTATGGAGCAAGTACTTTGCCTGCAGAGCAGTTAGAGCTATTAAATGAAACGATAGGAAGAGCTTTTCTTTCTATCCAATCAGGAATTGATAGTCATGCTCTTGCTCAGCTAGCTGTTAGTCGCAATGTCTTAATTATTGGTTTAGTTCTTTTTCTGGGTCTTACTATTTTGGGAATACCGATTATTATAGCTTTACTTTTTTATCGTACTTTTGTACTGGGCTTTACCGTTACTTTTCTTTTGCAGACTCGCTCTGATGGTATACTTGTGATTTTATTGTCCTTACTGCCTTCTAGTATAATTTTGATACCGGCTTTAGCAGTAGCTGGAATAATTGCTCTTGCTTTTTCTTTTTGGTTAATTCGCGGTCGTCGCGAAGGCACTATTAGCTTAAACAAGGCTCTTGTTTTTTACTTCGCTGTTAGCCTAGCCTGTCTCTTGATGGCAATAGTTGCTGGCTTGGTTGATGCTTATATTGCACCTTTTTTGCTTCGCTTTTTTCTGCTCTAGTTTTTTTGGTGATCTTATAAAATCTGATCATAAAAAAACACTTATAAGGATCTAAAAAAGAAGCCACTTCCATATACAGGAAGTGGCTTCTTTTCTGTAAAGCTGATTATTCACCAGGGTAAATCTCGAAAGTTGGTCTTACACTGCCAAATACAGCTGTATCAGTTCCTTGGGTAGCTTGACCGTATTCAGGCAATTCATTATAACTGTTGTTTTGGTTGCTTTTTGTGGCATTATTGTCAGCTGTAGGTATCATGCCATTAGTTGTTGCTGTTGTAGCTCCTAAAGAACGAGCGACAATATAGTTTTTCCGTCTGACCATTGCGCATCCTCCTTTCACAGCTATATATATAGCCATTGGATTTGCTTCTGCAATCACTATTTTGCCCCGGCTCTGTGAGCCTACACGGAATAAGTTATGGAAAATGATGTATCGTCTTATTGTGTTTTGGGGGGCATAGATTTTTTTATAACTATCCTTTTCTTATAGCAGTTCTTGCAAATCCTTGTAAATCCTTATAAATAGCCCCTGATAAGCTTCTAAAGTTTGGAAAAAGGAGAGCTTAAGGTCATGCTTTTTCTTTTAATTACTAAAGTGCAAAAACGCCTGCGAATGGCCATACGCTTGCTTGTTTTGGTTGTGCTGTTGGCTTTACTAGTACCACAGTTAATTGATTGGAGTACACGTTACGCTTCTGAAATGCCTAAAGAAGAAGAACCTTCTGGTGAGCCTATGCGGGTTCTCCATCCAGATGAAGGTATTAATGAAGGAATGATGGAAGAGAAGGTCGAATGATAAGTCCCCAAAGGGGATGAAAGAATTGCAAAAAGGCCTTACTTTTTTTCTAACTCATCTAGTTATAGAAAGAGGCTTATCAGAGCATACGATTGAGGCTTATAAAAGGGATCTAGCTGATTTGGCTTCTTTTTTACAAAGTCGTGAGATTAAGGAATGGTCTAAAGTAGATCGCAATTCCTTAAAAGATTATTTATATGAGATTCATCATAGAGGGCTGGCACCGGCAACACGTGCTCGGCGTCTTGCGGCTATTAAGACTTTTTTTACTTTTCTGCTTAACGAGTCGCAAATAGATCAAGATCCAACTTCTTTAATTGAAGGTCCTCGTCAAGCAAGACATTTACCGGACATTCTGAATGTGGAAGAAGTAGGGGCGCTCTTAGATAGTCCACCTCGAACCGTTGTAGGTCTTCGTGATAAAGCTATGTTAGAGACTCTTTATGCTTCAGGATTAAGGGTTAGTGAATTACTTGCTCTTACTAAGGAGAACACTTTTTTGGATCAAGCTTTTTTGCGAGTCATGGGCAAAGGGGAAAAAGAACGTATTGTTCCTTTAGGTCGTCAAGCTATTGAAGCTATTGAGGAATATCTTGCCAAAGGACGAAGCAAATGGGTTCGTCATGGCGGAGAAAAGCATCTTTTTGTGAACCAAAAAGGTAAAGCTATGACGAGACAAGGTTTTTGGAAGATTCTCAAAGGCTATGCAAAAGAAGCTGGTATTACGAAAGAGATTTCTCCTCATACTTTACGACATTCTTTTGCTACTCATTTGTTGGCTAATGGTGCTGATTTACGTTCTGTACAGGAGATGTTAGGCCATGCTGATATTGGTACTACGCAGATTTATACTCATTTGACGACAGGCCGAATTCGAGAAATATATGATCGCAGTCATCCGCGGGCTATTAGCAAAGAGTCTGAAGAAAGGATAGGGAAGAAGATGTTGCAAAGACGTGTTATTCTCGTTGTTTTAGATAGTGTGGGCATCGGTGAAATGCCTGACGCTCACCACTATGGTGACGAAGGTAGTAATACTTTGGCTAATCTGGCCAAAGCTGTTGGTGGTCTTAATTTACCTAACTTGTCTGCTCTAGGTCTCGGCAATATTGAGCCTATTGAGGGTGTTGTTCCTGCGGACAAGCCATTAGCCGCCTATGGCAAGATGGCTGAGTTGGCACCAGGTAAAGATACTACGACAGGTCATTGGGAAATGGCTGGTGTTATTCTAAAACAGCCTTTTCCAACTTTTCCAGATGCTTTTCCTAGCGACTTAATACATGCTTATGAACAAGCTATCGGTCGTAAAGTGATTGGTAATGAAGTGGCCTCTGGTACGGAGATTATTACACGTCTGGGAGGTCAGCACGTAGAGACAGGCTCTCCCATCGTCTATACTTCTGCTGATTCAGTTTTTCAGATAGCGGCTCATGAAGATGTTGTTCCTTTGGAAGATTTGTATCGCTATTGCAGAATTGCCCGAGAGATGTTACAAGGCGATTATGCTGTAGGTCGAGTAATTGCTCGTCCTTTTGTGGGACAAGTAGGAGCTTTTCAAAGAACGGCGAACCGGAAAGATTTTTCTTTGTCTCCACCAGGACCTTTTATTTTCGATAAGATTAAAGAGGCAAAGATGGATGTATTTGCTATTGGGAAGATTAAAGATATTTATGCTGGTCAAGGCATTACCGCTCATGAGTCTTCTAAGTCTAACCAGGAAGGCTTAGAAAAAACAGTGGCCACGATGGAAAAAGTAGAGCAGGGTATTATTATGACTAACCTTGTTGATTTTGATATGCTTTATGGTCACCGCAACGATCCTCAAGGCTATGCCCAAGCGTTAGAAGATTTTGATAAGTTTTTACCAGAGCTTATGGAAGCACTACGAGAAGATGATCTATTAATTCTAACGGCTGATCATGGTTGTGATCCTACTACTCCTTCCACAGATCATTCGCGAGAGTATGTGCCTGTTCTCCTTTATGGTTCTGCTGTACAGCCAGGTCCTGTAGGGGTCAGAAAAACTTTTGCTGATGTAGGTGAGACCGTATTAGACTGGCTAGGATTACCTATCTTGCAGGTCGGGGAAGTTATAAGAGTAGGGGAGAAAGTAGGGAAGAGGTGATCGCAAGTGCGTGCTAACGATTTAATCGCCAAGAAAAGAGATGGGCAAGCGTTGACAGAAGAGGAGTTAGCTTATCTTATTGGTGGTTATGTAAATGATAAAATACCTGATTATCAAGTTGCCGCCTGGGCTATGGCTGTGTATTTTCAAGGTATGACAGCCGAAGAAAGGGCAATTTTAACGAAGCTAATGGTTCAATCGGGTGAGCAAATCGATTTAGCTTCTATTGAAGGTCTTAAGGTTGATAAACACAGCACTGGCGGCGTAGGTGATGTAACAACCTTGATCTTAGCTCCTATATTGGCGGCGATGGGTTTAAAAGTAGCTAAAATGTCTGGGCGCGGTCTGGGCCATACAGGTGGAACTATTGATAAGCTAGAAAGCATTCCTGGCTTTCGTGTTGATCTGACTAGAGCAGAGTTTATTGAACAGGTAAAGCGGTCAGGTCTAGCGCTTGTTGGTCAGACTGGTCAGCTAGTGCCGGCAGACAAAAAACTTTATGCTCTGCGCGATGTTACGGCTACGGTGGAGTCTATTCCTTTGATTGCCTCAAGCATTATGAGCAAAAAGATAGCCGCCGGTTCAGATCTCATTATGTTAGATGTTAAAGTCGGTCATGGAGCTTTTATGAAGACTTTCGAAGAGGCAGAAGAGTTGGCCCAAGTGATGGTGGAGATTGGTAAACAATTGGGCCGTCGCACAGCTGCTGTAATTACTTCCATGGACCAACCTTTAGGCTCTATGATTGGTAATGCTTTGGAAGTTCGTGAAGCTATTGCTCTGTTACAGCCTCGTGCTTATGAAGGCTCAAGTGCTATAAGTCCTGCCATGGTGGTGACGATTGAACTAGCAGGGCGCATGGCTTATCTAGCAGGACAAAGCACTTCTATTGATGTAGGAAAAAAAGAAGCCTTGGACCATTTGCGCAGTGGTCGAGCATTGGCTGTTTTTCGTCAATGGATTGAAGATCAAGGCGGCAATGGTGCTGTTGTCGATGAGCCTGAAAAGTATCTTCCTAGGGCTACAGAGAAGGAATTCTTCTTAGCCAATCAGAGCGGATATGTTCAGCGTTTGGAAGCTCTGGCTGTAGGGCGAGCGGCTTCTCTATTAGGTGCTGGGCGGGAGAAGAAGGACGACACTATAGATATGGCCGCTGGCATTGTCTTACTTAAGAGAATTGGTGACCAAGTGGAAGTCGGTGATGCTCTAGCGGAACTGCACTACAATAATGGAGAGCATCGGGAAGAAGCCTTGGCGTTGTTAAGGGAAGCTTATTATATTGCCGAAGAGACTCCTGCTAGAGAACCTCTCCTTCTGGGAGAGGTAATGCCTAGAGATACTTGATGCCTGGAGATACTTGATGCCTGGAGATACTTGATGTCTGGAGATACTTAATGATTACAGGAAAAGAAGCAGAAGAAATTTTTGAAGCTATCTGTGCTGAGCATCGAGCTATGACTATTGCTGTTGTTGATGCGGCAGGATTACCTTGGAGTGCTCCTGTTTATTATCTTTATCAGTATAGAGACAATGAAAAAGCATTTTACTTTCTTTCTTCACCTCGCTCACGACACCTAGAGGCTTTACAAAAAGAGGCTTCACTTCAAGCATCTGTAGCTATTTATAATGAGCCTGAGGCCTATGAAGAGATTCGTGGACTACAGATGAGTGGAATAATTGAAGAGATTAGTTCACTTCAAGAGCGTGCAAAATTGCTCTTAGCTTTTGGTAAGCGCTTTTCTTTTTTTGATAAATTCTTAGCTCAGCCTGTGCTTATAAAAGAGTTGGAAAAAAATAAACTTTATCGCTTTATTCCACAAAGCATTTTTATTGTTCATAATGAAGTAAGCTTTGGTCAGCGAATTACTCTCTAAATAATTTGCCTATCTTCTATGGGCCTATCAAAATGAAGCGTTCCCTCTTGAGTATGACAGTCTTTTCTTAGGGACATAATGATCTCAACTGTTCCGTGGAAAAAGGCAAGTTAATTCAAGGGGGAATCATTAGTGAGACCTTGGACAAAGTCTATGGGTTGCATTCTTTTGAGTGCTTTGCTCTTACTCGGTGTACCTGCCGGAGTAACAGCGTCAGTTCCGCTAGAAACATCAGCGGAAAGTGTTGTGCTTATGGATCCTGCTTCTGGTGCAGTTCTTTTTGAGAAGAATCCTCATGAAAGAGTAGCACCAGCAAGTACGACTAAGTTGATGACTTTGTTAGTAGCTTTTGATGCTGTTAACGCTGGTCGTGTCAGTATGGATGACAAAGTTAGCACGAGTCAGAGAGCTTTTGAAATGGGTGGTTCTCAGATTTACTTAGAACCTGGTGAGGAAATGCCCCTAGAGACACTGCTCATTTCTATTGCCGTTCAATCGGCTAACGATGCTTGTGTCGCTGTTGCTGAGCATATTAGCGGTTCTTATGAAGCTTATGTAGAAGAGATGAACAAAAAAGCGCAAGAACTGGGGATGAAAAATACTCATTTTATGAACCCCCACGGCTTGCCGGCAGAGAATCACTACACGTCTGCTTATGATATGGCTCTAGTAGCACGGGAAGCTCTAAAATACCCCCAATTGCGTGAAATGGTCTCAATTCGTCATTATAAGATCAGAGAAGATAGCGATAAACCTATGCAGTTAGACAATCACAACAAATTACTCTGGTGGTATCCAGGAACTGACGGTTTCAAAACTGGTTGGACTAATGAAGCTAAGTATTGCCTCGTTTCAACTGTAGAAAGAGAAAACCTTCGCCTGATTGCATCTGTCTTTGGTGTACCTGAAATGCGTGGTCATTTCAAAGAAACTATGAAAGTTTATAACTATGGCTTTGCTCGCTACGGTTTCAAACTAGTAGCCAAACCTGATGAAGTACTAGGTCATGTGCCTATTGGTAAAGGCAAAGTTGATGATGTAGCCATTGTTGCCAAAGAAAAACCAGGTATTATTGTAGAAAAAGGCAAAGACAAAGGCGTCACTTCAACTATTGAGCTGCTCCCTTATATGGATGCACCAGTGCAAGCAGGAGAAAAAATGGGTGAGCTCATCATTTCACAAGATGGCCAAGAAAAAAAGCGCATCGATTTAGTTGCTCAAAGTTCCGTTGATAAAGGCACTTATTCCCATGAAATGCTAAAAATTTTCAAAAGCATGTACGGCTTTCATTAAAGCAATATATTAGCAAACTAAAAGTAAACTAAAATGCTAGGACTGGAAAAGGATTTATTTCCCTTAGGAAAAATCCTTCTCCAGTCCTTAACTATTTACTCCACATTTTTCATTTCTTAGGAAGGAATTTCCAAGCTTTTGTAGAAGAACTAATTTTGAGAAGTCCAATTTGTTGGATCTTTACGAAATTTTGTTTCTTGAGGATGGTGAATTTATATGGAGCTTGATATGGAAAAAGTAGGACAAACTCTGATTATTCGCTATAAGGGTGAGATTGATATGTCTGTTAGTGGCAATATCAAAGATGCAATTGACCGAGAGATGGATAAAGAGCGAACTAAAAACTTAATTATCAATTTTAAGCATGTTGAGTTTATTGATAGTTCTGGTCTCGGTATGCTTTTGGGGCGCTATAAGTTTGTGACTATCCGTAGTGGTAAAGTTGCTGTGACTGGTGCTAATGAGGTAGTTCATCGTTTGCTTGATTTATCAGGTCTTTACAGTCTAATGAAGCCTTATAAGAACGAGCGACTCGCATTGCGTGCCTTAGGGGAGGAGGTTCTTGCGTGAGTAAGGTTAATCGTGTGAAGATGCAATTTCCTAGTCATCCTGAGAATGTTTCGCTAGCTAGGGTTGTGGTAGCAACGATGATGTCAAGTTTGGATTTTACCTTGACTAATCTCGATGACGTGAAGGTAGCTGTGTCAGAAGCTGTGTCCAATTCGATCATGCATGGTTATCAGAATGAAAGTAATGGTCTTATTGATTTAACGATTGCTGTTGATGGTAATGGTTTAGAAGTAATTGTAGAAGATCGTGGTCAAGGCATTGTTGATATTGAGAAAGCCATGGAAGCTAGCTATTCAACAGAGCCTGATCGTATGGGTTTGGGATTCGTTTTTATGCAATCTTTTATGGATGAACTTGAAGTCCTTTCTGAAGTGGGCAAAGGTACGCGTGTTCGTCTCTACAAAAGTGTTCCGCAATTACAGCGGTCTTTACAATAATGTGGGGTTTCTATGAATTATAGATTGACAGAGATGAATTTACCGCGTTTTCCTTTGTTAGATGAGAAAGAGACGACTCGTTTGCTTCAACTAGCTCAGGACGGGGATGCAGAAGCACGGGAGCGCTTAATTCAGTGCAATCTACGCCTGGTCTTTAATTTGGTACAGCGTTTCCAACATAGAGGCTATGATATTGAAGATCTTTTTCAGATCGGTGTAATTGGCCTAATTAAAGCCATCGATAAGTTTGATTTGTCTTATAACGTACGCTTTAGTACTTATGCTGTACCTATGATTATTGGAGAGATTCGTCGATTTTTACGCGATGATAGTCCTGTCAAAGTAAGTCGTTCCTATAAAGAAACTGCTCAACGCATTCATCGTTGTCAACATGAACTAGTAGGCCAGTTAGGGAGAGAACCGACCGTTCAGGAAATAGCGCAAGCTTTAGAGATTGAGCCGGAAGCGGTGGTAGAAGCTCTTGAAGCTGTACAAGCTCCAACGTCTATTCACGAGACTTTCTATCAAGACGATGGCGATCCTATCTATCTGCTTGATCAATTATCTACCGTAGATAGCAACGAAGAGACCTGGTTTGAACACTTGGCTCTGAAAGATGCGCTGGAAAAAGTATCGCCTCGAGAGCGTGAGATATTACAAATGCGTTTTTTTCAAGACAAGACGCAGACTGAAGTAGCTGAGAAGGTTGGTCTTTCTCAAGTCCAAATCTCGCGTATTGAACGTTCAGCACTTAAGAAAATTAGGTCCATGTTTCAACATGCCAAAACTTCAGGATAATAAAGTCAAAAAGAAACCGCCAAAAGGTAGAGCAACAACAGCATGCTCTTAGCCTTTTGGCGGTTTTTGCATAAAAGGTTCCTGATGAATTCCATAATATCATAGGAGGTGGAATCTTTGCCCTACAAGTTTGAAGAGCTTTCTGCGCAAGATTATGACCAGAAAGTGCAAAAGATCAAGCCTAGACCTCGAGTTATAAAAAATGCTATCTGGGCCTTTGTTGTTGGAGGGCTTTTCTCTGCCCTAGGTCAGATTATTTTCTTTGGCTATGTAGGATTGGGCTTGACAGAAAGAGATGCTGTAGCTGCAACGGCGGCAACGCTTATTTTTCTAGGAGCTTTACTTACTGGCTTAGGTCTTTATGACAAAATCGGCAAACATGCTGGGGCAGGTTCGATTATTCCGATTACTGGTTTTGCTAATGCTATTGTGGCACCGGCTATGGAATATAAAAGAGAAGGTTATATTTTCGGTGTTGGTGCCAAAATGTTTTCTATAGCAGGTCCTGTACTTGCTTATGGTATTACCGTATCCGTTTTGATCGGCTTAGTATACTATCTCTTCCTATAATCGAGGAAAGGTGGTGAGGTATTGAAGAAAGAAGATAAACCACCTTTGAGTTCTGGAGGGACTTACAAAAAAAGAGGCAAACAAACTCTTTCTTTTACAACGACGCCTTATATAGCAAGCTCCTATACTGTAGTCGGTTCGAAAGAGAATGAAGGCCCTTTGCAAGGCTCTTTTCACCACGTATTGCAAGATAATATCTGGGGGGAAAGCTCCTGGGAGAAGACGGAAGCGAAAATGATGGCTTTTGCTGTTGAAGAAGCTATTAAGTTAGCTTCTTGGTCTCAAGTAGAAGTTGATTTTTTCCTAGCTGGTGACCTTTTAAATCAAAATATTACAGCTGATTATACGGCCCGCAAAGTAGGTATTCCTTTTTTTGGTCTTTTTGGTGCTTGTAGTACGATGGCAGAAGGCCTAATCTTAGCATCAATTCTGATTGATGGTGCTTTTGCTCACCGTGTAGTAGCCGCCGCTTCTAGTCATCATGAAACAGCAGAGCGGCAGTTTCGCTTTCCTACGGAGTTAGGTGTGCAAAGACCTATGTCGGCGCAGTGGACAGTTACAGGTGCTGGAGCAGTAGCTTTAGCATCTCCTGAGGGGATTTGCAACCAAGAGACTCATAGTGATAGTAGTCGTCAGGTGCGGATTACGCACGCTACTATCGGCAAAGTTATTGATCTAGGAGTGAGAGATGCCGCAGATATGGGATCGGCTATGGCACCGGCTGTTACGCACACTATTTTGAGACATTTACAAGATCTCAATCGAAGGGCAGAAGATTATGACCTTATCGTGTCAGGTGATTTGGGCCTAGTAGGCCACAAGATGTCACAACAATTACTGAGAGAAGAAGGCGTCGATCTAGGCCCCAAATATAGTGATTGCGGCATTATGATTTTCGATCCTAAAAAGCAAGACACTCACGCTGGCGGCAGTGGTTGTGGATGTTCAGCTACTGTAGTTTTAGGTCCTTTGCTTAAGATGATGAAAGAAGGGCTTTATGATCGCATTCTTTTCGTCGGTTCAGGCGCTCTATTCAGCCCCACGAGCTTTCAACAAGGAGAATCAATCCCTGGTATTGGTCATGCTGTTGTTTTGGAAGCTTAGAGGAGGTAGCTTAGTGGAAAAAGTCCTTATAGCCTTTCTGATTGGTGGCCTCATCTGTCTTTTTGGTCAATTGTTAATGGATTTGACTCCTGTCAGTATCTCACCGGCACATATACTAGTAGGCTTTGTTACAGGTGGATCTATATTAAGTGCTTTAGGTATCTATGGGCCTCTTGTTGAAGTAGCTGGTGCTGGTGCTACAGTACCTCTTTCTGGCTTTGGTCATGCTTTGGCTCAGGGGTCTATAGCGGCTGTGGAAAAGCAAGGATTGCTAGGTGCTTTCGCTGGAGGCTTAGAAGCTACGGCTGTTGGTATTGCCGCCGCTGTTATTTTTGGTTATACCATGGCTGTAATTTTTGATCCTAAAGGGTGAGATAACTACGAAAAAGAACAAAAACATTCAAAACAGTAGGATACGTAAAGTCATCGTTGTTACTGATGGTGATAAGAGAGCTAGAGAAGCAGTGGAAATAGCAACGAAGGAGATCGGTGGTCGTTGCATTAGCCAATCTGCAGGTAATCCCACACCTTTAGATGGTGAGACTTTGGCCGAGTTGATTTTATCTTCCCGTCACGATCCTGTCGTTGTAATGGTCGATGATAAAGGTCATGTTGGATCGGGCAAAGGAGAAAGAGCCCTTCAATACTTGGTGCAACATCCACAGATTAAAGTTATAGGAGCTCTTGCTGTTGCTTCGAAAACGCCAGATGTAGCAGGGATTCATGTGGATGAATCTATAGATAACCAAGGTCATATTGTAAGGGGACCAGTGGACAAAGATGGTAACGTAGAAGCATCTAATCATCGTTACTTGGAAGGAGATACTGTAGAAAGCCTGAATAAATTGGCCATTCCTTTTATTGTGGGAATAGGAGATTTGGGGAAAATGAAAGGTGCTGATCGGCTAGAATTGGGAGCTCCGATCACTACAAAAGCTTTGAAAGAAATTCTCCGGCAGGCGCAGAAGATGGAATAGAGGAGTTTTGGACAGGCCATGAAGGACACAAAGGACAGGGAAAAAAATAAAGATAAAACAAAAAAATCAAAAGAAGCAAATGCAAAGGTAGAAGAAACGGTTTTTTTAGAATCGGAAATTACTCGTGATCTAAAAGCTAATATAGAGCTCTTTGATGCGGAGCTTGGTGTTGGTATTGGCTTTGACATAGATAAGCGTGTCATGGAGATAGCGGGACGTCAAATAGCTATGTACTATGTCAATGGCTTTACCCGTGATCTGGATGTACTGCAGATCATGCGTGCTCTTGACGAATTTGAACAAGATTGTGAGAAAAAAGGGAACTTTGACATTGATGATTTGATAGATCATCGTCTCTATTACCTGCAGATTTCCAAAGAAAAGAACGTTCGACAAATCTATTATCATCTCTTATCAGGCCGAGCTATTTTACTCATCGATGGTGAGATAGAAGCTGTAGCCATTGAAGCTCGGGAGTTTCCAGCACGCTCTCCTGAAGAGCCTGATATTGAGCGGGTCGTGCGAGGTAGTCGTGACGGTTTTAACGAAGTAATTGTTAGCAATACAGCTTTGATTCGCCGTCGCATTAGAGATCCTCGTTTGCGCTTCAAGTTGATGCAAGTAGGTCGCCGTTCGCAAACTGATGTTGTTGTAGCTTACATTGAAGATATAGCTAATCCTAATATGGTTAAAGAAGTGGTCGATCGCATTGAAAGAGTCGATGTAGACGGTCTTCCTATGGCAGAGAAAAGCCTCGAGGAATTTATTACTCGAGGAGATTGGAATCCTTTCCCTCAAGTTCGTTATACGGAGCGGCCAGATGTATCAGCTATGCACTTACTTGAAGGCCATGTATTAATTATGGTAGACACGTCACCTTCTGTCATGATTACGCCATCAACTTATTTTCATCACTTAGAGCACGCTGAAGAATATCGGCAAAATGCTCCTGTTGGTTTCTATTTGCGTATTATTCGTTATTTGGCCGTAGTTACTTCTGTCTTTTTGTTGCCTCTATGGCTTATGTTTGCTCTCGATCCGACCTTATTACCACCATTTCTAGAGTTTATCGGTCCTGAAGAAGCGGGAGCTATTCCTCTTGTTTTGCAAGTTATTGCCGCTGAAGCAGGCCTTGACATGATTCGCATGGCTGCTATTCACACACCATCGCCGCTTGCTACGGCATTAGGTCTAATTGCCGCTTTTATGATTGGTGATGTGGCTATTGATGTAGGTCTTTTTCATCCAGAAATTATTCTTTATCTAGCCTTAGCTGCTGTCGGGACTTTCGCTACTCCTTCTTATGAACTAGGGCAGACTAATCGACTGGTGCGCATATTTCTCGTCATTATGGTGGCGCTCTTTAGCTGGATTGGATTTATAATTGGCGTTCTAGCTCTAGCAGTTCTTGTCATGCGAAGCAAAAGTTTTGGCAAGCCTTACTTCTGGCCTCTGGCACCAATTAATTGGCGCATGATTCCTGTGGGACTCTTACGTTCACCAATGCCTTCTAAGCGCTGGAGACCAGATATACTCGACCCCATTGATCCAGACCGTTTGCCAGAAGCTTATGCAGGCGCTGTCGGTGGAGCTTCGGGAGCTGAGCAAACTATTGCAGAAGGTCGCGATCCAGAAAAAAATAAAGGTAAAGACCAATCTGAGGTTACTTCTGATAGACAACAGGAAAAGAGTACTGTTAAAGAAAGAGCTAAAAAAATAGAAACCAAAAATAAAGAATCTAAAAAAATAGAAAAAAAGAAGATTAAACCATTGCTGGTAAGGACAATAATTAATAAGGGACAAAATGGTTTAGAAAGCCCTCGTTGGCGTGTTCATCGCCGTGGGCTTTGGAGTTATCACAAGAATCCCCGCGGAGGTGGAGAGCACTGAAAATTACATCTGTTCTAACACCCGTTCCTATGAAGTCAGTGACAGATAAAAGCATTACAATTGGCCTTCCCCGTGCGCTGGGATACTACGAATATCTACCTTACTGGCGTGTTTTTTTTGAAAGCTTGGGCTGTGCTGTTGTTTTATCGCCACCGACTAATAAAGCTATTCTTGATCAAGGTGTACGATCGTCTGTCGATGAAGTTTGTTTGCCTGTAAAAATATACTATGGCCATGTACGGGCTCTAGCTGGAAAAGTTGATTATGTTTTTCTTCCCCGCTTGATAAGTGTAGAGGAAAAGACTTATCTCTGTCCTAAATTTCTAGGTCTACCTGATATGATTAGGGCGGCGGCAATTATGGATGGCGATTATCCAGAATTGCTCGTTGCGAATGTCAATAGCCGTTTACCAGGCGGTGGTTGGGAACAAGCCCTTACAGAAGTGGCACTGGCGATAGGCTGTAGTCGCTCAAGAATAAAAGAAGCTTTACGATGGGGCAAGAAAGCACAAGAAGAGTTCGAAAATACTCTAGAAGCTGGCGAATATCCTCCAGATGTGCTGGCACGCTGGGAAAAAAGTGGGCGTTTGCTAGAATCTTATGCGCCCCGAGAATTTACGCAGAAAAAGCTTCGTGCTAAGGATAATAAAGAGCCAGTGATAGCAGTAATTGGTCATCCTTATCAGCTATTTGATCCTTTTACTAGCATGAACTTGATGGGTAGGTTAAAGGAAAAGGGTATCAAGGTAATTACACCGATGGCCGTAACAAACCAGCGCAGTCAAGAAGCGACGATTCACTTGCCTAAACGTATCTTTTGGTCTTTTGGTCAAAAACTCTTAGGCGGTTCTCTTCACTTCTTGCAAGAAAAGATTGACGGTCTGATCTATGTAGCCGCATTCGGTTGCGGGCCTGATAGTTTAGTCGGTGAATTGGTAGAAAGGTATGCTAAAAGAAGCGGCCAAGTGCCTACGTTATACCTAACTATTGATGAGCACACTGGTGAAGCGGGCATTGTTACTCGCATAGAAGCTTTTCTAGATCTAATTGAACGCAAAAAAGTAGAAATAGAAACTGAAAATGACAAAGATGATAATACTGTTGATGTAGCACTAGGTAGTTAAATAAGAAAAAGACGAGAGAAAAATTACTTTCCCTCGTCTTTTTCTTTTGCTTTTTAATGTTAACTACAACAGAATGATATAATTACTATGTTATAATCATTATAAAAAATATAAATTCGCCATCAAAGTACCTTAGTAACAGCTGTTGCGCAGGCTACACAATATCTACAAAATGGAGCTAGAAAATATTGAATTCAACCCTGCCATAGTTGTTCAAGAAATAAAGGACTTATTTGCTGTGCAAGCAGAACAAAAGAATATAGATCTGCAGGTAGAATTAGGCCCTTCTTTACCTCAACAAGTTCAAGGCGATCCCCTTCGTCTACGGCAAGTGATTATTAATCTTCTAGGCAATGCTCTTAAGTTTACAGAGCAAGGTAAAGTTACTCTCTCACTAAACTTTGCTATGAACATAGATGGTTTGCCTTATCTGTACGTTAATGTTCTTGAGCCTGTACTAGATGGTTATGAAACGACGAAAGCTATTCGTCTTCAAGAAAAACAAGAAAATAAAGGTCGCTTGCCCATTGTCGCTATGACAGCTCATGCTATGATTGGCGATCGAGAAAAATGCCTACAAGTAGGTATGGACGATTATATCAGCAAGCCCATGAAACTAACACAACTAAAAGAGATCTTAGAACGATGGTTTCATGATAAAGATAAAATAAATGACTCTACTTCGATAGGCTAATTAAGGAAAGATAAGAAGCTGTCTTCTCAATAAAGAGAGGACAGCTTCTTTGTCTTATGTATGATCCGCTCTAGCAAAGGACAGAATATTTCCAGAAATAGCTCATGTTTTCCACAACATTGTTTCAGGGGTGAAAGATGAAGATCACATTCCCGCATATGGGCAATATGGATATTGTAATTAAGGCATTACTGGGCGAGCTAGGCCATGAAGTAATAACGCCACCGCCAATCACCAAAAGAACTCTTTCTTTAGGTGTGCAATATTCACCGGAATTTGCCTGTCTACCTCTTAAAGTTAATATCGGAAACTTTATTGAAGCTGTTGAAAAAGGAGCCGATACGGTCATTATGGCCGGTGGAATTGGTCCTTGTCGTTTTGGTTACTACAATCAGGTGCAACGAGAGATCTTACAGGACATGGGTGTTAATCTCAATATGGTTGTGCTAGAACCACCAGATCAACACATTGGTGAATTACTGAAACGGTTGCGGATCATTACAGGTTCTAACTCTTGGTGGAAGCTTATCAAGGCTATACGCTTTGCTTATGAAAAATGTCTAGCTATTGATGCACTTGAAAAAGAAGCGAGCCGACTGCGCTGTCGAGAATTGCAAAGAGGCGATGTAGACAGAGTCTATCAAAAAGGACAAAAAGCTATCGATCAGGCCAAAACAGTCAAAGAAGTGCGGCGCTGTAAGGAAGAGTATATCAAAGCTTTTAACTCATTGACTCTAGATTGGCAGAAAAAAGTTATCAAAATCGGATTAGTCGGTGAGATCTATACACTGCTCGAACCAACTGCTAGTGGTTATATGGAAAAGCATCTAGGTTACTTAGGTGCTGAAGTAGACCGTTCCTTATACTTGAGTGAATGGGTTAATGAACACCTATTCAAAGGTTTGCTACCTGTTAAAGGCCATCAAGAAACTAGAAAGTTGGCCAAGCCTTATCTTAGCTGTATCGTCGGCGGTCATGGTCAAGAATCTATTGGAGGAGCTATCGAATATGCTAAGAAAGGTTTTGATGGTGTAATACAAGTTGGTCCGCTTACTTGTATGCCCGAAATAGTTGCGCAGTCGATTATGCCTTTAGTTGAAAAAGAATATGGCCTTCCCGTACTTACCATCTATACAGATGAACAAACGGGCGAGGCAGGCTTGATTACTCGACTAGAAGCTTTTATTGATATGCTAGAGCGAAAAAAAATTGCTTTAGGACAGTTACCTTAAAGGGAGAGAAAAATGGACAAAGCACAAGAAGGACTCTATCTAGGCGTAGATGTTGGTTCTGTTTCTACAAACCTTGTTTTAATCGATGGAGAAGGACAAGTACAAGAAGCTTTATACTTGCGTACGCAAGGTAGACCCCTAGAAACGGTTCTGCGAGGTTTACAAAGCTTAGCAAGATCATATAGCAATGAACAAATCAACGGTGTAGGTACTACAGGATCAGCTCGCAGTTTAGCCGCTGTAGTAGTAGGTGCAGATGTGATCAAAAACGAAATTACTGCTCATGCCGTAGCGGCTAGCAATTTAGTTCCTGGCGTGCGCACCATATTAGAAATTGGTGGGCAAGATTCGAAGCTAATTCTAGTTAAAGATGGCATTGTGACAGACTTTTCAATGAACACTGTTTGTGCCGCTGGTACAGGATCTTTTCTTGATCAACAAGCATCTCGTCTGCAAATTCCTATTGAAGAATTTGGTCAATTGGCTGTAAAAGCTAGCCACCCAGTTCGAATTGCTGGAAGATGTTCTGTCTTTGCTGAGTCAGACATGATCCATAAACAACAAATGGGTCACTCTTTAGAAGACATTATCAGTGGACTCTGTGAAGCCTTAGTACGTAACTTCCTTAACAATCTGGGAAAAGGTAAAAAAATAGATAGTCCTATTGTCTTTCAAGGCGGTGTGGCCGCTAACATAGGCATGTGCCAGGCTTTTGAAAAAGCATTAGGTCATCCTGTAGAAGTGCCGCAACATCACAAAGTAATGGGTGCTGTTGGTGCCGCTATCTTAGCTTCTGAAGCTGTAGCACAACGAGGTGGTGTAAGCAACTTCAAAGGCTTTACAGTAGCGGAACAACCTTTTGGCGCTCGCTCCTTCGAATGTGCTGACTGTCCCAATCTTTGTGAGATTATTGAACTTCAAGAAGCAGAAAGAGTCCTCTCGCGCTGGGGTGATCGCTGTGGTAAATGGACGAATGCTCTGCCATCGGAAGTCAATAATCCTGCTATAACAGCAGAGATGGAAGCAACGACACCGTAAGGATTCACCAATAGTAGTAAAGTAACAGCCTGCCGAAATGGTCAGGCTGTTTTTTTCGCCCCATCAATTTCCAGTAACACATTCTATGGTTCATCATAGTATGGCACTAAATTGGACTATGGTCTTACTTTGGAGGGGAGGCATTCCCGTGACAGAAGAATATCAAGACTTATCGGCACTTGCTCAGGAAGAGCAAGAAGTGCTAGAACAGTATCCTTATAAGGTCATAGGAACGAAAAGAAGAGGGAGAGGCTGGCGCTTAGAGACAGATCGCGGTCCTAAAGGATTATACTGCTACCATGCTCCCGATAGGGATAGAATCTTTGCCATTCACCATGCTCTTGAACAATTGGCATCTAAAGGCTTTCGGCATACAAGCCGAAACATACGGACTAGACAAGGAGAACCTTTCGTTAGAAAAGGTGATTATTACTACACCCTTGTAGATTGGTACAATTACCCACGCATTGACTTTCGACAAGATAGAGACTTGCAAATAGCTACAAGAAACTTGGCTATGTTACATCGGTTAGGTCAAGTAAGAGAGCGACAAGAAAAAGTAGATCAGCGCCTAGGAAAAAAATCACTAGAAAAACGTAATCAAGAGCTCAAGGGCTATCGACAGCGTTTGGATAATAAAAGCCAGTACAGTCCATTTGATGAGCTTTTTCTAGAACATGCGGAAAGAATGGAGCAAAAAAGCACCACAGCAATGGAAAAACTTATTAATAATAATATCGATCAGCTTTTTGTTGAATCAGCAGAACGAGGAACAGTATGTCACCGCAACTGGACAGAAAGAAACTTACGTATCTCCCCTGATAACAACTTAGCCATCATTGGTTGGGATAACTGTGGTACTGATGTACCTATCGCTGAATTCTCAGGTTTTATCCGTTATGTTATTGATCGTCGTGATAACTGGGATGTTGATTCAGCTAAGCAAATCCTATCTACCTATGAAGAGATTAGACCGTTGGAAAATAGAGAAAAGTCAGCCTTACTAGCTTTGCTTGCTTTCCCACATAAGTTCTGGAAGACTGTAGCAAGCCATTATCGAGGTGGTAAAGACTTAGAAAGTTCTATCAATACTTTGAAGCAAGTGTTTGCCGAAGAACAGAAGCAGGAGCGTTTTGTTAATACTTTGCAAGAAGAGTTAGGATGAGGTCTAGGAGGTGAATTAAGATGGTTACCTTGACTAGTCGTTATGTTGGTACAGATCCACGGTATCGCTATCCGAAGAAAAAAAGAGCGGCTCGAAACTTATCAACTCGGCGCCGCAAAAGCGAAGAGAGAATATCTTTTCCCGTGCCTCCTCAAGAAAAAAAGAGTAGTAATCAAGGCAAAGAAAAGATAGATAAAAACAGAGAACCCCAAATCGTAGCACCACCAAGGCAGAAAGAAGAAGAAAGGCTTGTAGAAGAGCGTAAACCTCTAGTGCAAAGTGTACCAGAACAATTATTCGAAGAAAAAAGAGCAAGCCAGGAATCAACGTCCATGCCACTGCGCTGGGAAGAGATGGTCAAAAATATATCCCAACAAGGCTTACCTTGGTCACAAGATCAAGATAGTGAAGTTGAAGTTCCTGCCTTCCAAATAAGTAATAATGAAGTTGCTCAGATTCTTAGAGAGCTTGATCAAAAACCGCGCTTTGCAGAACAAGAAGGTTCAAAATGGTTAGTTGAAGGCGATGTTGATTCTCTTGTTATTCGCCAATTAACAGGAGAAGAAGGAAAAAAGAAAGCTCACAATATTGTAAGTGCCATAAGTCATTTGCGTAAGAAAGGCTTTGTCAACTGTCCTGAGCTTGTAAGCTCAAAATTCGGTGAAACAGTGCTTGCTTTCCCCGAAAACTCTTACTATGTCTACAAAAAGATTTTTGGAAAAGAGATGAAGCTGGAGAAATCTAGAGACTATAGAGAAGTCGGTAGGATGTTAGCTCTCTTTCATCGAGCAGGCATTGGCTATGTACCTATCCATCGAGAAGAAGAAAAAGGTGAAAGACTGCGTAACCTCGTAAGAGATGGTGTAGTTACAGTAGATAAGTGGAAAGAAAAGATACAGAAACAACGATTCTTTTCTGATGGTGACCGCTTGCTTAAAGAGAGTTTGCCACGCTTGATGGAGCGAGCTAATCGTTCTTTTCAGTGGATTGAAGAGCCTTATGCTCAACTATATAGAGCGGCTCGGGCACGAAGTTCTCTCTGCCAAGGTAATTTTTCAACGGCTCAGCTGATTAAGACTACACAAGGCATCTATATTGAAAACTTTGATCATTGTCGAATTGATGCGCCCATTTTGGATCTGGCCGAACTTGTAGCGCAAGTAGCACGAGATACGAGAGAAGGCTGGAAAGGCGCTGTCGCTATTATAGAAGGATACGAATGGGTTCAGCGATTGACGCCTGAAGAATGGAATGTACTCTTAGGTTATCTCTTATTACCTCGTAGCCTCTGGGATTACATGGAAGAGTCTTTCGAGAATCGTTCCGATCGAATTGAAGTGATTCCAGATCGTAAAGTACAAGACCAAGGCTACAAGAGAGCAAGAGCGGCCGTAGAAAAATGCAATCGTACTTTCTTAGCGGCTTATCGCTTATCAGTACACGGTCAAATTGATTTGCCTTCCTAAATAAAGAAGGCCTAAGAGGAAAGAGCAGTACCCTTATCTATGCGGTCTGCTCTTTTCTATGGCCTTCTGTCATAGTTATGACGATTTCTGCGTATCTTTGAGCAAAACGGTTTGACCTTTTTGAGGGGATGAAAGGTCTATGGTGGGAGAAAGCATGGTAGAAGAGGAACGCAGAGGACTTGAGCCATTGCTTTTGCAAGAGCTAGGGCTCAAGCCAAGGCAGATCAAGCCTCTGCGCTCCTCCTTTCGCATTGATGAATATGAAGGTTCGACGGTGTTGAAGCAAAGTCAACTATCTTTAGATGAATTGCAGTTTATTACAGAGTGCCAAAGCCATTTGCTACAAAAAGGGTTTGACCGTTTTTCAGCTATTCAAAAAAATATAAAAGGCGAAGTGGCGATACAGTTTGACCAGAAGTGGTGGACTACTTCTACCTGGATTGAAGGCAAAGAAAGTGATTACGATCGCCGCCGTGATTTAGAAGCGACGATTACAGCCTTGACTCAATTTCATAAGGCTTCCCGTGGGTTTTGTCGTCCTCTTCTTACAGAGCGCTTTCTATGGAAGAAGTGGCCTTATATTTTCCAAAGAAAGTTAGCTGATATAGATAAGTGTTATGAGTTAGTTGCGCAGAAAGAAAGGCTAGGTACTTTTGACCGCCTTTTTTTGCAGGGACTAGAGGAAGCTAGGGAAGAGGCTAAAGGTGCTTTAGCTCTATTACAAAGATCAAAGTATGATCAGCTAATGGATCAAGAGATGCGCAAAGGTGGTTTTTGTCATCATGATCTAGCTCATCATAATGTGATCATTGGCCGTCAAGGGGAAGCTTTTTTTCTAGATTTTGACTATGCCATTCAAGATAGTCGTTTACATGATCTAGGTAGTTTAATGATTCGGGTGCTTAAAAGACAGCGCTGGTCCTTAAAAAAAGGTCTTAGAATTCTAGAATGTTATCACGCCTCTTATCCTCTTCAACGACAGGAGCTTTTGTTGTTATTAAGTTTCATATTCTTTCCTAATGATTTTTGGCAATACAGTTGGTCCTATTACTTCGAGCAATTGGAACGTGCGCAAGACTTTCACTTGAAACGGATGAGACGTTTTCTAGAACGTCAAAAATACAGACGCCTTTTTTTGAAAGACTTTGCCGGCAAGCTGTGATCAATTTACTAGGGGGGTGGTAGATACATTGCGTATTGGCATTGACGGTCGAGCGGCCATCCTCTACAGGGGAACAGGTATTGGTACGTACACTTATCAACTTTGTAAGAACCTTTACAGTACGGCCAAAAAAGAGAAAATGCGTTTTTTCTGGCCTGGTGATGAATATCGCAATCTTGAGATTACTGATGATGCTACCTTTCGTCAGGTAGAGCAGTATCGAGAAAGATTCTGGGAGGAAGTTCATATTCCTCAGGTGATCAAACAAGAGAAGATAGACCTTTACCATGTACCGCAAAATGGGATTGGTCTTCCCCAGGTAAAACAGTGTCCCATGGTTGCTACGATCCATGACTTAATTCCTTATATTAGTCCGGAGACAGTTGGTAAGGGCTACTTGAAAATTTTTGTGGAGGAAATGCCTAGGATTTTGGAAACTGTAGAGCGCATTATAGCACCTTCTCATTGTACAGCTAACGATCTTATCAAAATCGCTGATGTACCAAAAGAAAAGATCCAAGTGATTTATGAAGCGGCTGAACCTATCTATCGTCCGATGAACAAAGAAAAAGCAAAGCGATATATACGTGAGAGATATGGCATTACTAGACCTTATGTGCTCTACATAGGCGGTTTTTCCCCACGCAAGAACGTGCGACTATTGATTCAAGCTTTTCATCTATTGAATAAAGAATTACCTCAAAAAGTAGCTCTTGTTTTGCCGGGCAAGCAGTCCAAAGAGTTTAATGATCTGGAAGTTATGGTGGCCGCTAGGAAGATGGAAGAAGATGTTCACTTTATAGGTTTTTTGCCTGTTCAAGAAATGCCTTGGATCTACAATGGTGCTGATGTTTTTGTCTATCCCTCTTTGTACGAAGGCTTTGGACTGCCACCTCTTGAGGCTATGGCTTGTGGTGTTCCAACTTTGGTAGCTCATACTTCTTCTTTGCCTGAAGTGGTAGGTGATGGGGCTCTTTCTTTTTCCCCATTAAAAGCAGAGCGTTTATGCGATCTTCTCTATGGGCTTTTAACGAATGTAGATACGGCACAGCGTCTCGCCCAAAAAGGCCTAGACCGAGCCCAGCTTTTTAGTTGGCGTAAAGCGGCCGAGGAAACCTGGCAGGTCTATCGTCAGGTTTTAAGGCATTAAATAGGAAAAGAGCTTTTTTTTCAGGTTAACAGGCAACTATGTGGGAGGGAAGCAAAAGTGCAAGAAAAGGACCATCAAGAAGAAGAGCGTACGGAATTACCTCTTCGTTCTTTAGTAGGTGTGAAACTTCATATCTTATCGCTAGATTTGGGCACTTATGATCGAGAGCAGGAAGAAATAGGTGCACTAGAAGCTCAGGTAGAAGTTCATGATCAAGAGGAAGAAGAGGGTCGTCTTCATATTAGTGGGAAAGTAATTGTATCAGCTCAAGTAGATAGAATTGCAGTGAATTCTCAACAAAGCATAGCAGAAGAGAGCGATAGTGATGTACCACTAGTTGAGACAGAAGCGGAAACTATTTCAGACTCAATAAGTGAAGATGAAGTAGATGTAGAAGCTAAGGCAGAAGAGGAAGCAGAAGCGGAAGCGGTTAATGAATCAGGGTCAGAAGTAGAGTCAGTAGCAGTAGAGACAGCGGAAGTAGTGCCGGAAGCAGAAGCAGTAGTGTCAGAATCAGTAATGTCAGAAGCAGACATAGAGTCAGAAGAAGTAAAAGTATATGAAAAGAGTGAAGATGATCTGGAAGAACCGATTGGCTCTGAAAGCTTTGCTCTATTCAAACGAGAAATACCTCCAGGACCAAAAACGGCTCGTAGAGAGCAGTATTTTGAATTGATGCTTGACCCGATTAACCCCCTTTATTCCCCACCTTTAGATGACACTATGGATGAAGATGATCTCGAATCATTGGAGTTAGGCGACCATGATATAGAACTTCAAGTACTGCACACTCATCGGTACTGGCAAGCAGAGCGTCTACATGTTGATGTTGTTGTAGCACCTGCGACAACTTGTAGTCTTTGCGATGAAGAAACAGAGGGAGCAAAGCAGGATCAGGAAGTTATTGAATTAAGGGGCTTAGAGGACCTAGAAGCAAGTCAAATAATTGCTCTCGCTTGGCGTGCAATTGAAAATGAAGATGGTACAGAAATAGAAGCACAAGTAGTTCTTCAAGGAAGGGACAATGAAGCTTTACGAATAGTACAGCAAAGTCAATTTGTAGAAGGTAAAAATATTATTCTGGGGATTCCTAATTTTGAACAAGATGCTTTGGCAGAGGGAGTCGTAAAAGGATGGTTCAAAAGAGAATCTTTAGCGGAGCTTTTGCAAGAAGATTCTATAGAAGAAGTGCAAGATGAAAGCTATAACGAAGTAGACAGTCAAGATGTTTATGAAGCTAGTACTAGTGAAGAGTTCACTGATGCTGAACAAGATACTAATGATGAGCAGGAGAATGAAGAAACAAATTATGCAGAATTTGCAAGTGGAGAGAGTTATGCAGAGAGTACTTATGAAGAAAGTATCTCTGAAGAAATTAAGCATGAAGATGTAGCAAAAGATATAAGCCATGAAAGCACTGCAGAAGCTGAAGACTATGCAGAAGAAGCTGGAGACTACGAAGAAGCAGAAGACTTTGGAGAAACTGGTGAGACTGCTCATCTTACTGAGCATAGTGATTACGGTACTGAAGAACCGCTGTATCCATATGTAAGCAACTATGATGATGAGCAGGCAAAAATACAAACTTATGAAAGTGTAGATATTTCTAGTCATCAAGATCATGAGCCTGAGCGCTGGTTTATCGATAAAGGTGGCAACCAAACTTATAGCACGGCTCTGCGTGATGAAGAGGGCTTCAAGCAAGATTATGATGAAGCTGATGAACCCTTAGTAGAAGGATTTGAGGCAGAAAAATTTGAGGTAGAAAGATTTGTGACTGAAGAATACGATCTTCCTATCAATGATGATCCTGACTATATGGAAGAATGGAATCATAATGAGGCGGCAGAACTATACGATAACTATAATGACCTTGAAAAGTCAGAGCCTTATGATTCCTTAGAAAACTTAGCACAAGAGAAGTTATTACAACCTCTTGATGGCGATGTAACAGAGCCACTAGTGCAAGAAGAAGTAATGGTAAGCGAATTTTCTTCGGGAGATCGAGAAGAGAAGTCCGATGTTCAAGAGCTTACTGAGGAAGAACTACAGAAAGCTATCTTCGAAGCGGAGTTAGAAGCGGCTATGAATGCCGAATTAGAGGAAGTAGCGGCTGAGGAGAAAGAAGAGATCGAGCGGGAAGCAGTAGAGCAAGAAGCAGTAGAACAAGAAGCAGTAGAGCAAGAAGCAGTAGAGCAAGAAGCAGTAGAGCAAGAAGAAGTAGAGCGAGATGCCTTTGAGGAAGATGGCGTTGAGGTAGGTGGCGTTGGGGAA
>NZ_WBXO01000035.1 GCF_008933955.1 Heliorestis acidaminivorans
GAAGCTCTTTTAACCCTCAATACCATCCTCCAAAAGCATGATATTTCAGCTGCAGCAGATGCACTTGAAGTTGCACTAAAAGTGGGGGTTAAAGATTCTGACAGTATTCTGGCAAGCTACCACAGATTAACTAGCAAAGCCCAACCACTTCAGCCACTGGAATTTAAAAATCCATACATACAAGTACCATCCTTTCAAACAGATAATGCTAGATATGATAGTCTGTTTAAAAAGGAGGCAAACCAATGAGAGATAAACTACTGGAATGCTGCAAACAACTTAGGCTCAGTGCAACCCTTGCAGAAAATGCAATGACTACAACCGGTGCAACGAATCAAGAATATTTATTGGAAGTCCTCAAGGCAGAGATTATATACAGAAATGCAAAACGTCGCAACCTTAATTTAAAGAAAGCTGGTTTTGACAATATTAAGACCTTCCAAGGCTATGACTTTCAAGACATCACCTTACCCTCAGGGATAACAATAGATTTACTCAAACAGGCTGAGTTTCTATCCCGGCAGGAAAACCTAATTCTCTACGGCAGAAATGGGGCCGGCAAAAGCCATATGGCAACTGCAATAGGTGTGGAAGCTTGTATGCAGGGTAAAAAGGTGGGTTTCTACAAAACTGCTGCATTAGTTAACGAATTAGTAGCAGCAAAAGCTAATGGATTATTGGTGCAGTTATTGAAAAAACTTAGCAAGCTAGATTTATTAATCTGTGACGAATGGGGCTATATCCCATTCGACGCAGAAGGATCCCAACTGTTATTTCAGGTTATTGCAGACTGCTATGAAAAGCGCAGTCTCATCATCACTACAAACATAGAGTTTAGCAAATGGAATGGCATCTTCTACGATGACCAGCTCACTGCCGCTCTCATCGATAGACTTGTACATCACAGCCACCTAATAGTTTTTGGTCGTGACAGCTGGCGGCTAAAGCACTCTTTGATGAAGCAGTCTAACAATTAAATACAATTTGGGGTGTTACACTTTTGCATTGCATTTCGTTACAGAAAGTGCTTGCAAAAAACA
>NZ_WBXO01000011.1 GCF_008933955.1 Heliorestis acidaminivorans
GTTCAGGATTACTTGACAGATGCAAAAGACTTTCTAGAGTGTATGGTTGTATTAGCAAAAGAGAAATGCTGATATTGATTCGCTCGTTGGCGAAGCAGGGGAAGAGGTAGGATATTGTAGTTAGCTGAATGACTACTATAGTTAGTTTCTGTAGTTAACGAAAAGAGATCCACCAAACAAATTTGCTATAATTTATTCAGGTGCATCTGTTAAATCTTTTATATCTTTAGAACCAAATATTAACAAGAAAATCAAAGCCAGCAGGGCTATGCTTTCAGACAAAGCCCGACCGGGAAAAGCGAGGTCTTTCTCTTTTTTCTTATCCTTTTGATAGGTCATGGATTAATCATCCTTTTCTATTCTTTTTTGAAAGGCCTCGAAAACTTCATCAATGGTCATATCGCCATTTTTCTTCAAAAACTCGGCCAATTTATTCGATTTTTCATTACTATTGTTCAACTACTTGCCTAGCAGCTCGACGGATACAGCAGGTGATCCACGATAAAGCTTTACAAAGTCCACCTTGAGCTTGCCTGTTAGCAATAAAGCTGCTGTAACGATGTCAAGATTTTTACCTAGAAATAAATCATTGGTCGTGTAGTCTGTAATTTTTCGGCAGTTCTTTCCTTTGTTTCCGTGCATAATAGCCAACAGCCCCTCTCTGTATAGCTTATGCTCGGTAAAATTAAGATGTATTCTTGGTTTGCAAGAAAAGGTAAGATCGCAAAATCAATTGTTTTTTCAGTAAAACATTAGTAGTTTCTATGATTAACGAAAGAAAAGCCCGTCAGAAATGACGGGTTGTTTATGATAATTTAAAAATAGGCCAGCGTGGTCATTGACAAACCGGCCAACAATGATAACCTACTTGAGGATTGATTATGTCATCAAGTGGGGGTCTGGAGAATGATCATGATAGAAATGATGCAAAAGATTTTAATGATGTACACTCACGAAGGTAAGTCGTATAGAGAAATATCCAGAATAACAGGTGTGCATCGAGAAACAGTTGGCAAATACATACGGCAATATGAAGAAAGAAGAGAGCAATTGTTGAAGGAGGGTAATAGCTCAGTAGACATACAGTCTTTGATTGATGCATTGACAACGGCTCCAAAGTACAATGTTGGAGTTAGACCTAAACGCAAAATTACCGATGAAATAATCGAGAAGATTAAGACCCACCTGGAGGAAAATGAAGCAAAAAGAAATCGAGGACAAAAGAAGCAACAGAAGAAAGCAATAGATATCTTTGAAGCACTTGAAGCAGAAGGTATCAATATAAGTTATAGTACAGTTCGCCGAACCATACGTAGCCTAGAACGTAAAGTAAAAGAAGCATATATCAAGGCGCTCTATGCGCCTGGTCAAATCTGTGAATTTGATTGGGGTGAAGTTAAGTTAAGAATTAATGGAAAATTACAAACATTTCAGATGGCCCTATTTACAACAGCTTACGGTAATTATCGAATGGCCTATTTATTCACCAAACAAACAACAGAATGCTTCCAAGAAGCACATGCTTTGTTTTTTCAACATCTCAAAGGAAACCATCAAACTATGGTGTATGACAACATGAAGGTGGCGGTAAAACGCTTTGTAGGAACAGAAAAAGAGCCGACAAAGGCTTTATTACAACTATCCATTTATTACGGATTTCAATATCGGCTGTGTAATATCCGACGTGGTAATGAAAAAGGTCACGTTGAACGCTCAGTAGAAGTGATCAGACGAAAAGCATTCGCCTTTCGTGATGAGTTTAGCTCATTAGCTGAAGCCAACCAATATCTACAGGAGGTATGTCAATTACAAAATAGTAAAACGCAGAGTGAGCATGGTCAGACAGCGATTCAGCGCCTTGAAGAGGAACATTCCTTTCTGCTCCCTTACTTACCACCCTTTGATGCGGCTAGAGTGACTTACGGGAGAGTCGATAAATATTCAACAATTACAATAGACCAAAATCGCTACTCTGTGCCGGATCATCTTGTTGGCGAGTTACTCATGATCAAAGTATACTCAACTCGAGTTTATTGTTTTCTGCATGAAAAACAAGTGGCTGAACATGATCGACTAACAGGTTGTCAAGAATGGCGACTTGATCTCAATCATTACTTGGAAACACTAAAGAAAAAGCCTGGTGCATTAGCTGGGAGTACAGCATTGCATCAGGCCCCTAAAAAAATAAAAAATCTTTATGAAACCTATTTTATCAAAAGAGAGAAAGAATTTATACAGTTGTTGCAATATATTCGTGATACAGCTACTTTTGCTGAAGTAGAGCAAGCAATAGCTACATTAAAAGCGATACACCCTAGTCACGTGACTACCGATAAAGTCAAAATACTGTGTGCTAAAAACCGTGATATGACAGTTGTACAAACACCCGTTTCTAAAACGGCTCAGGAGATTGCAGAACGCTCACTAGAGCATTTGCGTATGTATGATGATATGTTTCACACCCACTTGATTAAATCGAAGGAGGATAACGTTCATGAGCCGTTCGCAACTAAAAGCATGGAAAGAAGCTATACTGGAGTGTAGTAAAGAGCTTAAGCTACCTACATTACATAAAAATTTAGACGATCATATACAAGAAGCAAACCAACGCAATATTAGTTACGAAGAATTTTTGGCTTGTTTATTAGCAAAAGAATGTGAAGCACGGCAAGAAACAGCTCGCTACAATCGAATACATAAAGCTGAATTTAGACAAAAGAAATACCTTGAAGACTTATCTCTCTTGGATTTACCGGAAGATGCACAAAAGAAACTAAAATTGCTTAGAACACTTCAATTTATACCTGAAGGGCGAAACGTAATCCTAGCTGGAAATCCAGGTACAGGGAATTATCGAAAGTTTTTGGTTATGGAAAGATTTTTAGTAGCGCCTAAGTATTATGCATAGGCATTTCCAAAAATCTTTCCATAATAATTATTAGCGGCAGAGGTTTTGCAACCACTGAAGGATGTCCGTGTTTTCCTCCCACGCTGGAGTTTCCGTGTTGCTTACTTGAGGATATGCAGCTTCCAAAGCCTTTCTTTTGACCTCTGTATCAAACTTCAAATATATCTCCGTTGTAGTCACGCTAACGTGCCCTAACAAATCGCGGATGTAAATTAGGTTGACACCAGATTCTAGAAGATGTAAAGCCTTTGAGTGTCTCAGCATATGGGGATGCAAATTTTCCGGAAAAATTTCCTCAGGATGTCTGAGTTTTGCCTGCTTGTAATACTTATTGAGGATATACGTAACACCGGGTCTTGTAAACGATTGGTATCTGCTGTTGTAAAACAAAGGACTTTGCTGTCGCCCATTGTTAAGTAAATGGTTTTCAGTCATATAGCTTTCAAGAACACCTCGAGTTTTAACCATAATCGGGATATTCCTTTTTTTATAGCCTTTACCCGTCAAAGTGATCGTTGTGGGTTTGGTCAACCTCACATCGCAGACCTTAAGATCAATTAATTCCTGTACTCTCGCGCCAGTATCATAGAGAATGACCATTAATGCCAAGTCGCGGCGCCCTCGTTTCGTTGAAGTATCAGGTTGTTCAAACAAATAGGCCAATTGATCCATGGAGAGATGGGGAATCGTCTGCTGTTGCTTCTTCTTAAATGGGATGCTGATTATTTTTTGGCTCTCGAACAGGATTTCAGGATTCTCGGTCTGGGCATACCTGAAAAAACTGTGTATGGCAGCTAACCGCTGGTTCCGAGTGCTGATGCTTACATGCTTAGCCGTTTCTAGCCATTGTAAAAAATCCTTTATGTTTGCTGTAGTCACAGAAGTAAATGAAATCTTTTCTGGCTTGGTCTGTTTTTGCTCTTGCATAAACGCAAGAAATTGCTTGAAGGTGTCACGATAGGATTTAATCGTATTGGGACTCACGTTTCTTTGTCCGGGTAGAAAGTCCGTCAAATATCGAGTAAGGGTTTTCGCGAAATCAGTCTGCTTCATACGTTTTGACCTCCGGAATGATATATGAGCAGCTTTTTTCCACCTTGCTTGTTATCTCAGGATATAAATCAGCAGTCAGTCGCAAGTACCTTTGACTACCACGTATATCTTCATGGCCCAGATAGACCGAAAGATAAGGGAGACTATTATTAAGATCCTTTCCGTCTAAAACCCACTTCTTCAAGCAATGTACGGCGAAGGTATGTCGAAAATCGTGAATGCGAGGTCCTTTTCCCCTCCCTAAATGGGAGATTCCTGCTTTCCAGAGAACATGCCTAAAGAGCTTGTACAGAGTCGCCTCAGAATAATGTCCGCCATAGGGAGAAGGAAAGAAATACGGGTTTTCAGACTTTCCAAGTTCAACAGACTTGCAATATTCTTGACATCGCTCGTTAAGACTATCCGAGATTGGCAATATCCGTTCTTTGTTGAACTTAGTATCACGAATATATAAAGACCCATTGTTCAGGTCAACATCTTGAAGAGTCAGCTTCACCGCCTCGGAAATTCGGAGGCCACTTCCGTAAAGCATTCGAAGTAATAGTGGCAAGATTAAATGCCTGTTAGGTGCGTAACGGCTTACGGGATATTGATCGCAAACATCAAATATTCGTTTCAATTCAGTATTCGAGAATATGTAAGGGATGTATGAATATCTGTTTATGTTGGACATTGCCCGGGGATATACATACGCTGAATATCCTACGCGATTCATATACTCTGCCAATCCCCGCAACAATGAAATCCTGCCACACTGTGTGGCTATCGTTTCATTGGGTCTTCTAGCGGTCCAGTCCATCACCAGTTGCTTACTTAAAACCTTTTCTGTCAGGCGCTGGCTATGTATATAGGAGTCAAATATCTTTAGCAACTTGCTTCCTTTCCTAAATTCATACCCTACAGCCTGCTTCTCCGCGATAAAACCTTCAATTAAGGGAGATAGAACACTTTTGAATTGGTGAGCCTTAATCATCAAGCAGAACCTCCTCGGGATCAAGTGCGCAGGCTCTCAGCCCTTTCATATCAGCGTGCAAATAAACTGAAGTAGACTTCGAATCTACGTGCCCCAGTATTTCAGAGATCACAGCAAGAGAGGCTCCCTGTTCCAATAGCGTACTTGCTAACGAATGCCTCAACGAGTGAAGCCCGTGCCTTTTTCCGCGGGGAATTGCAATTCCGGCCAAGCGAGTATATTTTGTAATGATATTATGAAGATTGGCATTCTCACCAAAGGCTTCAAAAGGCGCGTTCAGTCGGACAAACAAATATGGCGTGTCGCACAAAGGTCGGGCATGCTGGAGATAATCGATGAGCGCCCATCCTACGTCATGCAAAATCGGATAGGCAACTTCAACTTTTGTTTTTTGTTGCGTGATGGTAATCGTTTTGGAAGTCCAATTTAAGTCCGAAAGTTTCAATGCCTTAATGTCTCCAGCTCGTATTCCAAGTTTTGCAACAAGAAGAAGAATTGCATAGTCTCGTTTTCCAAGTGGACTTCCACGATCAATCGCATCAAGCATCCTTCTTACTTCATCCGGTTCCCAGGTTGATGGTACGGGAGGGTAATAGTATTTATTCTGTTTTGGTACGGTCAGCGATAAGTCTTGTTTTATGTATTCGTTCAAATAGAGAAACCGCAAGAACACCCGTAGAGTCGTCAGAATCGACCCAATGCTTTTTTCATGATTGGGGTAGATGCTAATGACATAGTCGGAGATGATCTCAGGCGTAATTGCGCTTACGTCGGCAACTCTGCGCAGTGACAAATAATCGACAAAAAAGAATAATCGCTGAAGTCTGGTACGCATTCCGCGTAAGGAGTATTCATTGCTTTTGCATTCTTTTTCATATGCAGTTAGCACTGCCTCGAACTGCGGCGGCTTCACATAACCTTTGCGCTTCTTGATCCTACGAATGACAACACCATGGAGTTGGTAATCGCCGAGAAGCCGGACTGACCGGATGGCCTGTTTTGCTTTTGGGGGAAATGATTCCAGATAGTAGTCCGTTGTGCAGCTGTATTTTTCTTTTAAATACTCCTTTCCTAGGTTTTCGGAAAAATACAGCTCATTTCTGTCCTGTGCAAATGCACAGATCCTTTTGAACGAAGCTCTCAACCCACATACGGTGTTGTATGCGTAGTTCAATCGTTCAAGTTCCTTGATCACCTCAGCAGAGAGCGCTTCAATCGGTTTTCTTGTTTCCATGACTTACCTCCCAATAGACATGATAGATTCATTATCTATTCTGAGGTGTTATCGAAAGAAATCAACGTACAATCCTTGATATAGCGGGAGATACGCTCATTTCTTTCCATAACTAAATACTTTCGATAATTTCCTGTCCCAGAATTACCCATAAAAATTACATGTCGCTTTTCGTTTATGTATTGACCTTGGGCTAGGGCTAAGATACGGGATTTACTCACTGTGGATATTAGACTGAAGTCAAAGGTTTCTAGAGTTTTGATCTGTGGAAAACGTGCTTGTTTAATCCTTCTGGCAACCATATTTTCCTCTCGCTGGTCTAGCTCCTGACGGAGTAAAGCACTTAAGAACTCTAGATGGTTAAAGTCTCGATCTTGTGCCTCCCGCAGTAGGTTGGGCAGTGCTTTTGCTGCTGCCGGTAAACGTAACTCCTTTAGGTAATGTGAAGTCGTCATTTGATTCATGCACCAACACCACCTTTAACCAAGCTCGCATAACGTTGCAATTGGGTGGGAGCTACTTGGCCAGTCGGTTTCATAACCTCTGTTTTGGTGCTACTTACTGTTTTTGTACTTGGTTCATCAATTGTGTCGACGATCTGTTCTACATCTGCTGGATTAAGTCTGTTTTGCTTTATAGCTAAGGTTAGAGCTTCACTTACTATGTGGACAGGAAAGCGTTTTAGTAATAACAGTACCTTTACAAACTGGCGGTCTCCTTCTTCTGGGTCCATACTTTGAACCACTTCATGGTACTTGGCAAAGGGTTTAGGAAGATTCGCTTGCCGTACTGGTTTTGCTTGGCCTACAGCACGAGGTTTGCGTTCCAAAAGCTTTAGGTAATGCTCCAATTGAAACATTTGCTTTCCTGAGTCGTAACAGCGTTCGTGGGCGGCTATTTTGCTTTTTTGATAATAGATTTCTATTTTATCCACATAGCCTTTTACTGTGACCATTTTACCAGTGTACTCGGTGGGCACTGAGTATTGATTACGGTCAAACTGCACCAAGCTAAAACGGTTGACTTTGGCTTCTTTTCTGTTACAGCAGTCAAATGTGTGAATGGAGATGGGTAATAGCTTGTCTCTTTCAAGCTCAAAGGCATCCCAGAAACTTTGCTGATTCCGTCCCCTTGGCCTGGCATTCAGTTTGCGGCAACGTTCTTCAATCCAGTTATTGAGGGCCTCGATGGTAGGGAATTCGGGTACTGGCGTGAAGATGTGCCACTTAACGTAGCGAGCTAGAGCCTCTATTTTACCTTTTTCGTTTCCTTTAGCTCGATTACAAAATTCACTATCAAAGCCATGGTGAGCCCGAAACTTGACAAAAGAATCCTGTTCCTCTCGTTTGCGTCCTACAAGTACACGCTTAACTGCAGTTTTTAGGTTATCGTAGAGAATGCTTTGTGGCACGCCATTAAAGAAAGCAAATGTCTTCTCGTGAGCATCAAAAAATGCTTCTTGTCTCTGGTGTGGGTAAAAACGGATATAAAAAGCACTACTGTTGCTAAACCGCATTAAAAATAAATCGCCCTTAATGTCCTGACCATTTATTCTTGCCACAGCAGGGGTCCAATCACATTGAGCACGGCCAACGGGGTCATGTTCTAGAGGAACGTAGGTCTCAACACGTTCAATGTTCAATTCGTGCTTTATTTCCTTTACCCAACCCCTAACTGTTGATGCACCGCCTGCAAAACCTTTCTCCTCTTGGAGGCGTTCATAGATACGACTCGCGGTGTAGCGTTGTTTCGGTGGAGCTGTTAGATTCTCGACTATCCAATCCCTAATGATGGGAGCATATTGTTCTTTAAGTGGTGCTGGTGGCGGCACATTTCTTTTGTACTGTGTAACTTCTTCTACAGAACCATATAGGATTTTGCGGATTGTTTGGCGAGAAAGCCCAGTATCCCTAGAAATTTGTCGGATTGACTTACGTTCCTTAATGTGAAGATCTTTGATATACTTATATGTATCCACCTTGATCATCCTTTTCTACCTGCCTTTGCTGTTGTCTCGTCAACTCCAGCTTAGCAGGTTTGATGGTCAGGGTGGTCAACTTTTTTTCTAGCGTTTTTTATTCTAGTGGTCAATTTTTATTATAGCGATTGCAATCACGTTAACGCTGCCATTCGTAAGATAGCAACATTATATCGTCGTAAGGAGGTTGCCTAGATTATGTACGAAGTTCATAGTTTAACTTCGCCAGTGAATGATATTTTAGATACAGGTAGGAAGAGGGTTAGGTCGTTGGTGAAGCAGGGGAAGAAGTAGGGTTGTTGTAGTTAATCGTTTGAGTTAAGGCTGTATGTTATTGAAAGAGAAGCCCGTCAGAAATGATTTCTGGCTGGTTTTTAACCAAAAAGGACTGCTTATCGCAGTCCATCTAGACAAGTATTAATTGCTATTTTATTAAGTGTTCTATTTTAGTTCGTACACTATTTAATACTTCTGTGTTCACTTTACCAAATCTTTTCCTGATGATTCTTTTTGAAAGTGTATAAACTTTGTCTGCTCTTACTGCTGATATAACTTTAAGGGCACCCTCGTCTAAGTCTTTTTGTTCAATCAAGACTGAATAATCAAGGTCTTTTAATTTTGATGTAATAGCAACAACAAGAACATCATCGGTTATTTGATTATAATCATCATTTGAAATAATTAGAACAGGACGTTGTTTACTACTTGTTAAGTCACTGAATGGAACTGGAATTAAAACAATATCACCTTGTTTATGCATCATTCCAAACCTCATCATCTATATCATTATCCCAAAAATCAATACTACTTTCACTCGCTTTTGTTAAATCTTCTGATAAACTTTTTTCTTTTTTTGCTTTTAAATATTCAGCAAAGTCTAAGATTTTATTGACTTCTTGCTCTGGAATTTCATCAATAATTTTTAATAGTCGTTCCTTAGCAGTATTCATGATGTTCTTCACCTCTTTCATGAGTATTTTATCTTACGAAACTCTCGTTGTTAAATAACTAGCCGTTAGCCGTCATGAGCTAAAGTTGCCTTTTACTGTTAGCCTACCGTGAATATAACTTTTTTAACAAGACTTCGCATCTTTCGATCTCTTTCAAAATAGATGTCTTTTTTGATGACTCTCGTTTATTCGACTCTAATAATTCAGGAATCGCTTCGCTGCTTCGTTAGTCTCAATTACGATGTCTTCTTCAAATGAAGACGTAGGCATCGGTCAATCACCTCTTACAGCAATTGTAAACGATAATTCAGTATAAATAAAGTTCAATCGTAGAAGTCAGCCATTTATCGCCATCCCAATCTTCTCAACAGCGTTAACCTTCAACTTCTGCGAAACACATCCGTACTTCTCCATGAAGTAGTCCAAGTGTTAATGCCCATAAGCTCCTGTATAACCCACGTCATCCCACCGAAGGGCCAGCAGTTCACCAACTCGTAACCCCGTTCCTAGCAATAGTTGAAAAGCGATACACAGTCTGTCCTCTTTGGCGATGGCAAGGAAAGTCGCCATCTCCGTTGGACTCATATAGGCCATATCGGTGTTTTCGTTGTTATTTTCTTTTCGTGGTTTATGTACGGTATTAGCAATGTTGACCGTTACATGACCTTCTTCAACAGCTTTTCGTAAAGCCGACCTAGCTGTAAACAGAATCAACTAAAGTTATCAAGACCCAGAAGGCTTATCGTAATAGCTGGACTCGCTTTACCGAATGGCTGGCGAAAGAGAACCCCCCCACAAGACTTTTTCTCAACTTTTTAAGCCAATGCAACAGCAATCGTCAGAGGTCCAAGACGGCCTATGAACATAGGAATGACTGTTGTAGTTAATTGCGTGAGTCGTTTGAGTTAAGGCTGTAGTTATCGCTGTAGAAAGAGAGGCCCGTCAGAAATCATTTTTCTGGCGGGTTTTTACGTATATGCTGTGAACTATCGCACCCATTAGTTAAACAATTATTTGGCAAAAGTGCAGGCTAAAATTATTTTTTATTCGGCTACTTTATGCCACTTAATATCATCAGTATTGAATACATTTGTATCCTTGGGAAGACCATAGTAAAAAAGTTTTTCCCCATCTTTATTAAATGCAGTAGGATTAAGTAAATATATTTGTTTACTAACTGGAAACAAGAAAGTAACACGTTCTCCCATGTTAATTCTCTTACTTTTTACATTAGGCTCTACACCAACTTCTATATATGAGACTTCTTCATCGTTGGAGATGATACTTATAAAAGTTGCGTCCGTATTTCCTGTTGAGACGTTTAGAACACCAGCTGTTTGAATTTTATCTGAGCTATATGGTGTATAGGTTGATACATTACTACGATAAAAAAGCCCATCTTTTTCAGTTAATACAGTTCGGTATAACTCTTCCTTGTCACTTTTAAACAAAAAAATAAAAGATGAACCTACTTTATATTCGCCTATCAACTCTGCATCGTTCTCAAGGAAGGAATGATTTTTAGCAGAACTTACTGCCGTAAACCTAAATTCACTAATAAAAAATATAAATACGATAACCAATAAAATAGGAAGCGTAATCATTAACTTTTTCATACCTTATCTCCTCTCTATATAGTAGACCCCTACAATAATAAAACTCTTGTTCCACTAAACTGCTCGCTAGTTAAATAAATGCTCGTAATCCATCATGAACATAGTAGCTTTTTGCCGATATCTTACCGTGAATATAACTTTTTATCTCTTACGGCGAAGGTTTGCTTTCGCCAGGAGTTGATGAAACTTCCTCGTAAGATTCCGTTGCAATACGGCTGTTCCTTTCGACGTTGTAACCACAAAGCCTGTATCTACATTCTGTGAATCGCCACAGAAATATCTAATTTGCCTCCTGTTACGAAAACAGGGTAGGATAGGTATATTTCCCATACCAAAAGGGGTAACGAATCAAACGTGGCCAATCTACGAAGTAGCTGGATAAGGGTCTTTTTAGTTTCATAAAAAGAGGGAGGACGGTGTCTTCCAAGTACAAAATCAGTTAACGCCTCTCTTATTGAAACAGTCGCTTGTAAAGTGGATGAATTTGTCCTAGGATAATACGTATATACTCTTGCCGGAAACAATTCACCAGAGAATTACATAGGGGGGAAGAATGAGTGATATGACGAATGGTAAAGCTATCGCTTCACTGGTACTGGGTATATTCTCCATATTATCTGCTATCTTAGTATCTATAGGACTTATACTTGGTGTTGTTGGCTTAATTCTTGGAATCTTGGGACTACAAGAAATAAAACGTCTTGAACAAAAAGGTAAAAACATTGCAATAGCAGGAATTGTTTGTAGTAGTATCGGTGCTCTTCTACCCATATTGGCAGTTATTTTTGCGTATACGGCTTATCTGAACTATACTAATTATTAAACTATTAGGTGTAATTAATAGCTAATGAAAATCCTCACAAAAAAAGATTCTTAAGAAAGGCATCTCCCAATACGAAATCTAATTGGAGGAAAGTTGACGGAGCTGTGGAAAAGTCTATGGGATAAACCTAAATGCATTATCTGTAGCAAAGAGATCAAGGGTAATGACGTTGGCCGTCCAAGAAATCTACAAACTGGTCAACGGCAAAGAAATTGTAGGTGTTATCGTCTACGTCTATCCACTACTAGCTTTGGCAGGCCGTAATGTGGTAGCTGGCCTTTACGAAATGACCTCCCTCATTTATCAATAGAATAACTGTAGTTGAATATATCCGTCCGACTTTTTGTGCACCATTTTGTCGGTTGTAGAAAGAGAGACCCGTCAGAAAATTTTCTGGCGGGTTTTTGCAATAAAATGTTACAGCTTAAATTTTCATTCCATCAAGATTTCCAGCATTCTTTTTCTATTCATAAGAAATTCTCTGGTAACACGAAAATGCTCTGTTTCTTCGTAGGCAATCACAGCGATGCCTTCCTCTGAAAAGTGCATAATCGTTGCGTCAGGATAGGCCATAATAATTGGTGAGTGAGTAGCGATAATGAATTGTGAATCCAAACCAACTAAATCATGGATTCGAGAGATCATTGCCATTTGACGAGTAGGAGAAAGTGCAGCTTCTGGTTCATCTAAGATATAAATTCCACGACCCATAAAACGGTTCATGAATGTTGCAAAAAACGCTTCACCATGCGATTGATGATGAAGAGACTTGCCACCATACGAATCGATAATGCCAAGAACATCAACATTTGTAGAGAAATTATAAAAACTTTCTGCTCGTAAAAAGAATCCGTCTCTAGGTTTTTTTGGACTGCGGATTACTGTAAGATAACGGTGTAAATCTGAATGAGAATCCTGGGTAGAAAAGTTAAAATTCTTCGTTCCACCTTCTGGATTGAAACCAATAGCGACAGCAATAGCCTCTAATAATGTTGACTTACCTGTGCCATTTTCCCCTACAAAAAAAGTCACTTTAGGATGAAGTCTGATTTCATCTAGTTCTCGAACAGCTGGTAGGGAAAAAGGATATTCCGAATATGAAGGTAATTCTTCTTTACGAATCCGAATACTTCGGATATACATATCTCGCTTTTCTTCTAGCATCTATGCACCACCAAACAAATTGCAGAAAAAGGATTCGATGTATGTACGATTTATTGTAACATATTGGGCTCAGTTTGGCATAAACGTATCGGGTGGACAGGGCGTGAATCGAATATAGAATGTCGCCTCTGAATATTACGGTTCCAGAGAGCCGCAATTCCGGTGGTAGTTGAGCCACTTCTCCGGAAAAAATGAGCCACATTTCCGGAGGTTTTGAGCCACATAAAAAACACACAAAGCTACTAACACCGCCTAAATGCCGTACCCGTTCGAGACTGACGGATGTCAATGGGCCTCGAAGAGGCGGGCGAAGCCCCTTGCCATTGACAGACGGCGGTCTCGAACGGACAATCTAGGTGGCGGTGTTTGTGCGACATCGCTATAAATAATGCCAAGTACCTTAAGGGGCTCATTATCCGGAAGGGTGGCTCAAACAATCCGGAATAGTTGCTTGAAGCACGAAGAGTTTCGTAATCTCAGCAACCCAAAGCTGTATGCTCTACTGCCTGTAGTGGATCGAGAATACTATCAGGACAAGCCAGAAGAACACTTGAAGAAAAGTACTGAAGTGATTCTAGACAGTACATTATCTTTGGAAGAAAAAAGGAAAGTGCTATTTAAGCCAATCTCTTAGCTGGCATAGTTCACGAAGATTCGTTGTAATTATAATAACACAGACATAGCTTAAATACGGCCTGTGCCTGTCTCTCTCTATCTCGACGAGTTCCTTCCATATTATATATACGTGTATTAATGTACAGAAAAGTTGCAAAAATTGAATATGAAGAAGTAGCAATGGCGAGGGCGTGTTAACGACATCCTGATAAAGTGTCCAATACGGAATATCCAGTTTTTAACAATATGCAGTTAAAGGTTCGTCAACGTAGGGAAGCAGCTTTTGATTGCACAGCAGCAAGGCATAACTTTGGTTGAGTTGATAAGGGTCAACAAGATTACGAATCCGAACATGCTTTATGTAGGCGAGAATATTGCAAGGGGGCAGCGAACGCCACAGGAAGTTATGAATGCTTGGATGAACAGTCAAGGGCATAGGGCAAATATCCTTAAATGCGAACTTTGATACGATTGGGGTGGGGTACTACAAAGGAGCATGGGTGCAAATGTTTACGAAAAGCGTGGGGCATTAAGCCTCACGTTTCTTTTTGATCGTAAAAAAACAAATTTACGTTCTTGTAGAAGGGGTTAGTTGACTATGAATAGAAATACATAAAACAGAAAATTGGTTTATTGCACCATCTTTTTTTAGGTAAAGGTTGAGGTGAATAATATGGAGATAAGCAGTCGGCTTAAGCTTACTATTTTACTTCTTGTCCTTTTCTTATTATTTGCATTGAGGGAGCATATCGCAACAGCCTTGTGGGATTTTTTTGCTCTAACTATCGGAATAGTTTTTTTCTATTATGTTGGAGACCTACTTGATAAAAATATTAAATCTAAGAAGATGCGGTATTCTATATATCTAGCTTTATTCATTGGTAGTTTTTTGCTTGTTGTATTTAGCAAGTAAACTACAGCCTTATATCTAAACAGACCCAACTTTTTTTCCAACCTGTCACCCTATAACTACACTACTCCCCTCACGACACATCTCCACAAAACGAAAAAAAGACTGCCACCACAGTCCCCACAGCCCTTTATCTAGGCAGAAAATGCCGTTGCTAGTGCTAAAACAACTAGATATAGTGGTCAGCACACCTGCGATTCAAAAAACCGTACGAGTTGAGATCGTAGCGTAATCTGGCCACGGATAAGGGAAAAACTCAATAACGTCGCAGTTTTAGCCAACGGTTTTACATATTTGACCTCCAAAACCGTAGGTTGCGGGTTCAAGTCCTGTCTCCCCTGCCAAAACCTTTGAAACTATTGATATATCGGGCTTTCTGGGCTTTTTGAAAGCTTCAAGTAAAGCACCGAAAAATCGTTAAAACTGTGATAAAATTGAGTAAACCGTTGGCCTATTTACAAAGTAGGTCAGCGGTTTTTTCGTTATTTCTGGCCAGAAAACTTGTCAGAAAGGCGATGAAAAGACGATGAGAAAAATGAAAAAATTGTCCGTAACTTACGACAGCTGGGAATCAGCGATGGAGGATTTTCTTTTTCAAAAAGAAAGTGAGAACCTTCGTCCTCGAACCATCGAAGATTACAGAAGCCACATTAGCCGTTTCTTCCGTAACCACCCCGAAGCTTTCAGTGGCTCCAAGCAAGCATTAACTACAGCAGTTAAAGAACACTTTTCCGGCACCAAGTCCAATAACTACTTTAACGGCAAGCTACGTACCTTATCGCCATTTTTCCGGTGGCTACACAGCCAAGGCGTAATTCCCTGCAATCCCTTAGAGAACATTAAGGGTAAGAAGCAGACGAATCGTATCGTTGAGTTATCGACAGAGACGTTAAAAGAGTTATTACAGTAGCCAAACCGTCAAACCTTTGCAGGGTTAAGGGATTATACGTTGATGCTTACGTCCATCGAAGTAGCTGCAAGGCCCAATGAGTTATTGTCGTTAACTCCGAATGACTACAATTTCCGATCACGTGAGTTAATTATTCGTGAGGAACATGCGAAGACCCATGAACAACGGACGTTGCCGTTGCTACCACAGGTGGTCAATGCGATTAATGAGTTTCTACGTTACAGACCTGATGAATGGGGCAGCGATGTGCCGATCTTCTGCACAGAAGATGGTAGGAAGTTAGCTTTGGAAAGCTGGGGGAAGAAAGTGAAGGCTTATGGTAAGAACATTGGTGTTCACGTAACGCCATATATGTTTAGACACGCCTCGGCCTTGCATCATTTGCGAAATGGGGCAGATGTGTTTACGGTTCAACGTATTCTTGGTCATGCTGATTTGAATATGACGAAACGATACCTAGCGTTAACTCAAAGTGATGTGAGGGAAGTTCATAGCTTGACTTCGCCTGTGAATGATATTTTGGATACAGGTAGAAAGAGAGTTAGGTCGTTGGCGAAGCAGGGGAAGAGGTAGGGTTATTGTGGTTGACTGTAGGCAGAATGACTGTTGTAGTTAATAGGTTGAGTTAACGCTGTAGTTATTGGTGTAGAAAGAGAGACCCGTCAGAAATGATGAACTGCACACTGTCTACTTGACAGGGTGCAGTTCAAAAAATTCTGGCGGGTTTTTACGTATATTGCTGTTGAACTGTCGCTCCCGTTAGTTGGATAATTGACTGGTAGTCGTTATCGACAGGAGTTGGTAGAGATTCTTACTATCTGCTGCCCAGATATTGACAAATAGCCAGTTGAAGTATTAAAATATATAATTGGACTTTAATATACGAATTCTATAATAAATAATTGCGAATTAAGATGCAAAGATGCCTTGTCTCATATTAGGATATAAGCTAAGAATAATTCAATAAGGTAGGTTGATAAGTAGAGAAAGCTAGGTGGTTCAGTGACCGATTTGATAATTAACACAGATTACTTTGTGTTTTTATTTGCCTTATTACTTCTAACAGGGGTAGTTGCCACCAAGTTTTCAAATTATTTAGGTGTGCCTGCCTTGGTTCTTTTTATTGGTGTAGGTATGCTAGTAGGCAGTGATGGTTTAGGATTAATTGATTTTGCCAATGCCTCATTAGCTCAGTTATTTGGTATCTTAGCCCTTATCATTATTCTTTTTGAGGGCGGGATGCAGACAGATTGGAAAAGAATCCGACCGGTTCTTTATCCATCATTGTCTCTCGCTACTGTTGGTGTGTTATTAACAGCAGGCGTTGTTGCTGTTGCTGCCAAGTACATATTAGGTGTTGGTTGGCTGGAGGCACTGTTGTTTGGAGCTATCGTTGGCTCAACCGATGCAGCGGCCGTATTTGCTGTTCTTAAAGGACAAAGTATTCGCTCAAAACTGTCTTCTACCTTAGAAGCAGAATCAGGAACGAACGATCCGATGGCTATGTTTTTAACACTTGCTCTTATTGAACTGCTCCTGAGGGATACGTCAAGCTATTGGTTGATGATACCATCTTTTATTTGGCAAATGGGAGCTGCTTTGGTTATTGGATATACAATGGGTCAAGTGGCTGTAGCTATTATGAATCGGATCAACCTTGATTCTGGCGGACTCTATCCTATATTGGCACTTGGCTTTGCCGTACTTGTTTATAGTTCAACAGCTTTGATAAATGCCAGTGGACTGCTTGCTGTTTATATTTTAGCTCTTGTTATTGGAAATTCGGATGTACCTTATCGCCATTCTGTCTTTCGATTTAATGAAGGATTTGCCTGGATGATGCAGATTCTAATGTTTATTGTTTTAGGTTTGCTTGTTTTTCCTTCTCAACTGATTGGCGATGTAATTATTAAGGGGCTTATACTTTCTGCTATTCTTATCTTATTGGCGAGACCTATAAGTGTATTTATTAGCTTGTTGTTTTTTAAGTTTTCCATAAAGGAAAAAGTTTTTCTTTCCTGGTCAGGACTTCGTGGAGCAGTACCGATTGTTCTGGCTACCTACCCAATGTTGGCCGGTCTTGAAAATAGCCAGATGTTTTTTAACGTTGTATTCTTCGTAGTTTTGACTTCGACTCTGATTCAGGGCTTAACAATGTCTCCACTTGCTGAAAAACTAGGCTTGACTGGTGATAAAGCACCCGTATCTCCTCATAGTTTAGAATTGGTTTCAATTGGCCAGGCTAACGCAGATATAATAGAATATTTTTTGAGTGAAGACGATGCAGCCGTAGGGAAACAAGTGATTGAGCTTTGTCTTCCTGATAGTGTATTAATCGTAGGGCTTATTCGAGATGGTGAATTAATCGCACCAAGAGGACAAACAGAAATGATGGCTAATGATATAATCTACGTCTTAACACCGAAAGAACACTCGAAAAACTTAAAAATTTGGTTTAAGCTTGGTCGCTGTTCTAGTTGATCGTTTGAGTTAAAGATGTAGTTGCGATTGTAGAAAGAAAAGCCCGTCAGAAATGACGGGTTTTTTGGCGTAAGCAATCCACTATTTTCGCTGATCCAGTTGATCGTATTTTCGTTTTGGCTACCTGTGGCTATCGCAATGCTCGCTAAGCTATCGGAAAGAATCGTTGAGTTATCTGTAGTCATCCATTAACTCAACCTACCATGCCGTAACTCTGCTGTTGTTCCTTCATCGCCATCCCTATCTTCTCAACAGCGTTAACCTTCAATCTCTGCGAAACACAACCGTACTTCTCCATGAAATAATCCAAGCTATCAATCCCCATCAACTCCTGTATAACTTCTGGCCGTACGTTAAGGCTGTAGTTATCGCTGTAGAAAGAAAGGCCCGTCAGAAAAATCTGGCGGGTTTTGTTTTGCCCTACAAAATCATCAGATTCGCAGAGCGAGAAGCTAAAGAGGCAATGGAATTTTTACAGTAATGGTCGTACCTTTTCCCAAGGAACTATCTATATGAATTACACTGTTATGTTGTTCGCTGATCCAACGAGCTATCGATAGTCCTAGTCCTATACCTCCCGTTTCCTTTGACCGAGACTTGTCAACTCGATAAAAGCGTTCAAAAATTTTATCTAGATCTTTTTCACTGATGCCTATCCCATTATCTTGAATCGAAATATTCATATGCCCATCGACTTTTCGCGAACTTATCGAAATGATCCCACCTGACTGTGTATATTTAATGCTATTATCAATAAAAATTCGTAACATTTGCTTAAGAAAAAAAGCATCTGCAGACACAACAGCAGACTCATTTTGCCCTAAAAGAATTTGGTGATTTGGAGCAATGAGACAGGTTTCTTGATACACTTCTTGAATCAATGGCATTATATCAATCGGCTCTTTATTCATAATTTGCTTTCCTTGGTCAGTCCTTGCCAAAAACAATAATTTCTCTATAAGTTGATTCATGTTAGAGGCTTCCGTTTTTATGGCTTCGATTCCTTCCTCTAAAACAGATGGATCTTCTTTGCCCCAGCGATCCAGCATATTGACATAGCCGCTGATAATTGTGATAGGAGTGCGTAACTCGTGGGAAGCATCAGAGACAAAGCGACGTTGTTGTTCAAAGCCATTTTGGATCTTATCTAACATAAGATTAAAAGTGCTCGCTAAATCATGTAACTCATCGCGGACTTCGCCTAGGTGAATTCGTTTGCTTAAATCGGTTACTTCAATTTCTCTAGCCGTTGAAGTTATGTCATGGATCGGACGTAGAATCTTTCGACTCATGTAAATACCAGAAGCAATGGTAATGAATAAGCCAATGATGTTCGTAATCACCAAACTATTGCCCAAATACTCTAGAAAATCAAGTTGGCCAAACATGGGCTTAATGAATTTCAAAGTATAGGTCTGATTGCCTTTCCAAGTTATCGTATGAGTGTAATAAGGCTTGCCAATTTGATTAACGAATCTATCTTTTGGTGCTTTAGGGGGGCGATCCATTTGACGACGATTCTCTTTTTTACCATCATCCATGTAAGGGTTGCTATCAAAAATGACAAAATTGGAAGAATCGTATATTCGAAGTGTTATATCTGTTGAAAGGACATTAGCACGCAACAATTGCTCATTCATCGGTTTTCCCTCTGACAAATAGACCATTACGTTATCAGCATTCACTAGAACTTCATTTTTCGCTTGCTGATAGAGCATGTAATAAAGTGTGGTCATTGTTAGAACACTGGTAATAAGAAGAATCAAAAAAAGAATACTCGTATAGAGTATGTTAATTTTTATAGATATTGGTATGGGGAGCTTTTTAATCTTTGACCACATAGCCAACACCTCTTACTGTATGAATATATTTTTGACCGAACTGTTCATCAAGCTTACTCCGCAAATACCGGACATAGACATCAACAACATTGCTGTCTCCGATATAGTCGTAACCCCAGACCTCTTGGAGAATCCGTTCGCGACTTAGTACCACTTGCTTGTTGCGGACGAGATATTCCAAGAGGTCATATTCTTTTTTGGTTAAATGAATGGTTTCTTTATATATTTGTACATGGTAGCGTTGAGGATAAAGAACTAAGTCTTTTACTCGCAGCTCCGGCTCCCTATGAAGGGAGCTTGATTTTTGTTTGCGAAGAGCCACACGGATGCGAGCCACTAACTCTTGAATGGCAAAAGGCTTGGTTAAGTAATCATCGGCACCTATGTCAAGACCTTGCACTTTTTCTTGTAAAACAAAAGACTTAGAAGTCATTTCTAATTCAATTCTAATCTGACTCTAATGGCGTTGTAATTTTAATTTGTTATCCTCACCTTAGAACCAGTACAAAAAAGGAGGGGGAACAATGCAGATGACAGAAGTGCTCCAAAAGACAAAAGATATTCTTCAAGCTCACAAAAAGAAACTCATAGGCATTGTCATCGTAATCGTCCTGTTATCAGCGGCTTCAGCTGGCTTTCAAGCCATTTTCCAAGTAAAAGGTGTAGTAACGAATGTTACTGAATCAAGAATTACAGTGGCCAATTTTTTCCGAACACAAACCATAAACCTAACGGGAGTGCCCGTCAATACGACAACCATTCAACTTGGTGATCGAGCCTTTATACAGAAAAACCTACAAGGAAATATTCTCTACGTTACGGTACGTTCATCGGAAAATCATAAAGAGAAATCTAAAGATTGGGAACGCGGCGAAAGAGGCGGTGACAAAGATCACTTCTAGGAACACTAGGTATCGCTGATGACTGTAAAAAAGAAAAACCTCCACTAAACGGAGGTTTTTCTTTTTTGAAGCAAAATGTCCGAAGCAATGACTATGTACTTTTTATCAACTGAAAAGGGGTCACCATAGTAGCGAACCATTTTTTCGTAGGTATCAGATGCTTTACCCTTCTTACGACCAAAAGCATCAAAGGGGTTATTACTACCACAATAGTTCCCATCAAAAATAAATCAAAGGTTGTTAGTGTTAACATAGGTGGTTCACCTCTCAGAGTATCGTGCTTTTTTCGATGATTCTCTAAGGCCCAAAAAGTAAAGTGCCTAAAATCATAACAGTGAGTCGCCTTTGCTATTCTGTTTTTTATGCTGTAGCTGCCGTGTTAACTGCAATGGAAAAAGAGCAGTTATTAAAAAAGCATTCTGCCGTAAGAGCAGCTTTTCATCTTAATATGGTAAAAACAATGGTAGTGCCCAAAAAATTTGGTTCATTATATGATAAATTATTTGAGGTTAGGCACAGAGCAGATTATCAACCTATGGTTGTATTAGCAAAAGAGAAATGCTGATAGTGGTTCGCTCGTTGGCGAAGCAGGGGAAGAGGTAGGGTGTAGTTCATGATTTCTGGCGGTTTTTTTCTGTGTATCACTAGGGCTAGACTTAATTCGATTGTTGAGCAAATTCAAAATAATAAGCTAATCATATAAAGGAGACCCCCTAATTTTTAGTAAGGTTTAAATGTACCTTTTAATTTGTTTTTATATTGTTCAAGTTTTGATATTTTTCTAAAAGTAACAAAAGAACAAATTGTAGCGATTATAAGCATCCACTCATGTTCTTCGCCTCTGTTGTCAATAATCTTCTTCAAGGCAAACTCTCCTTTATTATTCTCTAGCTTAATTAATATCATTGCACAGTTTAACTTCGCCAGTGAACGATATTTTGGAACAGGGAGGAAGAGGGTTAGGTCGTTGGTCGTTTAACATACTATCAATCTGTGATAACTTTGCTAATTGGCGCCTTTAGCTCTAATATCTTCATGCATTATAGGATATATGCTTCTCTTTAATACCTTCTGATTATAATCATGGTAAAAATAAAAGACACCTGAGAATAGCAACAAAAGAGAACTAATAAGAATGATACTATTCTTTCGATCCATACTAACAAACCACTCCTATTTCAATTCACTAGATCTATTGTAACATATTGGCTTCAGTACAAAGTAGCGATAGTGTATTTTTAGTTGGGCGAAAAAGGAAGGGGTTCTGGTTTTGTTACGTCTGACAAACTGCTGTAGTTAATCTGTATCAAAGAAAGAAAAGCCCGTCAGAAATGACGGGTTTTGTCGTATGTAATCAGCCATTCTCGCTGATCCAGTTTTCCATAGGATTTTGTTTTAGTGAATTACAAATTTAATCATGGTAAAATAAACATAAATCAACAATAAGGTGGGTTTTGTCCTGATGGAAGGATACGAAAAATCCGAACTTTTCAGTCTGGACCTGCACTTTCTATCGAACGCTTAGAAATAATTCATGGTGAACCTGCTAACAGCGTTTTTATATCGCCAGAACACCAGGAAGACTTTGTCTCGAAGTTAAAGCAGCGATGTCCACAGATGAAAATTGAAGGCAGTATACGGAGCTAATTTCCTTAAGATGTTCGTTCTGTTTATGGGAGGGAGGGTGTCTATTTTGAGTTCATTATTAAAACGACAGATTGCAATGGTGATTGCTGTTTTTGTCACCATAACTCTGCTTTTTACAACTTTCTTGTTCATACAAAGAGATGAAATTAAAAGTGTATGGACAGGAAATAGCGGTACTTCCTTCTATAAGATAGAACAAGTTAAGGTAGAAGAGGTAGAATACAATTGGACAGTCGGCCTATCAGTAGAAGAAGTTAGGGTAGGTATAAGAGAAAACGAAAACAACCACAACCAACTTCATCAGTTTAAAGAAGCAGTAGATGAAATTATTCAGCAAAGAGTCAGCCTGTTATTTTTAGGAATCTATACTGTTCTTTTGATTGTTATTTTGACTCTTTTATGGCGAAGTAAAGAAAGTAGTAGAGAGATTACTAAATTAAAAGCTTTTTTGATTACGGCGATCTGTTTTTTGTCTGTATTTATCGCATTGAAATATATCGAGTTGAATGAATTTATTGAACGTGCAAACTATTACTACTATCACTTGCTATAGAGTTTAGCGGGGCAACTCATGACAAACAAGAAACTTATTGCCAAACCAACTGGCTCATATTATTTTCCGATAACTGTTCTTCTGTTAGTTGTTTCAATAATCGGCTGACTGAAAATCATCGTGCTGATGGTGTTTTCCTTATAAGTGGTATTGCTGTTGAACTATCGCTTCCAGTAAGTTGCATAAAAGTTTCATCTTATTTTTTTAGTTTTTCTATTTCACTCTTTAAATATGCTATATCTTTTTTTAGTGAACCTACTTGTGAAATAGCCGCCAGAGCGAAAACAAATGCTATAGGAGCTAAAAATGCTATAGGAGTTAAAATAAACTCCATTTTACAACCTCCTTTTTATCCAAACTGCCGATCCCTATCAACTCCTGTATAACTTCTGGCCGGACATCCATCTCTAGCAGTTGAACAGCAAAGGTTTTCCGTATCGAAAATAGGCTATATAAAGGAAGGTTAGCTTTTGCCAGTAGCTGATGAAACTTTCTCGTTAGATTCCGTTGTAGAACTGCTGTCCCTTTTGACGTCGTAACACACAAAGCCTGTGCCTGTATTTACATATTGATCGCCAGCAAGTTCTTTATCGTAATTTTGATAGACCTTACATCGTTGAAATGCCTTAACTTAATAAACCTGAAGATTTAGATAAGCAAATTTTATTCTTACTCTAGAAGAAAAACGATCTTCGTTAACAGCTCGCTTTCTGGAACTTCCAGAGGTGAGTTGTAGTAAAATTCATAGACTACACCAGTGGGACTATAAGCATTTTCCATCGTCCACTTTTGCATAGCCTCATAAACAGAGGCCGAATCTTTGTATGGACCTTTATACAGATAGGATACTTGATGACTCGCTGGAATTTCACTAGCTTGGATGTCGCCTTTGCCACTAAGTTGCTTAGACACAGGAACGCCTATCTCTATATCGAGATTATCCATATCCATGTTGTAATAGGCTCCAAAGGGGATACCAGCAGGTTTTTCTCCAATTTTATGGAGATGCTGAAAAATAGTTTCATAAGCTTTGCTAAAAAGTGCTGGCAAGTCATCAACTCTTGATCTTGTACGAATTGATAGAACGGGTTGAGCAGGTTCTTGGCTTACTTCAAAATGATAACTCATAACTATCCTTCCTCCTTCGACAAAATACAAAGCCTAGACCTAACAAAAAACCAGCCCTAAAGCTGCTCGGTACAGCCAGGCTGGTATTTAGTCGATACAGATCATGTTCTTTCTTTCTCAACCATATTATACCACTGATAGGGTTCGTTTGTCTACTCATGACTATAACCATAGAGTGAAAGAACGGCTCAAATACTTTGTCGCTCCAGGACAGCACCTAGACTTTTCTTATCGTACTGTTGACGTAGGTGCAATGAAGTACGAAGAGATTCTAGAACGCAGCAACCCAAAGCTGTATGCTCTATTGCCTGTCGTGGATCGAGAATACTATCAGGACAAGCCAGAAGAACACTTAAAGAAAAGTGCCGATGTGAGGGTGTTATTAAACGCTTTTCGTCTTTTTTTTATTTTTCACCAATTAGAGCAACCACTTCCAAAGGCAACGTTGTTTAAAACCGTCGCCCTATAACTACGTCCCCATACACCAAAGTTTGTAGTTGTGATGTTTCTAAAGCTGTTTAGCATATTTGACCTCCAATTGGCTTTAACTCAAAGTGATGTGAGGGAGGTACACAGTTAGACTTCGCCAGTGAATGATATTTTGGATACTGGTAGAAAGAGAGACCCGTCAGAATAATGATATGCTCCCCTTAAGGTAGACAGATGAAATAATTAAAATCTGCTACTGAGGGGGGCATTTTTTGTCTAAAAGAGCAACAGCAGGGACAGACAATGCAACATCTTTGAGGTAAATTACGTTAATACTTCGAGAAATCATCAACTCAGGCACTTGGACAATATGTAACCGTTCTTCAATAACATCTTCTCCGACAAAAGCCACTTCCAACTGATGGTTCAGTATTTTTTCTTCGATTTCTTTGGAATTGCCGATTTCTAAAGTTACCTCAATGGCAGGAAAGTTTCGTTTAAATTGTCCAAGAATTTTAGGAAGCATATACGTTCCAGGGGTGGTGCTAGCACCTACAACCAATCTACCTTGGTTAAGGCCTTTGTAAGCTTGAAGATGATGCTCCAGTTCATCAACGACAGAGAAAACTTTTTGTGCGTATAGGAAAACTTTTTCACCAATATCGGTTAATACAATCTGCCTTCCTACTTGATGAAAAAGCTTAACCTCTAGATCTTGTTCAAAGCGTTTGATCTGAACAGAAAGGCTAGGTTGACTCACAAATAGTTCTTCAGCTGCTTTTGAAAAACTTTGGGCTTTTGCGACTGCATAAAAAATTCTCAAGTGATTTAAATTCAAGGGTGCCACAACCTATATATTTTTCTTATGGATTCAGTAAAAAAAAATATTTTTATTATAGGATATCATCGCTTAAAATAATAGCCAAATATATCTGAGAAAATGCAGTAGCAGGAGGCCCTTTTTATGAAAGTTGGAATCATTCGGTGTCAACAAACAGAAGATTTCTGTCCAGGAATAACAGATTTTGTTGTAGCCAAAAAAAACAAAGGCGTTTTTGAACAATTTTCTGAACCTATCAAGATCGTTGCTTTTAACAGTTGCGGAGGCTGTCCAGGGAAAAAAAGCGTAACCCGAGCCGAAACAATGGTAAACCGTGGTGTCGAAGCGATAGTCTTAGCATCTTGCATTACAAAAGGCAGCCCTATTGGATTCGCCTGCCCCCATAAAGAGCAAATGATTTCATCTATAAAGAAACATATTGGTGAAAAGGCTATTTTGCTAGAGTGGACTCATTAAAAATAAGAATCTCTGCTGCGACTATTTGTGGCCAACAGTTAGTAAAAAAGAAAAGCCCGAAAAAGCTGGGGAGACGGTTTATCGCCTTTGATATTGAACAGCAGTATATTGAAGCAGCGCATGAACGGTTGAGGGAGGTGGTGCAGGAATTTCTGTTGTGTAAAAAATTAAATAACGCCAACTGTCAAAATTCGACATATACTCCTTGTAACAACGTCTATAATGAGATTATCTTGACGTTTTAGGGGGAATGTCATCTTGAATAGCCTAAATTTAGTGAGGCGAGTTCCTCCATTATTTGAGACATTATTGCAGTTTTTAGCTTTTATCTTCGTTGCTTGCTTAGTCTCTTTTTTTCTAATTGCTGTAATCCAGGACTCTAATATTGTTTTTGCTCATACAGCAGTCGAACTTATTGCCATATTTTTTGCCTTGTCTGGTTTTATGATTACTTGGTTTTTATTTGATAGGGCTTCTCCTAAAATACATATGATTGGATTTGCCTTCCTTGCTGTTGCCGTATTTAATCTTAGCCATACTTTAGCAGGAATTGACTTTTTTCAACATATATCAGGAGAATACGACTTAGCAAATAGATTTCGACTCGTTGTAAGAATCGTTGAAGCAATCGTTTTACTGCTATTTTCATTAGATATAACTTTTAGATCTGACTTTATCTTCTTATCCTGATTTATTGCGTGAGCTTCCAACAGATAAAATATCTTGTTTATAACCCTATTTAAGTCTTCAACGGCAAAACTGCCTTGACCAATGTCCCAGCTCCGACAAGGAAAAACAACGCTTCACCATGCGATTGATGATGGAGAGACTTACCACCATATGAATCGATAATTTTGCCTCCACCAAAGGGATCTTTGTCAAGAACATCAACAGCATGTATGCACCACCCAAACAAATTGCAAAAAGGATTCGATGTATGTACGATTTAAGTGAATGCTAGTTCAATCAAGAGTCCATAAGTTAGACGCTATTAATCGCTCATTGTCACTCGGAGGTGAAAACGCTGAAATCAAGTCAGGTAGTTGTCATTTTAATTGTCTCTGCAACGATTCGAATCGTCAAGGCAGGTGAATTTGATCAAAGGTTTTATCGAAAGTGGTCGAAAGCGAAAAAGCAAGGATTCTGGATAACTGTTGTTCAAGAGACACTTCGTAATTTCATTATTATGATCGGTGTAGTAAGTATTGGCCAGTTTTTGGCTACTCACTTTTTCTCTGGTTTACAGTTTTTTGATAGGCATCAACCTGTAGCAAAGAAAGTGAATATCTCTTTGATTCTCAGCGAAATGACAAAGTCTGTGTTCGTGCCGTTCAAAGCCTGATGGAGCGATATAGAAAGCCCTTTGACATGGTTACGTCGTGATCTTTTACCCGATCAAAACCTCTCCTTCAATATACTTGACTCTTTTTTGTCTTTTCTCAACTTTTTGAGCCAATGCAACAGCAATCGTCAGAGGTCCAAGACGGCCAATGAACATAGTAATGCATATAAGAAGTTTGCCTATATCGCTTAATTGATCGGTTATACCCATGGATAAGCCAACGGTACCGAAAGCAGAGACCACTTCAAAAAGAATCATCAATACTTCGTTGTGACTGGCTTCTTCCGTTAAAGTTAAAGCCAACGTAACAAATAAAATAATACCCAAAGAAATCATAATAACAGCCAAAGCTCGAAGAATGGTCTCACGCGGAATACGTCGTTCTAAGAGTTGAACCTCTTTTTCCCCCTTGATAATCGAAAGCATGGATGCAACGAGAATAGCCAGTGTATTCGTTTTGATACCGCCACCTGTTGAACCGGATGAAGCACCGACAAACATAAGAAACAAAAAGAACAACTGGGTTGCAGGCATCAAGGCCCCAATATCGACTGTGTTAAAGCCTGCTGTTCTTGTCACAGCACTTTGAAAGTAAGCAGACCAGAGTTGCTCGCTCCAATGCAAGTTACCTAAGGTAGCTGGATTCAACAACTCAACAAAAAGAAAAAAGAAAAAGCCTATGACAATAAGTAAGGTGGAAGTGATGATAGCAATTTTCGAATGAAGTGCCAGATTCCGCCAATTACGCTTGTGGTACATATCTAATATAACTGTAAAGCCAAGCCCACCAAAGATAAAAAGACCAGAGATGATAAGATTCACAACAGGATCGCCAACATACTGCATTAAGCTATCAGACCACAGAGCAAAACCTGCATTATTAAAAGCAGAAATAGCATGAAAAAGACCATAGTATAGAGAAGTAGCCATCCCTAATTCCTCATACCAACGAAAAGCAAGTACAAGTGCTGCAACGGCTTCAAAAGAAAAAGCAATAATCACAATGGCCAGAGCAAGCTTAATAACGCTTTGAGTTGAGATAGCATTGGTGCTGTTTTGAATCATTAAATGTTGTTTAAGTCGGATACGTTTTCCTAGTGCTACAGCAAAAAGAACGCCAAAAGCCATAAATCCGAGACCACCGACTTGAATTAGTGCCATTAAGACAATCTGACCAAATAGAGAAAAATGGCTTCCTGTATCTACAACAATCAAACCCGTTACAGTGACAGCAGAAGTAGCAGTAAATAAAGCATCAATAAACCCCAGGCTTTGACCTGAGGCATATGATACAGGCAAATGTAATAAGACTGCTCCCAGCAAAATAATAATCCCAAAACCTAGTAACATAATCTGATAGGAAGCAAGCTTCCCACGATAGACAAGCATGCTGATAGTCCTTCTTCCTAATCTGAAGTCATTTAACCGTCATTGTTAAAACTTGATACGGATAACTTGACATCCAAGTTCCTTATATCTATGTCATGTGTGTGCATATCATAAATAATATTACTTTCTAAAATGCGAACATCATCACGATTATGAACATAAGCAAAAGGCCATAAGTTTCTATGAATTGAAGTAAAAATCCAATACATCGTATGAAAATGTTGTAATGGCTTACTAAACAGTCATTACAGGCCTCCTTTTCATAACTTAACTTCTTATTTCCTTATTCTACATAAAGGGGAAAAGTCCCTCTATGTTTATGGATTGGTGTTTAATCCTAATTACTTGTAAATACAAAACATATCCCATCACAGCTATTTGGGAGAGAAGTACCGACGTTATTCCGGTGCGTCTGTTAAATCTTTTATATCTTTAGAACCAAATATTAACAAAAAAATCAAAGCCAGCAGAGCTATGCTTTCTGACAAAGCCTGACCGGGAAAAGAGAAGTCTTTCTCTTTTTTCTTATCCTTTTGATAGGTCATGGATTAATCATCCTTTTCCATTCTTTTTTGAAAGGCCTCGAAAACTTCATCAATAGTCATATCGCCATTTTTCTTCAAAAACTCGGCCAATTTATTCGATTTTTCGTTATTATTGTTCAAGTACTTGCCGAGCAGTTCTACGGATACAACAGGCGATCCACGATAAAGCTTTACAGAGTCCACTTTGAGTTTGCCTGTTAGCAACAAAGCTGCTGTAACGATGTCAAGATTTTTGCCTAAAAATAAATCATTGGTACTGTAGTCTGTAATTTTTCGGCAGTTCTTTTCTTTGTTTCTTTGCATAATAGCCAACAGCTCCTCTCTGTATAGCTTATGCTTGGTAAAATGAAGATGTATTCTTGATTTCTGTATTAACGGACATATTGATACCATCGGTGTGGGGTACTATCAAGGAACATAGGTGCAGACCTTTACGAAAAGCGTGGGGCATTAAGCCTCACGCTTTTTTTTGCTTCTTATAATTAACCCTTTTAATAAAAGAACATATCCTAAATTGTAAATATTTACCAAAAAAGAAAGGGGGAACATTATGAAGTGGTTTCGTCAACTACCCATTGTCCGTAAAGTAAAAACGGGTCTCATTACAATAATAAGTATCATGATGATAACAGTTGCAGTAGCAGTAGCTGGACTTTTCATAGTTAACACAGAGCTAGATGAAGTTTACCATGATAGAGTAATTCCATTACAAGAAATCACAACAGCAAGACATCATTTAATGACTATGAAAGTTCTTTTACGGGAACACATTATCAGTCATGATACAGCTGAAATGGAAAGTAAATCACAAGAAATATATCAGCATTTTAACGAAATAGAAAAGGCAGTAGAGAGATATTTAGAATCCTATCTTGTCCCAGAAGAAGAAAAACTAATGAATGAGCTTATAGGAATGCTTCCTAAGTTAAAAAACTTCGAAGAAAGAGCTTTACAGATTAGTCAGCAAAAAGATATGGAACAGTTAGATATACTTATGCAAGGAGATATGAAAGTCTTAGGAACGGATTTAGATCGTCTTTTCGATTCGCTTGTACTACTGAATCAAGATATTGCAGAAGAAAAATACTTATATTCCCAGAAAATAGAGCTATTAATTTACGGCTTGCTTGCTATTCTCCTCGTTTTAGCTAGTACGGTTTCTTGGGTAGTAGGCAAGGATTTAACGGCTTCTGTTGGGAAGGTTGTAGCAAGCTTTAATGAATATGTTATTGAGATAAATAAATCTTCACAAGAACTAGAAAAAACATCAGTAGAATCAGGAAAAGGTTCAGAGCAAATTGCACTTACTATACAAGAACTAGCAAGAGGTTCATTGGAACAGTCTAAGGACACAGAAAAATCAACAGTCTTATTAGAACAACTAGCTCAAGTATTAAAAGATGTCGCAAATAGAACAAGCTCCGTTTCATCAGCTTCCGTGGAAGCTATGAACTTAACAAAGTCTGGTATAGAGCAGTTGCATAAGGTGTCTGCAGAAATCATTGTTATAGAAAATGCTGTTAGTCATAACAAAAAAGCAGCATCTCAGCTATCGGCCAAGTCAGCAGAGATAGGAAAAATCGTTAATTCCATTTCAACCATTGCCGATCAGACCAACTTATTAGCTCTCAATGCGGCAATCGAAGCGGCTAGAGCCGGTGAAGCTGGAAAAGGTTTTGCTGTCGTAGCAGATGAAGTAAGAAAATTAGCAGGGCAAGCAGGAACAGCAGCTGTCGATATATCCAATATTGTTCATACTGTACAAGAAGAGATTGGTTATATCGTACAGGAAATTGAAAAAGCCGCTCTTGTTGTATCAGATGAAGCGAAGATGATAAAAGAGGTTGAAGAACAATTTGAAGTTATATCTACTTCAGTACAGTCTGTTATTGACGATATTCAAGAGGTCTCGGCGGCAACAGAAGAAATGATGGCAAGCTCAGAAGAAGTAGTTAAGTCGGCACAAAATATATCAGCTGTCAGTGAAGAGATTTCTGCAAGCATAGAAGAAGTATCAGCCACAACAGAAGAACAATCTGCAGGAGCAGAACAAGTAGCTGAAAATGCTAGAAAACTTATGGAAATCGCAGAAAGATTAAAAACAATGGTCGAGAGATTGTGACTTAGAAAGGGATAACGTTCTTTAGAGAGGGGGAGGAGATTGTCTAAAAAAGTTAATGAATTATTAGAATTAGAAACTGAAGAATTGAAAAAGAGAATTAGTGAAATGTCAGAAGAAGAGTTCGATTTAATTTACTCTGAAGCATCTATCTCTACAATTGAGAACTGGGAGAAAATACAGAAGCTACTCGATGAATTACGTAAAAGTATGGTTCGTTAGAAAGAAATTACAAACCATTCTTGTTCAAGGGACAGTTGATCAACTGTTCCACTTTTTATTTAGAAAAAATGCAACAGTTCCATGCAAATTAGAAAGATCTTTCACCAACCTGCAGGAATTTGTAAGCCAGTGTCGAATAAAGAAAGTAATTCCATTTACAAAGGAATGAGGTTTATGAGGGATAAATTAACTTTGCTGAGAAAGATAGATAGAAAGAGAAAAGCAATGTACAGAGCCGCTGAACTAGGGCAAGCTTACGAAGAACTTTTAAAGCTATCCTGTGAACTTGATGTCTTAATTGTTGAATATATGAAAAAATATCCGAGTGATAGAGATTTAGTTCAATCAGCCTGTTAACTATTACTTGCATAAAGAAAGATAGATCATAGAACAAATAAGTCTATGATCTTTTTATTTTTCAGGCTCTAGGAGAGGGTAGATTGCTTTCAAGTAAAAGTAAATGATTAAAATCCAAGCGAGGTAAGAAACAAAAGTCCAGCCCATGTGCCATCCATTAAAATAGGTGACTAGACCAAGATAATAGACAATGGTTTCACCCACAGTAAGTGCAGTGGGAAATAACAGAATCAACCATGGAGGGCTCATAGAACGCCTGATTAGCAAATATCCGAAAAAAGATGCTACGACTGGGTAAAATCCAAGATTAAAGGGCAGGGCACTTATAGAGACATGGTCATAAATAGGATAAAGTAGCCAAAAGCCCAAAGCAAAGCCAAGCTCGTTAAAAAGAAAAGCAATTGCAGAAGCAATTGGGGCTGTCAATAAGACGATAAACTTATCTTTTCTGTACAAAAAAAGACCAAACATCCAGGGCAAAAAAAAGGCAAGAACAATATTTATTATCATATAGATTAGATTTTCCCTTAAAAGAGTAAATCAATCACGAAAAAATCAAATAAAAGGGGTATCGCAGTGGAAAGTTTTTATCTTTAGAACCAAATATTAAAGAGAAAATCAAAGCCAGCAGGGCTATGCTTTCCGGCTAGAATCTAACCTTTTCTATGTACAAATTCTTCCTCAACCACCACAGTCCAATCTTTGCCAAGATATGAGTTGTAACCTCGCGAACGAGCAAATCCGAAAATAAGAATTTTACCGAATTGGTTCGCTTCAAGGGTATGGCCTTGCTCTTCTCCTTGAAAAGAACGACGTACTGCTTCTAGAGAAGATAAATCTCTTTGTAATATACCAGAGCGATCTTTTGAAGCTATGATAAGACCTTTACGATTCACCATATAAAGATTACTTTCCCTTCCAATTCTAGCAGAATCTAAAATATCATAAATATAGTCCCAGTTAAAACGTGTTGAGAATATGCCTATGATATTGCCATTCCAATCTTTAACGGGACAGGAATAGGCCAAGGAATAGCCTTTCGAGCGGTTACAGTAAAAGAGATCACTTCCATATACATTACCACTTTTCATAGGTTCAACAAACCATTTCTCAGATGATGCATCTGAACCAATTAATGATTGATTTATGCCAGCGGCTACAATTTTTCCATTACAGTCTGTTAGATAAAGATCTCGATACACCTCGTATATATGAATGATATTTTTCATTAATGCGGTAGCTTTTTCAAATCGATTGGGGGCATTATCTTGTAAGCACTTGCGAATTTCTTCAAAGGTGGCCCATGCTTGCACATCACAATTGCGTTCAAAAAGATTTCGCTCAACTTTATCAATTGTATCATAAGCAACATCTTCTGTACGAACAGCAACAACTTCTAAAGAGGTTTGATGAATTTCTTCAATTAGCTTAGAGCTTTCTTGTGTAGCAATAGCACTTGTATCGGCTAGTTTTTTTATTTCTTCAGCTACGATGCGAAAGCCACGACCGACTTCTCCTGCTCTTGCGGCTTCGATCGATGAATTTATTGAAAGCAAGTTAGTCTGTTTTGAAACTTTATTAATAGATAAAAGCGCCTTTTTTAAATTATCTGTCCCTTTTGTGAGACGACTTAAAAGATCAGAAAGACCGTTATCTTGTTGAGATATTAATATTTTATTCATTTTTTCATCTATCTCCTTTAAGAATCAAGGTTTTTTATGTGTAACAAAAAATATAAAAAAGGTCTAAAAAAGAAGTATAGTTACCTCTTTTTTAGACCTCATTGTCTATGGGTTTTTAGATTTCCATTATAACACAATTAACGATAATAAAGGAATATGATCAAATAACATTTTTACTTAAGAAATTACCCTACCTATCAACCCGCTCACTTGTCAAATAACAAACTTAACACCTTTTCTCCTACCGGTCGCCTTTTACCTTGATAGGGGTAATAGTGCATATACATAGCTGGATTAAAGTTCAACTCGATTATGGCATAATTAGAGTCATCATAAGGCTTGTTAATATCTTGAATCATTATATCAACGCCTGTAATATTCGCTCTAACAGCTTGTGCCGCCTTCAAGGCTAACTGCTTATAGCTTTCATGAACAGTATCGGTATAATCGATACTGTCACCACCCGTGCTAATATTGGAGTTCTCCCTTAAAAAGACGACCTCGCCTTGAGCGGGGATATAGTCAAAATCCTTCCCCTGTGACTTTAGGAAGCCTTCCTCTATCTCGCCGAGAGCAATTTTTTCCAAAGGTGTTTTATGGCCCTGACCTCTTAAGGGGTCTTTATTTTTTACCTGCACTAGTTCCCGAATATTCTTGTGGCCATCTCCTTGCACGTTCGCTGGTACTCTTTGAAGTACTCCAACTACCTCGTTGCCTATGACCAAAAATCTATACTCTTTACCAGGCGCAAAGTGCTCAACTAAGACAGTTTGATCATATCGAAAAGCAATCTCCAGAGCCCTATCAAATTCTTTCTTAGTGAAGTGCTCCTTGAATATGGATATGCCAATTCCATAATTTGTCGACTTTGGCTTTATAACTATCTTAGCACCCTGGAACTTATCAAAAGATAACTTCGCCTCGTCAATTGAACTGTAGCTAAGACTAGCAGGTACAGTTAGGCCCTGTTCTTTAAGCAATTCTTTGGTTACAACCTTATTTTCCATGATTAAGTAAGAGATATAAGAATCCTTGGAAGTTTTGGTTGCTTGCTTTACATATTCTACCTTAGAGCCTTGCGTGAGCTTTAGAAAGTTCTCTTCTCTATCAAGAATTTCAAAGCTAATTCCCCTAGTGATAGCATCTCTGATCAAGATTTGCGTTGATAACTCCAGATCCTCAAAGCCACATAAAGTCGATTTACTGCTACTGTCCTCCAAATACTCCTTTGCTATCTCCAAGTGAAAATCTACATAGGATTGCTCACGAACTGCTTCAATAATTCTCTGAGCATAAGTTTTTGTCGGATCTTTAACCTTTGCTTTGGAAGAGTCTATCAAAGTGGTAAATAAATCTACTTTGGTATTTAGTACCTCTATAATTCTTTCTAAGTCTGCCAGTATATCGAGAGCTACTTCTCTTAAGGGAACTAACTGTCTAGCTTCATTATAAATAGGTACATCTGCTTGTCTGCCTAGCATTGTCGCTATGTCATGGTTCTGGTTGGCAATCTCTTGCTCTTTAGCACCGAAGGGACAGTCTTCTAGTAATAACATATAAATCATAAAGAGGTGAACAAGATAGACATCTTCAATAAATATACCGTTCTTACTCAAAGGGTTCAGATCGAAGATTCTAAGCTCAAGATACTTAATGCCTTCATCCTTCAACAGCTCTAAGTTGCCCTTTTGACCTTTTGCTTTTAACCTAACGGGATTATAAAACTCACTGGCATTGGCAATCTTTCCGGCATCAATTAAGGACTGAACATCCTTAATATAACCAGCTAAAGAGTCGTAGCTTACAATAAAATCTTCTTCGTTTTTGTAGCCCCATTGGCTGTTCCTTAAGGAGGTCAAGTCTTTAAAGTACAAGCAATCGCTTCCTAGCGCTTCGCTAATAGCTTCAAAATTCTCCCCATAAGTCTTATGGAAAACGGGACTGGCACCAGTCAGATAGATTAATAGCCAACGATGCCTCAAAAAGTTTCTAGCTACCTTAAGGTATAGAGCATCCTTAAAAGAGCGGTAACTCTCCTTAGCGCCAAATTGCTCATGTAAAATCTTCAGAAAATCTTCATCAAAAGAAAAATTGTAGTGTATCCCCGAAAGCATCTGCTTCTTTCGACCATATTTTTCAGCTAACCTATGACGATACTCGCTTTGTGATTTGCCTTCACTTTCAAAAACAGCGATTGGAATAGCTTCCTCTTCTGGTAAAATAGGTGGATTACTTTGAGGCCATAGATATTCATCGCCAATATTTAAGGAGACTATATCCTGAAGATTTTCTAGGAAACTGTAGGCTTCCTCAATAGTTCCACAGACTGGAGTGATCATTTCAATTTGACTTTCCGAAAAATCTGTTTTGATATAGGGATTGTACAGTTTACTACCAAATTCTTCAGGGTGAGGAGTCAAAGCCAATTTACCCTGACCGTCGACCCTGACATTCTCTTTTTCTAGCCCAAAATCACCTTTAAATAATTGAAGCGTGAGATTTTCTTTTATTATGTATTCCATTAGCTTGTTGTCTAATCGATGCATATTAACACCCTATTCATTATGGAGTTAGCAGGATAATACGATAGGAGGTCTAAGGTAAGCCTAAGTGAATTCTTGAACTTTCTGCTACATATATAAGCCTGAATAATATTATCCTACCATATAAGCTTAAGTATGCGATAATGGATTTCCATTGATTCGCCATTGATTCGCCATGAAAAAGAAAAATCCTGTTTTGACAAACTACCTCTGCTAAAAATTGGTCTGTTTTTTCACTTTCTCTTCAGGTGACGAGGACTTTATTGACCTTTTACACATCAAAGCCATGAAACGTGATAAAATACAAAATACCCTTATTATTTGTTTGGTTTGCTCCGTTCAGAATTAAGTATAGAAGCTCATACTACTGGCATAAATAGAAGTGCCAAAGAGGTATATATTTTCATGGCGGTGTAATTTATTGTGGATAATCGTTTTAAACAAGCTGAATTCGCGACCTGGGTCGGTATAGTCCTTAATGGGCTATTAGCAGTTATGAAAGGTCTTGTCGGTTGGCTTGCTGGTAGTCGTGCCTTAATAGCAGATGCGGCCCACTCAGCCTCAGATGTGGCAGGATCAATTGCCGTACTAGCTGGCTTAAGAACAGCTCAGAAGCCACCAGATGCCGACCATCCTTATGGTCATGGGAAAGCAGAAAACGTCGCCACCATAATTGTAGCCATACTTTTAATCGTTGTGGGCGTAGAAATAGCCCTTTCAGCATCCAAAGTTTTTTTTGGCGAAGTGCCAAGTGCTCCTAAAGGCATAGCTTTAATAGCTGTTCTGATCTCCATTATTGTAAAAGAACTGTTATTTCAGTATAAAAACCGCCTTGCCAAAAAGATTAATAGCCCCGCACTACAAGCTGAAGCCTGGCATCATCGCTCTGATGCCCTTTCCTCTATAGCCGCTTTCGTTGGAGTACTAGGTTCGATTATAGGGCAACAAATGAACTATCCCATCTTACTGTATCTAGACCCCTTAGCAGGCTTACTTGTTGCTCTCCTCGTAATCAAGATAGGCTACTCTTTAGCAAAAGAGTCAGGTTTAATTATGATGGAGCAAGTACTAGACAAGGAAGAAACAGAACCATATATTGAAACAGTCCAACAGGTTCGAGGTGTAAGTAGGGTTGATGAACTGCTAGCTAGAACACATGGACACTACATTGTTGTTGATATAAAAATTAGTGTAGATCCAACTATTACTGTTGCAGAAGGACATTCTATTTCTAAAAAGGTAAAAGAGGCTTTACTTAAGAAGCACAGTAACATTAATAAAGTATTTGTTCACGTTAATCCCTACAGTCAAGAACCTTCCTAAGATTAAGAAATTAACAAGAAATTAAGGCATATTAAAACCCGTCAAAAGCTGACGGGTTTTAATATGGACTATGACCTCTTTTCGCCAAAGTTCAGGCATTCAATACATAAATTTATTATCTAATTATCTTGTGATTTTTCACAAAATATTTCAAAAGAGTAGCAGGAATTGGAGCTCTTGCAACGAATATGCTAAGAGTAACTATTTCTAAAAGTATTTCAAGGAGGTTTCCTCAGTGAAAAAGTTTATCTGTGTTATTTGCGGTTATGGCCATGAAGGCGATGCTCCACCAGAAGTTTGTCCTACCTGTAAAGCTCCTGCCAGTAAGTTTGAAGAAAAAGCGGCTGGTGAATTAACTTGGGCCGATGAACATCGTATTGGTGTCGCCAAGGGAATAGATGAGCAAGTTATCGAAGGACTTAAAATGAACTTCGTGGGTGAATGCACTGAAGTTGGTATGTACTTAGCTATGAGCCGTCAAGCGGACCGCGAAGGCTATCCTGAAGTAGCTGAAGCATATAAGCGAATTGCTTGGGAAGAAGCGGAACATGCCGCTAAGTTTGCCGAACTGCTTGGTGAAGTTGTAACTACTTCTACTCAGAAAAACCTTGAACTTCGAGTTGAAGCTGAATATGGCGCTTGTCAAGGCAAGCTAGATCTAGCCAGAAGAGCCAAAGAACTCGGACTTGATGCCATCCATGATACAGTTCATGAAATGTGCAAAGACGAAGCTCGTCATGGCGCGGCCTTCAAAGGTCTGCTCGATCGCCATTTCAAAAAGTAAGAACAACTTAATTCACTGCATAGATAAGTGCTATGTAAAGCAAGAGTCCCCTTCGCTATGAAGGGGACTCTTTTTTTCTTCTGTTGGAATTAGTAAACTTATTTTCGGGAAAAAGCTAGTATGAAGAGCTAGCTAAAAAAGGAGTCGCTTATGAATAGAAATATTTTTTCTCTTATATTGAAAGCAACGGCAGTCTCGATGGGCGTTAGTACATTGGTGCTTAATATTTTAGGCACAATCGATGTTAAAGGTGCAATAACTTTATTATCAATTGGAGTTATATCTTTAGGAATATTACAGCTACAAGAGCATCGCTCATAACTTGATTGAAAATAGAGCAAAGGCTCTTTGCTAATTTTTATTGACATCATGGATTTTTTCTGGTAAAAAAAGTACTGTTAGCACTCTCGGGATAAGAGTGCTAACAGTTAAGTATAAAAAAATTGAAAGTGGAATGCTTTCAGTTGCTGGAAGGATGAGTTTTCAATGACAGTAAAACAGTTTCAAGCTGAATCCAAAAGACTGCTAGATCTGATGGTGAACTCCATCTACACCCATAAGGAGATTTTCTTAAGAGAACTAATATCTAATGCTAGTGATGCCATTGATAAAATCTACTACAAGGCTTTAACTGATGAAGCCCTGAACTTTAACAAAGAAGATTACTTCATTAAAGTTGAAGTAGACAAGTTAGCCAGGCTTTTGAAAATCTCAGATACTGGTATCGGTATGACTAGAGAAGAACTAGAAGAAAACTTAGGTGTTATTGCCAAAAGTGGTTCTTTCGCCTTCAAAAAAGAAACAGAATTAAAAGAGGGCTTTGACATCATTGGTCAATTCGGCGTAGGTTTTTATTCTGCTTTTATGGTCTCCGATGTGGTTACAGTGACCAGCAGAGCCTTAGGCAGTGATGAAGCTTATAAGTGGGAATCCAAAGGCGCAGACGGCTATACCATCGAAAGTTGCAGCAAAGAAAACGTCGGAACTGAGATCGTGCTTAAGATCAAAGAGAATACAGCCGATGAGAACTACGACGAATTCTTAGAGGAATATCGTCTGAAATCAATCATCAAGAAATACTCTGACTTCATTCGCTATCCTATTAAAATGGAACTAATCAAATCGAAACTAAAAGAAGGCACTGAACAAGAATACGAACAATACAAAGAAGAAGAGATCGTCAACAGCATGGTGCCGATCTGGAAAAAGAGCAAAAACGAATTGACCCAAGAAGATTACGACAACTTCTATGCGGAAAAGCACTTTGGTTTTGACAAACCAATAAAACATATACACATAAGTGCAGAAGGAACGATTAGCTACAAAGCTATTTTGTTTATTCCAGAGAAAATGCCTTTTGATTTTTACACCAAAGAATATGAAAAAGGCCTAGAGCTGTACTCCAATGGCGTTTTAATTATGCATAAGTGTGCTGACCTTCTACCTGACTATTTTAGTTTCATCAAAGGGATGGTCGATTCGGAAGACTTGTCGCTCAATATATCTAGAGAAATGTTACAGCATGATCGGCAGTTGAAATTAATCGCCAAGAACATCAAAACAAAAATTAAGAATGAGCTTTTAGATCTACTGAAAAACAGCAGAGAGAAGTACGAAGAGTTTTACAAATCTTTTGGTAGACAATTAAAGTATGGCCTTTACAGTGATTATGGGGCTAACAAAAAGGACCTACAAGACTTATTGCTCTTTTATTCATCGAAAGAGAAAAAGATGGTTACTCTCGATGAATATCTATCCCGCATGACAGAAGAACAGAAATACATCTATTATGCCTCAGGAGAATCGATTGAGCGCATTGACAAACTGCCTCAGACGGAATTGCTGAATGACAAAGGTTATGAGATCTTATACTTTACAGACGATGTAGATGAATTTTCCATTCGTATGCTAGGGGCTTATAAGGAAAAAGAGTTTAGGTCTGTATCGAGCGGAGACTTAGGTATTGAAAGCGAAGAAGCTAATACCTCCGATGCTGATGATCAGTCTAATCTAGATCTCTTCACAGAAATGAAGGAATTATTAGCCGACAAAGTCAAGTCAGTAAAAGCATCCAAAAGGTTGAAAAATCATCCTGTATGCCTGACCAACGATGGCGATCTTTCCATTGAGATGGAAAAGATCTTGAGCGCTATGCCGAACAACCAAAATATCAAGGCTGATAAAGTACTAGAAATTAACGTCAACCATGCAGTTTTTCAACAACTGAAGGAAGCTGGTCAGGGCGATAAAGAGAAGCTTAAGCTATATACAAACTTATTGTACAACCAAGCCTTACTGATTGAAGGATTAGCAGTAGAAGATCCAGTGGAGTTTTCCAATAATATATGTAAGCTAATGAGTTAAGAAAAGTGGGGCTGAAAAGCCTCACTTTAATTTGCCCCGAGATGCCATTATTTTGCAAAACATGAGACATTTTTCAGCTTGATGAAGGAATTTGTAAGCCAATGTAGAATAAAACAGATAATCCCACCTGCAAAGGAATGAGGTTCTTGAGGGATAAACTGGATTTATTAATCGAGATAGACAAAAAAAGAAAAGAAATGTATCGAGCAATGAACAATGATGAGGATACAGATATATTGTATCGGATATCTCGGGAATTAGATTTACTAGTTACAGAATACATAAAAAAATTCCCCAAAAAAGATTCGAGTCAATCAGTATCTAAAAAAAATTTTTACCCATAGTGGTAGTGATGGTTAGAACATAGAACAGATAGTTCTATGTTCTTTTAAAATGATAAATTTTGGGACCAAAGTCTCATGTAAGAGCAGGAAAATAGATTGCCTTGTCGAAAAAAGTAGAAAAAGAGAGTAAGGTAAAGTTTCGTGGAAAGTGGTGATCTATAGTGAATGTTGTATTCAAGGAAAGCGATTTCTTGCAAGATCCCAACCAATTAATTATTTTTATAGATGATAAAGATGCAGAAGTAACTCCACAACTGATAAAAGCAATGACCGAAGATATGATTAAAGTTATTTCTAAGCATATAGAAATTGACTGCTCGAAAGTCAAAGTTAACTTGAGTTCGGAACAAGATACGAAAAAAATAATAATCTACATACCAGATGTAACTAACATTCCTCGAACTGCAACAAGAATCTAATATAATTCAGCTATAGCAATAAAAAAACCGTAACAGAAACAGTTACGGTTTTTTTATTGCTATAGCTTTACTATTTTCCTTTCCAAAACCAATGAAAGAGCTTCAGTAAGGCGTGGGGTCTCTTGATAATTGCGATAATAAGATTAGCAGAAAAAACTATAAGGCCTACTTTGGCCAATTCCTCTAAGGTTAAGTTAAGATTGAAAAGAAAAGATATTAAGGCGGCAACAAGGCCTGCAATAATAATGTTGAGAACTGCTATAGAAACAAAAGTAGAAAAAGCAAAAAAAGCCATGGCAATTTTCTTTCCCAGAATTTTTTTCGCCTCCTGACTAGGCTTGGCTTTTCTGATTTGGTCGATTAGGTATAGATAACCACTTTTGTAATAATTCTCTGAGGACGCCTAGACTTACTGGCTTGCTAATATAATCATCCATTCCGTGAGTTAGGCACTTTTCTCTATCGCCTTGCATAGCCATAGCTGTCATTGCGATAATAGGAATACGATTAGAACTCTTACTTTCTCTTTTCCTAATAATACGTGTCGCTTCAAAACCATCCATTTCCGGCATTTGACAATCCATTAGAATTAGACTGAAGGAAGCATTTTCCAGAGTCCTCACAGCTTCCAGACCATTATTAGCCACCTGAACAGAAATGCCTAATTTTCCCAATTGAGCTGTAGCTAATTTCTGATTAACAGGATTATCTTCTACCAGTAATACGGTCACATCTTGAGCAGAATCTACAAGAGAAGTTTGCTGAATCATCTTGGTATCAGAAGGAGTATGTGAAGGTGAAGGTACATCTAAAGAACTAATAGGTGCTTGTGTAAACTGAAGGACCTGACAACCATTATGGGAGCGGAGGATTGGAACAGCAAACCAGAAAGTAGAGCCATGATGGAGCATGCTAGAAAAGCCAAAGCGACCACCCATGAGTTCAACAAAGCGTTTGCAGATATGAAGTCCCAGTCCAGTGCCACCAAATTTACGAGATGTTGTAGAATCAGCTTGCGTAAAAGGTTGGAATAAGTTCTCCTGAGCTTCATTAGAGATGCCAATACCTGTATCGGATACTTCAAAGTAGACTGTAGACAAATCATCCTGTACATCTAAAAGCTTACAACTAAGAACAACTTCACCATGTTCTGTGAACTTCACAGCATTGCTAAGTAGATTGAGCAGTACTTGTCGCATACGAACAGGATCACCTTTGAAAACTGAAGAATCTAGAGCAGGGTCTAGTTCAACAATTAGCTTAAGTCCTTTATCTTCAGCCTTCATGCGAAGAAGTTTAATAGAACTGTAGACTAGATCGGCAAGATGAAACTCTACAAGCTCAAGATTCATCTTATTAGCTTCGATCTTCGATAGATCTAGAATGTCATTGAGAATGCCGAGAAGTAGGGAAGAAGACTCTAAAATGGTATTAGCATACTCGCGCTGATCTTGCTGGAGAGGTGTTTCAATTAATAGTTCAGACATACCGATAATACCATTCATGGGCGTGCGCAATTCATGGCTCATCATAGCTAAGAAATCGCTCTTAGCACGACTAGACTGTTCCGCCGCCTCCTTAGCTAATTGGAGCTCCTTCTCGATCCGTTTCTGCTCTGTAATGTCAGTGACCAAACCATCAATACGACTTAAGTTACCCAGAGCATCTAGAACAGGTACAATGCGGCTACTTACCCAGCGAATAGCTCCATTTTTATGTATAATACGATAACTTTTCTCCGTTATATTACCTGCCCAATAATCTTTTTCCATAGAGAAAAAGATGTCAAGATCGTCTGGATATACAATATTTTGCCAGAGCAGAGCGTTTTCATAGAAAGCGGTGGTAGTATAGCCTAGTATATGCTCGCAGGCTGGAGAGATAGTTAAAAAACGAAAAAGGCCCATATCCATAGACCAGAAAACTTGTTCAAGATTATCAAAAATATTCTGAATCTGTTCTTTAGTGGAAGTGAGTTCCTTTTCCGTTTCTTTATAATCCGTAATATCAACACAGTAACCGATGAAACCGATAAATTCTTGATTTTCTCCATACCTAGGCATAGCTGATTCTAAGACCCACCGATAGTTTCCACTATGATGAAGTAAACGATATTCATGAATTATTTTTTTTCGTTCCAGAAAAGAACTATGAAAGGTAGTCAGACAAGACTGAAGATCTTCTATGTGAATCGACTGTGTCCAACCCATACCTAATTCTTCATCAAGAGAGCGTCCCTTGAAATGTAGTATACTTTTATTAAAAAAGTAGAAATAACCTTCTTCATTAGTTAACCAAATTAGTCCAGGCATTTCATCAATAGCTTGAAGAAACTTACTCTCACTAACTTCGCCCCAAGGACCTTTTACTAATGAAGCAACTAATTCTTCAAATAGATACTTGTGGACTTCACGTCGCTCAGTCATTGTCTTATCACCTCTCATTTACATCATCAGTGAAAAAATTAGCTAATGATGGTGATATCACTATTCTCTAAAGCTAATAAATCATATTGCTGATCGACACGATTGTTTTGTAATGTAAATACTACAGGTTGAAGTGGAAAGCCCTTATTTTGCTTTACCACTAAAGCACCGGTACCATTAGATAGCTTCACAATAGTGCCATTAGGGTAGACTGCTACCGATTCAGAGAATTTTCGTAATATTTCAGGATCAAAATAAGTTCCAGAAAAACTCATCGTATATTCATAAGCATCTCGAACTGACCAAGCTTTACGATGAGGACGAGAGGAGGTCAATGCATCAAAAACATCGGCTACGGCTACGATACGTCCAAAAAGATGAATATCATTACCTTTCAAACCTCGCGGATAGCCGGAACCGTCATAACGCTCTTGATGCTGAAAAGCAGCATGGGCAATCAAAAGGTGTGTCTTTCGTAACATTTTGAAGCCTTCTATAGGATGTTGGTGTATAATCTCCATCTCTTCTTCTGTAAAAGGGGCAGGTTTATTAACTAGATCTTTAGGGAAATTAACCATGCCAATGTCATGAAGAAGAGCACCTACGCCGAGTAAATATAACTCTTGGCGACTCATATTATATTGCATCCCAATAATAACAGACAATACACAGACAGAAACACTATGAACTAGAATGGTCTCGTCAAAATCATGGAGGGCCGTTACATCAAGAAGTATCCCGCGATTACGCATGATATCGTCTAAGATAGACTCTACAGAACGTTGAGCACTACTTATGTCTAATCCAGCTTGTGGCTTAGTAAGCATCTTTAGTACTTGTCTAGTCTCTTTTATTACTTTAGTATATGTTCTATCAGAAACAACGTTTTCGTAACTTATTAGATCGCTTAATGGGCCTTCTATATAAACAACAGGAATAGAAAATTCTTTCAAACGTTGAATATAGGAAGGGGTTAAAATAACGCCTCGACCAAGCAATGTTCCACCGCGTCCATCGTAAACGGGTCTTGCTAACACAGTTCCTGGTTCTACTAATTCAATGGATATACGTAACATGCTGTGAACCCCCTAACTATAAAGCGCCAAAGGATAGTTAGCTCGCAAAACAATTATTTCAAAAAATGCTTATTCGACAAAGAGTTATTTGAATCCTTCTATATAAACTATTTTGCGTACGAGATTTTAGTATTATCCATATAGATATTAACATAGAATTGACAGGGGTGATGGTAACAATGGTGATGAATATTCAATGGTTCAATGATGAAGATGAATGGACTTTTTTGATGAACGCAAAACTATATGAAGCAGATATGGTAGAGGCTATTCTTGTTAACGCAGAAATCCCTGTGCGGCGAATTTATAAAGATCATTTCATGAAGGTAATTACTGGTGGAACTTTACGAGGTGTAGATCTTCATGTCCCCCTTTCTGACTTATACAGGGCTAAACTGCTTTTGCATGAAGACTCTGTTATAAGAGAAGAGGAAGAAGAAAGAGGTTGACTAATAGTCGGCCTCTTTTTTTTTACAAATAATCACAGATGACGTAGCTAGGAATTCTATGATAGTATATAGTATTTGGACAAAAAAGAACAAGGAACAAAGTCGGTAGGTTAATAGTAGCAAAGAGCTTAAGCTTCTCTGGCAGAACAAGTAAAAGAATGGTAATTTAATTAACTTGATAAAAAAAGGTGCTAGCTCAAAGAGAGGCTAGCACCTTTTTATAATACTTTAGGTAGGTCTGTTTCTGTTTCAATACTTTAACTACTTATTAATTCTTTTCGGAAACCTCTATAGTCACTCTTTCCATTATGATTTCTTCTGCAGGAAAGCTTTGTTCTCCACCATTACTAGCTTCTACAGGCGCTTTTGAAATCTCTAGCGCTACTTCTAGTCCTTCAATGACGCGTCCAAAGACTGTATAATTAGGAGCTTGTGTATTCAGAAACTGAATTGAAGGAGATGTCTCACTGCCTGTAACAATGAAAAACTGACTTCCATTCGTATTGGGGCCAGCATTAGCCATGGCTAGTACACCAGGAGCGTAAGGAAGAGCAGGTGGTAGTTCATCGGCAAAAGTATAGCCAGGTCCACCAAAGCCTAGTCCGAGAGGGTCTCCTGTCTGAATCATAAAGTTTTCAATTACTCGGTGAAAGCGAATACCATCAAAGTACTCTTCTTGAGCAAGAAAAACGAAAGAATTGACAGCTAATGGTGCCGCCTCAGGAAGTAACTCTACTTTCATAGTGCCGTAAGAAGTCTCAATTGTAGCAATGTAGTTTTTCTCTGGCTCAATGATCATCTCAGGAGCTTGAGAATATTGATTTTGTTTCATAGCTACAGAAGGTGGACTCGTTTGTGGACCTTCTTCAGTTCCTGTGCCTCTAGGACCTTCATCGCCGCCTCCTGTGCAACCAGCTAGCAAGACAAAGCTACATAAGGCAAGTAATAGCATTTTTTTCACTTTGGAATTTACGCTCACTAAGGGCAACATTAACATAACACTCCTCAAGTCTATTTTTTCGCAACACAAAACACCTCTTAGTATAATGGTCTTTAGAAAAAGGGACAAGCCTAGAAGGACAATACCTTTTTTCCATAGAATTATGAAGAAATAGCAAAAGGGAAGAGGAGCGAGATAGTCAATGGCATTAAATCAAGACAAGCAGGGGCAAGTGCAGATTGTAGTTGATGGCGTTACAGGCGTTGGCAAAAGCAGTCTTGTACAAATCCTATCAGAACAGTTAAATCTAGTCGCCTATAATGAAGTTTTTGAAGATGAAAACCAGTTATTACATAAATTCTTTTATGACCGCGCCCGCTGGGCTTTTCCCATGCAAATTAACTTTTTGACAAATAGATATAAACAATATCGAGAAGCATCTTCTATGGAACGTGCTATTATGGACCGCTCCATATACTCAGACGCTATCTTTGCCCGTATGTATCGACAAGATGGGTACTTAACAGCAGAAGAATTTGCCGTTTATAACAACTTGTTGCAAAGCATGCTTGCAGACTTACAGCCGCCACGCCTTATGGTACGACTGAAAGTAGATACTAATGAAGCTATATGTCGCATTCACAAAAGAGGGCGTTGTGATGAATTAGACGTAGAAAGTGCCTATTGGGAAAGACTTAATTACTGTTATGATGATACTTACCAATCCTACTGCGGAGCTAACTTACTTACAGTCGATGTTACTTCCATGGACTTTGTCCATAATTCACAAGATCGCAACCGCTTACTTGATAAAATTATTACAGCCTATTATGAGTCTAAAGCATAAGAGCATAAGTAAAGAAAACCCTAAAGCAATGAGGCTTTTCCTAGAGGAAAGCCTTTTTTCTTTTGAGCAATCTACATCCTATTCAAAGATTATAAAAAAATGAAAAATATTTCCAAAAAAGTTTACGATATGGAAGGAAATTCCATAGGGGCTGTCGAATAGAGCATTCAAAAAGGAGGGAACAGGATGATTAGCTTGCCAGAGGAGTTGACTGTTGCGCAAGCGGCTAAGACGATGGGCCTGCAAAGGTATACTATTCGTGATGCAATTCACCGTGGCGAATTGCCGGCCAAGCAACAGAAAATTCCGGGAGGGTTTCAGTATCTTATTCCCCTGGGCAGTCTGAAAGATTTTGGACGTCGTCGGGGTATACAATCAAGCATCTTGGGACTAGAAGGTCCAGAAAAGGTGCCAACACCAGAAGAGTCTCCAGAGACAAAAGAGGTAGTACCTCTTCCTGAAGAGACTCCTCAGACTCAACCCATTGTCGCGGTGCCATCAGAGGTCACCGAATTCATGCACAAGATTCCACAATGGGAGCAGAGAATGGAACAGCTCATTGAGCAAATGGTGGAAGTTCAAGCAGACGTACTTGGTTTGAAGAAAGGTGTTCATCAACATCTTAGTAAAGTAGAAAGCCGAGTCGTCAATGTACAACAAAGTGTTAATGGCGAATTGAAAGCGGCTGTAGACCGTTTGCGCCATAATAGCAATCAGAACTTCCAAGATGTAAGAGCTGGTATTGATGGTTGGCATGACAACTTAGATGCCCTTATTGGAGAAATGAGAGCATCCATACAAGATGTTGCGGCCAGTCAGACTGATTCCGAAATGCGTCAAGCTTTTGTACACAAACTTACTGTAGACAACCAGTCTACAGTGGGAGAAGTGAAAAAGCTTCTTGTGGACGTGAATGAAGTGGTGAGCAACATATCTAGTCAACAAGACAAGAGCACCGAGATGCTAGAACAGCACCTTGAAGACATGAAAAACTCCGTTGACGGTGTCAAACGCTCTGTCGATCGAACCACAGACATGATCATTAAGTGGAGACATAAGACGCAAAGAGAGCAAAGCAAACCTAATAACTCTAAAGGTATCAAAGGGTGGTTCAGTCGCTTCTGGGGAAGCAACTCTCCCGCACTATCTAAGTAAAGAGATAAAGAGAATTTCAAGACAAATTGCCAAGTAAAGCTATAAGAAGCTATTCTATATGGCTTCTTTTTTTTGTTGAGAAAATTTCTAAAAAAAATAGCTCTTAAGAGTCATCATAGTAATTTTAATAAAGTAAAATGAAAAGCTGGGAGGAACTCAGTGAGAGATTGTCGAAACAAGAGAATGTGTGCTCCTGCACATGGATTAGAGGCTGTTGAGGTGAAAGAAAAAGTGACTCTCAACTCTCAACAACTAGATGAGGTCTTGGCATGTTATAGACAAATTGAATCTGAACTAAGAGTGAAGCTGGAATCGCTTAAGAGTCCATTAGAACTTAAGTTTGGGAGACCTGTAATTTTATTTATCGAGAGTAGGACCAAAAAAGGAAAAAGTCTCATCGAAAAAGCACGACGTTATGACTGGCAAATTACAGATGAAACAATTCATCTCATCAAAGATATTGCTGGCCTGCGCATCATTGTGCAACATGTTGATGATATAGATCGCATTGTGGATGTGCTACGCCAGAGAACAGACTTTAAGGTTGTTGATGAGAAAGACTTCGTCCGGTCCCCCAAACAAAGTGGTTACCGAAGTTATCATTTAATTGTTCAATACGATTTCAACGATCTAAAAGGACCAGCCACTCGCTATGCTGAGATACAAGTCAGGACCGTAGGACAACATTTTTGGGCCGTTTTACAACACTCCATGATGTACAAATATGGCTTAGAAGTCCCTGGTCACGTTGCAGAAAACTTGCGACTAATTGCAGAAGAAACGAGTAATATGGACGAGAAAATGATGGTCATGCGTTGGGCAGTATCGCGGGAATTAGAGACTGATGCCATCCGAGCTTATGCCGAGAAACTCGTTAATAGCCTATTTCAACAAAAAGGCTCCAAAGTAGAACCAATTACCAACCTTGATCCGTCTTCCTACTTTGAAAAAATGAGTATTCTAGAGCTGAGTTTCTTATTAGGCCAACAAGGAATTGCGCCGTCAGGCTTTAATCCGCAGACCTTATCGCGATGCTCCTGCTGTGATACTCCTTTTTTGCTCCATGAGAAAGTTCGCGTGCTCACAACCAATTGCACCAGTATTGCAGAGAAGACGGCCGATCCAGTAAGACTATGTAAAGTTTGTTACTCCCTCATTATTCCTATTTTACGACGTGAACTAGCACCCTTAAGCTCTGTTAATCGTGATTGGTTACAGAAAGAACAAGAAGAAACGAAGCACCTAAGCAGAAAGATATACCAATTTTTCTCAGAGAAGGTAAGAAGTCCCTTGCGTAAAAGGCTACAACAAACGGCAGTTCGCAAAGGGATATCCATAGCCTTACAGTCATCTTCTCTAGATGTGGGAACAGTCACTTTGTTCAAGGCTGTTATGGGAGATCGACTTACTGTACAAGTAGATTCAGAATGGGATCCTCACCACGGAGAAGCGGAAACATTAATTCTCTACTTTAAGATGAATTATCGCGTTATCGGTAAAGTGCAAGTATCTTACACTTATCCAGAGATTGAATGGGATGAATTTCATGAACCGGAGCTCATCGAACCTGAATCTTTTCTGTACAATGCTAGTGAACTTAGTCGCATCTTTGCACAGATTGAAGCGGAACTTCAGGAACGTCCTGAGCCTTTTTCAATGGTTATCAGTCGCTAATGCATGATAGACTATCCCCTTGTCTGTTACAGGCAAGGGGATAGTCTATTTTGCATAACGATCAGCCACTTGACTAGCACCAAATGCCAATGGCTTTGTGCGAATAGAGTAATTGTATATGGAGGCCATACTTTCAGCCCAACCTACTACTCTCTGCAGATGATGGCGACTTTTTCCTTTTTGTCCGCCATCAATGTGCAGTTCTAATTCATAGCACAACATCTGTTCGTTAAGAATTTTTCGCAACTGTCCTATTATTTCAATGGACATATGAGTTTCGTATTCCAATTTTTCACCGAGAGGTAATAAACGATTAAGGTTATGAATATACTGATATGATTGAGCACCTTTGCACTTGCGATAAGCTGTAACAGAGGTAACCACACGGGTAGATGTACCGTGGTTCTGACTATCTGTCCCCACCCAGATGGACACTTTAACATCAGGGTACTCTGAGGAAAAGCGTTGAAAAGCTTCCACCACATGATTTAGTGGTAATAAACCTAGCTGTCCTCGAAATAACACAAGGCGACCCCCCTTTAGGTTTCGCAGCCTGTACCTTGCTGTTCTTTACTATGTTACGACAGTTTTCCAAAGATAGTATTAAAGAACTTTGAAAATTTCTCTTAACTATCCTGACCACCTTGTTCTTTTTCCTCTCCTTCTTCTTGACCACCATTTTCGGACTCTTCTTCTGTTGCTTCTTTTACTTTTTCTTGCACATCAGGTTCTTCGAGAACTTCTTTAAGAGCTTCTTTGATCGATTCTTTGACTTCATCTTCCATCATCGCTAGAGCTAAGTGCTCTTGGAAAGTTTGTTCACGAAGTATTTCTTTTAACATTTTTTCAAACTTTGGATCTTGAGCAACGATGAGGCTTTGAAACTCGGGATCGCGAATTTTTCGAGCCAACTTTTCTTGAAACTCATCAGTTTCAATAATATCAATCATCATAGCTTTAAGATCTTGATATTCTGGTGTTTCTTGTTCCTGCTCTTGGTCTTCTTGACCTTGACCTTCTTGTCCTTGCTCCTGACCTTGCTGTTGGTTTTGTGTTTCAGCAGGCCTTCGTTGCGGTATACAGGAAGTTAGGGCTGTAATCAGTACAAAAAAAGCAACTAAGAGCCAGAATAATCGATACATTTTAATGCCCTCCTTATCTTGTCATCGTTTAAAATACCCACCAACGTGGCATGACTATTCTAGAATCTGCTTTTGAAGGGGGATTCGTCAAAACTGTATACTCCTATCTTTTCTTTCATATACTAACAGCAAGGAAAGGGGTGAGCTCCTTGTCAGAAATCGTAACAATAGGAGCAAGCCGCAACCTGGATGTATTAGGACAAAAAATTATGCGTGAGATAGGAGCTCTTACTGGTGAAGGATGGAAAATTGAGCTAGTCAAATCTTTTGATGGAAAAAATCATCAGTTGCAATGTCTAATAGAAGAAGTTCCAGAAGATGAAAAATCTGAAGAAATAGCTCTAATTCTTCAACAGTATACGGCTCGACAAATCACTGAATGGATTTTGGATGACTGGGAAAAAGCGCTCCTCAATAAGTATCTAAAGACAAAGTACTATTACTTTTCCGAATCAGAAAAGAAAAACATCACAGACAAAGCAAGGAAAATCTTACAACAAGAAGAAGAAACATCGAAAGACTATATAATCTATCGAGTAGGACGTAATGAGCGTATTCTTGAAAGATTATTAGATGTGATGATTCTTAACAAAGAAGTACACATTGATGGTTTTATTCGCTTTCGCTTGAAAGACTATGTCAAATCACTATGTGAAGCTGTAGATTTAGCTGTCGATGAATATATGATGGAAAAGGAATACAATGAATTTGTCCGGTTACTTAAATACTTTCTAGAAATTCAAGATACGCGTATCCCACTCATTCATGTCTTTTTACGTTCAGGAGGGCAATTTTATTTAGTCGATAATGCGGGTAATCCAGTCTCACAGGACTTGATGGAAGGATTACAGGAAGAAGAAGTCGATCAATATATAAGCCATGACGATTTACTCATCAGTTCATTAATTACAGTAGCTCCCGAACAAGTCCTAATACATGCACCAGAAAGCGAACAAAGCAGTGAAGCCTTAAATACTATCAAAGCTGTCTTTGGAGATCGTCTTCACTATTGTCCAGGTTGCGAAAGATGTATGACCGCTATCAAAGGTAGAGAACGAGAAGTCTGGGTAGTCAATCCATCAACATAAGATCGATTAGGAACATATAAAGGCAGTGCAAAAACTGCCTTTTTTTACTGGCTTTAAATTTTTTGATGAAAAAGGGCGGAAGATGAAAGTGAAAACTTGCTTCACAAGCCTCTTATCTGCTATTCTTTGCCTATGATAACGATTGATTTATATTTTATGCCTATTATTGGAGCAATTATTGGTTGGGTAACTAACATCTTAGCTGTCAGTATGCTTTTTAGACCCTACCATCCAATTCAGCTACCGCTCCTGCCCTGGGTTATTCAGGGCTTGATACCAAGAAGGCAAGAGGAAATGGCCATCAAAATTGGGGAGGTTGTAGAGGAGCAACTGCTCTCCCAAGATGATCTGATGGCACGAATTAATACAACAGAGACAAGGGAGAAGCTGTCTCGTTCTCTTGCCGAAGTTATATCAGCACGTCTTGGAGAAAAAGTACCTTCCTTCCTGCCTCTAGGCATACGTCAGATCGTAACAGATCTTTCACGAGATCTAGTTAACAAAGAAGCACCGGCTGTTTTAGATCGTATGGCCAAACAACTCGAAACTTCCATAAAAGAACACGTTTCAGTGAGAGAGATAGTAGAAGACCGGATTAGAAGTCTTGACCTAGTAGAAATGGAGCAACTAGTGCTTCGGGTTGCTTCGAAGGAATTGCGGCACATCGTGATTCTTGGAGGAGCTCTTGGTTTTATTGTAGGCTTAGTGCAAGCACTGATCTCCTATGGGCTTCGGTCATGGCTTACTTAAAGCAATATTTTAGAGAAAGAATTGGCACAAGGGCTTCCTTTTTTGCAGTGAAGTTGACAAGCTCTAACTGGTTGTTTAGAATTAAATTTTGAGATGGAATTGTAGACCTCTCACTTCCAAAGAGGGAAGGAGGGGTTGATTTTATATGAGGAGGACTCACTGTGAATATGGTAAAGGTAACTCTAAAGGATGGTTCGGTCCGGGAGTTTCCACAGGGAACGACAATCGGCGAGATGGCCTTTGCCATTAGCCGCAAATTAGGCCAACAAGCACTAGCAGGTAAGATTAACGGTAAAGTTGTTAGTTTATTGACAACTGTTACTGAGGATAGCTATATTGAAATTCTAACTTTTGATTCTGCCGAAGGAAGAGAAGTTTATCGACACTCCTCTTCCCACCTTTTAGCTCAGGCTGTACAAAGACTTTTCCCTGGCACAAAGCTAGGTATTGGTCCAGCCATTGAAGATGGCTTCTATTACGATTTTGATTCTTTACACAAATTTACACCTGAAGATATAGAAGCGATTGAAAAAGAGATGGCTTCTATCGTTAAGGCTGATTATCCTATTGAAGGACAAGTTCTTCCACGTGAGGAAGCGATCCGCTTTTTCGAGGAGAAAGGTGAGCATTACAAGGTTGAGTTGATTCAAGATCTTCCACCGGATACTCCTATCAGCATTTACAGTCAAGGAGATTTTTGCGATCTCTGTGCAGGCCCACACTTGCCTTCTACAGGACGCTTAAAAGCTTATAAATTAATGAGTCTAGCAGGTGCTTATTGGCGAGGTAGTGAGAAGAACAAGATGCTTCAACGCATCTATGGTACTTCTTTTCCCAAAAAGTCGGAGTTGGACGAGCATCTCCATCGACTAGAAGAAGCCAAGCGTCGCGATCACCGCAAAATCGGTCAAGAGCTAGAGCTATTTACTATGATGGAGGAAGGCCCTGGTTTTCCTTTGTTCTTCCCCAAAGGTATGATTTTGCGTAATGAACTGGAGAAATTCTGGCGTCAAGAACATGAGCAAGCTGGTTATCAGGAGATTCGCACACCAATTATCTTAAACCGAGCTCTCTGGGAGCGCTCCGGTCATTGGCAACACTATCATGAGAATATGTACTTCACTCAAATTGACGAACAAGATTTTGCGGTTAAGCCCATGAATTGTCCTGGTGGCATGCTCGTCTATCGCTCAGCAATTCACTCCTACCGCGATTTGCCTTTGCGCTTAGCGGAACTAGGACTTGTGCACCGCCATGAACTATCTGGAGCTCTCCATGGCTTAATGCGAGTCCGTTGCTTTACCCAAGATGATGCTCATATCTTCATGCTTCCTTCACAGATCAAGGCAGAGATTATCGCTGTTATCAATCTAGTTGATCGCTTCTATAAAACTTTTGGCTTTGACTATCATGTGGAGTTATCAACAAGACCAGAAAAATCCATGGGCAGTGATGAGAGCTGGGAAATGGCTACAACAGCCTTGGAAGAAGCCCTAAAAGAACGTGAGATGGCTTATAAAGTCAACCCTGGCGATGGTGCTTTCTATGGACCGAAGATTGACTTTCATCTCCGTGATTGCTTAGGCAGAACTTGGCAATGTGGTACAATTCAGCTTGACTTCCAATTGCCTGAGAAGTTCGATCTTAACTATATCGGTGAAGACGGTCAAAAGCACAGACCAGTCATGATTCATCGCGTTGTCTTCGGTTCTATTGAACGTTTTATCGGAATTCTTACTGAGCATTATGCTGGCGCTTTCCCTATCTGGTTAGCACCTGAACAAGTACGCATCTTGCCTATTACAGACCGACACCGTGATTATGCAGAGCAAGTTAAATCTGCTCTCGTGCGAGCTGGCGTTCGTGTTGAAGTAGATGGTCGCAGTGAGAAGATTGGCTATAAGATTCGGGAAGGACAAGTTAAGAAAGTTCCTTACCTGCTTGTTGTAGGTGATAAAGAAGCGGAAAATGGCGCTGTCGCAGTCCGTAAGCGTGGCGAAGGCGACCTTGGCGCTGTTGCTTTAGAGGAATTTGTGGAGAGAATTAAGCGAGAAATAATAGAAAAAGAAAATACTGATTTGCTGAAATGTTAGGAAATAAAAAGGGATCTTCTAAGGAAGGTCCCTTTTTTGCCTTTTGGCATATAATGCATTGTCTATAACCTAGCTCGAAAGGACACTGTGGAACGGAGGGTCGATACAAGTGGACCTAACTTTAAAAGATACATCAACGACTGTTGTCGTGCGTCCCAATGAAGTCGCCACGGCATCGATAGAACTTCCCTGCATAAAACCAAAAAAAGAAAAAGCAAAGTTTAAATGTATTATTGAGTTGCGCAAGCTATTAGATACGGAAGTAGAAGCACAACTTGTAGAAGAGAAGGAAAAGTCATGTCTAGACATACCTGGAGCGACAGTAAACATTTTAGTATCTTATGTTGATTACAAAGCGACAGAAGAAGTGATCACCAAAGAATTGTTGAAAATATTTGGCGTCCCCCAAGAGGCTAAGATCATAGCCTGTAAGCCCTTAAATCTGAGAACGAAAGTTGAAATAATAAATGAAGATACTTATCAGGTACAAGGCCCCAACGTTTCTGTCATTCTTTGCTTTGACCTCTTAATATTACTTTCAGAGGATCGCAAGGAGCGTACACAAATTGTTTCACGGCAATTATGCGACCTCTATTGCAAAGCTCTCTTTTGCGTACCAGAGGTCCAAGAGGGCTGTCTTGTAGCAAAAGGGATGGTAGTTCCACTAGAGCCTTATTGTGATTTTTGAGAATAATAATTCATGAAAAGACATAAAGATACAATAAAAGAGCCTTTTTCTAATCTTAGAAAAAGGCTCTTTTATCTTTCTTTGCCTATGCTACTGTTACTTGGGCTGAAGAGGATTATAGTTGCGAAATGCTTCGATCGTTCGCTGTAAGCCTAATTGTAAAGGCACAGTCGGTTTCCACTGCAAAACCTTCTTGGCCCTATCAATAACGGGCTTTCTTTGCTTAGGATCATCGGCAGGTAAAGGTTTAAAAACGAGTTTACTCTTTGAGCCTGTTAGAGATAAGATTTCACGAGCAAGCTCTAGAATCGTATACTCTTCTGGATTACCTAAATTGATAGGCTTACAGTAAGAAGAATACATGGTACTACATAGGCCCTCAATAAGATCATCGATATATTGAAAGCTTCTGCTTTGCTTCCCATCACCATAAACAGTAAGGGGGTCTTTCTGTAGTGCCTGTGTAATAAAGTTACTTACTACGCGACCATCGTTGTAGCGCATACGAGGTCCATAAGTATTGAAAATACGGACAATGCGACAGTCCAAGCCAAAACGACGACGATATTCCATCGTCAAGGCTTCAGCAAAACGCTTACTTTCATCGTAGCAAGCTCTTTCGCCAATGGGATTGACGTGACCCCAATAAGTTTCTTCTTGAGGATGCACAAGAGGATCACCATAGACTTCCGATGTACTTGCTAAGAGAAAAGTTGCTTTTTCTTGAAGAGCTAAGTTAAGCAAATGGCGAGTGCCCTCGCTGTTTACAGCCATTGTTTCTAAACTTAAATCTCGATAATCTGGCGGACTTGCCGGCGATGCTAAGTGCCAGATAAAGTCAAAAGACTCTCTAGGTAGATCTGCAGGGCAGGTTATATCGCCTTCGATAAAACGGAAGGCAGGCCCTCTTTTTTTTGCTTCCGTCAAATTTTCCTTTCTACCTGTTGAGAGATTATCAATAGCTGTCACGATATGACCTTGAGCAAGCAACTTATCAACAAGATGACTGCCCACAAAGCCTGCCCCACCACTAACTAAAGACCTTGGTGCTTTCTGCTTATCGCCCCATTCCAGAATACACAAAACCTATCTCCTCCAATCGTTGACGATCTAAGAAGTTTCTTCCATCGACGATGATAGGTTTTTTCATGAGCTCATAAACTTTTTGCCAATCAAGGGAAAGAAATTGTTCCCATTCTGTGACAAGTATTAAGCCATGACAACCTTCAGCCAGATCATAGGCATTTTGTTCATAGACAAGAGGCCACTGTGGACGAAGCCGTTGCAATTCTTCCATAGCAAGGGGGTCAAAGACTTTGACAGTGCTATCTAAAAGTAGCAATCTTTCAATCAAGTCTAATGCCGGTGCATCTCGTAAATCATCAGTCTTGGCCTTAAAAGTAAGACCGAGCAGGCCAATTTTCTTACCCCGCAAAGTTTTTAGCTCCTCTTGTAACTTGTAAATAGCTCTATAACGTTGTTCATAATTTTTTTTCAGCGAAGCTAAGAGTAGATCAGGAGAATAGCCTCTCTGTTGTGCTTCAGATATTAGTCCTCTTAGGTCTTTGCCAAAACAGCTTCCGCCCCAGCCAATTCCAGCTTTTAAGAAGGCAGAACCAATGCGCTGATCAAGACCCATGCCAAGTGCCACGTCCTTTACATCGGCACCTACGAGGTCGCAAATATTGGCAATTTCATTAATATAAGTAATCTTTGTGGCAAGAAAAGCATTAGAAGCGTACTTAATAAGCTCAGAGCTAATGGGATCAAATTGAACAAAAGGCACTTTGCTCATCTTAGATGGTCTGGCTGGAAAAGAAGAAGGTAAATTAAATTTTTGTTCAATTAGCGGTTCGTACAAAGTCTTCAAAAGAGCAAGACCTTGAGAGCAATGACATCCTACGACAATGCGATCGGGATAAAAGACATCTTCAATGGCGTTACCTTCACGAAGAAACTCTGGATTGCTAGCCACAGCAAAATTAACTTTTTCTGTTCCTGTCTCACTAAGACTTTGCTGAATTAGCCCTTCTACCAGCTGATGAGTTCCCACAGGAACAGTACTTTTATTAACAATAAGGTAATAACGATGAGGTTGTAGTGTTTTTCCAATTTGACGTGCTACTTGACGAACATAAGTCATATCGACAGCACCAGTGTTAGGAGCCGTCGGGGTACCGACAGCAATAAAAATGACCTCACTTTTTGCAAGTGCTTCTTCCAAAGAAGAAGTGAAAAGAAGCCTTTGCTTAGGCAGGAGATCTTGAACCAGCTCTTCTAGATAGGGCTCATAAAAAGTAATTTTACCTTTTTTTAAGGCTTCAATTTTTGCTTTATCTACGTCGTGACAAATAACCTTGTGTCCCAGAAAAGCAAAAGATGCTCCCGTTACTAAACCTACATAACCTGTGCCAATTACGGCAACGTCCACGTGCCTTCACTCCTCTACGTTTGCAGGAAAAACCAAAAATAATTAAGCATAAAGAGCAAAAGTAAAGATGAAATATCAATTCAGGTTATTAAAAAAATCTACTTTGGTGACGACTAATAAAACCATATCAGGAGGCAAAAAGAATGCCTTACAAGATCTGGATGGCAACAGAGAGTAGTTGGTCCAATTCTATTGATGATGTGACAGCTTATACTTGGCACTGTGCCAAAATGTACGAACAGCAAGGTCATCAAGTAACAGTCTTTTTTCCTTCTCTAAATAGTGAGACAGAAGCAACTAATCAAGAAGCTTTTCTATATGACGGCTCCATACGTCTAATCCCTTATGAAGTGAAACAATACTACAATTTAGAAAAAGCAGAAAGCCTTAGCTATAACTTTACTGATAGATTAGAAGAAATCATGAAGGCCGAGGGCATACCGCTGGTGCTTACAGGTCCTCTCCGCGGTGCTCTACTTTTTCATGCATTGCAAAAAAGAAAAGTTAACTGGCCTTATTTTCGTGATCTCACCATACTATGCTATTTACAAGAACCTTTTTTCCTACTTCAAAAAAGAAATCAAGCTCCCCTATACCGTTTTGACAACTATCGCCTTGGTCTGCTGGAGAAGCAATGTCTCTTAGACGTTGATGGTCTGATCAGTCCCACAGCAAGCTTGCTAGAGATGCTTAAAGTAGAGTTAAACTGTCGAGATGAGCTTGAGCAAAAAGTGACTCTAATTGTGCCTCATCCTTTTGAGAAAAGACAAAAAAAACCGCCTTCCCTAGATAAAGAGGAAGCGGGAGGAGAGCAGAAAGAAAAGGCAGTTTATATAGGACCTCTGCAATATGGTTACGGAATTCTGGAATGGTTAAAGAAATTCAAAGAACTATGGGATGAAGGATTTTCCATAGCTTTACACATTGTTGGTGATAAGTCTCTTTTTGAACAAAAAGAAGAACCTATGGAAGAGCATCTTCGAAAAAAGTATCAAAGTTATATACAAAAAGGACTTCTCACTATTGAAAAGCCCTTTTACGACCAAGATATAGCTGAACTTTTGCAAAGCTATCACTACTTGCTCCTGCCACCAGAGCGAGATAGCCTACCTTATCTTCGCTTAGAAGCAATAGTATACAATATAAATTTCCTATCATTAGATCAAGACCTTCGTGAGCAGTTACAAGCTCAGCCAGGTAATAGTTCAAGCAATGATTATGAAAAGAATAAAAAGATGCTTTCCCTACAGAGCTACACAAATGTTTATCCCTTAGTAATGAAAAGCCTTCAAGAAATAGAAGAAGTGCGCAAAAACATAACTATTAGAACCAGAAGAAAAACAAGCTTGCAAAAAGATAGTCGGGAGTTACTGCTTACAGCAATTATGCCTTGTGGTCATCGTATTAATCATCTTGAAGAGAGCCTAGTTTATCTCCAATCCCGCTTTAACCAAAAGCTAGAGATTATGATCGCTGTGACGAAAAGCAAAGCGGAAAGCGCTACTAGGCTTTTTGAGAATATCCAAGGCAAGTACGATCTAACTGTCATTACTACTGAACAAGAAGATTTGATCAGAGCCAAAAAGAAAGCTCTAGAAAATGCCCAAGGTGACTATGTAACTTTTCTAGAAGCGGGAGATTGGCCAGACCCGGAATACTATCAATGGGCTGTACAGCTCTTGCAAGAGCAAGAAGAGCTCTCCTATATAGGGAGCTGGTATACACTTTTTGATGACTTTGCCATACTGCAAGATGAGCAACCCTGTCCAGCCTATGAAGCAACTTTGCCTTTCTTGCTCTTTCAAAATAGCCTACTTAGCCATGCTCTCGTCTATCGAAAAAAAGATCTTTTACACTATGGCTCTTTAGACCCTTCCTTTTACGGTGGCAGTGAAGATTATGAATGCTTAATTAATCTTGTCAAACAAGGTTGTAAAGGCCTAGTCATACCGAAAAAGCTTTATCGCTATCGCTTTCGGTTAGACGAAGCTAGAAATGATCAGAAGGTCTACTGGTATCACTTTTATCATCTCTTATCGACGAAGCATCAAGAGCTCTATCACAAGTACAGTCGAGAGATTTTTTGCCTCCTTAAGGCTAATGGACGGCAGTTGTAAAGAAGGGGGGAAAGAGCTGTGGCGATCCTAGTCACCGGTGGCGCTGGCTATGTAGGCAGTCATTGTATCTTAGCTCTGCTAGAACGAAGAGAGGAAATCATCATTGTCGATGATCTTTCCACAGGTACGATGGAGCTAGTGCCGCCAGAGCTTCCTTTTTATCATGGCGATATAGGGGACGAAAAGTTTTTACAGAAAATATTTCTCAATCATCAGATTGAAGCAGTCTTTCACTTTGCCGCCAAAGCCTTAGTCGGAGAGTCGATGCTCGATCCGGCTAACTACTTTATCAACAACACAGCTAAGACGTCCCAACTATTAAAAACCATGACAGAATACGCTATCCCATACTTGATTTTTTCCTCTTCTGCCGCTGTCTATGGAGAACCGAGAATACTCCCCATTCCAGAAGAACATCCTACCTTACCCCAAAACCCTTATGGGCTTTCTAAGTTAATGACAGAACAAATGCTTCAGTGGTTTGAGCAAGTACATGGACTGCGGTGGGTAGCATTACGTTATTTTAATGCCGCTGGTGCTGACATTCAGGGGCGACGCGGTGAGATTCATGATCCAGAAAGTCACCTCATACCTAATGTGCTGAAAGTCGCTTCCGGTGAAAAAAAGAGCCTCTCTATCCTAGGGAATAACTACGCCACAGCTGACGGTACAGCCATTCGAGATTATATTCATGTTACCGATCTCGCCTCCGCCCATAGCTTAGCTTATGAAAGTTTACAAAGAGGCTTACCTTCAGGCGCTTATAACCTAGGCAACAATCGTGGCTATTCCATCTTAGAAGTTGTAGAAAAAGTAGAGCAAATAACAGGTAAAAAGATTGCTTATCAATTTGAACCAGCAAGAGCAGGCGATCCCTCTGTGCTCATAGCATCTGCTGAGAAAGCCAAAAAAGAACTAGGCTGGCAACCTCGCTATAGCACCTTAGAGAGAATTCTTGAAGACGCTTGGAAGTGGCAGCAAAGCCAGAGAAAGGGAGAGTAGGCATGCACATCTGGATGATGACGACAGAATATAGACCTGAACATGGCGAAGGAATAGCCACCTACTTTGAACAGGCTAGTCGCATCTATTCGCAAAAAGGTCACAAAGTAACTATATTTGTCGCCGATTCTTCCCTAAAAGTTGCCCAAAGTATAAGCCAGGAAGGAAACTTGCGCATTGTACGTTTTCAAACCAACCAAGAATACTACTACTATTACATGTTCTATGTACCCGCTCTGAGTTATCAATACGCTAAAGTGATCGGACAGTTTATAGAACGAGAAGGCAAGCCCGATTGCATTGAATGTCAAGACTATGGCGGCATTGCTTACTTTTTGATTCAGCGAAAACTTACCTTAGAATCAATTTATGAAAACATAAATATCACAATTGTTATCCATCGTCCTCGACTCTTACAAGCAGTACTTGAAGAGTTTTCGCAATATGAGAATAATGAGTTTCGCATTCTAGAAATGGAACGCTTCTGTTTTCGCGCCGCCGACGGACTCATCTTCCCTAGTGCTTCCTTGTTACAACGTCTCTCGCAGGAAGTTGATCTGACTAAGCAAAACTGTTATATCATTCCCCATCCCTATCAAGGGCCCTATGAAGATGGAGAAGAGAAAGAAAAGAAAGAAGAAAAGGCAGAAAAGAACCAATCTGAGCCAGTCGCAATGCTTTATGTAGGAAAACTACAGCTAGGTCAAGGAACTTTACAACTCCTTGAATATCTAAAAGCACGCTGGGATCGAGGTTGGCTCTTTCCCTTAATAATGCTCGGTAAAGATAGTACCAACTATCGTGAAAACCGTCTCATGAGCCAACTTATTCAAGAAAGATACAAGAAATATATCGATCAAGGTCTACTTCGTTACGAAGGCAATGTAAAACCACAACAAGTGCACGCCAAGCTGCAAGAAAGCCTAGTCCTACTAGCTCCCTTCCTGCAAGCAGGGTTCTCTTACGCAGTAATAGAAGCCCTCGCCTTAGGGCAAATGGTGCTAAAGTATCAAGAGGTGAATCAACAAGAAAATGAACATAATGAGCAAGATTATGCTTTTTTCTATCACGATCAAGATCAGTTTCACAAACAACTAGATAAAATCTATGCTCTCACAGCAGAAGAGCGGAAGAACTATGCTCTAAGAGGGCAAAAACGAGTGCAACAGATCTACCATCCTGACCGATTTTACCAAGCTAAGCAAAAAGTCTGGGAAGAAATACTGCAAAAAGCGCAACTATCAGATAAGGCTACAGCTACAACTGTAGGCGAAAAAGAAGTGAAAGCTCACTTTCCTTTTATCAGGGAAAGACCAAAAGCCAAAGTAGATCCAGCTCTCAAGACAGGCCATAAAGACTTATTGACTATCATTATTCCTTACTACAACATGGGTGCTTATGTAAAAGAAACTATGGAAGAGCTTCAAAAAGTAACTTATCAACATAAAGAAATCTTACTTATTAACGATGGCAGTGATGACCTAGCAAGCTTGCAGATATTAGAGGAAATAGAAGAGACTTACGGACCGATCCGCCGAATCGATCAAAAAAATCAAGGTCTAGTCAGCGTACGCAACCGAGGTGCTCAGGAAGCTTTAGGAGAATTTATCGCTTTTCTTGATCCTGATGATTGGGTAGCACCGCAATACTATGAACGGGCTATCAAAATTCTTCAAAAGTATGACAATGTATCAGCTGTCGGTTGCTGGTATCAGATATTTCAAGATATGCAAGGTCTCTGGACCAACTGGAATCCAGAGCCACCAGAAATACTAGTATCTAATACTTTTAATGGCCAATCAGCAGTTTATCGCAAAAGTGACTTTTTAGCTTATGGTCGTAATGACTCAACACTACCTTATGCCTTAGAAGATTATGAACCAACGATTCATCTGGTGAAGCAAGGCTGTGGAGCTGTTGTCATACCTGAAGCCTGGTTCTTTTACAGGATTCGAAAAGATTCTATGGCACGACAATTTAATCGCAGTAATCTTTCCTATGCCTTTCAAATTATTGCTGAAAAGCATGAACCCTTCTTTCAGGAATACGCCCTAGAAATCTTTAACATGCTCATGGGAGATTTTCCGAATAAAGGGCCACTGCCAAGTCGAGAAAGTGCAGGTAAGGAAAGATGATGTCAAGAAAAACAGGAGCTTCGTACTACCATAGAACTTGGGATTATCTCGAAGACAACTCTAGAGAATCAGTTAAAGACCTTACAGAATACCAAATCATCTATCCATCAAAGCAAGAAAGAACTAAAGAAGTATACAGTTGGGAAAAAGAATCTGCTGTCGCTCAGATCCCTCAAGCTTTAATATGGGGAAAGCATGGTGCGGTCATAGCACCGAATGGCAAACTAATCTGGGATCTTTCCTATGAATGGTTTAATAAGCCAGAAGAACATCCTTTTTTTTATAGAGATTCAAATCAAAAGCCTCAATATGTCGATGCTGCGTTAGCGATGCTGACACATCCAATTAGCCATAATTACTTTCATTGGTTATTTGAAGTACTGCCTCGGTTAGACTTAATTAGGCAAAGCCGCTGTCAGGTAGATCAATATGTAGTCACTAAGGTCCAGCAACCTTATCAACAAGAAAGTTTATCGCTATTAGCAATTGATCAAAAGGATATGGTCTATACAGAACCGGAGCTGTATTGGCAAGTTCGAAAAGTGATTGCCCCTACCTTTTTAACAGGACCTTCTCACTGGGCTTGTCAATATTTGCGCCATGCGTTCTTGCCCTTATTAGACTTAAAGAGCTCCCGTAAAAATCGCATTTTTATTAGACGTAATAACTATCGCAAAATTATCAATGAAGAGGAAGTTTATGGCCTCTTAAAGAAAAAAGGCTTTCAAGCAGTGCTACTAGAAAAGTTATCTTTCCTAGATCAAGTTCGCCTCTTTGCTGAGGCAGAAGCTGTAGTAGGAACGCACGGTGCAGGTTTAAGTAATCTAGTTTTTTGTTCTAAGGGATGTAAAGTAGTTGAGCTTTTTCCCGCAAGCTATGTATGGAAGCATTTTGAATATATTAGTGTTTGTCTCGATCTTGACTATAAAGGTCTAATCGGCCCTGCCCAGGAATGCGATCGTCAGTATAAATCCTGGGGATTAAATAATTTTGATCATCTTACTGTGCCGGTTAAAGAACTGGAAGCTATGTTAGTAGAGTTAAAACTATAAAAAAGATACCCTGCCAAGTTCAACGAACTAGCGGGGTATCTATGCTTATTGTCGCCAACGAGAAGCGGCTTTTTGGCAAGCTTGGAGCAAGAGCAGTTCTGTATCGTCATAAGGCTGATTTAATATTTCTTTGTAACGAAGCTTTCGTAATACTTGTTTGTACTTAATGATGTCAGGCCAGAGATCATCGGACGAATCCCATAAAGATAATAGTAGCAAATCGCTTTTTTCACCGTAACGATCTAGGAGAAGTTTGTGAAAAGGTACAAAATCTTTATAAGGAGCTCGATAAGCATGAGGATGCTCTTGATGATAACCTATCTGTTCATTCATGGCCAGGAAAGAGTAACCAGCTTTGTAAAAGCGATAACCAAGTTCCCAATCTTCGCCAGCGCCTCTTATTAAACGTTCATCAAAACCTCCGAGCTTCAGAAAGCTCTCTTTCTTAACAGCAACACAACGAGTTATAAACAAAAGCCAGGGCGCTACATCAGTTGCTCGAAATTCCGCTTTCATTTCCTTGGGCACTAAGTCTTGAGGAGAGAGAACTTTTTGGATGATAGATCTATCGTTACGAACATCTTGAGGCTCAATAACTTCAACAATCTGTGACCAGGAATGATAATCATCTTTCCAAAGACCTGATCTTAATAAAGTGTAATAAGCCAGCTGTCTTTCCCAATCGCTAAAATCAGGATAAAGATGGGTGAAAATTCCTTGAAAACAATAAGGCGTAGCGGAAACGATAGCCTCTTCTTCTTGACGGTGGTACTGTTGAAAGCTTTCTATAAAATGAGGCAGTGTGAAAAAATCGGAATCACAGAAGATAATGTATCTACCTTCTGCCTTGGCGACGCCTTGGTTTCTGGCTAAGCCTGGGCCACCTCGACTTGTTGTTGAGTAGTATTGAAAGGCATAGGGAGGCTTGTAAGACTGTAAGCGCTCTAAGGTGTCGTCGGTAGAACCATCGTTAACAACAATAACTTCATATTGATCGGGAGCAACAGTTTGCCTTTCTAGCGATGTTAAAGTGAGCATCAATTGGTAGCTACGATTGTAGGTGGGCATGACAACACTATATTCTATAGGCACTGTCGAACACCTCAATTCATAAGTGCTTATACTTTTTATGTTGACTTTTCCCAAAGGGTGAAAAAAAGCCTGAGCAAGGGATGCTCAGACAAAATAGTACCAGGATCTTCCTAGGATCAATCTTAGATCTATCAGGGATCAATCTTAGATCAACCTTTAATCAACATTTACATCATTACAGGAACACACTCAGCGGCAAATATATCAAGCTTATAAGTCGCTTCTTGGCATAGTTCTTCGCAGATAGGAATGATAATTGAAAGTTTTCCGTCAACAATATCTTTCGGTCTTGCTTCAACGAATTTGTAAACAACAACGTCGCCGAGCATAGGTTTAACCCGCCGTACCCGAATTAGGAACTTGAAGAGATCTTTTTTACAGAAGTCACAATCGCGATCAAGCTCAAAGAACAATTCGATGGCACGGTTTGTGTCACATCTTAATGTAACAGTATAAGGGTGAACCTGATTTGGTTTTACTGTTACTTTTTCGTTTAGTACATCATGGAGGCCCATTTAACCACACTCCTCGCTAGCATAGAAAAATCTATCTTTTACCAATAGCATGTTATGACAAAGGAAAGGTAGGTGTTCCTAACCTTTCCTTTATATGCCACAGAATAGCACTTTAATTGCTTTAACCTTTTCGTGATTACCTTTTGTTACTCCTTATTACTGTTACCTTCGCTATTGCCGTTCATTTCTTTCATCGTATCGCCCAGTATTTTGTTGATCAGCTCTTTCTTGTTCGGTGCGCCCTTCACTTCTGCTATAACTTCCATAATTGTTTTTACTGCTTCAACAACTTTTCTTTGATCCAATACCATCTACTCCTTCCTGTTCGAAAGTGTCTGAATTACAGAAGTACTCAGTGATTTGGTGAAGATGAAAAAGCTCACAGATATAGAAGAGGGGTTTACCCTGCCGAGTGATCAAATAATGCTTTACGGGGTAAGTTTTAGAAGGCAAAGATCTTGGGTGAAAGAGGTTTTGTAGTTCGGCACTATCTTTTTCACCTTGCCAAAGCCACTCTCTACGATATTCCAAGTGAGATAACAAATAACCTAGGGGGATTTCTCCTTGTTCTAACCCTTCTAAAAGAGTAGAAGAAAGAAAGTTGGTACAACCGAAGACTAGATTTTCTGACAAAAGGGTGTTTTCATGATGCAAGGATGTAAGTCTGCATAGTAAATAATCAGGTTGAGCACAAAAAGAAAAATGAGACGGAAAAAGATTTATTATATTTTTAAATCCTCTACATTCTTCGAAGGGAAGGTTTTCCTGATAATGAAGGGTTACAGAAATCTCTCTTCCCGTTAGAAGAGAGAGAAGTCGGGTCGTTGAACCGTCACTATAAAGCAGGAGATTTTTGAGACGGCTCTCTAAGAGGGTCATTTTGTTTTCCATAGACAAACACTCACATAATTAGATTTTGTCGGAATGGAGGTATGCTTGCTCTGCCATTTCTTTTCGACTATAGATATATCTTGGTTTACCAACCTTTCCAGTATCAAGAAGTTGACGGCGGTCGTAGAGTGTCCCTACAGGAACAGTCTCTATAGTGATTGCTGGCGCAGAAGAGTTACTCATTACCTCCTTCTGCGTGGCAACAGTCTTGAGGCCCTCTTGTTCGATAATCAATCGAAGACCTTTTTCGTCAAGACCAGCAACCCAGAAAGAAGGATAAGCTTCTGTTAAGTTTGTTAGGTAACTATCTATATCCCAGACATCAATAGCTTTTTGCTCTATCCAGAGCAGGTCTTGTCGTCGACCTCTAATTTGTAGGGGATAGCCTCTGCCGCAAGTACAGGGCTCTGGTAATCTGCAGACTCGATCATTAGTAACATAACGAATAATCGGAGTTGCTTTGGCAGTTAATGATGTAATGACAAGATTGCCAATTTGACCAGATTCTACGTCTGTTTGTAAATTATCGTCGAGCACTTCAAAATAAAAGTAATCTTCAAGACTATGAGCTTGCTTTTGTTCGCAGGAAGTTACAGCCGTCCCGATCTCAGTCATGCCATAAACCTCATAGATCGGAACAGCCCAGATCTCTTCTAGATGCTTTCTTTTTCCTGGAGGAAGTGGTTCGCCTCCTGTTAAGATAGCTCGTAAATGGGGGAAGTCTTGCTTAGGTGATAAACCAAGTAGCTTGGCTGTTTCAGCGAGCAGTAGCACTTGTAGAGGTAAAGCGGCTAAGACAGTCACTTCTAGCTTACGCATCAGTTCAATAATGCGAGGAAAAGGGCTGATCGTCGAGCGTGAGCTTGCCGGTATTACAGAAGCGCCTCTAGATTGAGCCGCTCGGTGGACCATATGGGCTATCAAGGAAATGGCGTAAGGAAAACGGACCAGCACAGTATCTTGAGGTTGGAAATTGACAGCACAAGTGGCGACTTCTTCATAATTGTCTTGCACATCTTTTTCAGAAAGCCAGGTCGACACGGTCATGCCTGTCGTTCCAAAAGATTCATGATACTGACGCAATTCTTCTCTCGGCTGGCAAAGCATTCCGAAAGGAGACTGTGCAACCAGATCTTCTTTGTACAGTAAGGGAATGCTTTTCCACTGGGACAGAGAAGTTAGAGGCTTTGGAGGTAACCTTTTTTGATAAAAGGGCGCAGTAAGCCCATGCTGTAAAGCTTCATTTAAGCGCTGGAGAGTCTTTGCGTCACTATTAGCAATGGAAGAGGAAGGGGCACTCTTCTTAGTACTATGGCTCAACGTAGGCTCACCTCCCTTTAGCAGGGAGAAGGCGAAGGAAGTTCTTGCCCAGAATGAGCTCTTTTTGCTCATCATTAATAGGAAGGATCTCAATCTTACGAAGTTCTGCTACGGGATGAGATAGAGGGAATTCAGAGCCGAAGATGACTTTCTCAGCGCCTGCTTTATTGACGGCTTCTTGAATCTGCAGATAGTTAGCCGCTGATGTTTCAAGATAGAAGTTAGGAAGTTCTATGGCCGCTGTTACTGCTTCAGTGTCAGCAGGGCCAAAGCCCATGTGACCGACAATAAAATTCGTCTTAGGAAAGTTTTTGGCTACTGTTACGTAGCGACTGGTGGCGGCACCTGGACTATAGACAACGTGACTGTAGACAGGCCAGCCCACTTGGCCGCACCAGTCGACTATAGCCGCCAATGCTTTACTAGAGAAAGTAAACTTATGACTAAGCGGTGAAAGCTTTAAGCCGCAAAAACCTTTTTTGCGCAGTTTTTCAAGATCCTTTAGTGCTGTGCTCAGGTGGGGATCAAGACAGGCAAAGGGGAGTAAGTTCTCATGTTGCTTACAGCATTGCTGAACATAGTCGTTGTTAGGTTCTGCTTTTTCCACCTTCGCTCGGCCAACGATATAATCAGTCATTTTGCGAACATCCATCATGCCGCCTGGTACGATAATGCTTTGAGTAATGCCAGTGCCTTGAAGTGCCTTCAAGTATAGATCAACGTTACCATAATCGGTCGGCGAGAGGTGGGCGTGCCCATCAAGGATCATTCCGTCACGCTCCTTCCTGGATGACGCGGACTGTTTTCCCCGTTGAACGAGGTAGATGGTCCACAAAGTCAAATTCACAAGGTACGCCGATAGAGAATTCCAAATTACTACTTAGTTTCTCAGCTAATTCTTCAGAAGCTGTTATGCCCGGTGCTAGTTCAGTACGAATCTTTAACACTTCGTTGTTGCCAGGTTTTACAATGAGGTGATACCAGTTGCCTACTTCCGGCAATTGCATCAGAAATTCTTCAATATAAAAAGGTGAAAACTCTTCTTCATTTAAGATAATCTGGTCGACGCGGCGACCGCGGAGAAATAGTCGAGGCAAGGAGATGCCGCAACTACAGACATCTTCTGTGATATAGCCTAAATCTTGTGTGCGGTAACGAATCAGAGGGCTGTCGTAGCGCAGAAGGCAAGTCACAACAATTTCGCCGATTTCACCAGGCTCTAGAACTTCGCCGCTTTCAGGGTCGATGATTTCTAACAGGCAATGACTGAGTGGGATGTGGTAGCCTTCATGACTATCGCATTCAATACCCATGACGCCGCACTCCAAAGAACCGTAGTAGAAGTTGGCAATACTTCCCCAGAGGGCCTCTACGCGCTCACGGAATGAAGGTGCACAACCTTCTCCTGTGAGCCACAGTTTCTTGAGAGGAAGCGCCCTTAGATCGAGACCTGCCGCCTGGGCATTTTCAGCTAATGTGATGGCATAAGAAGGTGTAGTGACGGCAACAGTAGGTTGTAAATCTTTCATAATTTCTACTGTCTTCTCTGGACTAGAGTAAGCGCCCCCTTTGCCAGCAGGGATAACGGTAGCCCAACAGCTATTGATGAAAATTTTATGAAAAGCAAGGCCTGCGGAACTCATTTCATAAGGTAGAGCATTGAGGCAAACATCTCCTTGCACAACAGGAACGAGGGTATCGTAACCAGGCGCTAAATCATGGAGATAAAAGTCGCGCCAGCTGTGCATGACGTAAATTTGCTTGCCCCCTGTTGTGCCTGTAGAGAGATGGACGATAGAGAGATCTTTTTTCTCGCAATTTAAGAGAGCCCAGGGATCTTGGCGCAAGTCTTCTTTCGTTGTAAAAGGCATTTTTCTTAAGTCGTCAAGAGTCTTTATATCGTCGGGACTGATCTGCAGAGCCTTCATTTTTTCTTGGTAAAAAGGCGAGCGCTTGTAAGTTCTGCTGATAATCTTTTGCATCGATTCAATTTGAAAAGCTTGTAGTTTATTCAGGGACATCTGTTCTACATCAGGGCCCTTAAAATACTTTTTGAGAAGCTTTACAGACTTGGTTCGCTGAAAGAGTTTTTCAAAAGGAAAGTTCATATTAACTTCTTTCCTCCCATCGATACTTTTTCCTCATAGGTGAAGGTAAAGCTGAGGACGAAGCTAAAGATGAAGACGAAGGTGAAGAGGAAGATGGAGGTGAAGGTGAAGGTGAAGGTGAAGAAGAAGACATCAGTGAAGAGCTGGCAACTTTCTTCTTGAGCTCCTCATCTGTCGACACTTCTAGTAACTTGCTCCACCATTTTTTGGCTTCGTACTTGTTGCCCGCTCTTAGGTAAGCGGCACCTGTTGCATAGAGAATGTCTTCGTACTCTTCCGGGGTAAGCAAGCTATGGTCTTCTTCGTAAGCCAATAGCACTTGCTGATAATCTCGTGCCGCCTTACTGCCAGTGCGGAAAAAATGTTCAGGCAATGCGACAGCTAAGCGTGCTCTTAGCAGACGAATCTTAGGGTTATCGTCCATTTCTAAGGCTTGATCAACTGTTTTAAGACCAATAGCGGCAGGACGAAACATTTCTTGAGGATCTGTAGCATCTTTGCCTTGCAAGGCAAAAGCACAACCATAATAGGCTAGAGCGAGAGCGTCATCGCGGTCTTTTTCACAAGCTTTTTCGAGAAATTCGTGAGCTACTTTAGCTGCTGCTACATCGCCCTTTAATCCTTGATCGTGCAGTGCAATTCCCTGAGCCATAAGCTCTTCTTTTGTTCCTAACTGTGCCAACTGGCCGCGGAGCTCTTCTGTTCGATCAATTCTTTGAGCTTCTACTTTTTCGCGAAGCTCCTCAGTGATTTGGAGAGATGAAAGCTTTTGCCAGGTTTCTGCACTCTCTTCATCCATTCCTATTCTCTTATAAGAAAGTCCTAAATCGTAAAGGAGCTGGTGATATTCTTCTTGTGAAAAAAGAGCAGGATCGCTTGCATAGCGTTGTAGAAAGTATTCGAAATCTCCAATACAAGTAACGGTTCGGCGAAAAAAGCCTTCAGGCAAGCGGAAGCTATGATAAGCCCGGAGCTTGCGAATTTCTAAATTATCAGGATGATCAAGTACTACTTGATCGAGGATTTTCATGCCTTTGTGAGCGTTGATGAACATGGTAATATAGCCGCTTGCTTTTAAACCACTTCGTGAAAGGGTATCGCCATAATAAGCTCCAGCGAGTCCATTATCAGAGTCTTCTTCATATATCTTTTGGAAGAGTTCAAGAGCTTCTTCTAGTGCTTCATCATGACCTGCTAGTGCCTTCTGATAGAGAGTCAAGGCAGGCTGAATACTTTTTAGCCATTTTTTTTGCTTCAATTCTTCAGGGGGAGTTGTAGTAGAGGTCTGAGCCTTTGACTTTTTTTTCTTGGACTTTTTCTCTTTCTTTTGCTTGCTCTTTTTTCCATAATCTCTATCTTCTAAGGACTCTTGTAATTCTGCGGAAGGAGTCTTAGGCAAGGTGATAAGCACTCGATAAGGACCACTACCGGAAGAAGGGAACATAAGCAATATCGCCTCCTATTCTGGGGAAAAGTCAAGCCATAAGTTAGGGGAAGATGGAGTAGTCTTGCTTAAACTTTTCAGGAATTAAGTCGTTTCTTTAATGTTTTTGAGTGTTTTGGATCTTTTGTTACTGTTAGACCTTGTTGCCAGATGGCTTGTGCTTTTTTCTTATTACCTACGTTTTGATAGGCATCTCCTAGATCGATTAAGCATTGTTCATAAAAATCTTGCGAAAAGAGCTCTCTATCCTGTTCATACCAATAGATTAACTGACAAAAGTCGTTGATGGCCGTTGTAGAGCGATGAAAGTATTTTTCAGGAAGGCGAAAACAGACTTGAGAGCGAAGAACACGAATGTCGACATGTCCGGGAGCAGTTTTGACGGCTTGATCAAGCACTTTAAGCCCTGAAAGAGCTTTGGCCATGCGCACATTGGGATTGATAGCATCGCGCCCTAATAGGCAAGTGGCACTGCCGTAATAAGCCTCAATCAGCGGATCTTGAACTTCTTGGCGGATCTGTTGTAAAAGCTCTTGGGCTTTTACAACAGCCTCTTTGTCACCTTCTATGCCTTGATCATGCAAGGTTACAGCTTCTTCTAGCTGAGCATGGCTTTGCTTAAAACCGTTATGAGCTTCGTCATAGGGGATTAATGAAGAGGTAGAAGCATTATCTAGTCCCAGCTTTTTTCGCTTTTTCTTTGCTTTCTTTTTATTTTTCAGTTCCTTCTTGCTCATCTCTAGCTGAAAGCCCTGTAAGTTGCCCCAATGCTTTTTCTCAAACCAATCTTGAGCTGTATGACCTTTCTTTTCTTCCATCTATGAGCCTCCTAAATATCGCTATCTAAAATCAAACGAATGGCTTGACAGAGATGAGCTGGTTGAGGGTGTTGAAAAATATTACGCCCAATAGCGACACCACGAGCCCCACCTTTGACAGCACCGTCAATCGTTTGATAAAGAGCTTCATCAGAATCCATTCTTTCACCACCAGCAATCAAAACGGGGATTTGTACAGATGAAGTTACTTCGTGAAAAGATTGGGCCGAGCCAGAGTAATTCAACTTGACTAGATCAGCACCTAGTTCTTCTGCTACGCGAGCGGCATGCTTAATCTTTTTGGGGTCAAATTCACTTGTGGGATTGCCATCGCGCACATACATCATAGCTAATAAGGGCATGCCCCAGCGTTCGCATTGTTCTGCCACCTGACCCATTTCTCTTAACATAGCTCCTTCAGAAGGAGCTCCTAAATTAACGTGAACAGAAACTGCCGTTGCACCGTAACGAAGAGCTTCTTCGACAGTGGCAACTTGTTCTTTACGATGGGAGGAGACACCTAAGCTAGTTGAAGCAGAAAGATGAAGAATCATTTCTCCATAACCAACTCCTACGACTGTGGCTAGCTGTTTTGTTAATCCTTTATGAACTATGACAGCATCAGCGCCGCCCTGAAAGCATTGTAACGTCGTTGTTCTAATGTCAATCAATCCAGCAACAGGGCCGAGGGTAACACCATGATCCATGGGTACTATCAAAAGTCGTCGAGCATCCTTAAAGAGCCTTTGCAGGCGGATTTGTTTTCCCGTTGTCATAGTTGTAGACATACCTCACTTCTCTAGAATCTGTTCATTAACTTTGAGCCCTACATGACGGCCAGGTTCACAGCGATAACCTAATAACTCATCGCCTCGTTTAATAGTTATGGAGTTTTGCGCTTCCCCTTTGATATTCATCAAACGAATGTGCCAGTCGTCTTGCACGATAACGTTAATTTTCTCTCCTTCTATATAGCCTTGAATAAGCAATAAAGGTCTCATTTCCATTTTGATTCGCCCTACTGTTAGTTCTCGTGCTGAACCATTTTTGTTGACACAGAGAACTTTACTACCGGCTGTCAGATCAGAGAGATATTCGGCTTTGTCACCAGGCATCCAGACGTAAGAATGAAGTGCTCCAGCATTGACACGAAAAGGACGAAGATTCATATAAGGCAGATAATGAGTTTCTGAACAGACTAAAATTCCACCAAAAGAAGTAGAACCTACCAACATGCCCTCATCAGCAGTCATTATGCCAGTCGTATCAACACAGACACGCATACCCATGCCGATATGGCGAATCTCGTCGACTACAAAAGGTTGTAATTGTATCTGCCATTTTTTTTGCTGGTCAAGATATTGACTAGCTTGATGAAGCACTTGAATGTCTGTTGTCTCTAGTAAAACACCGTCACTACCATGCTCTAAGACACCAAAGGCAACCTCTAGTTGGTCAAAAGTACTTTCTTTTTTCAGCAATCGAGTTGAACTATCTTGTAAGCGTGCAATAATTAGTTCTAAAGGAATGTTAGTGGGCAGATCAAAATCCACAATGGCATAATCAAAATTAAGAGCCGTAGCACTGAACACTTCTAAGTCATCTTGACTTCCTTGGATAAAAAGAGCAAAGCATGTGGTAAAGCCTTTTTGCTTCGCGTCCATCAAGAGCTGTTCATTACTTGATAGAACAATCTCTGTGCCCTCTAACTTGGCAAGATCGTTGCTTTCCTGAACTTCTGTAACCAAAAGACTTTTTAGCGGAAACTGTCCATTAAGCCGTTGTTCAAGCGTAACTACGAATGTATGAATGTTAGAATTGAAAACAAAAGACCAAATGTCCTTATTTTCAAGAGGTACAGGCCGTCCGTCGAACCATAATTCTCGGTTTTCTTCGACTTGTTCTAGGCTACTAGCCATCAGATGCATCGCCACCTTTTACTAAACTCCCTATGAGAAAGGGTATACTTATACCTATTACCATTTTTTACCAAATGTGACAGTAGGTAAATCTTATTGTCGAATTCTAAAATTGTCAAGCTTTACTTGACAGACCTATAGCAATGTGATATTCTTCCTTAGTAACTACAAACAAGTAGAAGCCTCCGCTTCTCACCCAATAGCTTTTTAAGCAAAATGCTAATCTGGGTTAATACGTGAAAGGCACGATCAAGAGGGCAGGATTATACTGCTCGGTCAGTTTTTTGCGTTTTGAAGAAGCGGGTGTATAACCCGTTTTTTTTGTTGTGTTGGGAAATTTTTCAGGGGGTGAACATTTATCAGCAAGGATTTGCGCATCAATGAGGAGATCCGCGTCCGTGAAGTCCGACTCGTGGGCTCCGATGGTGAACAGTTGGGTATTGTTATTACCCGAGAAGCTCAGAGGATTGCAGGAGAACAAAACCTTGATCTCGTAGAGGTTGCTCCAACAGCCAAACCTCCCGTATGTCGGATTATGGATTACGGCAAGTATAAGTTCGAACAGAGTAAACGTGAGCGAGAAGCTCGGAAGAAGCAAAAGGTTGTTAATATTAAGGAAGTAAAGCTTCGTCCTAATATTGAAGACCACGACTTCGACGTAAAAGCTCGCAATGCTATACGCTTTCTCGAAGATGGAGACAAAGTTAAAGTCACCATCATGTTCCGTGGACGTGAGATCACTCATCCCGAACTCGGTCGACAGCTTTGTGTCCGATTGGCTGAAGTATGTAAGCCTTATGCGAACGTAGAACGTGATGCCAAGGTAGAAGGTCGGAATATGATCATGATCTTGACACCGAAAACAGACGTACAAAGGGAAACTGAGAAGAAACGGGAAAACCGTGGTCCTAAAGCGGCGAATGTAGAAACCCCAGAATAAGACTAAAAAGTCTCAATGGCTCCGTGGATTGAAGTTAGAAACGCTTCAACGACCATACTCTTTAATATCGCTACAAGGAGTGGAACCAAATGCCTAAAATGAAAACCCACCGGGGCGCTGCGAAGCGTTTCAAAAAAACAGCCTCCGGAAAGTTTAAGGCAAAAAATGCTTTTGCCCGTCACATTCTCGAGAAAAAATCTGCTAAGCGGAAGCGTAATCTCCGTGGCACGTCTGTCTTGAGCAAGAGCGAAACGCCTAAACTAGTCAAGCTATTGCCATACAGCTAATTTACAATAATAAATATTAAGCCTTAGGCTACTGGAGGTCTTCACAATGGCTCGTGTAAAAACGGGAGTAATGTCCCGCAAAAGACATAAAAAAGTACTTAAGCTTGCTCGCGGCTATCGTAATGCCCATTCGAAGCTCGTTCGCACAGCAAAACAATCAGTTATGCGCGCAATGGCTTTCTCATATGCTCACCGCAAGAAGAGAAAAGGCGATTTCCGCAAACTCTGGATCACTCGTATCAACGCTGCCGCTCGTATGGAAGGCATGTCTTACAGCACTTTCATGAACGGTCTTAAGCAAGCTGGCGTTAACGTCAACCGCAAAATGCTAGCTGAACTGGCTGTAAACGATCTGCCTTCTTTCAACAAATTCGTAGATCTGGCCAAGACACAACTGAATTCTAAGTAATGCAAAAAGCAAGGCACGATCTTTACGATCTAGCCTTGCTTTTCTATTTGACCACCTCGGCCCCGGCGCTCAGTAACTCAAGAACTACAAAACAGAGAGGACTGGCCAATCAGTGCCAACCATAACCTCAGACCAAAACAAGCGTGTCAAAGAAGCCCGCACACTTTCACGTAAGAAAGGTCGCGGCATAGCCGGCCGCTATCTCATCGAAGGAAGAAGACTAGTAGAAGAAGCAGTGGCTTCGAAAATAAAAATTGATTACTTTCTGTTCACAGACCGCATGACTCAGCAGGCAGAAGGACAAAAGTTGATTTCTGCTTTACAAGCACAAGGTTCAGAAGGTCTTTTGGTTCAAGATAAAACTTTACAATCTATCAGTGAAACAGAGCACAGTCAGGGGATTGTAGCTATTGCTCCTTTGCCAGAAGTTTTGCCCTTAGAGAAACTATCATCTATCAAGGAGTTGCAAAAGGGAGATTACCCCTTTTTCCTGATTCTCAATGGCCTACAAGACCCTGGCAATGTGGGCACTATCTTGCGATCTGCTGAAGCTACAGCCGTAGATGCTGTCATATTAACAACTGGGACAGCCGATCCTTTTAACCCTAAAGTGATTCGAGCTTCTATGGGCTCTCTTTTTCGCATGCCTCTTGTCCAAGCATCAGATGAAGAAGCTCTGTGGCACAAGTTAAAAGAAAACAATTGTACTATCATAGTTGCTGATCTTGGGGCAGAAAAAGCATACTATGACCTACCTTGGGATAAAAAACAAGGCCTAGCGCTAGTTATTGGCAGTGAAGGCCAAGGGCCAAGCCCCTTTTTTCAAGAGAAAGCAGACCACATTGCTACCATACCACTATCTGCTCCTGTGGAATCTTTAAACGCTTCTATTGCGGCCGCAATCTTACTTTTCGAGGTTGTCAAAGGGCGCTAGCTCAGTTGATCCACCCTAAATGCTGTGTTATAATCGATACTAGCTGGTGAACCCTGAAACGCGGAGAGGTTGTGGTGTAGATATGATTTCCGCTTGCTTTTTCTGGCGTATTTTTGAAAAAACGGGTTCCATAACAGCCTATATGCTGTACAAGAGGTTGCTCGTACAGTAAGGGACAGAGAAATGCGAAGAATGGGAAAAGTACTCTCTTAGAATCTTGACAGGGAGATGGGCGCCTAGACTGGAAGCCCCATTGAAGAGGTAGAGAGGAAGTTCACCCTGGAGCAGCAAGTTGAACCCGAGAAAGCAGACCATCCTTCAAGAGAAGAGAGATGGTTTTTCTCGGTGTGTAGGCTTAGCCGGCCTTCCTGCCGTTATCAGGAAGCGACCAATCTGGTCGGCCGAGAGGGCTCTCAGTTTCTAGAGCCTAACGGGGTGGTACCGCGGAAAGATGACTTCCGTCCCCTTCAGGGGATGGGAGTCTTTTTGTATATCTATAAGGAGGACAAGATGCGCGAACAACTAGAACAGATTCGGGCAGAAGCATCCCGAACGATAGCAGAAGCAGAAAACTCAGAAGCACTACAAGAATGGCGAGTTCGATACTTAGGCAAAAAAGGTCACCTTACTCAAGTTTTACGTGGTATGGGCAAGCTTACAGCAGAAGAAAGACCTATCCTTGGCGCTTTGGCCAATGACGTAAGAGCGGCCTTAGAATTTATGTTAGAAGAAAAAGGTTATCAACTAAAAGAAGCAGAAAAAGCAGAACGACTCACTGCTGAAGCCATCGATGTTACCCTACCTGGTCAAGTAAACAAAATGGGAAGTAAACATCCCCTGACTTTAGTCATTGACGAAATCAAAGAAATCTTCTTGGGCATGGGTTACTCCATCGCTGAAGGACCTGAAGTTGAATTAGATTACTACAACTTTGAAGCGCTCAACATCCCCAAAGATCACCCTGCTCGAGACATGCAAGATTCTTTCTATATAACACCAGATATACTTCTTAGAACGCATACATCACCAGTACAAATCCGAGCTATGGAAAAATTAAAGCCAACAGTACCTGTCAAAATCATCTGTCCTGGCCGCGTTTTCCGTCGTGACGACGATGCCACTCACTCTCCTATGTTTCATCAAGTTGAAGGCTTACTGGTAGACAAAGAAGTTACCTTCGGAGACCTACGCGGTACTTTACTCACCTTCGTCCGTCAAATGTTTGGCCCAGACCGAGAAATTAGACTTCGTCCTTCCTTTTTCCCCTTTACTGAACCGAGTGCCGAAGTCGACATCTCCTGCGTAATCTGCGACGGCAAAGGATGCCGCGTTTGCAAAGGATCAGGCTGGCTAGAAATCTTAGGCGCAGGTATGGTCCACAAAAAAGTGCTAGAATACGGCGGCTACGACCCTGAAGAAGTCAAAGGCTTTGCCTTCGGAATGGGCGTAGAGCGAGTCGCTATGTTGAAATACGGTATCGACGACATGCGCTTACTTTACGACAATGACATGCGTTTCTTAAGTCGATTTTAATAATAAAAGCAAAGATCTAAGAACAAGGGTGGAATAGAATGCACGTATCCATAGAATGGCTTCGCGCCTATGTAGACGCAGGTCTTAATGCGGAACAATTGGCCGATAAACTGACAAGAGCCGGCATTGCCGTGGAAAACGTAATCTACCGCGATCAAGGACTCGATAAAGTAGTAGTAGGCTACCTACAAGAAGTAGAAAAACATCCTGATGCAGAGCGCCTTTTCGTATGTAAAGTTGATACAGGAACAGAAATGTACCAGATCGTTACAGGTGCTGACAATGTAAGAGCAGGGCAAAAAGTTCCCGTAGCTACTCCAGGCGCTAAGTTGCCTAATGGGCTAAAAATCAAGAAAACAAAACTGCGTGGCATCGAATCAATCGGTATGCTTTGTTCTGCCGAAGAATTAGCTCTCGATGAAAAAACAATCTCACCAGAAGAAAGAGAAGGCATTCTAATCCTCTCTGACGATGCTCTTATAGGACAACCTATTGCTCAAACCCTAGGTCTCGATGCGCCTATCTTAGAATTAGAACTGACACCTAACCGAGCAGACTGCCTTGCTGTCATTAACGTAGCTCGTGAAGTTTCAGCCATTACAGCGAAACCTTTGACCTTACCAGCCATAACAGTTGAGGAAAAAGGACAAGGTTCCATCGAAGGACAAGTTCAAGTAGCTATTGAAGATCCCGAGCTTTGTGGTCGTTATGCTGCTCGTCTTTTTACCAACTTGCGCTTAGGCCCTTCTCCCGCTTGGATGCAACAGCGCTTGCAAAGTGCCGGTATGAGGCCCATTAACAACATCGTCGACATTACCAACTATGTCATGCTTGAAATGGGCCACCCCTTGCACGCTTTTGACTACAATAGAATTGCTAAGGGACAGATTATCGTTCGTCGAGCTCATCAAGGAGAGAAGCTCATTACCCTCGATGAACAAGAACGACAGCTCAATCCTGAAAACCTTGTTATTGCCGACCCAGAAAAAGCTGTGGCCCTAGCTGGAGTTATGGGTGGACTAGAAACAGAAGTTACAGATAAGACAGAAAGCATCCTCTTAGAGGCGGCACACTTTAATCCAGCCTCCATTCGCCGCACTGCTCGACAAGTAGGATTGCGTTCTGAAGCATCACAACGATTTGAAAAAGGCGTTAACATCGCTACTGTAGCTCTAGCTATGGATCGAGCGGCTCAACTGATTGAAGAATTAAATGTAGCTGACGTTGTACCTGGCACAGTTGATGTTTATCTAAAGCCTGCTGAAGAACGAGTCATATCTTTTAAGGTAGAGAGCATTAACAATCTCCTAGGAACTCAAATAGCAGGAACAGAAATGGCGCGATTCTTCAACAACCTGGGCTTTGCAGTTAAATGGCAGACAGGTCAGGAAGAGCTTGAAGGGCAAGTAACCATACCCACCTACCGTCAAGATATGAAAGACGAACACGATCTAGCTGAAGAAGTGGCTAGACTCTTTGGCTATGACAACATTGCCACAACATTACCTAAGGGCGTCACGACAACAGGTCAGCGCACTTGGCCTCAGACGGTGAAAGAGAAAATGGTACAAACACTCGTAGGAAGTGGCTTCCGTGAAGTGATCACCTTCTCCTTCATCAACCCACGACATTTACAAAAACTAAAAATGACAGCACAGCCAGAAGAACCTGCTGTTATAGCACTACAAAATCCCTTAAGTGAAGAACAAGGAATTCTACGCCCTACCATGATGGCAGGATTGCTTGATGTAGCTGTACGTAATGCTAGTAGACGCATTAACGATCTAGCAATATTTGAACTTGGCAGTACCTTTCAGCCCCGTCAACTACCCTTGCAAGAACTGCCCATTGAAAAAGCAAAGCTTTCAGCTTTGATGATGGGTCAAGAAGGCATTCATTGGAGCGGCAAACCTCAAAGCTATGACTTCTACTACCTCAAAGGTATCATTGAGAAGCTTTTAGGAACTCTAAAGATTGAAAAGGTACAATGGGAAGCTTGGCCAGAATGCCCATTCCTACACCCAGGAAGAAGTGCTCGACTCTACACTGAAGATGGCAAAGAAAGAATAGATATCGGTTACTTAGGAGAAGTCCATCCAGATGTAATCGAAGCCTACGACCTTTCAGGACGACCTGTAGTTATGGAGCTTGATGTAGAGGCCCTAACAGCTTTGGCTCAAGCCAAAGGCTACTACAAAGCTCTACCTAAGTATCCTTCCACAGATCGTGATATGGCCTTGATTCTACCTATCAACGTACCAGCTAGCAAAGTAGAAGCCATTATCGCTCAGAAGGGGAGCAAGCTAGTAGAAAGATGGCAACTATTTGACGTTTATCAAGGCAACCAGATTCCTGAAGGATATCGCAGTCTTGCTTATTCTCTCCGTTATCAAAGAGCAGACCGCACCTTAACAGACGAAGAAGTAAACAAAACCCATGACGATATCAAATCAGCTCTAACAGCAGAATTAGGTGCCCAGTTCAGGTAAAAAAACCCTCAAAGGTAAAAAGACCCCTCAAAGGTAAAAAGAACCCTTGATCGTAAAAAAAGGCGATCGAGGGTTTTTTTTGAAGCTAGAAGGGTTTTTTGAGGTAATAGCGAAAAGTTTAACGTAGCAGTAAAAAGTTTATTAAAATGTTAGCATAAAGAACCATAGTTAGAAAAAAACTGAACCATTATAAAACTGAGTCATTGCAAGTCAGCTATTAGCGTAATGAAGGAGGTTCTTTGGTGTGAGCGAAGAAGAAACTTATAAGGCAACGGTACGCATCTATGGAGAACCTTACACAATAAAAGGGGCTGTGCCACCAGAACATATGCAGGCAGTAGCGGCTCTAGTGGATGAAAGAATGGAACAGATAAGCCGTAAAGCACCGCACCTATCAATCTCCAAAGTCGCCGTTCTGGCCTCTTTTCATTTGGCTCATGACTTAATGAAAATACAAGAGGACTATGACGATCTCATCAAACTATTGGAAGACTCTCACGCATCAAAAATTACGAACCCCTAGGAAAAAAGCGCCATAATGACGGGGAGGCGCTTTTTTCATTGTTCATTAAGCAAAATAGCCTGCTTGTTCTCTGGGCAAAATAGCCTGAAGGAGGCGTAAGGATGCATAACCAAGAGATCGCCTGGGCATTATCCGAAATTGCTGATTTAATGGATATTATAGGAGAGAACTCCTTTAAAGTAAGAGCTTTTCGCCAGGGTGCTCTCATCGTAGAATCCATAGAAAGCCCCGTAACGAAGCTAGTTGCTCGCAATCAGCTGTCCAAGATTCGAGGTATTGGTAAAGGACTTTGTGCAGAAATTGAGTCTCTTGTCCATTATGAGAAAAGTCAACTGCTTGAGAAACTGCGCAATGAAGTTCCCCCAGGCTTACTTGAAATCTTAGACCTTCCTAACGTAGGTATCTCCAGCGTACGAACTTTCTTCAAAGCAGGTATCACGACTATAGAAGAACTAGAAGAAATGGCTAAGGCTCGCAAAATACGCCAACTACCCGGTCAAGGGCCGAAGACAGAATTGGCTATTTTACGAGGCATTGAAATGATTCGCCGTCGTAGTGGAAAATTTCCTATTGGCATTGCCAAATCAGCGGCAGAAAGCTTTGTGCATTTCCTAAAGAATCTACCGGAAGTTAATCGAGTAGAATTAACAGGCGATCTACGTCGCCATGAAGAAATGGTACAAGAAATATATATATTATGTACTGCTGAAGAAGAGTCAGCACTGCTAGAACTGCTCAAAAAGCATCCTTCAGCTACTCATATATTGGATGAAGGAGCAGGCTATCTTCGTTTTCGTCTAACTTTTGGAATTCCTATGCATATCGAAGTTACGTCGGAAGCAGAATTTATACCGCGCTGGGTAGAGACAACAGGAACAGAAGCACACTGGCAAGCTTTACAAGATCTTCGAAGAGAGCAAGCAAGTCACTACAATAACCCTTGGCAAAGCTACCAGACGACAGAAGAAGCGGAAGAAAATTATTATGAGAGCCTACAACTGCCTTGGATCGCACCAGAATTGCGAGATAGTGGACAAGAAGTAGAAAAAGCTAAGCAAGGTAAGCTTCCTAAACTGATCAAGGAACAAGACATTCGGGGCGATTTGCACATTCATACCAAATGGAGTGATGGTGTATCGTCTCTTGAAGAGATGGTTATGGCTTGTCAGAGCAGAGGTTATGAGTACATGGCCATTACCGACCACTCTCAGTCCCTCCATATTGCCCGCGGTTTATCAGAAGAGCAGTTATTAAAGCAGAAAAAAGCTATTGAAAGTCTCAACAAAAACAGTGCAGACTTTACCGTTTTTTCTGGTGTAGAGATGGACATCTTAACAGACGGTCGCCTTGATTATCCTGATGAATTTATTCAGGAAATGGATCTCGTAATTGCTTCTGTGCACACATCTCTGCGGCAAGAGCGCCATAAAATACACAATCGTATAGAGCAAGCTCTCAAAAATCCCCACGTAGATATTTTAGCGCACCCTACAGGACGCTTATTAGGTTCGAGAGATCCCTATGACGTTGATATTGACTGGCTGTTTGATTTGGCCGCTAAGACTGGCACAGTACTTGAAATTAACGCTTCACCAGAACGATTAGATTTATCGGCTAATCTTGTTAAGCAAGCTAAAGAACGAGATATCTTGATTGCTATTAATACAGATGCCCATGATCGTGCTCGACTTGGTGACATTCAATACGGCATTAACAATGCACGCAAAGCGGGACTAGAAAAAGAAGATGTACTCAACTGCTATAGTCTCAAAGAAGTTCAGAAGATACTAAATAAACCTAAAAGCAAAAGAAATAGTAGAAGCTGAAACATATTAAGGAGGAAGCAACGTTGAAACTACAAGAAATCTATCAACTCATGGTCTCCATGGGTGTCGATGCCGACCCTAGAGGAAGGCAACAAGTAGAATCACAACTGGCTGAACGTCAAAAAGAATATGAAAAGCTTAAGGAAGCAGAACGAGAAGATTACAATATTGATTCACTACAGAACCCTTATAGCGATACAGCCATACTTTACGGTGATGGGAACAGGCAGGTAAAACGCTTACTAGTAGGTATTGATGTAGAAGTTGGTGAAGTCCTTTTAGCTGATCGGTTAAGAGAAAAAGGTAACCCTATCGATCTAGTCGTAGCCCACCATCCCGAAGGAAAAGCTTTATCAGCTCTTCATCAGGTGATGCACATGCAAGAAGATTTGTTGCATCGCTTAGGTGTGCCTGTGAACGTCGCTGAAGGCATTATGGCTAGCCGCATCGGTGAAGTTAAGCGAGGTCTAGCTCCATTGAACCATAATCGAGCTGTTGATGCCGCCGCTATTTTAGATTTGCCTATTATGTGCGTACACACGCCAGCTGATAATCAAGTACAAACCTTTCTTCAACGTATGATTGATGAGCGGAATCCCCAAAAAGTAAGCGATATCTTAAAACTGCTCAAAGAAATTCCTGAATACAAGTCAGCGGCTAAGCGAGGCTCAGGCCCAACGCTTTTTGCGGGCAGAAAAGATGGTCGTTGCGGAAAAGTTGTTGTAGACATGACAGGTGGAACTTCTGGTTCTGAAGAAGCTTATGCCAAGCTAGCGCAAGCTGGTGTGGGTACTATAGTTGGTATGCATATGGGTGAAAAGCATCGTAAAGAAGCTGAAAAATACCACATTAACGTAGTAATCGCAGGACATATGGCTAGCGATTCTTTAGGCATGAATCTTTTGCTAGACGCTCTGGAAAGACAAGGTCTAGAGATCGTCCCTTGTGCAGGTATGATTCGTTTTAGTCGTAACATTAAAGGCTAATTCATCAAGAGAAAGACTGCTAAAGGTCGCCAACCTCTAGCAGTCTTTTCTTACCATTAGATACCAAGTATGTATAGCTGTTGAAAGCAAAATATATACATAATCATGTATACTGCATAACGAATCAAGATTTATTGTTCCGAGAATATAAATTTGTTATGATTAGCAAGTATTTCGATAAGGAGGTGAGACAGTATGATCATGACTTCAGCAGAAAAGTCTTTTGTACTAGAACAAGCTAGAGAACATCAAGTGAAATTTGTACGATTACAATTTTCTGATATCTTTGGCATTCCCAAAAACGTATCAATTCCCGTAGAACAATTACCTAAGGCATTAGATGGAGACATTGCTTTTGATGGTTCCTCCATTGATGGTTTCGTTCGGATTGAAGAATCTGATATGATGCTTAAGCCTGATCCTTCAACTTTTACTGTCTTTCCTTGGACGCCCAAAGAAAGCAAAGTTGCTCGTCTCATTTGTGATGTGGCCTTGCCGGATGGCCAGCCATTCATGGGATGCCCTCGTACTGCTTTGCGTCGTGTGCTGGCCGAAGCGGATGAGCTCGGATATAGTGCTTTTAACGTAGGTCCAGAAGCGGAATTTTTTCTCTTCCATGTAGATGAAGATGGTAAACCCACAACGATTACCCACGATAAAGCTGGGTATTTTGACCTTACACCAGTTGATCTAGGAGAAAGCGCCCGTCGGGAAATGGTGTTGACCCTAGAAGCTATGGGATTTGAAATTGAAGCTTCCCACCACGAGTTGGCACCGGGACAGCATGAGATAGATTTCAAATACGATCACGCCTTGGCAGTGGCTGATAAAGTTATGACTTTCAAGTTCGTAGTCAGAACGATCGCTCAAAGGCACGGTCTGCACGCTACTTTTATGCCTAAGCCAATTTTTGGTATAGCCGGTTCTGGTATGCATATGAACCAATCGCTGTTTAAAGGCAATCAGAACGTTTTCTTTGATCCTCAGGGAGAGCGTCAGCTAAGCAAAGAGGCTTATCATTATATTGCTGGGTTAATGGAACACGTGAAAGCCATGACAGCAATTACTAATCCCATAGTTAACTCTTATAAGCGTCTAGTCTCAGGCTTTGAAGCACCTGTTTATGTTGCTTGGTCAGCTCAAAACCGTAGTCCCCTTATTCGTATTCCAGCCAAAAGAGGGCTGAGTACGCGTGTTGAACTGCGTAATCCTGATCCTTCATGTAACCCCTATCTGGCTTTAACAGTTGCTCTTAAGGCAGGTCTAGACGGTATTAAGCGAGAACTTATGCCTCCTCCAGCTGTTGATCGTAACATTTACACTATGACAGAAGCAGAGAGAGCAGAGCAGTCTATCGGTGAATTACCAATGAACTTACAAGAAGCATTAGAGGCTTTGCAAAAGGACAGTGTAATTCAAGAGGCGTTAGGACCACATATCTATGAACGGTATATGGATGCAAAGCTCAAGGAATGGGATGCTTATCGCATTCAAGTTCATCAATGGGAGATAGATCAATATCTAACACGTTACTAGAAACCATAGCGTTACTTTCATAGTGTCAGAACTATAAGCTCGATTTTGAAGGTTCATATGAACACTATCTTTTATGTTATCATTGTTTCAAAAACTTTATATGGAGGTTGTTAAGTATGACTTACAGCAAACTTAACCGCAGTGCTGCAACACTTACTAAGTGTCGGACTCCCGACAGTATCGTTCCTTTCTCGGGCCTTTGCGCCACCTGTTTAGACGGTTGCCCAGGTTTTTGTGAAGTGGGCAAAGCGGCTTATCGTTCCAAAGAGACACTTTATCCCCAACCTTTTGGAACTACTACCTCCGCTTCAGAAAAAGACTACCCCGTTGACTACTCACACTTCAATATTATGGGAACAGCTGTAGGTGCTCACGGTATTGAAGCGGACTCTGATAAAGCTATCTTCCCGGCCGCCAACATAGAAACGGAAATCGGTAATGAACATAAAATCAAACTGAAAAACCCTATTATTGTTGCTGGTATGGGCTCTACTAACGTAGCCGCTAACAACTGGGATCATCTAGCTTCTGGCTGTGCTATCTCCGGTGCCGCCATAGTTATTGGTGAGAATATTTGTGGCATGGACCCTAACGTAGAGATCAAAAACGGTCGTGTTGTCCACTCTCCTGCTTTAGAAAAGAGAGTTCGTGACTTCCAAGACTGGTACCAAGGCTATGGTTGCATTGCTGTGCAAGCTAACGTAGAAGACACTCGCCTTGGAGTACAAGAGTACGCTATTGAGAAGCTCGGCGTTACTGCTGTAGAACTCAAGTGGGGTCAAGGTGCTAAAGACATTGGCGGTGAAGTTAAGCTCAACTCTTTAGAGAGAGCTCTCGAATTACACAGCCGTGGCTATATCGTTTTACCTGATCCAACTGACGCTGGCGTGCAAAGGGCTTACAAGAGCGGATCCTTCAAAGAGTTCGAGCGTCACTCCCGCGTAGGTATGGTAACTCGTGAATCTTTCATGGCTCGTGTGGAAGAGTTACGTCAAGCTGGTGCTAAGAACATCTTCTTGAAGACCGGTGCTTATAGAGCTGTAGACTTAGCTAGAGCTGTTAAGTTTGCTTCCGATGCTAAGCTAGACTTGCTTACTGTCGACGGTGCTGGTGGCGGTACTGGTATGAGCCCTTGGAGAATGATGAACGAGTGGGGCGTACCAACTATCTACATTCAGTCCCTCTTGATTAAGTATCTTGACCAGCTGAAAGAGAAAGGTGCGTACATCCCACCTGTAGCTATCGCTGGTGGTATCACCTTAGAAGATCAGATGTTCAAAGCTTTTGCCATGGGTTCTCCTTACATTAAAGTTATTGCCATGGCTCGTTCACCTCTCACAGCCGCTATGGTTGGTAAAACTATCGGCAACCAGATCAAAGAAGGTAAGGTTTCTGGCGACGCTGCCAAGTACGGCACCAATGTGGAGCAAATCTTCGCACAAGCTTGCAATGTGAAGAATATGCTCGGCGATCGCTACAGTGATCTCCCAGTTGGTGCCATTGGTGTGTACAGTTACTTTGAGCGCCTCGGCATGGGCCTTAAGCAGTTTATGTGTGGTGCTCGCAAATTCTCCCTCGACTACATCACTCGTGATGACGTTGTGGCTCTCACCAAAGAAGCGGCTGAAATCAGCGGCATTCGTTACATCATGGAACATGATGAAGAAGAAGCTCAAGCTATCTTAAATAGCTAATCAAAAAAAGGCCTACTCCTAAGCTAGTGGAGTGGGCCTTTTTTTGCTTTTAGGAGAGAAGCTAAAGATGCTTGCCAGGGAGGTAAAGCAATACCAAAATCTTTTTGTAGCTCTGTAGTAGATAGAACAGAATAAGCAGGTCTTTGAGCAAAAGAAGGGTAAGCTTCTGTAGCAACAGGTTTAAGAGAAGCCCATAACTTGTTAGGATGATTACTGCGCATGATTTTTAGAATTTCTTCAGCAAAGCCAAACCAACTGGTAGCTCCCTTAGCACTTAGGTGGTAAAGCTGTTTATAATCGGACCAGTGCGATACTTTGCGCAGTACTTTTTCAACTAATTGTACTGTAGCTAGCGCTAGAGTACTGCTGTCATTAGGGACACCTATCTGATCGTCTACCACGGCAACTTCTTTCTTTTCTTCTAAAAGATTTTTTATGGTCATGAGAAAATTTTGACCTCTTAGTCCGTAAATCCAGCTAGTACGCAAGATTAGATAAGCACCATCTACAGCTTGAATAGCCTGTTCGCCCTCTAACTTACTCTGTCCATAGCGGTTTAAGGGGCTAGGTTCATCATCTTCTGTGTAAGGTGCATGTTTATCTCCATTGAAAACGTAGTCTGTTGAATAGTGAATGAGCATTCCATTAGTTTTTTTTAACTCTTCTGCCAGAATGGCTGGTGCGAGAGCATTCACTTTTTGAGCTAAGACAGGTTCTTCTTCCGCTTTATCAACAGCCGTATATGCACCTGCATTGATTACTAGATCAGGGCGTATCAGGCGCATATATTCTCGAATAGTATCTGGTTCAGATAAGTCCAGTTGACTTCGTTCGAGGGCGATAAGATCACCTAAGGGTGCTAGCAAAGGTTCTAACTGTGAACCTAGTTGACCTTTTTTTCCGATGAGCAATATTCGGGGCATGCCCGAACCTCCTAATTTTTACTTTCTAATGCCTAAAGGAAGGTGGACCCTTTCAGTGAGTACACAAAAGGCCTGTTCGTTTGTGCATATTGGCCTATGCTTTTGATACAAGCTTTGTTGTAGTCATAGACAAGGTTACGACAACCTCTTTTGGGCCTAGACTTTCTTTTCAATCTATGAAAGGATAGAGAAAAGGGTGTATGGGCCTTTCTTTTTCATTGGTCAAGCATTTGTTATAATGAGATATGTAGAAAAAGATAGAATGTAAGCAAACGTAAGGAGGCCACTTTGTGCCTGAATTGCCTGAATTATTAGCGCCGGCTGGTTCGATGGAAGCTCTACGAGGTGCTATCGAAAATGGAGCCGATGCTGTCTACTTAGGTGGCACCCGTTTTGGTGCTCGCCAATATGCCTCTAACTTTGACCTCGATGAATTAGCTCAAGCTGTTCAATATGCTCATCAACGTAATGTTGCTGTTTATGTAACCGTCAATACGTTGCTTCATGATCGAGAGCTAGAGGAGCTGACTGATTATGCTCGCCAGCTATATTTAGCTCAAGTAGATGCTCTCATTATTCAAGACCTAGGTGTATTACGCAGGTTGCGTACTCTTTTTCCAGACTGGGAGCTTCATGGCAGTACGCAGATGACTGTAAGCAATGTTGAAGGAGCAGCTTTTTTGGCTCAAGAAGGTTTGAATAGAATCGTTTTAGCCAGAGAATTATCGCTTACGGAGATTCAGAAGATTACAGAGCTTCCCAATATAGAAGTAGAGGTCTTCGTCCACGGGGCTCTTTGCATTTGCTACTCTGGTCAATGTCTCATGTCTAGTCTCATTGGAGGACGAAGTGGAAACCGCGGTCGTTGTGCGCAACCTTGTCGACTAACTTATGACTTGGTCGATGAAGAGGGGCAAAATCTAATAGATGGAAAAAAAGTAGGCCACCATTTACTAAGTCCTAGAGACATTAAGACTATCGAACATCTACCAGCTTTAATCGCAGCAGGTGTTAAATCCCTAAAAATAGAAGGAAGAATGAAAAAGCCCGAATATGTAGCTACTGTCGTTCATCAGTACCGTCAGGCTCTTGATCGAGCTTTAGAAGGATCTTTTCAGGTACTAGAAGAGGAAGAAAGACGACTCCATCAGATCTTTAACCGCTCTTTTTCACCTTCTTATTTGCAAGGTAACCCTGGTCAAGACTTGATGAGTTATAAAAGGCCCAATCATCGTGGTTTTTATATAGGACGAGTCAGAAGCAGTGATTACAAACAAAATCTTGTACACATCGATTTGGATGAAACTTTATCTCTAGAAGACGAAATTGAAGCCTGGGTCTCTAAAGGTGGTCGAACTACTACAGCTGTCAAGGAAATGACTGTAGCAGAAGAAAAAAGAGAAAAAGCCTTACCGGGAGAAGTTGTAACTCTTTCCTGGCAAGGCGCTTTCCGTACAGGCGATCGGGTTTTTAAGATATATGACCATGAATTGATGAATTGGGCTCGCCAATCTTACCAGCGCCCAAGCCTCTTAAGTCGCATCCCTTTAGTAGGTCAGGTGACTGCCCAAGTAGGCTTACCACTGACGGTAACTTACTGTGATGGAGAAGGTAACAAAGGACAAGCTAGTACAGAAGATGTTGTCCAAATAGCGTTGAAACGACCTTTGACAGAAGAGGTTTTGAGAGAGCAACTAGGTCGGCTCGGTACAACTGCCTTTTCCTTAGAAAGCTTAGAATGTCAGCTCGACTCAGCGGCCATGGTACCTTTAAGGCAATTGAACGAAGTACGCCGTCAAGCTATTGCTGAATTAGAAAAAAATCGAGCAGAGAGATTCACTAATCCTGCTCTTGATGAGGAAATTTGGCGGCAGAATCTGCGAAAAATCCAAAAGCCTTCGCCACTAGCTCAGAACGACACTGTCACTGTTGAGGCAGGGAAAAGGCTTTCATCTAAACCCTCAGCAAAGCCCTCCGGCAAAGCTTCTTCAGGGCCTTTGCTTTCTGTTACCGTAGAAGGTCTGGCCGCTGTACAAAGCGCCATAGAAGGTGGAGCAGATGAAATCTACTTAAGCACAGAAGGCTTTCGTCACCGTCGACCTTTTCAGGTAGGAGAAGAGAAAAAAGCTCTTGAGCTTTGTAGCAAGTCAGGCCTACAAGCTGTCGTCGCTTTGCCTCAGCTCTATCGAGTAGAACAAGAAAAAGAAGTAGAAGCAATTATCAGCAGATGGTATTCTGCAGGCGCTCGTACCTTTCTTATTGCTAATCTAGGATATCTACCATTGTTAAGAACCTTGAGCCTAACAGGAGCAGACTTGCAGATCAGAGCTGACTATCCACTCTGGGTAATGAACACAGAAGCGGCCTCTTTTTTACGTGAGCAAGGACTAGATAGCTTTACCCTTAGTCCAGAGCTAGCGTGGATTCAGATAGAAAAAATGATGCAAGTGACAGCACCGAAGAAGGGCTTAACAGCAAAGGATTTTGAAATGATTATTCATGGCTCATTGAACATGATGATTAGCGAATATTGTGCCGCTGGTGCACTTCTTGGTGAGCGGAGCAATCAAAAAGCTTGTAACAAGCCTTGTCTGCGTCACAAAGAACTTTATCTACAAGACCGCATGAATTTTCGATTTCCGATCTACGTTGATGCCTTTTGTCGCATGCACTTAATGAATGCCAAAGATCTTGCTCTGATAGAAAAGTTACCACAACTAGCTCAACTAGGCTTGGGAAGATTGCGTATCGAAGGTCGTACAGAATCACCGGCCTGGATAAAAAAAGTTACTACTATCTATAGCCAAGCCTTAAAGCTGTGGCGAACAGGCAAATTGCAAGATCAGCATCTTCAGAAAGCCGTGACAGAGCTTACTTCTTGTCACCAAGCAGGATATACGAAAGGTCATCTATTCCGCGGTGTTGAGTAAGCAGAAAAAACATTAAAAAAAGCAAATTGGCAAGACAAAGGGAGAGAAAAAGCATTTTGATGGATCCGATCTTGCACAAGCTGGAGTTTTATAAAATTATTGAAAACCTAGCCCAACTGTGCACTTCTTCATTAGGCAAAGAAAAAGCCCAAGAGCTTAGGCCTTCCACCAAAGGTTGGCATATTAAAGATGGGCTAGCGGAAACGACAGAAGCGAAAGAAACGCTTCGTCTTCGTCCCAGCGTGCCCTTAGCTGGTCTTCAAGATATTCGTTCTGCTCTCAAAAAAGCACAAATCGGTGGTCTCTTAGAGCCGGAGGAGCTTTTGCGAGTTTCTTCTACCTTGCGAGCTTCAAGGAAAATGCGCACATTCCTAACTACAGAAGAGAAAGAAGAAAGGCCCATTCCCATGCTTAAAGCACTAGCTGAAGGTCTGGGCAATTATCGCAACATAGAAGAAGAGATTAACCGTTGCATTATTGGAGAAGGGGAAATTGCTGACAATGCATCAGCAGAACTACAACGGATTCGTAAAACGATTAAAACCTTTCAAACAAGAGTACGGGAAAAGTTAGAAGCTATTATTCGAAGTCCCGAAAAACAAAAATACTTACAAGAAGCTCTCGTCACTGTGCGCGGTGACCGCTATGTTGTTCCTGTCCGTCAAGAATATCGCAACCAGATTCCTGGGCTTATCCACGATCAGTCAGCCTCTGGTGCCACCGTATTTATTGAACCTATGGCTGTTGTCGAATTGAACAATGACTTGAAACGCTATCATGCCGCTGAGAAAACGGAAATCTTAAGAATTTTGCAAAGTCTTTCTGTTCTAGTAGGGCAAGAAAGCGAAGATATAGCTGTAAGTACAGAAATCCTCAGCCGTCTTGACTTTATCTTTGCCAAAGCTAGACTGTCACAGAAAATGGATGGTGGAGAACCAGCTATCAATCAAAGGGGACAGTTGACTATTCGCTCAGGTAGACACCCTTTGATTACAGGCAAAGTTGTCCCTGTCTCAATTGAGTTAGGGAAAAAATTTCGAACTCTCGTCATTACAGGCCCTAATACAGGTGGAAAAACAGTAACCTTAAAGACTGTAGGCCTTCTAACGCTTATGGCTCAGGCTGGCTTGCATGTACCTGCTGAACCAGGCACAGAGCTAGCTATTTTTGAACAGATTTTCGTAGATATAGGTGACGAACAATCTATCGAACAATCATTAAGTACTTTCTCATCTCACATGACTAATCTCGTACAGATTTTGGAAAAAACAGACTCTTCAAGCTTAGTTTTACTAGACGAACTCGGAGCAGGCACCGATCCTACGGAAGGTGCTGCCCTTGCTCAAGCCATACTAGAGTACTTACACCAAAAAGGTGCTAAAACCATCGCCACCACACACTACAGCGAGCTCAAAACTTTTGCCTATACGAGTGAAGAAATTGAAAACGCTAGCGTAGAATTCGACATTGAAACCTTAAGCCCCACCTACCGATTGCTCATCGGTCGACCAGGTCGCTCTAATGCTTTCGAGATTTCAGGACGGCTAGGCTTAAGTCATAATATTATCGATCGCGCGCGCTCACTGCTTACGCAAGATGAACGAAACGTAGCTAACTTGATTGAACACCTCGAAGCTAATCAAGTAGAAGCGCAAAAAGAACGAGAAGAAGCTATGCGCTTACGACAAGAAGCAGAAGAATTACGACGAAAACTAGATCAGAGAGAAAAGGCTTGGCGAGAAAAAGAAGATAAAATCTTAATAAAAGCTCGTGACGAAGCTTATCGTATCGTGAAAGAAGCGAAAGATGAAAGCGAGCGCATCGTCAAAGATTTACGCTTAGCAATGAAGCGCTTGCCTATTAAGGAAGAATTGCTCAAAGCAGAACAAGAACGTAACAAATTAAGGCAAATGCAAGATACAATTACAGGGCAAAGGCTAAATAAAGAAGAAAGAGCCCATAATGGGCTCAAAACAGTAAAAATCGGCCAAACTGTACGCGTGCCAAGACTCAATCAAAAAGGCAGTGTATTAACACTGCCTAATAATCAAGGTGACCTGCAAATTCAAGCAGGTATTTTGAAGCTTACCGTAAATATTAAAGAACTAGAAGCTACAGAAGAAGAAAAAGAGGAAAAAGGAAGAACATCTTACGCAGTCATGGCCGGAGATAAAGCGCGAGAAATCTCTAGAGAATTAGATTTCCGTGGTACTACTGTTGATGAAGCTATGGAACAAGTCGCCAAGTACCTAGATGATGCCTATCTTACAGGCACTTCACCTGTGTATCTCATTCATGGTAAAGGAACAGGCGCCTTGCGCTCCGCTATCAGAAGCTATCTGAAAAACCATCATTACATCAAATCCTTCCGCAATGGAGAGCAGGGTGAAGGTGGTCTCGGCGTTACTGTTGTTGAGATGAAAAGCTAAAAGAGTTCTGCCGGTGGTGTTAAGGGTCTCTCTATAACATCATCGGCTTCTTGTTTTTTCTCTTCTTCATCTTTTTTCCCATTCCCTGAAGCAGGAGGTTCAGCAGGAACAGATGGGACATTGCGATCATTTTGAGAAGGCGACGAATTGCCAGAAGAATTAGAAGATGAGTTTTGTTGTTGCTGATTATTTTCAGCAGGAGAAGGTGAGGGAGTTGCAGGTGCTGGTGTTGGAACAGCTGGCGTTTCATTAGGTCTCAAAGGTACATCTGGTGTATTGTTAGAATCAGCATCATCTGCATCTTCATCCGCTACGATAGGCGTTGGCACTTCTAATGCCGCATCTAGAGGTCGCTTTGCACCTGTATAGGGAACGGGCCTTTGTAAAAAGACAGCTCTAGTCAAGCCACCTTCACAGTCATCACCAAAAGTATAAGGTAAGCCTGTATCGACACAAACAACACCTTCTACCCACACATTGCTCGTCTCTTTTGGCACAGTTCGCTCATCAAAAATTTCGGTTTTTATAAATTGAGAAGGAGTAAGGTCGCTAGGTAACATACCAGACTTAATATCCACAGCTACTTCTGTCAGACCACGAGGTCTTGGAAAAGCTTTTACAGGCACATCTCTTAGCGCCGCCGTCATTACAGAGCGCCATATTTGAGCGGGATAAGAACCACCATAAGTTTGATAAAGGTAGTTGTTGCGGTCTGTTTGGTCATATCCCATCCAGACAACCCCAACAAGCTCGGGCGTATAAGCGGCAAACCAAGCATCTTTGTTACCGCGCATGCCTCGAAACTGAGGATCGTCTTTTGGTAATTCCGTCGTCCCTGTTTTACCAGCTACAGGACGATTCATCTGTGCTCGCGTACCCGTACCACTTTGTACAACTGTCTCTAACATACTTGTCATCAGATAAGCTGACGTTTCTTTCATTACAATATCTTGTTTCGGTTTAGCTTGAACATAAACATTGCCTTCGCGATCGAGTATTTGCGTAACAGCATGGGGCTCAATCCATACCCCTTTGTTAGCAAAAGCACCGTAGGCACCAGCCATTTCCAAAGGGTTAGTTCCGTGAGTTAAACCACCTAGGCTAAGTCCTAAAACTTGATCTCTTTTGTCATCTAGAGACTTAATGCCAAGTCTTTTGGAAAAATTATAACCGTTTTGCACGCCAATCTCGTTAAGTAACTTAACAGCATAGATGTTCACAGAATACTGCGTTGCTTCCCGCATCGTTATTAAACCACGATAAACGCCATCATAGTTATCTGGTTCATAATTACCGTAACGAACGGGAACATCGTCAACAACTGTTGCCGTTGTCCTTCCCATCTCTAGAGCAGGAGCATAAACAGCAACTGGCTTAAAAGCAGAACCAGGTTGTCGCTTCAAGTCTGTAGCCCTGTTAAAACCTCTTTTAGCTGTATGCTCTCGACCGCCTACAAGAGCGCGAATCTGCCCTGTAGTATGATCGATAACGGCCATAGAAGCTTGCACAGGTTGACTTCCGCGGCTTGGAGGATAGTTTTTGCTGTCAGAAAGAGATGTTTCAGCTGGTCTCTGAACTTTAGGATCAACAGTCGTATAAATGCGTAAACCGCCTCTGTAGAGAAGGTTTTCGCTGATACCGTATTTTTCAATAGTTTCCTGAATGACATAATCAACAAAATAAGGATAGAGGTTGGAGCTAGCTGAACCGACACGATTGCCGCGCTCCACTACAGTAGGTTGATTTTGCTTTGCTTCTTCCGCTTCTTCCGCAGTAATGTAACCAAAACGATTCATCTGCGTCAGCACTAGCTGGCGGCGCTGTTCAGCCAGTTCAGGATTACGGTAGGGAGACCAGTGGTTAGGAGCGTTAGGCATAGCCGCTAGTAAGGCCGCTTCATGAAGGCCTACTTCACTAATGGGCTTTCCGAAGAAAGTATGAGCGGCAGCTTGTACACCATAAGCACCTTCTCCGAAATAGATTCGATTCAGGTACATCTGAAAAATTTCATCTTTGGAGTAGGTACGCTCTAACTGAAAAGCAAGCATAGCCTCTTGTACTTTACGCTTTAATTTTTTATCAGGTGTCAAAAAAGCATTTTTTACTAACTGCTGTGTAATCGTAGAAGCACCTTGAGTACCATAACCGCCTGTGATATTAGCCATAACAGCTCGAATCATAGCAAGAAAATCGACACCGTGGTGTTCATAGAACTTGTTATCCTCAATAGCCAAAAAGGCATCAAGGACACTTTGTGGTATCGTATCTAATTCTACAAGGGTTCTGTTTTCCCCACCATGAAGCCTAGCAAACTCATTGCCATGAATATCGTATAAAATGCTTGTTGTATGAACATCTAAATCGTCAGGACTAAACGAAGGCGTATCGGTTGCCCACGCAAAAAGTAATCCTGATCCAACACCCAGGCCAACTACCAGCAGAACTGCTGTGATAAAGATAATAAAGCGAGGCCAGTGAATTTTTCTTTTTTTGCGTTTCACTGTATTTTTTTGTTCCTGGGGTTTATCACGTTCCACAGGGAAAGCCCTCCTTTCGACTTCTTGCCTATTATAGCACAGGAGAGGGAAGTCGTTACAATGGTCTTTTATAGTACAAAAAGGTTGAAAAAAGCGAATTATGGTCACTTTCTTGAAAGAAGTGGAAAAACATGATAAAGTTTAGTTTATTGAGCAAAGCAGGAGGGAATCAGCGTGACGGAAGAGACAGCGATGCCAAAACCAGCACACTCTGATGATGCACCATCACCAGAAGTACAAAAGGAAGTGGCACGTCAATTAGCAATTATCAAGCGAGGAACAGCTGAAATTATACCGGAAGAAGAACTTACCAAAAAATTAGAACAATCGATTATTAAAAATAAACCTTTGCGCATCAAGCTAGGACTTGATCCTACAGCGCCTGATATACATCTAGGCCACACCGTTGTATTGCAGAAGCTTCGTCATTTTCAAGATTTGGGACATCATGTGATCATCATTATTGGTGACTTTACAGGTCGCATCGGCGATCCTTCCGGCAAGTCAGAGACACGGAAACAACTATCAGAAGAAGAAGTAAATCGCAATGCAGAAACTTACAAAGTACAGATATTTAAAATCCTAGACCATGAAAAAACAGAAGTAACATTTAACTCCTCCTGGCTAAACCCATTAAATTTTGCAAATATCTTGGAGCTAGCGTCAAAATATACGGTAGCTCGTATGCTAGAGCGCGATGATTTTACCAAACGCATGAAAGAAAACCTTCCTATAGGAATTCATGAACTTTTCTATCCTTTAATGCAAGGATACGACTCAGTAGCATTGCAAGCCGATGTGGAATTAGGAGGCACAGACCAGAAATTTAACTTGCTCGTAGGACGAGCTTTACAGAAAGAGTATGGCCAAGCCTCGCAAATAGCTATCACCATGCCGATCCTAGAAGGTCTCGATGGCGTTAACAAGATGAGTAAAAGTCTTGGTAATTACATCGGCATTAATGAGTCTCCCCGGGAAATGTATGGAAAAACCATGTCTATAGCCGACAATCTTATGATTCGTTACTATGAATTAGTTACTAACGTACCTTTAGATGAGATAGAAAAAATCTCTGCCGGTTTAGAATCAGGACAGATACATCCTCGCGATGCTAAAATGAGATTAGCTCGAGAAATTGTTTCTACCTATCATAATGCAGAAGCGGCTCAACAAGCAGAAGCAGAATTCATCAATATTTTTCAGAAAAAAGAACTACCAGATGAGATTCCTGAATATAAAGTTCCCGCAGACTTAGAAACAAACGGTACCGTCTGGATCGTTAAACTTTTGGTGGAAGCTGGTTTGGTCAAAAGTAATGGCGAAGGTCGTCGCATGATCAATCAAGGCGCTGTTAAGATTGATAACGAGACAATCAAAGACGATAAAGCAGAAGTAACAATTCAAGATGGTATGATTGTTAAAGTAGGTAAGCGTAAGTTTGCCAAAGTAATAAAATAAAAGTAGCCAAAAGAAAAAGGTTGAGACAACAGACAATAGTCCTTACTCCTTAGTCCTTAGTCTTTCTATATCAACCGGTACATCAAAAGGGTGGTTTTAGCATCAAAGCTAGACCACCCTTTTTTGTATACCTCACTGTTTAAGACATTTGAGAAAGTTTTATTATCATAAACTTAAAGTAGATAACATAAGCATAATAATTCAAAGAAAGATTCTTGTAGGAGTATAGCTCTTTTTTGTTTTTTAGACATGGAACATAAGTAAAGTACTTAAGTTTGCATAGTTTAATCATTAGTCTATTATCTCAGTGTTTTTCAAAACGAAATATAATGAGGAAGATGCACCTTTTTTGAGTTATTGCATAGATTGAGGGAGCAGGGAGGTGACTCTGATGTTTTGGCTTCGCTTAAGATGGTTATTCGAGCGTTGGAGAGGGCGACTGCTAATTATCTTTATAACAGTTCCTCTGTTGTTGCTATTGTCACTCCCTGTTTTTTTTGTTTATGCGGAAAACAATTTACGAAGCACCGTTATAGCTATGGCTGAAGCGAGAGGAAAAGCGCTTGCTGTAGAAGCAATCAATGAAGCTATCCGTCATAGAATTGCCAATCAAAATGAATTTCAAGATCTAATTATCTATAAAACTGATCAACAAGGAAGGATTGTTTTACTTCAACCTAATACGATCATGATTAATCACCTTGCCGCTGAAACAGCATTAGAAGTTCAAGATACACTATCTAACCTTAACAGCACTGAATTGAAAATACCGCTAGGTCAAATATCAGGCTCTAGCCTTTTTGCTAACCGAGGTCCTACTCTACCAGTTCGTATCCTTCCTATAGGAACAGTTCAAGTAAAAGCAGTAGAGACTTTTGAAGAAGCTGGTATCAACCAGACCAAATTTATGGTCTTTCTCGATATTGAAACAGTTGTGCGTATCGTAGTGCCCATGGTAACTTCAGATATGGCTGTTAACACCATCGTCCCCATTTCAACTACCATCATTCCCGGTGAAGTTCCCCACGTTTATATGGGAGGCAACAGTGGCATCATGCCATCCATCGATATTTCCAAAACTGCAGAATAGCAAATGATTAATCTTATTTCAAAAAAACTCTTGACCTTTATAGAACTACTGTGATAAGATACTCCTTGTCGCCGCGATGCGACAAACAACAGCAAAAAAACTTGTTGACACAACGAAGTTAATGTGATAAGATAGCTTTTGTTGACGCAACAAGCGACAAAAAACAACAGAAAGCAACAAAAAAAGCTTACTGTTCTGGTCCTTGAAAATCAAACAGTTGTAAAAAAAGTCAAGCGTGCGAAACGTCGAAGCCGAAAGGCAGAGACACCAATCAATTTAAGTCAATTAGAGCTTGTCAAAGCTCCGGAATATAAGGATATAAAGGATGTTAACCGCTATTGCCATCCATGGCGCGGTTAACTTCGTAAAATCCATTTTACGGAGAGTTTGATCCTGGCTCAGGACGAACGCTGGCGGCATGCCTAACACATGCAAGTCGAACGGAGTCGATTAAGTA
>NZ_WBXO01000012.1 GCF_008933955.1 Heliorestis acidaminivorans
TACTTAATCGACTCCGTTCGACTTGCATGTGTTAGGCATGCCGCCAGCGTTCGTCCTGAGCCAGGATCAAACTCTCCGTAAAATGGATTTTACGGAGTTAACCGCGCCATGGATGGCAATAGCGGTTAACATCCTTTATATCCTTATATTCCGGAGCTTTGACAAGCTCTAATTGACTTAAATTGATTGGTGTCTCTGCCTTTCGGCTTCGACGTTTCGCACGCTTGACTTTTTTTACAACTGTTTGATTTTCAAGGACCGGTGCCGATTCGAATATTGTTTCGCCGGCAGGAATCATAGTTTATCAAGTTTGTTCGCTTTTGTCAATAGTTTTTCGAGCTTTTTCTACTTTGCTGTAGAAATTCTGTGAAAAGATTGCCTTTGTTGCTATCTGTAGCTTTATTTGGCGAATCTTGTTTGCTCTGAAGCGACAACAAAATTGATTATGCCACATAAGTTATATAAAAGCAAGTGTTATATGTTGGTAAATTAGGATTTGGGCGCTGTTCTTGAAAAGGGTCTCTGTTTTGCCAATTTATTTCCAGAGTTAAATCGAAGAAGTTAACACAAAGTATAGGGGACTAAAAAAAACCACCTGCCTTGCTTGTTCTAACAGCAAGTGTAGGGAGGTTAAATATAAAGGGCTCTCCTTTGCACCATTTTGCAAAGAGAGCCCCTTACTTAATATAAGAAATTTCTAGGTTTCGGCAAGAACTGTTGACGCCACTTGTGCTGGTACACCGTATTCTTTTAGGATCAGTTCACTAGCAAGTTTGCCGCAAGTCATAACTACAGGGACACCACCGCCAGGATGGACACTGGCCCCAACAAAGTAGAGGTTTTTCACAGTATTTGATGTTATACTAGGTCGGAAGTAGCCCGATTGGAGTAAAGTTGGTGCCAAGCCAAAGGCTGCTCCCTGGTGAAGATTAAATCTTTGCTTAAATGTAAGGGGTGTGTAGACTTTTTCAAAATCTATTTGATTCCGTAAATCTGTTAATCCGTTCCGCTCTAATTTATCAATTACCTTATCTCTGAAAGATTCTAACTCCTTCGACCAATCGATATCACTTGATAAGTTCGGTACTGGTACAAGTACATAAATAATATCTTTGCCTTCTGGGGCAACGGAATCATCGATTTTAGTAGGCGAATAAAGATAGATTGCTGGGTCATCTGGCAGTTTGTTTTCTTTAAAAATTTGATCTAAGGTCTCTTTATAATCTCTAGTGAAGTATATGTTATGTACGTCTAGATCTTCATAACGACGATTTGTCCCTAAATAGAGCATAAGAGCACCACAAGAGTTTGTCATACTTTCTATCTTCTGATTAGTGTATTTACCTCGATAAGGTTTATCAATTAGTTTGTTCATTGTTGTCGGGAAGTCAACATTGGAAATAACAATTGATGCGTAAAGCTCTTCTCCAGAGGTTAGGCGGACACCTTTAGCTTGACCCTTGTCAATGATAATTTCGGAAACTTCACTATTTAAGCGTAAAGTACCGCCAAATTCACCAAGAAGTTTAACCATTGCTTTACCGATAGCATTCATGCCACCTTTAGGATACCACACGCCACTAATGCCGTGTTCTACGTAGGCTATGATCGTGTAGATGGACGGAGCATCAAAAGGTGATATACCTAGGTAAATAGATTGAAAAGTTAAAGCGATACGCATCCGCTCATCTTCTATGAAACGGCTAATATCGTCGTACATATTATTAAGAGTTTTAAGTTGAGCCATGCCTACTAGTGTATCTATGTTCAAAAAGTCTTCTAATTTATTAAGTGGTTTTTCAATAAATTTATTTCTTGCGGCTAAGTAACGCCCGTGAATTTGTGAAAGATATTTAAGGTATCCTTCTACATCACTAGGGTTCAAGCGACGAATTTCATCTAATAGATCTTTCATATCGCTTGGTAGAGATAGCGTTGTACCGTCTTCAAAGTGCAATTGATATAAGGGATTTAGTCTTTGCAATTCTAGATAGTCTTCTATGTTCTTACCTAGGTCTGAAAAGAATTGACGAAAGACATCGTCCATCATCATAATTGTTGGACCTATATCAATGGTATAACCATTTTCTTCTATGGCTCCGATACGACCACCTGGATTGCCTTCTTTTTCAAGAACAGTCACATCCCAACCCTGGTGAGCTAATCGAACAGCCGCACTAAGACCGCCGGCGCCAGCTCCTACAATAATGGCTGTACGAGCTGATTCATTCGTATTATTACTTTTGACCATACTTTTCTCTCCTATCTGTAAATAGTTACTTATGAGTAACTATTACTATTGATTTTATCAGTGCTTATAGCATCTAACAAGAGTAGCTTAGAAAAAAAATTCTCTCTATAATATGAGAGAAAGCATTTTTACTAGATACGCTTGGGTGTAAAATTACAATTAAAACCACACTAAAAGTGTATCTTTTTCTTCAGTACTTGACGTGAGTGCTTGAAATGAGTAAAGAGACTAAAAAGAATTGAACGGAAATCAGGTATAACGGAGGAAACTGCCATGTTGCAGTCTCAGCAAAGCTGGCTACTGAGAGAAATTGAACAGTGGCATGCGGAAGGTCTTATCTCGGAATCTCAAAAGTCCACATTAGTTAAACGTTACGAAACTTCTCCTGGTAACTCTTATTCTATTATTTTGATGCTCGCAGGACTACTTGTGGGACTGGGCATCATCTTGTTAATTGCTTCTAACTGGGAGGAATTATCCCGCTCTTTACGCATCTTTATGATACTTTCTTTTACCGTCGCTTGTTATAGCCTTGGTTATTACCTCACCTACGGTCGGCGCAACTATCCTAAAACCGGTATTGCTTTTATTTTCCTAGGTCTCTTATCTTATGGTGCTGGTATCTGGCTTATTGGACAAATGTTTCATCTCTCTGCTTACGATGCTACAGGATTGGGCCTTTGGTTTCTAGGAGCTATTGTCATGGCTCATCTCACTAAACATAGTCTTTTCTTTCTCTTCGCTTTGCTTCTATTAACTTGGGCAAACCTATCCGACTTAGCCATTAGAGAAGTTTCTCTTGTTACAGGTTCGTGGTATTATCTTCATCTCTTGCTGTGGCTATTTCCTTATCTCTACAAACATAACAATTCCCTGCACCGTACTGCCCTTGCCATCAGCTTTTTGGTAGTCTTTACTGGTCAACTGCTTACATATGGCCATTCTCTCTTCTGGCTCACTATATTGCCTCTGGGAGCATTATTGTTAGATCGTAAGTGGTCACATTGGCCTTTTCTCCAAGGATCTTCTTTTTTCAGCCCCCTTCTATTGCTCTGGCCTCTTTTTTTCATTCAACTTATCCTTATTTCGGGAGTCAATCTAATTCTTCCTTCTTCTGCATTTACTTTAATTGTATGGCTTATTTTAGCCTTTGCGGTGCTTTATAGCGGCTTTTATAACGAAATGCGCTGGGAGTCACTTGCCTTTCTTGCTCTTTCTTCGCCTCTTGTATTTTTTATTACCTCACCGTTTATGGTCTTTTCCTATGATCTAGCTAACTATGTCGATATTTTTACTATTCTACTTTTGTTTCTTGGTAGTATCTTGCTTATTCAAAGTGGTAGTGAAGGTCAGCAGGAGCTTTACATTAACTCTGGTACGTTATTCTTCTTAGGCTGTGTCATTTATGCCTACGGTAAATTTGCTTGGGGTCTTTTTGACAAGTCTCTCTTTTTCATTGGCGGCGGCCTGATCCTTTTTGCAGTCGGATACTATATGGAGAAAAAAAGAAGGATTCTTGTAGAGGAAGTCCGAGGGGGTGCTCATGGTGAGTAAGTTTCATCAAGGTGCCTTAAAATTTGGAGGTGCTGTCTTCTTACAAGTTCTCATCTTGTTGACTTTGGCTTGGACTCCTTTCATGGTTGAATATAAAGGGGAGGAAGTTTTCATAGAAACTGTGCCTGTCGATCCACGGCATATCTTTATGGGCGATTATGTAGATCTTCGCTACACTATCTCTGAATTGGATTTACTTAATATCGATCACGATCTAGATAACTGGACTGGCGAGCATTATGGTGGCTCTTTCCCGGTCTATGTAGTAGTCGCAAAAAAAGGTATAGCTCATGAAGCTATTGGCGTCTATCGTGAAAAACCTGTTATTGCGCCTGAGCAAGTTTTATTGCGAGGAAAAATATCTTCTTTTACTTACATACCTCAATGGATCGTTGACGAGGAAAAAGAGATGAATATTCAACCAATACATCGAATTGGCATTGATTACGGTTTGGAGCACTTTTATGTGCCAGAAGGTACAGGCATTTATTATGAAGACTTGATTCGTAATAATCAGCAAGTCTACGGTATAGCAAAAGTCTATCAAGGTCGCTCTGTTCTCGTTGATCTCTATGTGAAAAAAGAATAAGCTTGATCTAGCTCAATAAGTCTATATGGAAAAAAGAGCCTTTAAAAATGAACAATCTCATTTTTAAAGGCTCTTTTTGATTTACCTTACATTCTGAAGCATTTAGAATGCTCTTTCTAATGAAACTATTCTAAATCAATTAGAACGGTTCTGGTCGCTTCAATCCACTCCACAGTTGCTCCCATTGATTCGGCTACGTAACGGGTAGGAACCATAGTTCGGTCATATCGTATGACGGGATGTGTATCATAAACCATCCGCTGACCATTCACATAGGCAATTTGACTACCAATAGTAAATTGACTCATTTTATTGTCTTTGGTAATAGTTATCCCTTGGCTAGGGCCATGCCAATTTACTTGAGCTCCTAAGGCTTCTACAATAAAGCGTAAAGGTACCATGAGTCGATTGTTTTCGTCAATATATGGATCTACATCAAAGGCAATTTCTTCATCATTGACAAAAACGCTAATGCCTTTATATTCAGGGGCTTGGTAACCAGGTGCATAGCCATAGATAAGGTAATTCAGTCGTTCTGCTTTGAAACGCTCTAAAGCCGGTGCATACCGTGCTTGTATTTCTTGAGGCGATAGCTTTTGCTCTAGGTACTGTCCCATCTTGTTCGTACCCATGACTTTATCGAACATAATAATGTTGTTGTTGGTGCTCTTAGGAACTTTGAAGTCGCCAATCTGATAGGCATAGGCTAAGGCGTATATTCCACTAAGGGCTGGATTAAATTGGTGATAGTCTGTAATTTTTAAGCGTACACCACCAACTATACCGTTGTGCATAGATTCTGGGATAAAGGTAACGCCAGGCAAACCGGCGCTGTTGAGCAGGTTTGCAAAGCGCTGGGCGTCAATTCCTCTTCCACCTATCCATTTAAAAGTATCGTTCATATAGATTCCTGTTCCATCACCAAGTCCAGTAGCCATGTAGCCAAAAACGGAGTCGATATCGGGAATGTTCGGTGATGTTCGTACCCAAGTTAAGCCTGTATCTTGGAAAATCATGTTGCGATTGTATCCTTCCATGGCGACGATAGTAAGATCGGCATTGATTTTTCTATTGAAAAACAAAGCGATTTCACCCATTGTCATGCCATGAGCTTTAGGTAGGTTATCAATACCTATGAACGATTTGTATAAGTCTTCTTCCAGCATAGGCCCTTCGACAATGATCCCTCCCACGGGATTAGGACGGTCTAGAACTAGAATTGGTTTGCCGTATCTTTCGGCCGCTACCATGACATTATGTAATGTAGATATGTATGTATAGGTTCTTGCTCCAATATCTTGTATGTCGAAAAGTAATATATCGACGTTCTCTAGCATGTCTCGGGTCGGCATCCGTGTACTTCCATAAAGACTGTAAACGGGGATATTCCATGTTGGATGATTATATGATTTTACATATTCACCAGCTTTGGCTAGGCCATCAATGCCATGTTCGGGACCATAGAGAGCAACTAAGTGAACCAATTCTTCTCCCATCAAGCGGTTAATTGTACTTTCCCCTCGACTGTTCACGCCACTTTGATTAGTTACTAGTCCAACTTTTTTACCTTCTATTAGATGGCGATACTTGTCCATTAATACTTCATTACCTAGCCTAAACTGTGTCGCTTCGCTAGACTTTAATCCGTATAGGCTATGAATTGGTAGTAATAACAAAGCTACGAGTAACAAAGATAGCCATCGTCGCCTCATTCAACTTCCTCCTTTTTCAACAAAAAAATATTTCCTAACTATATATATAATTCGTTAAGTTTTAAGGTTTTCTAGACAAAAAACCCACCTTTACGGGTGGGTTTAAAAAATGGAACTGCTAGAGTAGTTTTGTTACTTTGTTGTTATTAGATTAAGCTTGCTTTTCTTATGGACGAAGGCCTGCCTTTTTCTCCATCATAGCACGAACTTTTAAAGGTAGTCCGAAGAGGTTGATGAAGCCTTCAGCGTCTTTCTGGTTATATACTTCGTCGCGACCAAAAGTAGATAGTTCTTCGTCATAGAGTGAATAAGGAGATTTAGCACCAGCAGGCGTGCAATTTCCTTTGTAGAGCTTCATGCGTACTTTTCCTGTTACTGTTTCTTGTGTTTTCTCTACAAAAGCGTCTAAAGCTTCACGCAGTGGGTGATACCATACACCATCGTAAACTAGTTCTGCATAGCGAAGAGCAATAATTTCTTTGTAGTGCATCGTTGCTCTGTCTAAGCAAAGAAATTCAAGCTCACGATGAGCATTATAAAGAACCGTTCCACCTGGTGTTTCATATACACCACGGGACTTCATACCGACTAGTCTGTTTTCAGCAATATCAACAATACCAACACCGTGAGTAGCAGCAAGATCATTTAGCTTTTCCATCAAAGCAACAGGACCAAGAGTTTCTCCGTTTACTTTTACGGGAATGCCTTTTTCAAAGTCAATTTCTACATATTCAGGTTGATCAGGTGCTTTTTCTGGTGGTACACAAATCATGTAGAGGTCATTTTTAGGTTCGTTCCAAGGGTCTTCTAGATCTCCACCTTCATGGCTTAAGTGCCATAAGTTGCGGTCCATAGAGTAAGGACGTTTTTTGGTAACTGGTACGGGAATGTTGCGCGCTTTGGCGTAGTCAATTGCATCTTCACGAGAACGAATATCCCATTCACGCCAAGGAGCAATGATTTTCAAGTCAGGGGCTAAGGCTTTGACAGTTAATTCAAAACGAACCTGATCGTTACCTTTACCGGTAGCACCGTGAGCAATTGCTTCTGCTCCTTCTTGTCGAGCTATTTCAACAAGTCTTTTGGCAATTAAGGGCCGAGCAAAAGAAGTTCCTAGGAGGTATTTTTTCTCGTAGACTGCTCCAGCTTTGAGAGTTGGCCAGATAAAGTCGGTAATAAATTCTGCCTTTACATCTTCTATGAAGATTTTGCTAGCACCACTTTGAATAGCTTTTTCGTTTAGGGGCTCTAATTCTTCTCCTTGTCCTAAGTCAGCGGCCATAGCAATAACTTCATAACCATAGTTTTCTTTGAGCCAAGGAATAATGATGGAGGTGTCTAAGCCTCCAGAGTATGCTAGTACTACTTTTTTCGACACGAAAGCAGGCTCCTTTCAGTTGCTTCGATTCACATGGTTGCGGCCATAATGGCTTTTTGGGCGTGTAGACGATTCTCGGCTTGATCAAAGACTGCCGATTGAGGACCTTCGATTACTTCATGAGTAATTTCTTCTCCACGATGGGCTGGTAGGCAATGTAATACTATAGCATCTTTTTGGGCTACTTTTAATAGTTCTTCGTTAATTTGGTAGCCTTGGAAAGCTTTGATCCTTTTTTGTGCTTCTTCTTCCTGCCCCATAGAGGCCCAGACGTCCGTGTAAAGTATGTCGGCATTACGGGAAGCTTCTAAAGGATCTTTGATCAATGTAATAGAACCACCGTTTTGCTTAGCATCTTCTGAAGCAAGACGATAAATTTCTTCTGATGGTTCATAGCCTTCCGGTGTGCAGATAACTACATCCATCCCTGTAATAGCTCCACCAAACATTATCTCGTGAGCCATGTTGTTGCCATCACCAATATAGGTGATTTTTAGGCCTTCTGTACGACCTTTGTATTCTACGATAGTTAATAGGTCAGCTAGAACTTGGCAAGGGTGTAGTAGATCTGTTAATCCATTAATGACGGGAATATCTGCATACTTAGCTAGCTCCACTACGTCTTGGTGAGCAAAGGTACGAATCATGATCCCATCAACATAACGTGATAGTACGCGGGCTGTATCGCTAATCGGTTCGCCTCGTCCGATCTGAATATCTTGTCCGCTAAGAAAGAGTGCATGTCCGCCAAGTTGGTACATGCCTACTTCAAAAGAGACACGAGTTCTAGTCGATGACTTGGTGAAAATCATACCTAAAGTCTTACCTTCTAACAAAGGGTGGGGCTTTCCTGCTTTTTGTAAGCCTTTAAGCTCCTGTGCTAGCTTAAGTAATCCTTCTATTTCTTGTCGACTAAAATCATGCAAGGAGAGAAAGTCTCGTCCTCGCAGATTTTCATCGATGGTCACTGGCAATGTTTCTTTGTGGGCTCCCTTCATGGTAGAGCCTCCTCTCAGGTCCTATCTCTTAGCTTTTTGGTCGACCTTGGCTTTTGTTATATTTCTCATGCCATAAGGCGGAGTTGGCACTCTGGAATGTTGCCATAGAGAGATGTTGTGGTCCTTCTCCTTCTTTTAACATTCTGATCGTGTCAAGCAAAGCGCCTGCTGTATCTAGAGAAGTTAAGCAAGGTACACGGTATTCTGAAGCTTGTCGACGGATTCGGAAGCCAGGCCGGCCAGCTACTTTACCGCGTGTTGGTGTGTTAATGATTAAAGAAATTGCACCGTCTTTTATCTGATCTAAGAGGGGTTGAATAGCATAACCGGCTATGTCAACAGCTGTCACAGCCAAACCTGCATTGCGTAAAGCTTGCGCTGTCTGGGTTGTTGCCATAATTGTAAAACCAAGATCGGCATAAGCTCGAGCTAGGTAAACTGCCTCTTCTTTGTCCTTTTCTGCTACTGAGATGAGCAACGTCCCACCAGTTGGGATCTTCATGCCCATGCCGATCATTGCTTTATAAAGGGCTGAAGAGAGCTGGAAGTCTACGCCCATAACTTCACCAGTTGATTTCATTTCTGGTCCTAGTGAGATGTCCACGTCGGTAAGTTTTTCAAAAGAAAAGACAGGTGCTTTAACAATTTTATAGGATGTTTCCGGCCAAAGACCAGGCTCATAGCCTAATGCTTTCAGGCTTTTGCCTAACATAACTTCAATAGCCACTTTAACCATAGGAACGCCTGTTACTTTAGATAAGATAGGAACGGTTCTTGAAGCTCTCGGGTTTACTTCTAAGACATAGACTTTACCTTTATCTACCACATATTGAATGTTCAGCAAGCCTACCACACCGAGGGCTTTGGCTATGCGCATTGTATAGTCCACAATTGTATCTGTCTCAGTTTGTGTTAATGATTTGTGCGGATAGACTGCCATAGAGTCACCGGAGTGTACACCAGCCCGCTCAATATGCTCCATAATACCAGGAATAAGAGTGTCTTGACCATCGCTGATGGCATCAACTTCTACTTCTTTACCTCTGATGTATTTATCAATCAAGATAGGATGCTTAGGGCTGATGCGGACGGCATTCTCCATGTAAGATTCTAAGTCAGCTAGGTTTTCAACAACTTCCATGGCTCGACCGCCGATTACATAACTTGGACGAACAAGGACAGGGAAACCTAGTTCTTCGGCAATTTTCTTAGCTTCCTCTGCTTTTGTTGCTGTTCTACCTTCTGATTGTGGAATCTGTAAGCTCTTGAGTAAGCTTTCGAATTTCTTACGATCTTCTGCTCTATCGATTCCATCTAAGGATGTTCCTAGAATTTTAACGCCATGTTCATCTAGGCCAGCGGCTAAGTTAATGGCTGTCTGTCCACCGAATTGTACAACTACACCCCTAGGTTTTTCTTTATCTACAATGTTTAACACATCTTCAAGTGCCAGCGGCTCAAAGAAAAGTTTGTCAGCCGTATCAAAGTCTGTAGATACTGTTTCGGGATTGTTGTTGATAATGATTGATTCTATACCTTCTTCTTTCAAGGCCCATGCGGCGTGCACAGAGCAATAGTCAAACTCAATGCCTTGTCCAATGCGGATCGGACCTGAACCAAGTACGATTACTTTATCGCCTTCAGTTTGCTTCACTTCGTCTTCTGCTTCATAAGTGGAGTAGTAATAAGGCGTTAAGGCTTCAAACTCTGCGGCACAAGTGTCGACAATTTTATAAACTGGGGTGATATCGTAGGCTTTACGTAAGTCACGAACTTTTTGAGTTGATTGTTCTGCTATTTTGGCAATTTGGTAGTCTGAGAAACCTAGCACTTTAGCTTTTCTCAAGCTCTCAGCAGAGATAGGCCATTGTTCTAGCTCTTTCTCCATATCGATGAGACCTTTGATTTTTACTAGAAACCAAGGATCGATCTGAGAGTTCTGATGTATTTCGCGAACTGTCCAATCGCGGCGGAAAGCTTCAGCGATAGCAAAGAGACGTTCATCGTCAGCGTGGGTAATCTTGTCTTCTAATTCCATCTCTGTCCAAGTAGCGGCACCAGGATAACGAAGACCGTAGACGCCGATTTCTAAGGAGCGCACTGCTTTTTGCAAAGCTCCTTCAAAAGTTCGGTCAATAGACATTACTTCGCCTGTAGCTTTCATCTGTGTAGTCAAGCGACGATCAGCCGTAACAAACTTGTCAAAAGGCCATCTAGGAATCTTGAATACTACGTAGTCAAGGGCAGGCTCAAAACAAGCTGTTGTTTTGCCTGTTACAGGGTTTTTGATTTCGTCAAGTGACAAACCCAAAGCAATCTTGGCGGCCATTTTGGCAATGGGGTAACCTGTTGCCTTAGAGGCAAGAGCTGAAGAGCGGCTGACGCGAGGGTTTACTTCAATGACTATATAATCGTTGCTATGAGGGTTAAGAGCATACTGAACGTTACAACCGCCTTCTACTTTTAGTGCTCGTATAATTTTCAAAGAGGCAGTTCGTAACATTTGATATTCTTTGTCTGTTAAGGTTTGAGACGGCGCTACAACGATAGAGTCACCAGTATGAACGCCTACAGGATCGAAGTTTTCCATGTTACAGATGGTGATACAGTTATCAGCACTGTCACGCATCACTTCATACTCAATCTCTTTCCAACCAGCTACGCTTTGTTCGAGTAAGACTTGACCAATCATGGATTTTTTTAAGCCCATATCGCAGATGGTACGTAATTCTGTTTCGTTATGAGCAATACCACCACCAGTTCCACCTAAGGTATAGGCAGGACGAATGATGAGTGGATAGCCAGTCTTATTGGCAAAAGCTACTGCTTGATCGATAGTCGATACAATGTCAGAGAGGGGAATTGGTTCTCCTATTTCTAACATCGTTTTCTTGAAAAGCTCTCTATCTTCAGCTTTTTTGATCGTTTCTAGGTTTGTGCCGAGCAAACGTACATTATACTTTTCCAGTACACCAGCTTCTGCTAAAGCCACAGCTAAGTTTAGCCCCGTTTGCCCTCCTAAGGTCGGTAAAAGTCCATCGGGACGTTCCTGAGCAATAATTTTTGTTAAGGTGGGAACGTCTAGAGGTTCTATATAAACATGATCGGCAATGTTTGCATCAGTCATGATTGTAGCCGGGTTTGAGTTGACAAGAACTACTTCTAGTCCTTCTTCTTTTAAGGACTTGCAAGCTTGTGTCCCCGCATAATCAAACTCGGCGGCTTGACCAATTATAATAGGTCCTGACCCAATCACAAGGACCTTATGTAAATCTTGAGCTTTTGGCAAGGTCAGCACCTCCTCTATTTCGTTCCTGTCTGCATATGCTCGATAAATTCATCAAAAAGATAGGCTGTATCTTCTGGTCCTGGCGCGGCTTCTGGATGAAACTGCACTGAGTAGACAGGAAGGGTTCGGTGACGTAGTCCTTCTACAGTGCCATCGTTAGCATTGCGGTGACTTATTGCTACATCTGCTGGTAAGGAATCTTCTATGATAGTATATCCGTGATTTTGCGAAGTGATATAAACACGACCTGTACGCAAATCTTGAACGGGATGGTTGCCACCACGATGGCCGAACTTCATTTTATAGGTATCACCGCCAAAAGCAAGGGAGATAAGTTGGTGTCCTAAGCAAATACCAAAAACAGGTATGGCACTTTCAGGTTTTAGAAATTCCTGTATCGCCTGCACAGTAGCCTTGGCATCTTTGGGGTTACCTGGTCCATTGCTTAGAAAAATACCTTGTGGTTTTGCCGCTCTTATTTCTTCCGCTGTAGTGTGAGCTGGGAAGACCGTTAGGTGCAAGTCTAATGCTTTTAGCATTCGTAAAATGTTTTCTTTGATTCCTAAATCAATTACAGCAACTCGAAAGCTTTCGCCAGGTATGACATAAGATTGTGGCGTTGTTACTGTTTCAATCAGATGTGGTCCTGCTACTTGATGTTGCTGAAGTTTAGCGAGCTGTTCTTGCCACTTTTGATAAGATTCTACAGGAAGGCTTGCTTTCATTTCCTCGAGAGTCATCAATGCACCTAAAGGTTTAGTTGCAATAGCCTCTCCTTCCCAGCAAGGTTCTTGTTTACTGCCTACTAAAATAGCGCCCCGTAATGTGCCTGCTATGCGAATACGACGAGTTAAGGCTCTGGTATCGACACCCTCAATCCCTGGAATGCCATGCTGTGCCAAGTAATGCTCAATTGTTTTTTCTGAACGATAGTGCGAAGGTCTAGCACAAGCTTCACGAACCACAAAGCCACGAACTTGAGGTTTTACTGATTCCGCATCTTTGGCATTAACTCCATAGTTCCCGATCAAGGGATAGGTCATTGTTACGATCTGCCCGCAATAAGAAGGGTCTGTTAAGATTTCTTGATACCCTATCATGGCTGTGTTGAATACGACTTCTCCAACCATATCACCTTGGTAACCAAATGAACGGCCCTTAAAGATAGTGCCATCTTCAAGCAATAGATAAGCATTCTTGTGATTTTTTTGCATTTCTTTACTCATATTTTTTCACCCATTCCCTTGGGCCATGAATGCTGTATCAAGAATTGTTATGGCTTGATCAATATCATGGCGATTTATAGTTAGAGGAGGCAAGAAGCGCAATACTTTGCCAGCTGTGCAATTGATAATCAAGCCTTTTTCTAGACAGGAAGAAACAATAGCTGTTCCTTCTCGGTCAAGTTGACAAGCTACCATAAGTCCCAGTCCACGAACTTCTACGATTGAACTGTGCTTTTGAGCCATTTTATTTAACTGTTCTTGTAGATAAGATCCCATTTCTTGTACACGACTTAAGAAGCCTTCTTCTAGCATAACTTCCATAACAGCCAGTCCCGCAGAAGTTACTAAAGGGTTGCCGCCAAAGGTAGAAGCATGATCTCCTGGAGAAAAAGCGGAAGCTACTTCATCTGTAGCCGCCATAGCTCCAATTGGTACACCACCACCAAGTGCTTTTGCCAAAGTCATGATATTAGGTTGAAGGCCATAATGGTCATAAGCAAAAAGTTTTCCTGTCCGTCCCATACCGCTTTGAACTTCATCAACAATCAAAAGTAGATTGTGCTCTGCTACGATTTGGGCTAGACCTTCCCAGTAGGTTTTGTCAGCAATGTTTACGCCGCCTTCACCTTGTATAGGCTCTATCATGATGGCGCAAGTATGGCTATTAATCGCTTCTGCAAGAGCCTTTAAGTCACCAAAGGGTACATAGCGGAAGCCTGTAGGTAGAGGAGCAAAACCTTCTTGGTACTTCCGTTGCCCTGTTGCTGTAAGTGCGGCCAATGTTCTACCGTGAAAAGAATGTTCCATTGTGATAATTTCGTACTTTTCTTCTCCCCAAGTCTTTTTCGCATATTTGCGAGCTAATTTGATAGCGCCTTCATTAGCTTCAGCACCGGAGTTGCAGAAAAAAACTTTATCGGCAAAAGAATTATTAACGATAGCTTGGGCTAATTTGTTTTGTCCTTCAATCCAATAAAGGTTAGAGACATGAAGCAGTTCTTCTGCTTGCTTTTGAATAGCTTGCACGACTTTCGGATGGCAGTGTCCTAAAGAGTTAACTGCCAGACCAGAAAGAAAGTCCAAGTATTCTTTCCCATCACTATCCCAGAGACGAGCTCCTTGCCCACGAACGAAGGCTATAGGAAGCCGGCCATAGGTGTTCATTACATACTGCCGACCTAGTTCAACATGTTCTTGATTGGTCATCACAATGGACGCTCCCTTCATTTCTTAAACTCAAACTAGCAATAATTTTTTTATTTTACAACCATTGTTCCGATCCCTTGATCGGTAAATACTTCAAGTAAAAGTGAATGAGGTAGGCGACCATCGATAATATGGGTTGTGCCCACTCCACCTTGTAGAGCTTCTACGCAACAACGAACTTTAGGAATCATACCGCCGCTGAGGATACCTTCTTCCATCAGTGGCTCTACTTGATTAATTTGAAGCGATGAGATCAGGCTATCGGGATTGTTGCGATCTCGCAAGATGCCTTCTACATCGGTAAGCAAGACAAGTTTATCAGCTTCTAAGGCTTGGGCAATCTCACCTGCCGCTGTATCAGCATTAATATTATAAGCTTCTCCTGTTTCACCAGCGCCGATAGGTGCTATTACTGGAATATAGCCTTGATCAATTAGGCCAAAAAGTAAATCTGGTTGTATCTTCACGACATCACCGACGTAACCGATGTCGGTAGGAATGCGGTCACCTGCTTCATTCTTTACTAATTCAAAGCGCTTTTTGGCTTTAATTAAGCCACCATCTTTGCCACTGATACCTACTGCTTTGCCACCCTGGCGCTGTAATCGTGCTACGATTTCTTTATTTACTTTGCCAGCTAGCACCATTTCAACTAGTTCCATAGTAGCTTCATCGGTGACGCGTAAGCCTTGAATAAATGTTGATTCAAGGCCTACTCTTTTCAGTAGACTGTTAATCTCAGGACCGCCACCATGGACGATGACTGGATTGATGCCTACATATTTCATGAGTACTATGTCCTGAATAACCGCTTCTTTAAGATCGTCGTTAAGCATTGCGGCACCGCCGTATTTTATCACAACTGTCTTTCCGGCAAATTTCTTTATGTAAGGCAGGGCTTCTACAAGAATCCCTGCCTTTTCTAGTGCGCTATTCAAAGACTCATCTCCCATCTTCTCTTTAGGTTCGATAATCTGCATTAATTTTAACGTATTCATAAGTTAAGTCACAGCCCCAAGCTCTTGCTTCGGCCTGACCATTTTTTAGGTCTGCTGTAATGGTTACTTCTCTTTGGCTTAGTATAGATACTGCTTTTTCTTCTGAAAAGTCTAGAGCTTCACCATCTCGGGCTGTCTGAATATCACCAAGATAAATATCTACTGTAGAAGGATCGAAGTCCGCGCCAGAATAGCCAATAGCACATAAAATGCGACCCCAGTTGGCATCAGCTCCGAAGATTGCTGATTTGAAGAGGCTAGAACTGATCACGGTACGGGCCGCTTTCTGTGCGTCCTCTTCTGTTTTTGCTCCTTTAACGTGAACTCCTACGAGCTTAGTAGCCCCTTCTCCATCTCGAGCTATTGCTTTAGCTAGGTGGACGGAAAGTTCGATAAGCCCTTTTTCAAAAGCATCGTATAAAGGTCCTTCTGCTTCAATAGCTGGAGCTAAAGATGTTCCATTAGCTAAGATTAAGGCCATGTCATTAGTGGAAGTATCACCGTCAACAGAGATCATGTTATAGGAAACTTTGGTCGCTTTCTTCATGGCTTTTTCCAGTAATGGCTTACTTATCTTAGCATCAGTAGTATAAAAGGCTAGCATGGTAGCCATATTGGGATGGATCATACCAGAACCTTTAGCCATAGCACCGATCGTAATTTTTTGTTCACCTATGGATAATTCAACTTTTCCTGTTTTGGGCACAAGATCAGTCGTCATAATTGCTTCTGCCGCTTGGTAGCCTTCGTTGGACAAGGATTGGGACAGTTTCTCAATGCCAGCTACAATACGCTCCATAGGCATTTGCTGTCCTATTACACCAGTAGAAGATACAGCCACTTCTTGCGCTTTAAGGCCTAATGCTATACCTGCTTTCGTGGCCATTGTACGAGCATTTTCTAATCCTTGTTCTCCTGTACAAGCGTTAGCATTTCCTGCATTAATCACAACAGCACGCAAAGCTCCTGCGGCGATGTGCTCTCTTGTAACTGTTAGTGGAGCCGCTTGTACTTTATTAGTCGTATACACAGCGGCGGCATTACATGGTTTTTCACTATATATTAAAGCCATATCAAGACGGCCTGGCTTTTTGATCGCCGCGGCTACGCCACTTGCTTGAAAGCCTGACGGCGAGGTGACATTGCCTGTTTCTTGAAAAGTAACTGTAATGGTATCTTTCATCGCTTTTCCCGCCTTATTTATTTTTTATCCTAGACAATTCATAATTTGATCGTCTCAGCTGTTCTATCTCAAATCTAGAATATTAAGGCCAGATACCTGGTCTTTCTAAGGCTTTTGTCTCCGGTAAATCAAAAAGAATATTCATATTCTGTATAGCTTGCCCCGCAGCTCCTTTGACTAAGTTGTCTATAGCTGTCGTTACAATAACTCGGTGCGTACGAGGGTCAACAGTTAGGCCAATAAAGACATGGTTAGAACCGTAACACCACTTAGTCTGTGGCCATTGATCTTCTTCTGTTATATGAATAAAGGGTTCTTTATCGTAAAAGTCCTTATAAATCTGGCGCAGTTCTACTGCTGATATTTGAAGGTTTTCTAATAATTCTCCGTAGATAGTTGATAAAATACCTCTCGTCATAGGCATCAAATGAGGTGTAAAAGAGAGCTTTACTTTTTCTGCTTCCATACCTAGTAAAGCCGCTATTTCTTGTTCTATTTCTGGTGTATGACGGTGTGTTGCTACGCCGTATGCTTTTACGTTTTCATTCACTTCACCATATAAAGAGCCTAGCTTAGCACTTCTTCCTGCACCGGATACACCTGATTTGGCATCAATGATGATCTTTTTGGGGTTAATAACTTTAGCTTGTAAAAGGGGAGCTAGACCAAGGATAGACGCTGTAGGGTAACAACCGGGGTTGGCGACTAAGACGCTTTCGCGAATTTTATGACGATTCAATTCGGGCAGTCCATAAACCGCTTGAGATAGTAAGTCCGGTGCTTCATGCTTCGTCTTATACCAATTCTCATACGTTTGGACTTCTCTAAAACGAAAGTCTGCCCCTAAGTCAATTACTTTCTTACCTTGTCGGTAAGCCTCTTGTGCCCAGGGTACAGACAGTCCATGAGGTAGTGCTAGAAAGACTACGTCAGCCTCGTTCATAAGCGCTTCTATGTCTTGAGCTTGACAGGAAAGACCTACTTGACCTGTTAAGCTTGGGTATACTTCTTCGTATGCTTGATCAACATAACTCTGTGATGTTAGAGCTACTATTTCCACTTCAGGATGATGACTGAGAAGGCGCACTAGTTCCGCACCTGTATAACCTGTTGATCCTACAATAGCAACTTTTATCATCTTCTGTCGCCTCCTCGTTTTACTGTTAGTACAAAATACATTGGGTATAATTATACATCCCTTAGAATATTCATTCAACATTTTTCAAGCTTCTTACGCTAAATTACTTAGACTCTTTGTACCTTTATTACATAATGTCGGGAATTGCAGAAATAATAAATTCGCAGACAAAAAAATGGAGGTGAAATAGAAAGCACACTAAGCTACCGAGCATTGAAAAATCCAATAAAAGGAAGGGTTTTTACAAATGCCAGAGTTGACGATTTTACATTGGATCTATCTACTCGTTGTACTTTGGGTTGTCGGTTCCATGATTTTTCGCAGAGATGTTGTTGTTCCCTGTATTGTCGGTATATTTCTTATCGGCTGGGTCTTCGCAGAGTATCAACTAGTTGGAGCGGCACAAACTGTCTTCCGCGCTCTAGAAACAGCAGGTACAGAACTCTTTGACATCATGCTTGTCATTGCGCTTATGGTTTCTATGTTAAAAGCTTTGCAAAGTATTGGTTCTGATGTCTTAATGGTTGCTCCTGCTAAGCGTTTTATGACTAAGCCTACTGTTGCCTTTATTACATTAGCGGCAGTCATGTACATCGCAGCGACCTTCTTCTGGCCCACACCTGCCGTGGCATTAGTCGGTACTATTCTCATTCCTGTAGCCATCAGTGCTGGACTTGCACCTATGGCGGCCGCTATGGCCTTAAACTTAGCAGGTCATGGTATGGCCCTTTCCGGTGACGTTGTCTTGCAAGGTGCACCTGCTATTACAGCTAGAGCGGCTGATGTTGATGTAGCTCTCATCTTTACTACAGCATGGATGTTTGCTCTGATCACCGGTCTTATTGCTCTCACCGTAGCCTACTTTACCTTACGTAGAAGAGGCGAGCTAGAAGCTTCACCTGATGAAGCTAAGAAAAACGAGCTTCTAAAAGCTAGTGGTGAAATCAAACCTACAGGTGTATCTAAGTTTTTTGCCGCCGCTGTTCCTGCCATTTTCTTTTTGATTATCATTGTTATGATTCGTTCCAACTTAAACCCCGATCTTCCCGATATTAAAGGTGGCGGAGCTACGTCACTACTCGGTGGTACAGCCGCTTTCTTCCTCTTGGCTGTAAGCCTCGGTGGTCATGGTAGTGCGGCCTTGGAAAAAGTGGTTGGATTCTTGCGTGAAGGTTTTCTATTTTCTATCAAAATCTTCGCCGCTGTTATTCCCATTGCAGGTTTCTTCTTCTTAGGTGCTCCTGGCCTTGCTCCCGCCATTTTAGGTGAAGGTGCTCCTGGGTTTATGTTTGATCTTGGTACTGCCTTAGCCAATGTCTTGCCACTAGGTACTGTTCCTTTGGCTTTTGGTATTGTGCTAGTTGGTATCATGACAGGTCTCGACGGTTCGGGATTCTCAGGTTTGCCTCTTGTGGGTTCTCTAGCTAACGCTCTTGGCGGACCAGCAGGCGTCGATGTAGCTACTTTAGCCGCTTTAGGACAAGTTGCCGCCATTTGGACAGGTGGAGGTACTTTAACAGCCTGGGCCTTCGGTGTTGTTGCTGACGCTGGTATTGCTGGGGTAAGCCCTATTGAGTTGGTGAGGCGAAACTTCGCTTGTGTTGGTGCCGGTTTATTTGTAACAACGCTTGTAGCCATAATGATTATGTAAGAGGGCACTGTAGGCCCTCTTTTTTTGTTTAAAAAGAAGGAGAGGCAAAGTAATCCTCGCCCCTAACTTATCAAGATAGGTCTGCTTTACTTTGCCTCTTCCATCTTATATATCTTCCATTGTCCATTTTGCTTTCGCAGTGAGTAATCTATTGTTTCCGCTATAATCCCGCTTTGTTCTAAATCATTTGTTTGTAGCCTTACTTTGTAGTGGTACTTATATCTAACTTTTGCTGTAAACCTGCTTTTCTCGAAAACTCTAGCTTCTTGAGCTACAGGTTCAATCGTTAGTCTTACTTGTGATAATTCCGTTTCTTTCTTCAATTGTTCGCTTTGATAGATAGTCATCTCTCTAGCTAAACCAATGGTGTAGCCTAAGGAGGCAGTTAAGCTATAGCTTTGGCGATTTGTTTCTTCAATACCGGCATTTTCAAAGTCTATAACTACTTGCATTAGCTTTTCATCATTCGGTAAATATTCAGGGTTTTGAAGGCTCTGTAAGGCTTTAGTTAACAAGGTAGCCGCTTCTGCACGTGTAGCTTGTCGTTGAGGATGGAAAAGTCCATCTACATAACCACTAACAATCTCTGCTTGAACAGCTAAAGCAATCGGTTCTTCCATCCATGAACCTCTCGATACATCGGGAAAATATCTTTTTTGACCTGATGGTACTAGACTCTCTCCTGCCGCTCTAATGACCATAGTCACCATTTCAGCTCGATTTACTGGTCTCTGTGGTTCAAAGTTCCCACGCTCATCACCTTGCACAATTCCAGCTTCTTTAGCCGCTACTGCCTCGGCACGAAACCAATCGTTAGCTTTTACATCTGGAAAAGGTAATTCAGCAGAACCTGTAGGTAAATCAAAAGCTTTCACTAGGAGTGTTAAAAATTCTGCTCTTGTAATCATGGCATTAGGTCGAAAAGTTCCGTCGGGGTAGCCTCGTGTAATATCCATATCAACAAATTCTTGTATAGATTTTTCAGCCCAATGACCTTTATGATCTTTGATCCCTGCGTTATTTTGCGCGAGAGCTTGTCCAGGAAAAAGTAAAAAAAAGAAGAGGACGAGCCAACTCCACTTTTTGCTTATGATCATTTCGACACTCCTCGACCACTTTTACTTATATGGTAGCAGAATCGTTCCTGAAAAATCTATAGGAAATGATTGACTGTTGCTGTTGCGATCAGGGTTTTTCCATAAAAAATGTTTTTTTCTCAGGTGCCGCCTTTCCTTCTAAAAAGCGTAAAATACCTTCTGTAATGCCTAGCGCAATTTGCTTTTGATGGTTTTCAGTTTTTAAAAGAGCTTCTTCTGTTGGATTCGACAGAAAACCAATTTCTGTCATAACAGCAGGGCAATGAGATGTGCGCAATACAAAGTAGTCTTCTGCTTTGGCCTGTCTCTTATCTTTATTACCGACTCTCCTGGTTATTTCATTCTGAATATGTAGGGCTAATCTCTTGCCCTCTTCTGAACCAGGTTGATAAAAAGTTTGATGACCAGACCAGCGCGGTGATGGAAAGCTATTACAGTGAATGGCAACATAAATATCGGCTTGAGCTTCTCGCGCTTTTTCCACGCGCTTCGTAAGTTCAGCTCGTTGACTCCATCGTCCTGTAACAAGATTGTTGTCATCTTCACGGGTCATGAGGACTGTTACGCCATATTCTTCTAAGTAATTAGCTACTTTTTTGGCTACTTGCAAATTAATTTCTTTTTCTAAAGTTCCTTGGCGACCTTTAGCTCCCCCATCTTGACCACCATGACCAGCATCAATTACAACTACTTTGCCTTTTACTGAATTGCTTATGGCTTGCGCTGTCTGTCCTTCTATTCCTTTGTACCATTGATAAGCCCCAAAAGACAGCACTAGGACAACTAGTACTGTTAGGGCTATGGTAAGGAGCTTTCTCACCCTACCAATAAATAAAATAACAGACATAAGCACACCTCCTTCTCACACAAACTTATGCGCTTTAAAGAGGCGGCAAAACAAAAAAACGCCGAACCGATTAAGGTTCGACGTTTTTTCGAAGTAGTCTAAAGACTACATCATATCCATTCCGCCCATGCCGCCCATACCTGGTGGCATTGCAGGAGCATCTTTCTTCTCTGGCTTGTCAGCTACAATTGCTTCTGTAGTTAAGAGCATGGAAGCAATAGAAGCGGCGTTTTGTAGAGCAGAGCGAGTTACTTTGGCAGGGTCAACGATACCAGCGGCAAACATATCTTCATAAGTTTCTGTGGCCGCGTTAAAGCCTTGACCAGTGCTGAGGTTCTTCACTTTCTCTACAATAACAGAGCCTTCTAGACCAGCGTTGTTGGCAATTTGACGAATAGGCTCTTCGAGAGCTCTCTTGATAATAGCTACACCAGTTGCTTCGTCACCAGCATTTGCCTCCACAGCTTCTAGAGCTTTTTGGATGTTCAATAGTGCTGTACCACCACCAGGAACAATACCTTCTTCTACAGCGGCACGAGTTGCATTCAGAGCATCTTCAATACGAAGCTTCTTCTCTTTGAGCTCTGTTTCAGTAGCGGCGCCAACTTGAATAACAGCTACACCACCAGCTAATTTAGCCAGACGCTCTTGGAGCTTTTCTTTGTCAAACTCAGAAGTGGAGTCTTCGTATTGTTTGCGGATCTGAGCAATGCGGGCTTTGATGCTATCTTGAGAACCAGCACCATCAACGAGAATTGTTTCTTCTTTGGTGATACGAACTTGGCGAGCGCGACCAAGCATTTCTACAGTAGCGTTCTCGAGCTTGAGACCTACTTCTTCAGTGATTACTTGACCACCGGTGAGAATAGCAATGTCTTCGAGCATAGCTTTACGACGATCGCCAAAACCTGGTGCTTTTACGCCTACGCAAGTGAATGTACCACGAAGTTTGTTGACAACTAAAGTAGCTAAAGCTTCGCCTTCTACGTCTTCAGCAATAATCATTAGTTGCTTACCGCTTTGAACAATACGCTCTAATACAGGCAGAATGTCCTTAATAGCGGAAATCTTTTTATCAGTAATCAAGATGTAAGGCTCGTTGAGAACTGCTTCCATCTTGTCTGTGTCAGTAACCATGTAAGGGGAGATGTAACCACGGTCGAAGTTCATGCCTTCTACTACTTCTAGATCAGTAGTGAAGCCTTTTGATTCTTCTACAGTGATAACGCCGTCTTTGCCTACTTTTTCCATAGCTTCAGCAATGAGGCTACCAATGTTAGCATCAGCCGCGGAGATGGAAGCAACTTGAGCAATTGCTTCTTTGCTTTCGATAGGCTTAGCAATGTTTTGGATTTCTTCTACGCAACATTCAACTGCTTTTTGAATACCGCGCTTAAGAACCATAGGGTTAGCACCAGCCGCTACGTTTTTCATGCCCTCACGAATGATAGCTTGAGCTAAGATAGTAGCAGTAGTTGTACCATCACCAGCAACATCGTTAGTTTTGGTAGCAACTTCTTTAACTAGTTGAGCACCCATGTTTTCGATTGGATCGTCTAGCTCGATCTCTTTAGCAATGGTAACACCATCGTTAGTGATCAAAGGAGAGCCAAACTTTTTCTCTAATACAACGTTGCGTCCTTTTGGTCCAAGGGTTACACGAACGGCTTCTGCCAGTGTGTTCACGCCTCTTTCTAGGCCGCGACGAGCTTCTTCATTAAAAACAGTCATTTTCGCCATGATTATTAATTACCTCCTTCTGATTTTACAGTACAGCCAGGATGTCACGCTCATTGAGGATCAGATACTCTGTACCTTCTAGTTTTACTTCTGTACCAGAGTACTTGCTGTAAATTACACGGTCACCTACAGCAACTTCTAGTGCGGCTCTTTCGCCGTTGTCAAGGATACGGCCAGAACCTACTGCCACGATCTCTCCTTGTTGAGGCTTTTCTTTGGCTGTGTCAGGCATAATGATGCCGCTTGCCGTTTTTTCTTCTGCTTCTAAAGGCTTTACGACAACACGATCAGCGAGAGGCTTGATGTTCATACGGAAAGGAACCCTCCTTGCAAATATGTTTGATTTGTTTAGAGTTTGCATTCTTCTTGTTAGCACTCAGTTAAAGCGAGTGCTAACACACATTTATTATAATAGGGAGCGCTCTTGAAGGATGCAAACTCCTTTTTCGCCAATTTAGCGAAATTAGCTCCCGCAGATAAATATTTCCCTCTTTTTTTACCAATATACACCTTCAGAAAATTTTTTTTGAAAAAGACGGCAAAGTATGAAAAATAACGCTATAAAGGTGAGAAGATAGCGGCTATAGCTTGACAAAATAGATTATCTGGTTAATCAAAACAAAAAAAGTGCAAGCTTTTATGCTCGCACTTTACTTTTTTTGTTTATTTTCTTTTGGCATGCTTACCTGTTTTGTAATCTTTTTTTGTTAGGTGTTAGGTTTTGCTTCTTACGGCTTATAAAAACTTCTTAGACAGGTAATTATTAGATCTTAAATTGCTTAGCAGATTCTTGTAACTCCATAGCTTGGTTGGCTGATGCTTGAGTAGCACTAGCTGTTTCTTGGGCAGCTGCTGATGTTTCTTCTGTAATAGCCGCTACACTTTGGACAGCGTTGGCTGATTGTTCTGAGAGAGCCGCTTGCTCTTCTGCCGCCGCAGCAATTTCACTTACTTCGCTACCTGTCTCGTTAACTTGCCCTTGTATCTCGTCAAAAGCTTGACCTGCTTGCTGAGCTAGTAAACGACCTTCATTAGCTGACTGTACAGCTTTCTCTGTAATTGATTGAATAGTTTTGATTAGAGTCGCAATTTCTTTCGTTGCACCACCAGAACGCTCTGCTAATTTACGTACTTCTTCGGCCACTACAGCAAAGCCTTTGCCTGCATCACCGGCTCGCGCCGCTTCGATGGCGGCATTTAAAGCTAACAAATTAGTTTGAGAAGCGATATCGTCGATCATTTCAACAATTTCGCCAATTTTGCCTGAGTTTTCACCAAGCTTTGTAACGTGAGTAGCAATTTCATCCATGCCATCAATTGTTTGAACTATTGTTTTTCCACCTTCATGCGTTGTTTTGGTGGCTTTTTCAGAAGCAAAAGCTGCTTTTTCGGAAGATTGAGCCATTTGATTGGCCGCTTTGGCCATTTCGGATAATAGGGTTGACAAGGATTGTACTTGCTCTGCCTGTGATTGTGCTCCCGCAGCCATTTCTTCTGTAGAAGCTGAGATTTGCTGACTAGTAGCGGCAACAGATTGTGCACCATCTTGAACTTGTCGTACGAATTTTTGCAACTGATCCATCATTTGATTGAAAGATTGGGTTAAGTTGCCTGTTTCGTCAACAGACATAATCTCTCCTTTTCCAGTAAGATCTCCCTCTTTGGATCGTTCCATCAATTTATCTAACTGTTGAATCGGTTGTACAATTATTCTGGAAATATATAGCCCTAAAATGCTACTTATTACGATAGCTAATAAAGTTATTCCTATCATGATTATTAAAGCACTTTGAAAAGCTTCTGCTGAAGTAACTTGTAGTTCCTCGGCAACGTTAGCATTAAAAGTTGCTAATTCTAATAGAACTTTGTTGGCTTGTTCTATCTGTGGTATCGCTACTTCATCATAATAGCGGTGAGCTTCATACTGTTGACCTTGAGAAGCAAGTGCAATAATTCTTTCTTGCTCCGTCTGATACCGTGATAATGCATCCTTAAGTATAGGCACTCTTTCTCTTTCATAAGCTAACAGATAGGTTTGCTCGAAATCACTTATAATACCCTCGATTTCGGCATTTTCTTGTCTCATCACTTGAACAATTGATTGGATTTGATTAGCATCTCGAGCATCAAAAAGTTGCTGTGACAAAAGTTCAATAGACTTTAATGAAGTTAATGCTTCATTCAACTCTTTAACAGGTACAAGGCGATCAAAGTACATTTCTTGAGCATTTTCATTCATGTTACTCATGTAGTAGTAACCTATATATCCTACGGCAGAAAGTGATAGAGCTGTTAAGACAATAAGAAGCAACAGCTTCTTAGCTATTTTTAAGTTGCGTAGCCAATTCATATACAACACCTCTTTTTCTGTACTATTCTGTGAATTTGTTTTGTTGAAAAAAATAAGCATAAATCGTTCTGAAAACCGACTTATGCTTATTTTTATTAGAAAATGCCTAAATCACTAACTTCTTTTTATTCGTTTATGAATTGTTAGTTACACCTTGTACTTCGTAGCCGCTTCCTGAAGCTCTGTAGCTAGATGTGACATAGATTGAATAGCGCCAGCCATTTCTTCTACACCAGCTGATGTTTCTTCAGCAATAGCCGCTACATTTTGGACAGCTTTGGTTGCTTGATCTGATGTTGCCGCTTGCTCTTCTGCGGCGGCGGCAATTTCACCTACTTCACCAGCTGTCTGCCTCACTTGGTCTTTAATTGTTTGAAAAGCTTCGCCTGCTTTTTGAGTATATTCACGTCCGTCTTTAACAGCATCTACAGCTTTACCTGTGTCAGCTTGAATACCTTTGATTAAAGTTGCGATCTCTTTAGTAGCTGTTCCGGAGCGCTCTGCCAGCTTGCGAACTTCATCTGCAACGACAGCAAAGCCTTTGCCTGCGTCACCTGCACGAGCCGCTTCTATAGCAGCATTGAGTGCCAATAAGTTGGTCTGAGATGCAATATCGTCGATCATTTCTACGATTTCTCCAATTTTTTCGGAGCTCTGACCAAGGCTCATAACGTTTTTGGCCACATTGTCCATACCTGATACAGTTTTCTCAATAATGGCGCCGCCTTCTAAAGTCGAAGCAGTTGTGCTTTCTGAAGAAAGAGCCGCTTTTTGAGCCGACTGTGCCACTTGTGTGGCGGCACCTGCCATGTCGCTCATCATGTTAGAAATACCTTGTGCTTCTTCTGCTTGAGCTTGAGAACCACTAGCCATTTGTTGTGAAGAAGCAGAAATCTGCTGACTAGAAGCAGCTACAGCTTCAGCACCTTCTTGTACTTTCTTCACAAAGTTACGCAGATTGTTAACCATTAAGTGAATGGAGCGAGAAAGTGAAGATAGTTCATCATCACCTTGTGTATTTCCTGCATTTTCTGTCAAGTCACCTTGAGCTATTTTTGTAGCTATCCTTTCTAATTCACCTAAAGGTTTAGCTATACTACGTGAGAGTAAGACACCTAAGCCGAAGGAAACAATTACGCCAACAGCAATAATGATGATAGTTGTGGTAACTGTAGAACCATAGAGGTTATCAGTGTAAACTTTTTTCTCATCAGCTACGCGTACTTGCATACTAACCAGGTTGTCTAAGCTTCCATCAAGAGTAAAGGCTATGTTACGAGCCTGACCAGCGATTTGCATTGCGCCAGCAACATCACCATTTAAACTTGCTTGTAAGCTTCTTTCAACTATAGCTACATATTCTTGAAGAGCTGATTCAATTTCGTTAACTGTTCTTAGCTCATCAGCATTTATGTTTGTTTGTTTGTATAGAGATAAGTTTTCTCTGAAATTTTTGAGATAATCACTACCTCTTTGATACCATACTTGTTTGTCTTCTATGTTGTTTGCAAGAAAATGGTTGTAGGTGGTAACGCGATAGCCTTGCAAGTTAGTTCTTACTTCTCCTAAGTAGCGAGTTGGTAGTAAACTCTCTTCATAGAGCTGGTCTACTTCATCGTTCATAATGTTCAAGTTATACATTCCAAAGATCCCAATCGATAAAAGCACAATCGTCGAGAATAGAATGACTAGCAGAATACGTGTTCCTACTTTGAATTTTAAGAATCGCTCCATCAAATCACTTCCTTTACTTTTATTTTTTCTTTCTTTGTAAATTGTTAAATTGTTTTATATGTTCATTATCATTAGCTCAAACGTTCTAACGCTTTTTCTTCGCTTTCTAGAATCGTAATTACTTTATTAAGACGTATCATCTCTAAAACGGTACGTACGTTGCCTGAGACATTACATAAAATGACCTCACCTTTTTTTTCGCGATATTTTTTGTAGATTTGAATTAGGTAGCCTATGGCCTCACTGGTAATAAAGCTAACACCTAGATTAATAACCAGCTTATGATTCTCTTCTGGCAGAGTCTGAAAAGCTTTTTTTAGCTTCTGGGCATTCTCTGCACCGATACTGCCGTAAAAACGAATCACCAGTATCTCTTCTTTTTCTATAATCTCGTAATCTAACAATCCGCTCACCTTCCTTTTGCTTATCCCAATTCTAAGTAGATGTACAACGTGCAAATAAGGTAGCTACGTTAATAATTAGTGATACTCTGCCGTCTCCTAAAATAGTTGCTCCTGCAAAAATTTCCATCTTCAACCATGGTGCGTTTACTGTTTTGATGACTATTTCTCGTTGTCCTAGCAATTCATCTACTTCTAATCCCATTCTCTGTTCTGCTAATCCAATCATAACTACAGAGCGATACTTCCTTTTTGCTTTGTTTGCTTGTTTGTCAATTTGCAAGACTTCCTGTAGTGCCTTGATAGGAACAATACTGCCTCGGACAGTGAAAACTTCGTTACCACCTATAGAGTCAATATCTTGATCTCTTAATTGAAAGCTCTCTAGGACATTATCTAGTGGAATAATGAATTTTTCACCTTCAGAAGAAACGAGAAGACCTTGTATAATAGCCAAGGTAATCGGTAATTGAATGATAAAGCTACTGCCTTGTCCTTTTTCCGATTGAACTTCAATCATGCCATTGAGAGCCATTATGTTACGTCGAACTACGTCCATGCCGACGCCTCGTCCTGACACATCAGTTACTTTCTGTGCCGTACTGAGACCTGCTGAAAAGAGTAAATTGTAAATCTCTTGTTTTGTCAACTCTTGTCCTTCCTCGACAAGATTCAAGCGACGAGCTTTAGCCAGAACTTTTTCTTCATCTATGCCTTTGCCGTCATCAGCTACTTTGATCAAAATCCGACTGCCCTCATGGCTTGCTGATAAGATAACTGTTCCCTCTGGTGGTTTACCAGCGGCCATTCGCTCTTCTGGTGTCTCAATTCCATGGTCAATAGCATTACGTAGCAAGTGCATTAAAGGCTCGCCAATCAAGTCTACCATTGACTTATCTAGTTCTGTTTCTTGCCCTTCTACAACTAGGTTAATTTTTTTATGAACTTTTCTGGCGAGGTCACGAACTAAGCGAGGAAAGCGGTTAAAAACTGTTCCAATAGGTACCATTCTAGTCTTCATTAGACCATCTTGTAATTGACTAGTGAGCCTAGCTAAATGGTGGGTTTCTTCCGCCATGTCAGCTCCTAAATTGCTGTTGCCATGTTGTTCAATATAACTTTCTTGTATACGAGCAAAACGAGTCTGGCTAATTAGCAATTCACCAATTAAATTCATCAAGTAGTCAAGACGAGATGCTTCTACTTTGATGAGCTCAGTTCCTTTTTCACTTACTTTATCGGCTGTTTTGGCTATACTTTTTTCACTTTGAAGAACAACAGCTTTTGGTGGTACTTCTTCAACTGTCTTAGCATCACCGAGTTCAGAAATAGCCTGCAAGTCTGAAAGTAATTTGATTTTTATGTCACTTACATCGGCTACGTTAATGACTTTATAAAGCTCTTCTGTTGTGCCTTTCTTCCAATCAAAAAAGATATGAAAGCTATTAACGTTTTCTTCACATGTTTCTAGATCATCTTGAGCAGGAAAGCTTTCTAATACTTCTCCAAATTCACTAAGGTTGTTCAGAATCAAAAAAGCCCGTACTGCTTTCATAATACAGTCGTTCTGAAAGACTATTTCAATTTCTCTAGCTGATGAAATAGTAGCATACCGATCTCTGATATGTGCTAAGTCTTCATCTTTACTTACCTTATGTTCTATTGTACTAGACTCTTCTTTTTTTTCTAAGCTGGCTTCTTCTAATTGCTTTATTAGTTCCTCAGCTTTTTCTGGGTCAACTTCTTGAGCTTGGAAAAGGATAGCTTGGATAAAATCTAACGCATTGAAAATGGCATCAATACCTCTGGCATCAAGAACAAGCTGACCTTCACGAACTTTGCCGAGTAAGTCTTCAATGTTATGAGTAATATTAGCTACGACTTGAAATCCGACAGATGCACTAGCTCCTTTTAGTGAGTGTGCCGCTCGAAACATTTGATGAATTGTTTCTTCATCTGATGTTCCTGACTCTATAGATAACAAGTCTCGAGAAAGTATCTCCAGCTGTTCTTTTGCTTCAGAGTAGAATAGGTCTAGATACTCATCCATAAAGCTTTTATCCACGACCGAGATTCCCCCTTTTTTGAAGCATTTTTACATCTCATTTATTTCTTTATTAATAAGATTACTACTGTATAGTTCTTCATAGATCAATCTTTTTCCTTTTTCTTTGTATACTGATATCGTTTAATTGCTTGGTACTTTTTTCATTTCTTGTTATTTTCATATAAAAAAGAAAGAGAACCCATTCTACATAGGTTCTCTTTCTTAATTTGCCTTTTCTGACAGCAACCCCAATTAGCGCTTGGAAAACTGAGGAGCACGACGAGCGGCTTTGAGTCCGTATTTCTTTCTTTCTTTCATGCGTGGGTCACGCGTTAGGAATCCTGCGCGCTTTAAGGCAGGACGTAATCCAATGTCAGCTTTTAACAATGCTCTTGCAATACCTAAGCGAATAGCACCTGCTTGACCAGTTGTACCACCGCCGTGTACGTTGCAAAGAATGTCAAAGCGACCTTCTGTCTTGGTTAGATCGAGAGGTTGACTAACGATCATTTCCAAAGTCTTTTTGCCAAAGTATTCTGTTAAAGAACGATTATTGATTAAGAACTTTCCATCACCAGGAAGCAGTCGAACGCGAGCTACTGATTTCTTCCGGCGACCTGTTCCAAGATATTGTACTTGAGCCATTGTTTACAACCTCCCTTCCCTACTCACCGAAGTTCCAAACTTCTGGCTTTTGTGCCTCGTGGGGATGCTCTCCGCCTTTATACACTTTCAGCTTACGATACATTTGGGCGCCCAAACGGTTTTTTGGAAGCATGCCTTTAACAGCTTTTTCCATGGCCCGTTCTGGACGAGTTTTCATCAATGTACCATAGCTGATCAATTTCATACCACCGGGATAACGTGAATGATGGTAAAACATCTTTTGGCTTAACTTCTTACCTGTTAATACAGCTTGTTCTGCATTAATGACAATCACGTGGTCACCCGTATCAACGTGTGGAGTAAAAATTGGCTTATGCTTGCCGCGTAATAATCTTGCGGCTTCCGATGCGACTCGACCAAGAGGCTTACCAGCCGCATCAATGACGTACCATTTCCGTTCAACTTCATTGGTCTTCGCCATGAAGGTGCTCATTATAGTCCCTCCTTGGGAGTCTTTGTCTTACTGCTTCACCCACATTGCCGGGTGTGTCGACAAAAGAATCAAAATATATAAAGCTCCAGAGAACTTGGGGCTAGTAAGCGCTCTGCAAAAGCTCACCCCAATATTTTATGACAATGTAAAAGGAAAGTCAAGCTCATTATACCAAACTTTAATTAAACATAATCCTTGTGGGGGAGCGGTTGTTCCTGCTAAAGCTCTCTTCTGAGATTGAATAATTCTTTCCAACTGTGATGGTTCAATTTTACCTTTTCCTACATCAATTAAAGTTCCGGCAATAATGCGCACCATGTTGTAAAGAAAGCCGTTTCCCATAATATCGAGCTGAAAAATTCCCTCTTCTGGTTCTGTTATCTCACAATGCCATATAGTGCGAACAAAGTTTTTTACAGATGTACCTGCCGCACAAAAAGCTGAAAAGTCATGCGTTCCTACAAAGGCTCTAGCACCTGCAAACATCGCATCTCGATTCAGTTTTGGATAAATTTGATAAGTGTAATAACGATGAAAGGGAGAGGGAATGGTGTTGTTATATATGCTGTAGCGATAATGCTTTCCTAAAGCATGAAATCGTGAATGAAAGTTATCGTGCACTGTCACGGCATTGATAACAGCAATATCTTTAGGCAATAAAGAATTCATGGCCAGATGGAATTTCTCATCTGGTATTCTTGATGAAGTTGCAAAATCAATTACTTGTCCCCGTGCGTGAACACCTGCATCGGTTCGACCTGCACAGGTAATTGTAACTTCTTCGTTAGTTAAAGTTTTGATAGCAAGCTGTAATTGATCTTGGATCGTTGGTAAAGCAGGATTATCCTGCGTTTGAAAACCATGGTAATAAGTGCCGTCATAGGCTACTATAAAGCGCACTCTACGATTATTCATGTATGATATCTCCATAGGAGGGTCAGGATAAACGAAACAAGATGCTATACAATTCTAAGTTAATTTGATTCTTCCCTAGGGAAAAGGAAAGCCAGGAAACTAACCCTAATTAGGGTTGCTCCTGACCTGACGTTTTCTTATGGTCCTTTGGTTAACTACACCAATTCAACAATACACATGGGAGCAGAATCTCCTCGACGATACCCTGCTTTCATCAGGCGGGTATATCCACCTTGACGAGTTGCATACTTTGGAGCAGTTTCGTTGAAAAGCTGTGTAACGACTGACTCTTCTTGCAAGTAGGAAAGAGCTTGACGTCTAGCATGGAGGTCTCCACGCTTCCCAAGTGTGATCATTTTCTCGGCAATACGGCGCAATTCTTTTGCTTTAGGTTCTGTCGTTGTTACTTTGCCGTGCTTAAGAAGAGAAGTTACGATATTGCGCAGCATGGCACGACGATGACCTGTATGACGTGAAAATTTACGATATGCCATTCTATTCCCTCCTTTGCGGCAGGGTACCATTATCAATCATCAGATTTACGTAGTGAAAGACCTAAGCTAGTAAGCTTTATGTCCACTTCTTCTAGAGACTTACGTCCCAGATTGCGTACTTTAATCATGTCTTCTTCTGTCTTCATTGTTAAGTCTCTAACAGTATTTATGCCTGCTCGTTTCAGACAGTTAAAAGAACGTACAGAAAGATCTAATTCTTCGATAGTCATATCTAGAATCTTATCCTGCGGGCGTTCTTCTTTTTCCACCATGATGTTGCCTGTGCTTTCATCATCGGGATTCTCTGTAAGACCTACAAAGAGTTTCAGGTGTTCAATCATGATTTTAGCAGATAAACTGGTCGCTTCTTCGGGACTAAGACTGCCATTGGTCCACACTTCTAAGATCAACCTGTCGTAGTCAGTAATCTGTCCAACCCGAGTATCTTCCACACGGAAATTTACTTTTCTCACAGGAGCAAAGTTAGCATCCACAGGAATAACACCAATAACATGTTCCGACTTTTTATGTTTTACGGCCGAAACATAGCCTCTACCTTTTTCCACTGTAATCTCCATGTACAGGCGTGCGCCTTTGGATAAAGTGGCTATGGGTAGCTCTGGGTTAAGAATTTCTACTTCTGAGTTGATCTGGATATCGCTTGCTCTTACTACACCTTCTTCTTCCTTTTCGATGCGAAGAACTTGTAATTCATCGGTAAACATCTTCAGGGAAAGAAGTTTTAAGTTGAGAATGATATCCGTTGTGTCCTCTACAACTCCGGGGATAGTGGAGAACTCATGGAGAACCCCATCGATCTTTACCGAAGTAACGGCAGCCCCGGGTAAAGAGGACAGAAGAATTCGCCGCAGCGAATTGCCCAGGGTTACGCCGTATCCACGCTCCAGGGGCTCCACAACAAATTTCCCATATGTGGCATCCTCGCTGCTAGCGACACATTCGATCTTCGGCTTTTCGATTTCCAGCATGTACTGCTGAACCCTCCCTTGGCAATAGTCGGATGAACCTCGAGTTTACCCTTTACCGGGAGTACAATTCAACGATGAGATGCTCTTGTACATTGGTGTCAATGTCTTCCCGGTTAGGCAAAGCAAGGACCCGTCCGGATAAGGTGTTGACATCTAGTTCTAACCAAGCTGGAGCAGTTTTTTGTCCAAGCGCAGCCAGAATCTCTTGAAAAATTGGGCTGTCTTTGCTTTTTTCTTTCAGTTGAATAACATCACCTACACGAAGTTGAATCGAGGCGATGTTAGCTTTTTTACCGTTTAAGGTGAAATGGTTATGAAGCACCAACTGGCGCGCCTCGTTACGAGAACGAGCAAAACCAAGACGATAAACGATATTATCAAAGCGACGCTCTAAAAGGCGTAACAGATTGTCACCTGTAATACCTTTTTGACGTTCTGCCTTGTCAAAGTAGTTACTAAAAGGACGCTCTAGTATACCGTAGATACGACGAAGCTTTTGTTTTTCACGAAGCTGTACGCCATACTCAGATACCTTCTTACGACCTTGACCATGTTGTCCAGGTGCGTAAGTACGACGATCTACTGCGCACTTGCCAGTATAACAACGCTCACCTTTTAGGTAAAGCTTCGTCCCTTCACGTCTACAGAGTCGACATACTGGGCCGTTATAACGAGCCATTCAGTGGATGCACCTCCTGCTATATGAGAATTAAACGCGACGGCGCTTTGGTGGCCGACATCCGTTATGAGGAATTGGTGTAACATCTTTAATCATGTTTACTTCAAGTCCTGCAGCTTGTAAAGAACGGATGGCCGCTTCACGTCCAGCACCAGGCCCTTTTACTAAGCATTCTACTTCTCTCAAACCATGTTCCATTGCTTCTTTGGCTGCTCTTTCTGCGGCCATTTGAGCGGCAAAGGGGGTTGATTTACGAGAGCCTTTAAAGCCAAGAACGCCAGCAGATGCCCATGATAGAGTGTTCCCTGTAAGGTCTGTAATCGTAACAATTGTGTTGTTAAAAGTAGAACGAATGTGTGCTATGCCACGATCAACCTGTTTACGTTCTTTACGTTTAGTGCGTGTTACACGACGTGCCATTGCTCAATATCCCCCCCTTTACTTCTTCTTCTTGCCAGCTACTGTACGAGCTGGGCCTTTGCGTGTACGTGCGTTTGTCTTAGTCCGTTGTCCACGAACTGGAAGACCACGACGATGGCGTAAGCCACGGTAACATCCGATCTCCATCAGTCGTTTAATATTGAGTGACACTACCCGTCGGAGATCACCTTCAACGGTAAGGTTTTTGTCAATATACTCTCTGATACGGGCCACTTCGTCATCGGTAAGTTCTCTTGTTCTAGTGTCAGGGTTTACTTCTGCACCTTTGAGAATCTCGATGGCGGTTTGGCGCCCGATCCCAAAAATATAAGTCAATGCGATCTCAATCCGCTTATCACGGGGTAGGTCGACACCGGCGATACGTGCCATATAGGGAAATGCACCTCCCGCTTATTAACCTTGTTTTTGCTTGTGCTTCGGATTCTCGCAAATGATCATGACTTTGCCTTTACGGCGGATGATCTTGCATTTGTCACAAATGGGTTTTACCGAAGGCCGTACCTTCATGTGAAAATCCCTCCTTGGGGGGACAATGAATGTTCCTATTTAAATCGATAGGTAATTCTTCCGCGGGTAAGATCATAAGGTGAAAGCTCTACAGTCACCCTATCCCCGGGGAGAATACGAATAAAATTCATACGAATTTTGCCTGATACGTGGGCTAACACTTTATGCCCATTATCAAGCTCCACTGTAAACATTGCATTTGGTAAGGGTTCAACAACTCGACCCTCAACTTCAATAACGTCCGTTTTGGACATAAGGAATTCCAGCCTCCTTAAATTTACGATCCAAGCTCTAGATTCACCAACATCTGTTGGACTGCACTGGCAGCCTGGGCGTTTGTAGGAGTTTTGCCCTTTTGGAGCATTTCACCAATATCTTTAGCCACAGAATCGATAACCTCTATATGCTTAAGCTTTTTCTTTTTTGGCTTCTCTACTTTCCTGTAGAGCCCGTCTGTAATTAACAAGTGCTTCTGATCAAGAGCTTTAAGCACCAAGAAGTATCGATTCACATCTCTTCCTGATATAGATCGTACTAATTGACCTGGTACAACCTCAGACGTCTCCATAGAGCTCTAACCTCCACTGGAGAGGGTGAGTATTTCCGGCCCCTTTTCCGTAATGGCGATGGTGTGCTCAAAATGGGCTGACGGTTTTAAGTCTTTTGTAACAACCGTCCACTGGTCTTCCTTGGTTTCTACCTCCCAGGTTCCGGCGTTTACCATGGGTTCGATAGCCAGGGTCATCCCTTCTTGAAGTCGGGGACCACGGCCAGCAGGTCCAAAATTAGGAACTTGTGGTTCCTCGTGCATTTTTTTGCCGATGCCATGACCAACAAATTGACGCACGACTGAGAAATTATTTTTCTCTACGTATTCCTGAATCGAATTCGATATGTCGTAGAGCCTATTTCCAACTCTGCTTTTCTCGATACCTATATGGAGTGAATCGCGAGTTACATCTATTAATCGTTGTAACTCTTCATCAATCTCACCGACTGGTAAGGTAACTGCTGCATCTCCATGGTAATCATTTACAACTGCGCCGACATCAATACTGATAATATCCCCATTTTGGAGTCGACGTATACCAGGAATTCCGTGGACGACTTGCTCATTGATGGAAGCACATATAGTTGCAGGAAAACCTTGATACCCTTTGAAAGCTGGCTTAGCACCTCGGGATCTAATGTAGTCTTCTGCGATTTTATCCAGTTCAGCTGTGCTAACTCCTGGTGCTACAGCCTTTTCCATCTCCCGATGAGTATCGGCCACGATCCGCCCTGCATCTCTCATATAGTTGAGCTCACGAGCGGTTTTTAGAATGATCATCTAGGATTCTCTCCCTAAGATGTTAACTATATCTTGGAAAACCTCTTGCATCTCTTGTTCGCCATTGATTTTATGAAAAAGACCTTTTGCTTGATAGTACTCAATTAAAGGTGCTGTTTGATTGTTATACACTGTAAGTCTGTTTTCTGCCGTCTCTTTAGAGTCATCACTGCGTTGATATAGTTCGCCGCCACACTTTTTACACTTTCCTTCTTCTGCAGGTGGGTTAAAAAGAACGTGGTAAGTTGAACCACAACTTCGACAAATACGTCGACCTGTTAATCTATCAATCAGTTTGTCATGGCTTACTTGTATATCAATAACAGCGTCTAGTTGCATATCTAAGTCTTGCAATGTCTTTTCCAGTGCATCAGCTTGAGGTGCTGTACGAGGGAAGCCATCAAGCAGAAAACCTTTTTTGCAGTCTTCTTGGCTGAGGCGTTCACGAACAATGCCTATCGTCACTTCGTCAGGTACAAGCTGACCTGCATCCATATATGCTTTTGCTTGCAATCCTAGCTCCGTGCCATTCTTGATGGCTGCCCTGAACATATCACCTGTTGAAATATGAGGAATGCCAAAATGTTGGATTAACATCTCCGCCTGGGTTCCTTTTCCAGCTCCTGGCGGTCCCATTAGTAATGCTTTCATGGATATATCCCTCCAAAACAGTTGGGCAAGTCCATTGAGCAGCATTTGTTGGGACATCATAATATCATAGTTGTAGTACTTCGAGGACATGCCCTTTTTTTATCGTTTTTCTAGACTTATTTCATAAAGCCCTGATAGTGGCGCATGAGCAGGTTGGATTCAATCTGTTTCATAGTGTCGAGAGCCACACCAACGACAATTAGTAGAGCCGTGCCTCCGAAATAAATATTACTAATTCCAGTTGCCATGATGACAAATACAGGCATTAGTGATATTACAGCCAAGAACATACCACCGACAAGAGTGATTCGTGACATTACTTTTGTAATATAATCAGCCGTCGGCTTCCCAGGTCTCAATCCGGGAATAAAACCACCGTACTTCTTCATGTTATCAGCTACATCAACTGGGTTGAAGGTTATGGCCGTGTAGAAATAGGTGAAAAAGATAATCAGGAATATATAGAAAAGGCTGTGAAGGAACGAGCCAAAGTTAAAGTAGTTGGCAAACCATGCTCCTAAGAATGTATCAGGGAAGAATGCAGCGATTGTTGTAGGAAATGCGAGAATAGATGATGCAAAGATTACTGGAATAACACCTGCTTGGTTTACCTTCAGAGGAATATGGGTGCTTTGCCCGCCATAGACACGACGTCCTACTACACGCTTAGCGTAGTTTACAGGAATACGTCTTTGGCCTTCATTAATATATACGATCCCGGCAATTGCGATGGCAGCTATGATGATGAAGAAAGTCGCACCGAGGATGTTTGCTGTACCGACCTGAATATATTCATATAATGTGACCAGACCGGAAGGTAAGGCAGAAACAATACCTGCAAAGATAATCAATGAGATACCGTTGCCTATTCCTTTTTCAGTAATCCTTTCGCCGATCCACATTAAGAAAGCCGTTCCTGCTGTTAAGGTTACTGCAATTAAGAGATAGTTCCAGATAGTGGGGTTAATAACGGCTCCTTTGAGACCATAGGACAAGCCTATAGCTTGAATAAAAGCCAGCACAATGGTGAAGTAACGGGTGTATTCGGTGATTTTCTTCCGACCTTCTGCGCCTTCTTTAGCCAGTTGTTCCAATCTGGGAATGACAACTGTTAGAAGTTGCATAATAATCGAGGCATTAATGTAAGGTGTAATACTCATGGCAAAGACAGAAAAGTTTCTAAAAGAACCTCCTGATATGACATCAAAAAAGCCAAAAAGTGCACCTGTTGCTAGCAGATCCTCGATTACCTGTCGGTTGATGCCGGGAACAGGAATGTGGGCGCCTATTCGGAAAACTAGAAACATCATCAGTGTGAATAAAATCTTATGACGCAATTCCGTTGCTTTCCAGGCGTTCTGCAGGGTGCCCACCACAGTGGACATGCTTACATCACCTCTACTTGGCCGCCGGCTGCTTTAACTTTCTCTGCTGCAGCTTCGCTTACACCATGCAATTTAATCGTTAAAGCTTTGTCAATTTCACCATTAGCCAAAAGTTTAACCCCATCATTAATCTTCTTAATGACTCTTTCTTTGATCAGCAGTTCTGGGGTTACAACAGTACCTGCTTCAAAGCGAGCCAAATCTTTTACATTGATAATTGTAAAGATTTTTTTAAAGGGGGCGTTGCTGAACCCACGTTTGGGAAGCCGTCTTTGAAGTGGTTGCTGACCACCCTCAAAGCCTGGACGAACGCCACCGCCGGAGCGTGCTTTTTGCCCTTTATGGCCTCTGCCAGATGTTTTCCCAAGACCGGAACCAATGCCTTGTCCTTTACGGGTAGGCTTTTGGCGCGATCCAGGAGCTGGCTTCAGGTCATGGATTTGCATATTGACACCTCCTTCTTATTAGGCTTCCAACTCTTCCACGGCTACAAGGTGAGAAACGGTTTTTACCATGCCGCGAATTGCTGGGGTATCATCATGTATAACTGTTTGATTCAGTTTTTTTAATCCCAGGGTGGCCACTGTGAGTTTCTGGTTTTTGGGATACCCAATGGCACTCTTCACCCAGGTGATCTTTAGCTTGCTGGCCATAGGATAATCCTCCTAACCAATAATCTCTTCTAGCCTTTTACCACGGAGCTTCGCAACTTCTTCAGCGCGCTTGAGACTCTTTAGCCCTTCCATGGTAGCTCTTACCATGTTGTTGGCGTTGTTGGAGCCTAAAGACTTCGTTAAGATGTCGGAAATTCCAGCTAACTCTAATACTGCACGGACAGGTCCGCCAGCAATAACTCCAGTACCTTTTGCAGCTGGCTTAAGTAATACTTTACCAGCACCAAATCGGCCTAGAACCTGGTGAGGGATCGATGTTCCGACCATGGGAACATTGATAAGGTTCTTTTTCGCATCTTCAACGCCTTTGCGAATGGCTTCTGGTACTTCGCCAGCTTTCCCTAGACCAAAGCCTACATGGCCCTTTCCGTCACCTACTACCACCAGGGCACTGAAGGAGAAACGGCGTCCACCTTTGACAACTTTGGCGACACGGTTGATATAGACAACCTTTTCTGTTAACTCCAGACCACTCGCGTCTATTCTTGCCACTTTTTTCCCTCCTTTATGCGGTAGCTTAAAATTGAAGCCCCGCTTCCCGGGCAGCTGATGCCAAGGCAGCAACGCGTCCATGATAAATGTATCCGCCTCTATCAAAAACGACTTTGTCAATACCTTTATCTAACGCTTTTTTGGCGATAAGAGCACCAACTTTTTTAGCGCCTTCGATATTTCCACCGGAGACGTTTTCTCCCTTTAACTCGGCATCAAGACTCGAGGCTGCCACGATGGTCTCACCTGTTTCATCATTGATGACCTGAGCGTAAATATGATTAAGGCTACGGAAAACAGAGAGACGCGGACGCTCTACTACACCTGCTACGTTTTTGCGAACACGTAGATGTTTTCTTTTCCGTACTTTGTTGCGGACCTCTTTCTTGATCATTGCGGGTTCACTCCCTTCAACCTCGGTCAGGACTACTTCTTACCTTTCTTACCGCCTGTCTTACCAACTTTACGACGAACAACTTCGCCTTCGTATTTGATCCCTTTACCTTTGTATGGCTCAGGCTCACGAACCTTACGAATGTTGGCTGCCAGTGCACCAACTTTTTCTTTGTCAATGCCTTTGACAGTAATCTTTGTTGGTGCTGGAACTTCAATCTCTAAGCCTTCTTCTGGCTCAATCTCAACTGGGTGGCTGTATCCCACGGTAAGAACAAGTTTTTTGCCCTGTTTTGTAGCCCTATAACCGACCCCTACGAGCTCCAGGTTTTTGCTGAAGCCATTGGTCACGCCATCAACCATGTTGGCGATCAGGGTGCGGCTTAGGCCGTGGAGGCTTCGATGGAGCTTTTCGTCACTAGGACGGGAAATATTGATCACATTGTCTTCAATGTTGACAATGATATCGCTGTGCATCTCCCGGCTCAACCGGCCTTTGGGGCCTTTGACCGTGACCACATTCCCGTCAACGGTTACTTCCACCCCGGCTGGTATTGCCACGGGCTTCTTGCCGATCCGTGACATGGTCACACCTCCTGCTTTTCAGTTTCACAAAAATGCCCCAGTATTACCAAATGTAGCAAAGTACTTCTCCACCAAGGCCTGCTTGACGCGCAGACTTGTCTGTCATAATACCTTGTGATGTAGAGATAACAGCTACACCTAGACCACTTAATACTTTGGGGATCTCATCTTTTTTAGCATAAACACGAAGACCTGGTTTGGAGATACGCTTGATTCCCGTGATAACCTTTTCACGGTTAGGACCAAATTTCAAGTAGATACGAATCAAGCCTTGTTTATTGTCTTCGATATATTCTACATCCTTAATGAAGCCTTCACTTTTGAAAATCTCAGCAATTCCACGTTTTACTTTGGAAGCTGGAATTTCTACTTTATCGTGAAAGGCCATGTTGGCATTTCGGATACGAGTCAGAAAATCCGCGATTGGATCGGTCATGACCATCCTGGGTTCTACCCCCTTCCCTGTATCTTACCAACTAGCTTTTGTTACGCCAGGGATTTCCCCTTTGTAAGCCAGTTCGCGGAAGCAGATCCGGCACATCCCAAATTTACGCATATAAGCGTGTGGGCGTCCGCAAATTTTGCATCGGTTATATTGACGGACCACAAATTTAGGAGTCCTTTGTTGTTTTACTTTCATGGACGTTTTGGCCACGTGGTTCCCTCCATTATCGATTATTCGGAGCGGAATGGCATACCCATGAGCTTCAGCAGTTCGCGGGCTTCTTCGTCAGTTTTCGCTGTTGTTACGAAGGTAATATCCATCCCGCGCAGGCGGTCGATCTTATCGTAATCGATCTCCGGAAAAATCAATTGCTCTTTCAGGCCTAAGGTATAGTTGCCTCGACCATCGAAAGACTTAGGACTCACACCGCGAAAATCACGTACGCGGGGGAGTGCTAAATTGACTAGCTTATCAGTAAAGTCATACATACGCTCTCCGCGTAGAGTTACTTTACAACCAATTTTCATTCCTTCACGAAGCTTAAAACCTGCGATAGACTTTTTCGCTGTTGTTACAACTGGCTTTTGGCCTGTAATTAAGGTCAGATCACCAACTGCAGCGTCTAGTGCTTTCGGGTTCTGTACAGCTTCGCCCAGTCCCATGTTAACAATAACCTTCTCCAGCTTAGGGATTTCCATTACGCTATTGTAGCCAAACTTTTGCATCATTGCTGGAGCAACTTCACTAAGGTATTTTTCTTTTAATCGGGCCAATCTGCTGACCTCCTCTCTCGAGGGTTACTTATCAAATACTTCTCCGCATTTGCGGCAGATACGTACTTTATTGCCATCGTCTTTAATCTTTTTACCGATTCGAACGGGCCTTGCACATTTTGAGCAATAAATCATCACGTTCGATGCATCGATAGGTGATTCTTTTTCCATAATCCCACCCTGGGGCATGGCCTTTGTGGGCTTGGTGTGACGCTTGACAATGTTCACCTTTTCTACAACCACTCTGTTCTTATCACGAATGACTTCGATGACTTTACCTTTGGTACCAGCATCTTTGCCAGTGACAACTTGAACAGTATCACCTTTTTTGACGTGAACTTTCGGGTTGGCCATAGGTGCTTTCACCTCCACCCTACAGTACTTCTGGGGCTAAAGATACGATTTTCATGAAATCGCGATCTCTAAGCTCTCGAGCTACGGGCCCGAAAATACGAGTGCCCCGTGGGTTTTTTTGTTCATTAATGATAACTGCAGCGTTTTCACTAAAGCGAATGTAGGATCCATCTTTGCGCTTGATTGATTTGCGAGTGCGCACGACAACGGCTTTAACTACATCGCCTTTTTTAACAACGCCGCCAGGAGCCGCTTCTTTGACAGAGGCTACGATGATGTCGCCTACTGAAGCGTATCTCCGAAAAGATCCACCCAACACACGGATGCATAATAGCTCTTTTGCACCTGTGTTGTCACCGACTTTAAGTCGTGATTCTTGTTGGATCACGGGATATACCTCCTATCCTGGGGGAAATTAGACGATGACGGCCTTCTCAACGACTTCAACTACACGCCAACGTTTTTCTTTAGACATGGGACGAGTCTCCATGATTAAGACAACATCGCCGATGTTACAGCTGTTGTTTTCGTCGTGAGCTTTGAACTTTTTACTTCTAAGTACAGTCTTTCTGTAAAGTGGATGTTGCACCCGATCTTCTACAGCAACAACGACCGTTTTATCCATTTTATTACTGACTACTTTGCCAGTAATTGTCTTGCGTTCAGCTCTTTCTGACACTTCATATACCTCCTTACCCACCCGGACTTAAGCCTTTTTGGCTTCCAGTTCTCGTTGACGGAGGACAGTCTGAGTCCGGGCAATGTTGGTACGCACTTCCCGGATCCGCATTGGGTTCTCCAACTGTTGGGTAGCTAGTTGAAAGCGGAGGCGGAAGAGTTCGTCTTTGAAATCATTGAGCTTTTTACGCAATTCATCAGTACTCAAATCACGTAAGTGCTTAGCTTTCATTGGCTTCACCACCCACTTCCTCGCGTTTTACGAATTTGCATTTGATGGGCAGTTTGTGCATGGCCAAACGCATGGCCTCACGGGCTACCTCTTCTGGTACTCCAGCTAGTTCAAACATAATGCGGCCAGGTTTTACGACAGCCACCCAGTACTCAGGAGAACCTTTACCGGAACCCATGCGGGTTTCAGCTGGCTTTGCTGTAACAGGCTTGTCGGGGAAAATCTTAATCCATACCTTACCGCCCCGTTTGATGTAACGGGTCATGGCAATACGAGCAGATTCAATCTGACGGCTAGTTATCCAGGCTGGCTCAAGAGCTTGTAATCCGTATTCTCCAAAAGCAACTGTGTTGCCTCTAGCAGATTTGCCCTTCATTCTGCCTCGGTGAACTCGACGCCATTTCACTCTTTTTGGCAATAGCATGGTCTATTTCCCTCCTTCCGCAGAAACGGGTCCACGACGCTCTCCTCGCGGGCGACGCTCGCCTCTTTCCCGGCGCTCTGGGCGTTGTTCAGATTCTTTGTTATCTGTTCGAGGAACTGCTCCTGGCAAAACCTCTCCCTTATAGATCCATACTTTCACGCCAATGACACCGTAGGTTGTATGAGCTTCTGCAAAACCGTAATCAATGTCTGCACGTAGTGTGTGCAAGGGTACTTTTCCTTCGTTATACCATTCCGTACGTGCAATCTCTGCACCACCAAGACGACCCGATACCATGATTTTGATGCCTTCAGCACCTAATCTCATCGTACGACCAACTGATTGTTTCATGGCACGTCGGAAGGAAACTCTTTTCTCCAGCTGAACAGCAACGTTTTCAGCGACCAATTGTGCATCAAGCTCTGGCTTTTTGACTTCGCTGATGTTTACATTCACAGCGCGTCCTGTCATTTTCTCCAGCTCTTTACGCAGATTTTCAACTTCTGCACCGCCGCGGCCAATGACGATTCCAGGCTTCGCTGTGTGAATGGTCACTTTCACCCGATTCGCAGCTCTCTCGATTTCAACTCGAGAAATTCCAGCTATATAGAGTTTCTTCTTGATGAACTTACGGATTTTAAGGTCTTCGTGCAGGAGTTCAACATAGTTCTTGTCAGCAAACCATTTTGCCTCCCAGTCTTTGATGACTCCAATTCGAAATCCCTTCGGATGGACTTTCTGACCCACAGGTTATCCCTCCTTTGTCTCGGCCGTAGCCGCTGCTTTTACCTTGCCTGCTCCTTTTTGGGGAGCTGTTGTTTTTGCTGGCTTTTCTGCAACAACAACTGTGATGTGAGATGTACGCTTGCGAATTACGTCTGCACGTCCCATAGCACGAGGCTTAATACGCTTAATGCTTGGTCCTTGATCAACATAACAAGCTTTTACGATTAATTGTTCAACATCCATATCGTAGTTGTGTTCCGCATTGGCGATAGCAGATTTTAATACTTTCTCCACGTCTACAGCGCTTTTTACAGGCGTAAACTTTAGTATGGCCAGTGCATCAGCGACTGCCTTCCCACGAATAAGGTCAATAACTTGTCGAACCTTTCGGGGAGAGGTACGAACGTACTTGGCCACCGCTTGTGCTGTTTTGGCTTCCATTGGCCTTCCTCCTCTTCCGATGGCTACTAACGTAGTCGACTCGATTTTTCCGAGCCTGCATGACCTTTATAGGTTCGGGATGGGGCAAATTCTCCTAATTTGTGACCGACCATGTCTTCCGTTACATACACAGGAATGTGCTTTCTTCCGTCGTGTACCGCGAAGGTGTGACCGACGAATTGTGGGAAGATAGTGGAACGGCGAGACCAGGTCTTGATAACTTTTTTCTCGCCTTTATTATTCATTTCCTCAACCTTTTTGAAAAGGCTTCCTTCAACATAAGGACCTTTTTTAAGGGAACGGGCCATGCGCGATCCTCCCTTCTTTCTAGTCGCTACTTACGGTTACGACGTTTAACGATAAGTTTATCAGAAGCTTTTTTGCGACGAGTCTTACCACCGATGGCCACTTTACCCCAAGGTGTAACAGGCGCTTTGCGTCCAATCGGGGAGCGACCTTCACCACCACCATGTGGGTGATCGTTGGGGTTCATTACGACACCGCGAACGGTTGGTCGTATACCCAGCCAACGCTTCCGGCCGGCTTTACCAATGGTAATGTTCTCGTGCTCGAGATGTCCAATCTGACCAATTGTAGCTCGGCAAGTGATGTGTACTTTACGCATTTCACCAGATGGTAAGCGTAATGTTGCATAGTTGCCTTCTTTCGCCATCAATTGTGCTGATGTACCTGCGGAGCGACAAAGTTGTCCTCCTTTTCCAGGACGCATCTCGATATTGTGTAACACTGTACCGACAGGAATATTAAGAATCGGTAGAGCATTACCTGTCTTAATATCCGACTCTGGACCGGAAAAAATAGTATCTCCTGCTTTTAGCCCATCGGGTGCTAAGATGTAGCGCTTTTCTCCATCATGATAGTGAAGCAATGCAATGCGTGCACTACGGTTTGGATCGTATTCAATTGCCGCTACTTTTGCAGGGACGCTGTCTTTATTGCGCTTGAAATCGATGATACGATACATGCGCTTGTGTCCGCCGCCTCTGTGACGAACTGTCAGCTTACCCTGGTTGTTACGACCTGCTTTTCTCTTCAGGGGTTGAACAAGTGATTTTTCAGGTTCACTTTTTGTGATTTCGGCAAAGCTCGCCACCGTCATCTGGCGTCTACCTGGTGAGGTGGGTTTAAACTTTTTTACAGCCATTGCGTTTCACTCCTTCTGGTCCGACCAGGGATTATACGCCTTCGAATATTTCGATTTTATCGCCATCACGAAGTTTGACGATAGCTTTTTTCCTATCCGATGTACGTCCCACAAATTTGCCCATACGCTTTTTCTTGCCTTTGACGTTCAAAGTCCAAACGTCAAGGACTTTTACTTTGAAGAGCTGTTCGACAGCATATTTAACTTCAATCTTGTTAGCATCGGGGTTGATGATAAAGGTGTATTTGTTATCAGCCGTCAGGTCCATTGATTTTTCTGTAATGACTGGCTTAAGCAATACATCATATGGACTGCGCATTAGGCGAACACCTCCTCAACCTTAGCCACTGCATCTTTGGTAATAACCAGTTTGTCATGCTTTAGAATATCATAAACGTTAATGCTTACTGCATCTAAAGGCTTGACACCTGGAATGTTACGTGCTGATTTGAAAATGTTTTCGTCATTAATAGCTGTAACGATTAAAGCTTTACGATCAGCTTGCAACTTATCAAGGACAGTTGCCATTGCTTTAGTTTTGGGTGCTTCCATCGTTAATGTATCTAGAACAACGATATTGCCTTCTTGCACTTTAGCAGATAAAGCTGACTTCAGGGCAAGACGACGGACTTTTTTTGGGAGTGTAATCTTGTAATCGCGAGGTTGTGGACCAAAGGTAATTGCTCCACCGCGCCACAAGGGAGATCGAATGGTACCAGCTCTAGCACGACCTGTACCTTTTTGTCTCCAGGGCTTTCTCCCACCCCCGGAGACTTCGCCACGGGATTTTACTTTATGAGTGCCTCGACGCCAGGAGGCCAGTTGAGCTACTACAGCCTGGTGAAGCACAGCTTCGTTCGGTTCGATACCAAAAATTTCTTCTTTTAGGTCAATCTCTCCGACTTGACTGCCTTCCATGTTGTATACCGCTACTTTTGGCATTGTATATCCTCCTTTCTCCGGGGGGTTATCAGTTCGCTTTTACAGCGTTTTTAATCATTAACAAAGTTTTCTTTGGCCCTGGTACAGCACCTTTAATTAATAGAAGGTTGCGTTCACTGTCTACAGACACTACCGTGAGGTTCTGCACAGTAACGCGTTCTGCACCCATGCGACCTGGCATTTTACGACCTTTGAAGATTCTAGCAGGGCCTTTAGCTCCAGCAGAACCTGGGCGACGGTGATATTTCGAGCCGTGCTGCATTGGTCCTCTGTGGAAGTTGTGTCGTTTAATACCGCCGGCAAAACCTTTACCTTTGGAAGTTCCTACGACATCAACAATGTCGCCAGGAGCAAAGATATCTGCTTTCAATTCTTGACCTACTTGATATTCACCTGGGTTTTCTATTTTGAATTCGCGTAAGTGCCGAAGTAATTTGACGCCTGCTTTTTTTAAGTGACCTTTTTTAGGTTTATTAACAAGCTTTTCTCTTATGTCTCCATAACCGATCTGTATGGCTTCGTAACCATCGTTCTCAAGTGTTTTCTTTTGAACAACGATACAAGGTCCTGCCTCTACAACTGTAACAGGAACTAATTCACCATTATCGCCAAAGACTTGTGTCATGCCAATTTTCTTGCCTAGAAGTCCTTTACGTAACACCTACTACACCTCCCATCTCTACAAAAAGGTTTACAGTTTGATTTCGATATCGACACCCGCTGGTAAGTCCAAGCGCATAAGAGCGTCTACTGTCTTCGGGTTGGGCTCTAAGATATCGATTAGACGCTTATGTGTACGCATTTCAAACTGCTCACGGGAATCTTTGTTGACGTGAGGAGAACGTAGGATTGTAAAAATGCTCTTCTCAGTCGGCAGGGGAATGGGCCCCGATACAGAGGCACCCGTCCGTTTGGCCGTATCCACGATTTTTTCAGAAGACTGATCTAGAATTCTGTGATCAAAAGCCTTCAGTCGTATACGAATTTTTTGTTTACCCATTGTAGGTAGTCCCTCCTTTAACTCGCCCGATTGATTACGGACCTTCTCCATGAAAATTACCCCAACAACGCTCTCGGGTGTGTCCTAAAATAGTCTTAAAAAATGAGACCTCAAGAGGGGTCTGTCAGGCAACCTTTCACTTCATCGCAAATCCAACCCACGATATGTAAGTCTATCACTTTAGTTCTCAATTTGCAAGAGCAAATTCATTTTTTATTATATTTTTTTCTGTTTTTTTATAATTTAATTGTAAAAAGGTACATTCTAGATTATGTCTAAGAATATAATACTTAATTCATCTTCATCAAAGGAGGCTAAAGACTCTACAATTAAAAGTTATAGAAAAGAGTTATGGCTTCAAATTCCTACTAGGTGAGTAACTTTGGATATCTGCAAAAGACCGGGCTACCTGCGGTAACCCGGTCTTTTTTTGTTCATTCTTACTCGATAACTTTTGTTACAACACCAGCGCCTACTGTACGGCCACCTTCGCGAATCGCGAAGCGAAGACCTTCTTCAATAGCAATGGTTTTGTGAAGTTCAATAATCATTTTAACGTTGTCACCAGGCATGCACATTTCAATACCATCAGGAAGTTGAACGAAGCCAGTTACGTCAGTTGTGCGGAAATAGAACTGTGGACGATAGCCGTTGAAGAAAGGAGTGTGACGTCCACCTTCTTCTTTGGAAAGAACGTATACTTCAGACTCAAACTTGGTGTGAGGCTTAATAGTACCGGGCTTGGAGAGAACTTGACCACGCTCGATGTCTTTACGCTCAACACCACGAAGCAGTGCACCAATGTTGTCACCAGCTTGTGCTTGATCGAGAAGCTTACGGAACATTTCAACGCCTGTACAAACGGATTTGCGAGTTGCTTCAGCAAGACCCACGATTTCAATTTCGTCGCCCACTTTAACAATTCCACGCTCTACACGGCCTGTAGCAACAGTACCACGACCAGTGATGGTGAAGACGTCTTCTACAGGCATTAAGAAAGGCTTGTCAACGTCACGCTCAGGCGTAGGAATGTAGCTATCTACTTCATCCATAAGAGCCCAGATTTTTCCGCACCATTCGCAAGAACGCTCAGCGCATCCACACTCAAGTGCTTTTAGTCCAGAGCCTGTTACAACAGGAATATCGTCACCAGGGAATTCATAGGAGGAAAGAAGTTCACGAACTTCCATCTCTACGAGTTCCATAAGTTCTTCGTCATCAACCATGTCGGCTTTGTTAAGCCATACAACGATGTAAGGAACACCAACCTGACGAGCTAGCAAAATGTGCTCGCGAGTCTGAGGCATGGGGCCATCAGCAGCGGAGCAAACGAGAATTGCGCCGTCCATCTGAGCAGCTCCAGTGATCATGTTTTTGATGTAGTCAGCGTGACCTGGGCAGTCAACGTGAGCATAGTGACGAGTTTCTGTTTCATACTCAACGTGAGCAGTGTTAATGGTAATACCGCGTTCACGCTCTTCTGGTGCAGCGTCAATCTCGTCATACTTCTTGAACTCTGCTCCGCCAGCCTTAGAAAGAGTTAATGTAATAGCAGCTGTTGTTGTAGTTTTACCGTGGTCAACGTGACCAATTGTTCCAATGTTTACGTGAGGCTTTTTGCGCTCAAATTTGGCTTTTGCCATTTTTTACTCATCCTACCTTTCGAGGAAATGTTAGGTGGCTTGGCCACCTTTCTATATGGCGAAAACCGTTATTAACGGTTTAGCCTTGCCTTTTGGCCATAATTCCTTCTGCGATGTTTTTGGGTACTTCTTCATAATGATCAAATTGCATTACATATTGACCACGACCTTGCGTACGAGAACGCAGATCTGTAGCGTAACCAAACATTTCAGAAAGGGGTACAAAGCCACGGACTACTTGGGTGTTAGCCCGAGCTTCCATGCCTTCAATACGTCCCCGACGTGAGTTCATGTCACCAATGACATCACCCATGTATTCTTCGGGAACAACAACTTCTACCTTCATGACAGGTTCTAGAAGTACAGGGTTACACTTTCTGGCACCCTCTTTGAACGCCATAGAACCAGCAATTTTGAAGGCCATTTCAGAGGAGTCTACATCGTGGTAAGAACCGTCAACCAGAGTTACGCGAAGGTCAAGGGTTGGGTATCCAGCGAGAATACCGTTTGCCATGGCTTCACGAATTCCGTTATCAACAGCAGGTATATATTCTCTAGGAATAACACCACCGACGATTTTGTTGACAAACTCATAGCCACCGCCTGCATCGATAGGTTCCATCTCGATAACGCAATGACCGTATTGACCACGACCACCAGACTGCCGTACAAACTTGCCTTCCACTTTAGCTTTGCCACGGATGGTTTCTTTGTAGGCAACTTGAGGACGACCTACATTGGCGTCTACCTTAAATTCCCTCTGCATACGGTCAACAATGATTTCTAGGTGAAGCTCACCCATACCAGAGATGATTGTTTGACCTGTTTCTTGATCTGTATACATACGGAAAGTTGGATCTTCTTCCGATAGACGTTGTAATGCCACACTCATTTTATCTTGGTCAGCTTTTGTCTTAGGTTCAATAGCAACAGAGATTACAGGCTCAGGGAATTGCATAGACTCTAGAATAATAGGATTTTTCTCATCACAAAGTGTATCACCTGTGGTAGTATCCTTTAATCCTACAGCAGCTGCAATATCTCCGGTGTAAACTTGCGCAATTTCTTCACGATGGTTGGCATGCATCTGAAGAATACGGCCAATCCGCTCTTTCTTCCCTTTGGTTGAATTGAAAACATAAGAACCTGAATTCAAAACACCAGAGTAAACACGGAAGAAAGCAAGCTTACCTACGTATGGGTCAGCCATAATCTTAAAGGCTAGTGCCGCAAAAGGCTGTGCATCAGAGCTTTCGCGCTTATCATCGTCACCTGTATCAGGGTTTACACCTTTAATAGCAGGAACGTCTGTTGGAGCTGGCATATATGCAACGACAGAGTCCAACAGTGGTTGTACACCTTTGTTCTTAAAGGATGAACCACAGATAACTGGTATCATCTTAACACCAATAGTGCCTCGACGAATACCTTCACGAACTTCCGCTTCTGTTAGCTCTTCGCCCTCAAGATATTTCATCATCAGTTCTTCGTCTGTTTCTGCAACAGCTTCTAGAAGTTTCTCTCTATATTCGTTGGCCAAGTCAACGAGATCTTCTGGAATTTCGGCTAAGTCACTGGTTTTTCCTAGATCGTCAACGTAAACAACAGCCTTCATAGTGACGAGATCAATTATTCCTTTAAATTGGTCTTCTGCACCAATCGGAATTTGAAGAGGTACAGGATTAGCACCGAGCCTGTCCTTAATCATGGATACTCCACGGAAAAAGTCAGCGCCGACGCGATCCATTTTGTTGATATAAGCTATTCTAGGAACACCATATTTATCGGCTTGTCGCCACACAGTCTCAGATTGAGGTTCTACACCACCAACTGAGCAGAATACAGCAACAGCCCCATCCAAAACCCTAAGGGAACGTTCAACTTCTACTGTGAAGTCCACGTGCCCGGGTGTGTCGATAATGTTAATACGATGTCCTTGCCATTGACAGGTCGTAGCAGCTGAAGTGATAGTGATACCACGTTCTTGCTCCTGTACCATCCAGTCCATGGTTGCGGCTCCATCGTGGACTTCACCAAGCTTATGAACACGACCGGTGTAGAAGAGGATACGCTCAGTTGTTGTCGTTTTTCCAGCATCAATGTGAGCCATGATACCGATATTACGAGTTTTCTCTAATGGAAACTGTCTCGACACGTTCGTTCCCCCTTTCTAGCTATCTTGGGGCATAGAGTAAACTTGAAAAGTTTTTCTATTCTACCAACGATAGTGCGCAAATGCTTTGTTAGCTTCTGCCATTTTATGAGTATCTTCTTTTTTCTTCACGGAAGCACCTACATTGTTGGCGGCATCCATGATTTCACCGGCTAGTTTATCAACCATACTTTTACCGGAACGCTCGCGAGCATAACGAATTAGCCAACGAATTCCTAAAGTTTGTCGACGATCGGGGCGTACTTCAATAGGAACTTGATAGTTCGCACCACCAACACGACGCGCTTTTACTTCAAGTAATGGCATGATGTTTTTCATAGCGGTTTCTAAGACTTCCATGGGGTTTTTATTGGTTTTTTCTTGAACCAGATCAAAGGCCCCATAGACAATTTGATCGGCAATGCTCTTTTTCCCGTCCAACATGATCTGGTTGGTTAATTTGGTTACCAACTTGGATTTATATATTGGATCAGGGAGAACATCCCGCTTCGGGACTGAACCACGACGTGGCATTCTTTTCCCCCCTTACAATTTATGAATTACCTTTTCGCAGCGGCAGCGCCTTTCTTAGGACGCTTAGTACCATATTTTGAACGGCCCTGGTTGCGGTTCTGAGTACCTGCTGTATCTAAGGCACCTCTAACGATGTGGTAACGGACACCAGGAAGGTCTTTAACCCGGCCTCCCCGCACAAGAACGACGGAGTGTTCTTGGAGGTTGTGCCCGATGCCGGGGATGTAGGCTGTAACTTCTATCCCATTCGTCAGACGAACCCTCGCTACTTTACGAAGTGCAGAGTTAGGCTTCTTGGGTGTAGTTGTGTATACACGCGTACATACGCCTCTTTTCTGCGGACTTTCTTTCAACGCTGGCGCCGTAGATTTTTCCACAAGTTTCTTTCTACCTTTGCGTACCAATTGACTAATCGTTGGCATGAACATGCACCTCCTTCCAGGTCTTCTTCAGCTTACAACTCACCCATGCGTATCCTTATCCGAGGAAAATACTATCCTTTCAATATGGCTGCCGAAGCTGAACCAACTTTGATTCCACAAGCCACTCCTAGAGTGTCCATGGTATCGATTTGAATGACAGGTATTGCTCTTTCCTCACATTTCTTCATTAAAGGAATAATGACGTGAGGGTCAGCATCCTGAGCCACATAGACAACTTCTACCTGACCCTTTTCAACAGCCTTCAGGGTTTGCTTGGTTCCCACCGTCCTCTGGCGAGCTGTTTTCAAGCGCTCTAAAGGCATCGGTATCCTCCTTTAACGAATCACACACTATATTATCGTATCACTTATTAGCTTAACTGTCAACAAGAAGTCTTTTTCCTCTGCGAAGTCAATTTCTTGACTCCGCAGAGGAATTAAAGTCAATAAGACAGTCTTATTTATGAAGACTTACTCTTCAAAAAGTACTTCATTATTATTTTCAGCTTGCACTTCACCATCTACAACAACACGAATGTTTCGATAACGAGACATTCCTGTTCCAGCTGGTATGAGCTTGCCGATAATAACGTTTTCTTTTAGGCCTAATAAGGGATCTACCTTCCCTTTAATTGCCGCTTCTGTAAGAACTCTTGTTGTTTCTTGGAAAGACGCGGCTGAGAGGAATGAATCGGTAGCTAGCGATGCCTTAGTGATACCAAGTAACACTGGTCGTGCAGTCGCTGGTTCTCCACCTTCTTCTATAGCTCGCAGGTTTTCCAGTTCGAAATCGGCAATGTCGATAAGTCCTCCTGGAAGAAGACTTGTATCGCCTGATTCTTCGACTTTAACTTTACGCATCATCTGACGGACCATTACTTCAATGTGTTTATCATTAATATCAACACCTTGAAGACGATAAACCCTTTGTACTTCTTTGAGCAAATAGGTTTGTACGCCTTGAATGCCTTTGACACGTAGTAGATCGTGAGGGTTCACTGAGCCTTCTGTTAGTTCTGTACCAGCTAGTACTCTTTGACCTTCATCTATCTTGATCCTAGAGTTGAAAGGTACGCTGTATTGATGAGTTTCACCATCATCGGTGATGATTTCAACGTCTTTCCGACCTTTGTTTTCTACGATTTTTACGATACCATCTTCTTCAGCAATGATCGCCTGGCCTTTTGGCTTTCTTGCTTCAAATAGCTCTTCAATACGCGGCAAACCTTGTGTAATATCATCACCTGCAACACCGCCGGTGTGGAAGGTACGCATAGTTAACTGGGTACCAGGTTCACCGATAGATTGAGCCGCGATAATACCAACAGCTTCGCCAATTTCAACGGCTTTGCCAGTTGCTAGATTGCGTCCATAACATTTTCTACATACACCATAGCGAGTTTTGCAAGTAAGAACTGCACGGATGTAGATTGGACGATTAGGTAGCACTTGACGTTTTATCAACTCTTCAATCCGATCAGCCGCTTCATTGCGAATCTCTTCATCTATGATGGTAAGTTTCTCACCTGTTTCAGGATCCACCACTTCTTCCATAGCATAGCGACCAGCTAGTCGATCGGAAAGTGGTTCAATAACTTGTCTTCCATCAACAATAGCATCTACAGGAACTCCTTCTTCCGTACCGCAATCGATTTCGCGCACGATCACGTCCTGCGAAACGTCAACGAGACGACGAGTCAGATATCCCGAGTCAGCTGTCCGTAAGGCTGTATCAGCAAGACCTTTCCGCGCACCGTGTGTAGAGATAAAGTACTCTAAGACCGTAAGGCCTTCACGGAAGTTAGCTTTAATAGGCAAGTCGATGATGCGTCCTGAAGGATCTGCCATGAGACCCCGCATGCCTGCTAACTGACGGATCTGTTGAATATTACCACGGGCGCCCGATGTAGCCATCATATAGACAGGATTAAATTTATCTAATGTCTCTAATAGTGCTTTCGTTACTTCGTCTGTAGTTTTATTCCAGATGTCAATAATCTTCTGGTATCGCTCTTCTCCAGTAATGAGTCCTCGTCGGAACTGCATCTCTACTTTTTCAACGTGACTATCTGCTTCTTGGAGTAGCTTTGCTTTTTCATCTGGTACTTCTACATCAGTAATACCAACAGTAATACCTGCTTTTGTTGAGTATGAGTAGCCAAGTTTTTTGATGCCATCTAACATAGCAGCAGTGTTGCCAATGCCCATTCGTTCGTAACAATTTGCAACAATTTGACCTAATTGCTTTTTACCTGCTACTTCGTTAACGTAGCCAACAGCAGGAGGTATAACGGAGTTAAAGATAAGTCTCCCAACAGTCGTCTTGAGGAAGCCTTTTTCATCTCGTTGTGCTGCTTGATCTTTACTATGGCTTAGTGCTTCTTCCAGCTTAGCATTAGTCCTTACACGAATAGATGCTTGTAAGTGAAGCTCTTTTGCTTCGTAAGCAGCTATAGCTTCTTCGGGATAGGCAAAAACTTTCCCCTCACCAAAGACGTTTTCTCGTTCTACAGTGAGATAGTATGCTCCAATAACCATATCTTGCGTAGGAGTAGCAACTGGTCGACCGTCTTTGGGGTTAAGGATGTTGTGAGCTGACAACATCAAGTTCCGTGCTTCTGCTTGTGCTTCTGCTGATAGAGGCACGTGCACAGCCATTTGGTCTCCGTCAAAGTCAGCGTTATAAGCTGTACAGACGAGAGGATGGATTTGCAAGGCTCTACCTTCTACAAGTACAGGTTCAAAAGCTTGAATCCCTAGACGGTGTAAGGTAGGTGCGCGGTTCAGTAAGACAGGATGTTCGGCAATAACTTCTTCTAATACATCCCATACTTCGTTTTTGACTCTTTCAACCATACGCTTTGCGCTTTTGATGTTATGGGCATGGCCTTCTTCTACCAGCTTTTTCATAACAAAGGGCTTAAAAAGCTCCAGCGCCATTTCTTTGGGTAAGCCACATTGGTGCATAGACAGTTCCGGTCCTACAACGATAACGGAACGACCAGAGTAATCAACCCGCTTACCTAGTAGGTTTTGACGGAAGCGACCTTGTTTTCCTTTGAGCATATCTGATAAGGACTTAAGAGGTCGGTTGCCTGGTCCTGTTACGGGACGACCACGACGTCCATTATCAATCAGTGCATCAACTGCTTCTTGAAGCATTCGTTTTTCGTTGCGAACAATAATATCTGGTGCCCCTAAATCAAGAAGCCTCTTCAATCGATTATTACGGTTAATAACTCGACGGTAGAGGTCGTTAAGATCTGAAGTGGCAAAGCGCCCACCGTCAAGTTGCACCATCGGTCTCAGTTCAGGTGGAATTACGGGGATAGCGTCCATGATCATCCATTCTGGTCGGTTACCAGAATGTTTGAATGCTTCTACGACTTCAAGTCTCCTAATGGCTCGAACTTTTCTTTGTCCTGTAACTTCTTTAAGCTCTTGCCTCAGTTCTTGACAAAGTTTTTCGAGATCCATTTCCGCCAATAATTCTTTTATCGCTTCGGCACCCATACCGGCTCTGAAACGATTGCCGTACTTCTCTCGATGCTCACGATACTCTGTTTCTGTAAGAAGTTGTTTTTTCATTAAGGTTGTGTCGCCTGCATCTATAATGATGTAAGAGACAAAGTATAATACTTTTTCCAGAGAGCGAGGCGACATATCGAGAATTAGTCCCATTCTGCTGGGTATACCTTTGAAGTACCAAATATGAGAGACTGGAGCGGCTAATTCAATATGACCTAGTCTCTCACGTCGAACTTTCGATCTAGTAACTTCTACACCACAGCGATCGCATACAATTCCTTTGTAACGGACTCGCTTATACTTTCCGCAGTGACATTCCCAATCTCGGGTAGGTCCAAAAATCCGTTCACAAAACAAGCCGTCTCTCTCAGGCTTTAAGGTACGATAGTTAATTGTTTCTGGCTTCTTGACTTCTCCACTTGACCAGAATCTGATCAGATCGGCTGATGCCAACCCTATGCGCATGCGATCAAAATTATTGACGTCGAGCAACGGTTTCTCTCCCTTCCGGGTCGTCACTAGGGGTACCTTTCGACAGGCACCCCTTTAGATTTGCTATCAAAAAACATTATCTTATGGTGTTATTAGTCATCTAGTTCATCGACAGCTTCTTCTAGCATAGCCGCCGAATCATCAGATTCTTCTAAGTCTTCTTCTAATTCTGCTTCTTGGCTTTCTGTTTTGACAGGTCCTTTGCGTTTCTCTTCTCCTTGAATGTCAATGCCTAGCTCTTTAGCTGTTTCTGCCACATCTTCATCAGCTTCTTTGATTTCTATTTCTTGTTCATCTTCAGAGAGAATTTTGACATCAAGACCAAGACTCTGTAATTCCTTAATAAGAACTTTGAAGGACTCCGGAACGCCAGGTTCAGGAATATTCTCACCTTTTACAATAGCTTCGTAGGTTTTCACACGTCCTACAACGTCATCTGATTTTACGGTCAATATCTCTTGTAGTGTATAAGCGGCACCATATGCTTCTAAAGCCCAAACTTCCATCTCTCCAAAGCGCTGACCACCAAACTGCGCTTTACCTCCGAGAGGCTGTTGTGTAACAAGTGAGTATGGTCCTGTTGAGCGTGCATGAATCTTGTCGTCAACAAGGTGGGCTAGTTTTAGAACATACATGTAACCAACGGTAATGGGGTTGTCGAAGGGCTCACCTGAGCGTCCATCGTAGAGTATTGTTTTGCCCAGCGGCACGCCTGCAATAATATGGGGATTTTCTGCTTCGTTGTCTTCCCCTTTGTAGTTTATAGTTTGGCGCAACGGCTCTGTACGTTTGTCTGACATAGCCATTTTGCCAAACTCAGGGATGCCTGCTTTTTTCAAGAAGTCAAAGATATCGTTTTCCGTAGCTCCATCAAAAACAGGGGTAGCTACGTGAATGCCTCTGCCTCCTGTTGGCTCTTCTTGTTCCATCAAATATCCCGGATCCATATACTTAGAAGCTAAGCCAAGGTGACATTCTAGTACCTGACCGATGTTCATACGAGAAGGGACACCAAGAGGGTTCAAGACAATCTCTACAGGGGTCCCATCGGGCAAATATGGCATGTCTTCTTCAGCCATAATACGTGAAATAACACCTTTGTTACCATGGCGTCCAGCCATTTTGTCGCCTTCAGAGATTTTACGTTTCTGCGCAATATAGACTCTAACAAGTTGGTTTACACCTGGTGGTAATTCATCTCCGTTTTCCCGTGAAAAGACTTTGACATCAACAATCTTGCCTGCTTCACCATGAGGAACTCGCAAAGATGTATCTCTAACTTCTCTAGCTTTCTCTCCGAAAATTGCTCGTAAAAGTCGTTCCTCTGCTGTTAGCTCTGTTTCACCTTTCGGTGTTACTTTCCCAACAAGTATATCGCCAGGTCTTACTTCTGCACCTACTCGAATGATTCCCCGATCATCTAGATCTTTGAGTACTTCGTCACCTACATTAGGAATGTCTCGAGTAATTTCTTCAGGCCCTAGCTTAGTATCACGAGAATCACATTCATATTCTTCAATATGAATGGACGTGAAGTAGTCTTCTTTCACCAGTTTCTCATTGACCAGAATAGCATCCTCGTAGTTATAACCTTCCCAGGTCATAAAAGCGACAAGGATATTTCGTCCTAAAGCGAGCTCGCCTTGATCAGTGGAAGGACCATCTGCAATAATTTCTCCTGCTTTAACACGCTGTCCCTCTCGACAGATAGGCTTTTGGTTGATACAGGTGCCCTGGTTAGAGCGAAGAAACTTTAGCAGTTTGTGATGCTCTGTTGTGCCTTCATCACTACGAATAATAATCTCGTCGGCAGTAACACGCTCCACAATACCGCTATTCTTGGCAATGATTACCACACCAGAGTCATGAGCGGCTTTGTACTCCATACCAGTACCTACATAAGGTGCATCCGTTCTAAGCAACGGTACAGCCTGCCGTTGCATGTTCGCTCCCATAAGAGCTCGGTTGGCATCATCGTGCTCTAAGAAGGGAATAAGGGCTGTAGCGATAGAGACAACTTGTTTTGGTGAAACATCCATGTAGTCGACATGTTCTACAGGCACAACGAGAATCTCATGACCGTGGCGAGCGTTTACTTTACTTTCCGTAAAGCGTCCTTCTTCATCTAGAGGTGCGTTCGCCTGGGCTACGATATATTTATCTTCTTCATCAGCTGTTAGGTAGTCGATTTGTTCGGTGACAGCACCTTTTTCTTTATCTACTTTTCGATAAGGCGTCTCAATGAAACCAAATTCATTAATCCGAGCGTAAGTTGATAAAGAACCAATTAAGCCAATGTTCGGACCTTCTGGCGTTTCAATCGGGCACATTCTTCCATAGTGAGAGTGGTGAACGTCCCGTACTTCAAAGCCTGCTCTCTCTCTAGAGAGACCACCAGGACCTAGTGCTGAAAGACGCCGTTTATGAGTTAACTCCGCTAGCGGGTTCGTTTGATCCATAAACTGCGAGAGCTGTGAAGAACCAAAAAACTCTTTAATAGCCGCTACTACAGGTCTAATATTGATTAATACTTGTGGTGTAATGACTTCTACGTCTTGAATAGTCATCCGTTCCCGGACAACTCTCTCCATACGAGATAATCCAATGCGGAACTGGTTCTGCAAAAGTTCCCCTACAGAGCGCAAACGACGATTGCCAAGGTGATCGATATCGTCTGCATGACCTTCTTCTTGCATCAATTTGAGAAGTTGCTTAACAGTAGCAATAATATCATCTTTGGTTAGATGCCTGATTTCTTTTTCTATTTCAAGACCTAATCTTTTATTAACTTTATAGCGACCTACTTTGGCAAGGTCATAACGCTTTGCATCAAAGAAAAGAGTTTCCATAAGACTGCGAGCGCTATCAACTGTAGGTGGTTCGCCTGGTCTAAGGCGTTTATATATCTCAACGAGTGCTTCTTCTGTACTCTCTGTGTTATCTCGCTCTAAAGTAACGGCAATACGTTCATCGCTCTCAAAGAGCTCAATTACTTGCGCATTGTTAGAGTATCCTAGTGCACGAATGAGTACAGTTGCTGGTAGTTTTCTTGTTCTGTCAATACGTACAAATATGTTGTCATTCGCGTCTGTCTCAAATTCTAACCAAGCTCCGCGATTAGGAATAATTGTAACGCCGTAGATTTTTTTACCACTAGGCGGATCAATTTGCTCATTAAAATAGACACCAGGGGAACGTACTAACTGACTAACAATTACCCTTTCAGCACCATTTATAATAAAGGTGCCTTTTTCTGTCATTAAGGGGAAGTCTCCCATGAAGACTTCTTGCTCTTTTACTTCGCCCGTTTCTTTGTTGATTAAACGAACCTTAACACGCAGAGGAGCTGCATAAGTGACATCGCGTTCTTTGCAATCTTCCACGTTATATTTGGGTTCCCCCAGGGTATAGTCGATAAACTCCAAGATTAAGTTCCCAGTAAAGTCCTGAATCGGAGAGATATCATGAAACATCTCTCGTAAACCTTCTTCAAGAAACCACCGATAGGAGTTCTGCTGGATCTCTATCAGGTTGGGCATGTCCATAACTTCCTGGATGCGGGCAAAACTCCAGCGTTGCCGTGACCCACATTGCACAGGATATACCATCCGTCTTCACCTCTTATTTTGTGATGAACAAAAACAAAAGAAACACCAATGAGAGGGTTAAGCCTAGCTAATCTACCCCCCTACTACACTGGGTTTCTTCATCTAAAACGTAACGGCAAAAGGCTCCCTCCCCGGTGAGTCCTAAAATATATACCCTTTGGTTCACCTTTTCTTTTTGGGTATATTTCCCCCAATTCACTCATTTTATACCAGGACCTTTGCTCGTATAACGCTCTCATTATTACAGTAAAAATGAGAACAATCGCAATATGTAATGCTACCATAGTATTTCTCCATTGTCAACAGTTTGAAAGCTTTCCATAGAAAAAATAAGAAAAAACAGGGTAGGAATGTCCAAAACCCTGTTTTTTCTTATTATAATAGGTGACAGTTATAAAACTTACTTAACTTCTACAGATGCACCAGCGTCAGCAAGCTTAGTTTTGATAGCTTCAGCTTCTTCTTTGCTCACTTTTTCCTTAATAGCTTTAGGTGCATTGTCAACTAATTCTTTAGCTTCTTTCAAGCCAAGACCAGTGATCTCACGAACAACTTTGATGACGTTAACTTTTTTGTCGCCAGCACCAGTTAGAACAACGTCAAACTCAGTTTTTTCTTCAGCAGCAGGAGCAGCGCCACCAGCAGCAGGCATAGCAGCCATAGCAACAGGAGCAGCAGCACTTACGCCAAACTCTTCTTCAAAAGCTTTAACTAATTCAGATAGTTCAAGTACGGTCAGACCTTTGACCGCTTCAATAATTTCAGCAATCTTGCTCATTCGAGTGATCCCCCATCAATTTATAATTTGTTTTTTTTAAGTATTTTTGATTAAGCACTTTCTTTCTGCTTACGCAGATCTTCCAGAGCATAACCAAGCTTGCGAATAGGTCCTTGTAGAACGTTGGCCATTCCAACGAGAGGACCTTGCATTCCTGCAAGAACTTGAGCCAATAGCACTTCTTTCGGCGGCAAATCAGCCAGAGCCTTCACGCCATTAGCATCAATTACTTGTCCATCAACAATGCCTACTTTAACAGAGACTGCTTTAGTCTTCTTCTCCTTAATGAAATCGGAGATAATTTTCGCAGGCGCAACTGGATCATCATAGCCAAAAGCGATAGCTGTAGGCCCTTCTAGGTATGGGTCTAGACCATCAATACCTATTTCGTTAGCCGCAATTCTAGTTAAAGTATTCTTACATACTTTGAACTCAACGCCAGCTTCTCTAAATTTGTTACGAAGCTCCGTAGCATCTTGCACAGTCATGCCTCTGAATTCAGTAAGAACGCAAGCCTTGGATCGCTCAAGCTTCGACTTGATTTCAGCTACAACTAGACTTTTTTGTTCGATACTTTTTTGCATCGGGTTTTCACCCCCTTCTCTAAAAGGAAAAGCCTCTACTGTTAGACACAGCAGAGGCTTTCTCAGCTCAAAGCAGACGCATGGAAATAAAGAACGCAATGCTCTTTCTAATCTATCTCCATTCATCCACCTCGGCAGGCGCTGAAGCCTTAAGCCGCAATCAATAATCGCGGCACCTGCTGTCTACAGCGGTGTTTATCAATGTTAAAAATTCAGACAATCTATATGATAGTATAGTCGCAACCTTTTGTCAACGACTAATCTATTATTGAACCTGTACAACATGAGGTTTCAAGGGATTAACTGGAACCCCCGGACTCATGGTAGAGGAAAGAGTAATGCTTCTGAGATATTGGCCTTTAGCCGTAGTTGGCTTAGCCTTTAACAAAGCATCTAAAAGAGTCTGGTAGTTCTCTGCTAATTTTTCGGATTCAAAGGAAGCCTTGCCAATTGGTGCGTGGATAATACCTGTCTTATCTACACGGTACTCAATCTTACCGGCTTTTACTTCTTGAACAGCTCTAGCTACATCAAAAGTAACTGTACCTGTTTTGGGGTTAGGCATAAGTCCTTTAGGACCAAGAACTCGACCAAGTTTACCAACAGTACCCATCATGTCAGGTGTTGCTACTGCGACATCAAAGTCGAACCAGCCACCTTGAATTTTCTGAACTAGATCATCGGCACCTACGTAATCGGCACCAGCTGCTTCTGCTTCTTTGACTTTGTCGCCTTTGGCAAAAACAATAACACGTTGCGTTTTACCAATACCGTGTGGTAAAACAACAGCACCACGAATCATTTGATCAGCGTGACGGGGATCAACACCCAGTCTGAACGCCACTTCGACCGTTTCATCGAATTTGGCTGTGGCCATTTTCTTGACCAATTCCACAGCATCTGTTACTTCTACGGGCTCGTCGCGGTTAATAAGCTTTGCGCTATCTTGATACTTTTTACCATGCTTAGGCATATTTATCCTCCTCGTGGTATTCGCGGAAGCCTTGCTTCCTCCCACTTCATTCTTCAGACTTAAGCTTCAATAACTTCGATACCCATGCTACGCGCAGTACCTTCAATCATGCGCACAGCTGCGTCTACGCTTGCCGCATTTAAGTCCTTCATTTTGAGCTCTGCAATCTCTTGAACCTTTTCGCGAGTAACTTTACCCACTTTTTTGGTGTTAGGAGTGCCTGAAGCTGTTTCGATTCCTGCTGCTTTTTTCAGTAGAACTGCTGCTGGAGGAGTCTTAGTGATAAACGTAAAGGAACGGTCTTCATAAATAGAAATCTCAACAGGAATAACTAAGCCTGCTTGAGCCGCAGTCGCTTCGTTGTACTGCTTGCAGAAAGCCATAATGTTGACACCATGTTGACCCAATGCGGGACCAACTGGAGGTGCTGGGTTTGCTTTGCCTGCAGGACATTGCAGTTTGACTACAGCAACGACTTTCTTTGCCACGGTGTATGCCACCTCCTTGCTATAGTGTGTAATGCAAACAGTTAGAGCATTGCAATTCCCCAAAAGAGAGAGAAATAGTACTTATGACATTTTCTCTACTTGGGAAAAGTCAAGTTCCACCGGTGTCTCTCGACCAAACATCGATACCATGACTTTCAGTTTTCCTTTTTCAGGCTGAATTTCTTCAATGATACCAATAAAGTTTTCAAAAGGTCCGGAAGTAACTCGCACGTTCTGCTTTAGCTCAAAATCATGTTTGGTACGGGCTTCATCTATGCCCATTGTCTTGAGGATATAGGCTACTTCTCCTGGTTGCAAAGGAACTGGTTTGGCACCAGTGCCTACAAAACCAGTTACACCCGGAGTGTTGCGAACGACATACCAAGAGTCATCAGTCATTAGCATCTCAACAAGAACGTATCCCGGAAAGACCTTGCGTTTGGAAACTTTCCTTTTGCCATTCTTAACTTCGACTTCATCTTCCATAGGTACCATGATTCTAAAAATCTTGTCACCCATGTTCATCGACTCAACTCGACGCTCTAAGTTCGCTTTAACCTTATTCTCATATCCAGAGTAAGTGTGAATTACATACCATTGTTTTTCCATAGCTACCCAAGTAACAGTCGTAAAATTCGACCGATAGCTTCGTCAACAAGGAAAATCATGAAGCCAACAATAGCAACGGCAGTCACAACAACACCTGTGTAGGTGATGACTTCCTGCCGTGTGGGCCAGTGAACTTTCTTCAATTCACTTGCTACACCACGAGCAAAACCTTGTGCTCGCCCAACTTTGCCTGCGGACGGCGCTTTGGCTTCAGATTTCTTGCCAGCTTCTTTGGTCGGGGCGGATTTTACGACATTATCCTTTTTCTTTTCTTCGCCCACTTGCATTCCCTTCCTTAAAGCGACCCTGACCGAAAAATCTCAATCATGTCTACAAGACTCTCTACTTGGTCTCTTTGTGGACCGTCTGAGTCTTGCACCAACGGCAGTACTTCTTCATTTCTAAACGGTCTGGATCATTTTTTTTGTTCTTGTTTGTCGTATAATTTCGACGCTTGCACTCTGTGCAGGCCAAGGTTACACCTACGCGCACGTCCACACCTCCCATGCTCCATTGACAAAACCACCCTACAGGGTGGTCCGATTTTGCCCATTACCTTCATTACTTTAGCATAAGCAAATCGGGAAGTCAACAACGTCCCCGGGTGGTTTGTAAAGTTTCCTTATGCAAGCGAAGATAATTATGGCCTTGCCCCTGCATAAGTAAGTTTATCCAGTTTTCTGTTGTCATAAAAGTTTCACTTGAGTCTTATTAACCTCTGCCTATAGATGCGTCTTTCGGTAAGACTCTTACATCTCGACTCCCTTTATCTTTCAAGCTGTTTACGGTAGAAACTCGTTCTTCATCACGGTTTTCAAGGTATTTCTCTAATTTCCTCTTCACCCGTTGCAATGCATTGTCAATAGACTTAACATGTCGCTTCAGATCAACGGCAATCTCCTGATAGGACTTGCCTTCTAAGTAAGACATTAATACTTTCCACTCTAACGAACTCAGAATTTCTCCCATTTTCTCTTCAATATCATCAAACTCTTCTCTGCTGATGATAAGCTCTTCCGGGTCTGTTATCTTCGTTCCCGAAATTACATCAAGAAGTGTGCGGTCCGAGTCTTCATCATATATGGGCTTGTTGAGAGAAACGTATGAGTTAAGCGGTATATGTTTCTGACGCGTGGCCGTTTTAATGGCTGTTATGATCTGGCGTGTAATGCAAAGCTCAGCAAAAGCTCTGAAAGATGATAACTTGTCACCTCGGAAGTCACGGATTGCTTTATAAAGACCAATCATGCCTTCTTGAATAATATCTTCACGATCAGCACCGATCAAAAAATAAGACCGTGCCTTAGCCCTAACGAAGTTCTTATACTTGTTGATAAGATACTCTAGAGCTTCTTCATCGCCCTCTTTTGCTCGCTCTACTATTTCTTCGTCCATAAGTTGCTCAAGTTCGTCCAGAAATTCTTTCTGGGCATTCACACTCACGCCTATCGCCCCCACCACACAAGAGTTTCCCGAGTAATCTTCCCGATCCGTGTGAAGCCTCAAAAAAGCTAAAACGCCTGTCAGGTTCAGGCGGGTTGTCCTCAGAACATATTCATTATACCTGAATGTCTTTTTCAGAGTCAAGGCTCGCAATACGAAGAGAGTCCTAGTGATCTAGTTTTTTACCATTTTTCCCGCCTCATTCGCTCTAATTGTCTTCGAATCTCATCACTCAACCTTCCATCAAGGTGATTCTCTTCAACTGGTGGTCGATAATGTTTTTTTCGATCCTTAGAAGACTTTTTTACTTGATGGTATAACTCTCTAACAGTGACACGACAAGCACCACGACCAAGAGCCATCGACTGTTCCACAGCATCTCCTGTTGCTACCCAAATATTTCGACGAGAAGAATACTTACCTAATAGGCGTTCAATGTAACGGTCTGCTGTTTCATCTTCTTTTGTATAAACAACTTTGATACCGACCACTTTCTCCAATCGCTCGACGCCACCTTTTACCAGATGAGCATCAAAAACAATAATAACTTCTAAGCCCTGTAAAGAGCCGTATTCAGCAAGTAGATCAATGAGCTTTTCTCTAGCATGTTCAAAGCTTTGCTGCTTCAGCTCCTTCAGATCAGGCCAAGCGTTGAGCACATTGTAGCCGTCAACGATCAGGATGTCTTGCATGGGCAAGCTCGCTTTGATTTTTTTGACTTTTTTCTTTGATTCGCATTCTCTCGAACATAAGTAGTGCACCTGCTACTGATGCATTCAAGGATTGCACTTTACCGGTCATAGGAATTGTTACAAGAAAGTCGCATTTGCTTTGTAAAAGTCGCGATATGCCTTTCCCTTCACTGCCCACAATCAGCCCTAAAGAACCAGAGAAGTCTTGTTCGTAATAAGGTTTTTCTCCTTCTACAACACTTCCTACAATCCAGAGGCCTGCTTTCTTTAATTCTTCAACAGCCATAACTAGATTAGTTACTCTCGCAATAGCAAGGTGTTCTGTAGCTCCTGCCGCTGCTTTAGCTACTGTGCTTGTAACACCTACGCCTCTTCTCTTGGGAAGAATCACACCATGAACGCCAGCGCATTCTGCTGTACGCAAAAGTGCTCCTACATTGTGCGGATCTTCGAGGCCATCTAAAATCAAAACGAAAGGAGACTCTCCCTTAGCACGAGCTATTTCTAAGATGTCGGCAATATCAACATAAGCAGCAGAAGAGACGAAAGCTATAACACCTTGGTGGTTTTTGGTAGCACTTTGTATGTCTAGAGCACTTCTTTCTACCTCTATGGTAGGAATAGATTGCTCCTTGGCAATTGCCAGTATCTCCCGAATAGATCCTTCTTTTGAACCTTTGGCTACAATAATTTTATTGATTGATCGCTTCCCTTTTAAGGCTTCTAAGACAGGATGACGACCTACTAAAAGATCGTCTCTTACTTCCTCTGTTCTATTTGATTCTGTTTTACCAGCTTCTGCTCTTCTTGGCCCTGGTCTCTTAGCCTCTGCTCTTCTTACTTCATTTTTCCTTACATCTGAGCGGCCTTTTTCTTTTTTCATTATGACTCCGCTCCATTTCTATTTTTTATACTTTCAATTCGTCCGCAGCTATAAGAACCTTCGGGGCAAATTCCTGTTGTTTCACATGATGCCCCAGCTTCTGCAAATAGTGTTGGCGCAACTGCACGAACTTGTTCTAACATTTTTTCGGCTACATTACGAATTTCCCATTGAGCTCTTAAACAAAGTCGATGAGCCAAAAGGTTATATAAACTTCTCGTATTAAAGGTACAGACAATTGCTGTTTCACAAGCATTAGGTAACACATAGCGAGCATCTTCCGCTGGCACCGATGAAGCTAATTGGGCATAAACTTGAGCAATTTCGGCCATTAAGGTCTCGTATTTATCTCTCAAAACTTCATTTCTTGCAATACTAGGTGGAATGACGTAGTCAAAGTTTTCTTCTCCTACGTAGCGCTGTGAGCGTTGACTGTAACTGGCAATTCTGTGCCGTACGAGCTGATGGCTGGTAGCTCGACTGATGCCATTGATAGCAAAAGTAAAGCTAACATGCTCAAAAGGCGAAAAATGTCCCATCGCAGTTAACTTGCTCACTAATGCGACTGCTTTTTCTTCATTCATTCCATCAAGTAGCTTATGCGGATCTTGACTAGAGTAGCATAATCGTGCCGCCGCTGCTACGGTCCTCTCCGGTTCAGGTGTATAGGCAATCAGGCTGACTTCCATTTCTTATCCTTTCAACTCCACTCAATCTTTATTTGCCCTTTTTCTCTGCTAGCCAATTCTGTAGATAAGGTTCTAAAAGCTCCATCCTCTCCGCCCTACACAAAGACCAGTATCCTATTAAGCACTCAAAGCCTGTAGCTAGGCGATAAGTCACTACGTCTGTTGATTTAGGACACTTGCCGGAGTCAGCATTCCTACCTCTACGCACCCATTCTAGCTCATCTTCTTCTAGTTTGTCTTCTAACCAGCGCAGAATTTGAACTTGTGCAGAAGCTTTTACTAACTCTACGGCAAGGCGATGAAGACGATGTACTTTTACAAGACCGGCTTGAATCAGGAATCTTCTTACATGAAGCTCATAAACAGCATCACCTAAGTAAGCCAAAGCGAGAGGTGCGGGCATCTCTGTTAAAGCTTTTTCTCTATGGCTATTCTTTTCCATCATTTTTTCTTCCATCTAGTTCCTTGCGGTGTATCTTCAAGAACTATTTCTAAATCTTTGAGCCCATCACGAATTAGATCGGCCGTAGCCCAATCTTTCTTTTTTCTCGCTTCTGTACGAATAGAAAAAATAAGCTCTAAGAGCCCTTCTACCAAAGCAGAGTCACCTTGTTCTTTTTCCGCCTTAAGTTGCAAACCAAGAACCTGGGCAAATTCATCAAAAGTATCTGCCACTTGTTGGAGAAGCTTTTTGGTTTCTTGACAGTAAGCATTCGTATCTTGATGCATTAAGCTATTTGTTTCTCGAGCAAGGTCAAAAAGTTGAGAAATTGCTAAGGCAGTATTGAAATCATCGTTCATAGCTTCGAAAAACATGATTCGTGTTTTTTGCAATTGTTCAGCAAGAGCTTCTGTGTGAAGATGGCCAGCCTTTGTTAGCCCACCTACTGCTTCTTGACTTAATTTCTCTCTAAGCAGTTCTCTACTAGTACGCAATCGCTCTAAGCTTTTGCGAGCTCCTTCTAGCTTGCTGTCATCAAAGTCGATAGGACTGCGGTAATGAGTTGCTAGAAGGTAAAAGCGAATCACATCACCAGAAAACTTCTGCAATATCTGACGCAAAGTAAAAAAGTTCCCCAGTGACTTTGACATTTTCTCGGCATTTACTGTGATAAAACCGTTGTGTATCCAATATTTGGCCATTGGACCGGAGCCAACAGTTGCTTCAGATTGAGCGATTTCATTTTCATGATGTGGGAAAATGAGGTCTTGCCCACCGCCATGAATATCAAATTGTTCACCTAAGTATTTCAGTGCCATGGCAGAACATTCGATATGCCAACCAGGCCTACCTTTACCCCAGGGGCTATCCCAAGCAGGCTCTCCCACTTTAGCCGCTTTCCAAAGGGCAAAGTCCATAGCATGCTTTTTACGCTCATCAACTTCAACTCTTGCACCTGCCTGCAAGTCTTCAAGCGTTCTACCTGACAAGCATCCGTAGTTGGGAAAAGCAGGTATATGGAAGTAAACATCTCCATCTACTTCATAAGCTTGACCGCCTTGGATAAGCTTCTCTATCATCTCTGTTATCTCGGGCAAGTGATCACTTACCTTGGGATGTATGGTAGCTTTACGAACGTTTAAAGCGCTGGCATCTTTGTAGTATTCTTCTATAAAACGAGCGGCCAATTCTAAAGGATCTTCACCGAGATCTTGGGCTCGTTTGATAATCTTATCATCAATGTCCGTAAAGTTCTGTACATAAGTAACTTCGTAACCAATAAAATCCAAGTATCGTCTTATCGTATCAAAAACTACTAAAGGCCTAGCATTACCTAGGTGAATATAATCATAAGTTGTTGGTCCACAAGCATATATGCGCACTTTGCCCGCATTAAGCGGAACAAACGCCTCCTTCTTTTGATGTAGGCTGTTGTATACTCTGAGACTCACTTTCTTTTCCCTCCAGTTGCACAATCCGCTCTTCTAGTTGAGTTATCTTGCGCTGCAAGCATAAGATCATTTCAGCCATCGGATCAGGCAGTTTGTGATGCTCTAAATCTATCTTTCCCAACAATTCATCCCGAACATTTACTCCATCTTGTACAACAATGCGCCCTGGCACACCTACAACAGTGCAATTTGGCGGCACATCCTTTAATACAACGGAACCAGCACCAATTTTAACGTTGTCACCAATCGTAATAGAGCCTAGTACTTTTGATCCTGATGATACGACAACATTGTTTCCCACTGTAGGATGGCGCTTTCCTTTTTCTTTTCCTGTCCCACCGAGGGTTACCCCTTGGTAAAGAGTAACGTTGTTGCCCACTTCTGCTGTTTCACCAATTACAACACCCGAACCATGGTCAATAAAAACACCTTCTCCAATCTTCGCACCAGGATGAATCTCTACTCCAGTGAGAAATCGATTTACCTGTGATAAAAAGCGTGCTGTAACAGCCCAATTGCTTTTGTAGAGTTTATGGGCTAATCGATGCAGTAAAAGGGCATGAAAGCCTGGGTAACAAAGGATCACTTCCCAAGTAGACTTAACAGCTGGATCCCTCTCATAAATTACTCTAATATCTTTGCGAATACGCGCTAGCATCTCGGTCCGCCTCCTTCTAGTGATTGCATGCTTTCAAAAAAAAATAAAGATCTTCGCCTCTGTAATGTACAGAGGCGAAGATCTTTCGCGGTTCCACTCTGCTTAGCGTGATGACGCTATCTCTTGCAGGCTGTAACGGGGCCTACCGGCCGGATCTACTTTTTTCGATCCTGGCGACTCCCGGGTGCACGTCCAGCATTCTTAACCCCAAGTCGCTTCCAGCCTCGGCGACTTTCTCTGGTTGGGGAGCACTGCCGGAACCTCCCGTTCTTCGTCTTTTGAACTTACCTGTATTATAAGTAGCTCTATCGCAGACTGTCAAAGGGTTATTTCTTAAAACGACAAGTCCAAACCTGCTTGCTCTGTCGTTTGACGAAGACGCTTGAGCAAACCTTCCTTGCCCAAGACAGCTATTAAGTAAGGCAAGTCCGGGCCATGTTGCTGACCTGATATGGCTACTCTCAAAGGCATAAAGAGGGCTTTGCCCGAAAGCTTCGTCTCTTTACCTAACTCTTTAAGTATTTTCTTTATGGAAGCTGGTTCATTAATACGATCGTCATCAAGCTTGCTCACAAAAGCCTGCAGTAAAAGAGGTACTTCTTCTGCTAGTAAATGCGCTTTTGCTGTATCATCTTCTAAGGTTACTTTTTCATCAAAGAAAAGAGGTCCGTATTCTTTGACTTGCCCTACATAAGCCAGCTTTTCTTGAAGAGCTTGCATCATTAGCTGTACTTTGTTTTGCTCTTCTTCACCCATACTTTTTGAGACATACCCTGCTTCTTGCAAGTGAGGTATGGCCATTTCTACAAGTCTTTCAATAGGTGTCTGTCGGATATAGAGACCATTAAGCCAATTCAGTTTGTCTAAGTCAAAGACAGCAGGGTTCTTAGCAACTCTTTCTAAAGAGAACAGCTCAGTCAAGGCTTCTAGAGAGAAAATCTCTTCTTCACCTTCAGGTGACCATCCCAACAAAACTAAGAAGTTCACTAGCGCTTCTGGTAAATATCCTTGTTCACGATAGTTGACAATAGAAGTAGAGCCGTGACGCTTACTCATCTTAGAGCGATCTTTGCCTAAGATGAGCGAAACATGAGCGAACCGAGGTTCCTTCAATTGTAAGGCTTTGTAAATCAGCAATTGCCGAGGCGTGTTAGAGAGATGTTCTTCACCACGAATAACATGAGTAATTTCCATCAGGGCATCATCAACAACAACAGCATAATTGTAGGTGGGAATGCCGTCTGATTTTACAATAACAAAGTCACCAATGCCGATGCAATCAAAGGAGATTTCACCGCGCACTAGATCGTCTACCACAATCGCTCCTTGTTCAGGTACGCGAAAACGAACAACTGCTTTGCGCCCTTCTTGCTGATATTGCTCTTCTTGAGCCTCTGTAAGAGAGCGACATTTTCCACTATAGCGAGGTAATTCACCTTTGGCCAGAAAAGCTTGTCTTTCCGCTTCTATCTCTTCTTCAGAGCAATAGCAACGATAGGCATCACCCTGAGCTAATAGCTTTTCTGTTCCTTTTTGGTAGCTTTCTAAGCGCTCAGTTTGACGATAGGGACCATAGTTTCCACCTACATCAACACCCTCATCCCATTGAATGCCAAGCCACCGTAGCGACTCTAGTATATTGTGTTCGCTTTCTCTACTAGAGCGTTCTAGGTCAGTATCTTCAATCCTTACAATGAATTTTCCACCATAGCGATGAGCTAATAGAAAGTTGAAAAGCGCAGAACGGGCGCCTCCAATATGGAGAGGCCCTGTAGGACTAGGAGCAAAACGAACTCGAACGGTATCAGTCATCTTTTTCTGTAAACTCCTTTTGTAAGCTAGAAATTCACTAGTTACATATCGATTTAATTATATAATCTTCAATCATTATCGTTGCCGCAATAAAGCAGTGGCATAAGTAGCTATACCTTCGCCAGTACCTGCAAAACCCAGACCTTCTGTTGTTGTCGCTTTAATATTAATTTGTCGAGATTCAACTTTTAGAACCCTGCTGATATTTGCTACCATTTCAGGTATGTAGGGTGCTAATTTGGGACGTTGTGCCACAATAGTAGCATCGATATTCATTATATCCCAATGTTCTTGCTCTATAAGCCTAGCCACTTCTTGCAGAAGCACTAAGCTAGAGATACCTTTATATCTTCCATCAGTGTCCGGAAAGTGCCGCCCTATGTCGCCTAGAGCTGCCGCACCTAAAATAGCGTCTTTGATGGCATGCAAAAGAACATCGGCATCAGAATGGCCAAGCAACCCTTTCTCATAGGGGATTTGAACACCACCGAGTATTAGCTCTCTCTCTTCAACAAGGCGATGTACGTCGTAACCCAAACCTACTCTCGTTGCTGACATTGATGGGCCACTGCTTACAATCGAGGAGCGCTTATTGAGAATTGCTTCGGCCATAATCATATCTTCTGGCGTTGTAATCTTAATGTTTTCGTAATCACCAGGTGCTAGAAAAACTTGCTGTCCTGTCATTTCCATGACCATAGCATCATCAGTTGGCAAAGGGTGGCTACTATTTGACATGCTCTCTAAAACCTGATAAGCCTTGACTAACTCTTGGTATTTAAATACTTGTGGCGTCTGTATGGAAAAAAGACTGCTTCTATCAGGCGTGTTAATAACCATACCATCAGAAGATACTTCCTTGATCGTATCTTTCACTGGAACAGCAGCTACAGCTGAACCTTTTTCTTTGGCCTTCTCGATACAGCGAGTCAATAATTGAGCTGAGAAAAGAGGCCGTGCCCCATCGTGCACGGCCACCCATTGACAACCCTTTCCATCTAGAGCTTCCAAACCGCGTTGTACAGAGTCTATTCGCTCGGAGCCACCCTCAACAAGAAGAATCCGTTCACTCCATCCGCTTCCTTCGATTAAACCTTGCAAATAATCTTTGTCATCTCTGTGGGCAACTAGAACAATATGGTCAATCTTCTCATCATGTTCGACAAAGCCTCGCAAAGTCCACCAGATCAAAGGTTTAGAACCTAGGTGAAGCAAAATCTTGTTTCGGTCACTTCCCATGCGTTTGCCTCGACCTGCCGCAACAACAACAATAGCTGTGCCGTCTTTAGACAATCGCGTTCACCTCGCTTAGTGCAGTTGTTTGCGCTGATGTTGATTTTTGTCCATCTCCTACTTTTGGCTTAGCAAAAATCATTCTACCTGCCGCAGTTTGTAAAACAGATGTAACAAGTACACTGATTGTCTGTCCCATAAAACGGCGTCCTCCCTCAACAACGATCATCGTACCGTCATCAAGGTAAGCAACACCCTGTCCTGACTCTTTACCGTCTTTGATAACTTGCACAGTCATCTCTTCTCCAGGCAAAACAACAGGCTTAAGTGCGTTGGCCAGCTCGTTAATATTAAGAACTTTGACACCTTGCAATTCAGCAACCTTATTAAGGTTGTAGTCATTTGTAATAATTTGACCGCCTAGCTCTTGACAAAGGCGAACGAGTTTAGAGTCCACTTCTGAAAGATCATCATAGTCTCGTTGATCAATTTCTACAGTTACATCAAGTTCTTTTCTAATCTTGTTTAGTACATCAAGACCTCGACGACCTCGGTTTCTTTTTAGCAGATCGGAAGAATCGGCTATATGTTGTAACTCTTCCAATACAAAGGCAGGAATGACTAGTGTACCATCAAGAAAGCCACTCTTGCAGATATCTGCTACTCGACCATCAATAATTACACTAGTATCTAAAACTTTGTAACAAGGATTAGATTTTGCTACTTCTCTTTGTTGAACTTGAAAGCGCTCTTTAGCTGAACCAAATTTGGGAATCACGTTAATGTAACCTTGAATTTCTTCTCTCTTTTTCACACCGAGTCTCATTCCTACATAGCCTAAGACAAGAGAAACAGCTACAGAAAGATAGGTTCCGAACCAAGGAAGACCAGATACGGAAGCATCAAGAAGGTTGGCAATAATTAAGCCAACAATAAGTCCAATGGCACCACCAATAAGCTCTTGAATGGGCGTATGTTGCAACTTATGCTCCATCCAAGCTGTCATGACCATAAAACGCTCCATAACATTAGGAGCAACCAGATATCCAGCAAGTCCAAACACTAGCGTTAAAAAAGCTAGCAAAGCATGCTTGGCCAAATAACCCATATAATCATTAAAAAGATTGAGCTCAAAAATAAGATAATAAACAAAAGAAGAACCTGCAGCTAATGTAAAGAGGGCGATCAAAAGGCGCATTAGATTTCTCATACTTGTCTCACCTCCTTTGCAACGGTATGTGTTCCCTATACTATTATACTTTATAAGACCTTGTGCTTGCAAGGAGGTTACTACTTTTGCCAAAGGCAGGTAAAATATGATATGTTCTTTTTTCTTCTAGGCTAGTAATTTCGATAGCAAGTCTTCTACTTGCTCCGGTCCATCGTCACGTACAAGAACAAGTTCACTAATTAGAATCTGTCTTGCATTGTCTAGCATTTTTCTTTCTCCTGTAGACAAGCCTTTTTCTTGGTCTCTGCGAACTAGATTGCGAACTACTTCCGCTACAGCAAAGATATCTCCGCTTTTCATTTTATCTAAATTAACTCGATAGCGGCGATGCCAATTACCGGACATAGGTGATTTTTTTTCTTGTAAAATTGCTATGATTTTCTTAAAATCTTCTTCATCAACAACTTGTCTAATACCCCTGTCTTCCACGTTAGCAAATGGTATCATGATGCGCATATCACCAATCGATAAGCGCATGACATAGTATCGCCGCCTTTCACCTAACACTTCTCTCTCTTCAATCGCCTCGATAACACCAGCGCCGTGCATGGGATAAACTACCTTATCACCAATTGAAAACACAACCTGCACTCCTTTCTTGCTCTCAAAACCTTAGCTGGTAAGGCTTCATAGTGTCCGTGGTTAAAATCTCCAGCCAGAAAATCCAACGAGAGTGTCATTTTGACCTGTCGTCTGATTGACAATCTTAGCTTCCCGTCTATATAATAGGGTCAAACATCCGGTTGGGAAAGGACGGGAGCATTGGAGCATGAAAGACTTGGCCTGTCAACAGTTTCAGGATACGGTGGCAGAATTTTTGATACGTCATCAAAGTGTTCTGGACATTTTATCCAAGTCTCAGGAATCCAATGCCCGGGTTAACCGGGCTGTGGTAAAAGCCGTAACAGATTGTGGATGTATTCAGATCAAAGCGGAAAAGAAAGAGATACCACCAGAAGCTTCACTAGCTGATCTTAAGAACCTTCTAGGTAATCATCTTGACGGAGAATTGTGCCCTAGTTGCCGTGATATCATCGAAAGAGAAATTGGCAAATCCCTATTTTATCTAACAGCACTTTGTCACAGTATGGATCTAAATCTCTATGATGCCTTAAAGCGTGAACATGATAAAGTTTCCACCTTAAGAATATTCAACTTCACGTGACTTAATGACTTAAAAAGCGGTTGGCCATAAGCCAACCGCTTTTTCTTTTATAAAGGCATAAGTTATAAGCTAACGTACAAACTTTAAATGCCTTTCTTTATTTAATTAATACGATAGAGTGGCTGAGAAAGGAGTCGTCCATATTTTGCAAAATTTATCCTATACCAATCAAGCCCAAGGCGGACTCTCCACAATGGGCCAGCAACAAAATCCCTTGTCTTGGTATCCCGGTTTCAGCCCTCTTTATTGGCAACAAAATAACTCTTCTCCTTCTACAGGACCAGGCTCACAACAACAAGAAAACCATCAGCAACAAGAACAAGGAAATACTCAGCATGCAGATCCTATGATGTCAGCTTACGCACAGCTATCGGCTTATCTAGCACCATCGTCTGCTCCTTTTTTTTCTACTGGCTTTTTGCCTCATCAATCACTTACAGATAAAGACCTATTATATCTAACGGAGCTTCTCTTTTTTCAATTAAGCTCGGCCAAAAAATGTTACCATTTTGCCCAAGAATGCTCTGATCAGCAAGTTCGCGATCTTCTAGACAAAGCAGGGCAGATGCATCAACGGCACTATAAACTATTACTACAGCAAGTCCAGTTTACCAATATGCCTTCAAATATGATGCCTTAGGAGTGAATAAGCTTTGTCAGGCACAATGAAGCTTCGAAAAGCTTCCAAAAATAACGATGACCAAAGCCAGGAAGGCAATGGTCAGCAAAATAAAAAGGGCTCACAAAGCCCTTCAAGTTCAGCAAGTAAAAAGGGGAAGCAAAATTCTCAAGCAGCTAATTCTCAAAAGGATTTATCTGATCGCGATCGACTCTTTGATGTAATTAATACAGAAAAAGCTATGAGCGCTTTATGCAACCGAGTAGCTTTAGATAGTGGTCAAGATAATTTATATCGCGCCCTCATGGTTTGCTTGAATGAAACACAAGCATGTCAGCGAGAATTATTTCATTATGCTCAACAAAAAGGTTGGTACTCTTTACGACCAGCAGATCCCTTACAGACACAGCAACTATATCAACAATATCAAAGTTTAAGCCAACAATTCCCTTATGGAGCACAAAATCAAGGAGAAGGCAATTCCAATTATTCGCAAAAAAATCAATAGTAGTAATTATGTGTTTATTTATTTGTTTTATAGGTCTCGATCAAGTAGAAGTTGTTCTCGAAGTCTTCGCAATCCTTCTTTGATGGCTCTGGCGCGAACTTCACCAATTCCTTCCACTTCATCAAGTTCTTCAATTGAAGCAGTCATAACGTTTTGAAGTCCTCCAAAATTAGCTACTAAGTTATGAACTACCTGGTGCGGTAATCTAGGGATTTTTTCTAAGATGCGATAGCCACGAGATGAGACAGACATATCTAAGACTCCAATATGAGTGCCGTAGCCTAAAGACTTTGCAATGGCTACTAGATCAGGAATATCGTTGCTAATATGTCTAATCTCTTCTCTCACTTGCATAACAGAACGTCCTTCTAAGGTTAGGTAGTCTTCAATTACCGTATAAGCTTGCTCTTCCACATTATCGGTCAGTTCTGTTAATTGCATGGTCACAAGACGACCTTCTTTACCTAGCTCAATAATGTATTGATCCATTTCCTGAACCATACGAGTAAACATCTCAATACGTTGGATGATTTTGGTGACATCAAATACGGTGACCAAGTCTTCAAATTCTAAGGCCGTAAGATTTGTTAAGGCTTTATCAATGACAACTTTGTATTTTTCCAGAGTTTGTAACCCTTGGTTTGCTTTTGTTAAGATGGTGGCAATATCACGCAACGTGTATTTTATTGCTCCCTGATAAATGGTGATTACACCTCTGCGTTGCGAGATGGAGATTACCATTTCACCTGTTTGTCTAGCTACTCGTTCTGCCGTACGATGCCGAATACCCGTTTCTGCCGAAGGTATGGTTGGTTCAGGAACAAGTTGAGTATTGGCATAAAGAATTTTTTGGCCATCATGGTTGAGGACAATAGAGCCATCCATCTTGGCTAATTCATAAAGAGCTGCTGGAGTGTAGGGGCAATTAATTAGAAAGCCTCCCTCCACCAGCTCTAAGACTTGCGGGCTGTCACCAATAACAATTAAAGCTCCTGTTTTAGCCCTCATAATATTTTCTAGGCCTTCTCGTAAGGGGCTTCCCGGTGCTAAAGCACGAAGGGCCTGTAAAAACTTTTCATCCGGTTCCTTAACCATCTTTATCCTCCCAATGCAACTGACAGGGCTTCTTCTACTCTTTCAACCCCGATGATTTCAATATCTAGGACTCCTTTCAAGTATTTCCTGTTTTGACTCGGGCAAATACAACGACGAAAGCCTAGTTTTGAAGCTTCTCGAATTCTTTTTTCTAAGTGCCCTACGGCTCTTACCTCTCCGGTTAATCCAACTTCACCTATAAAAACTGTTTCTGCATCTACTGTTTGGTTACGACTGCTTGATGCAATGGCCGCTACTATGGCAAGATCAACAGCTGGTTCAAGTACTTTTAACCCACCTGCCACGTTTACATAAATATCTTGTTGTCCTAGATGGAGACCAATTTTTTTGTCTAACACAGCGGCTAATAAAACGGTCCTTTGATAGTCTAGTCCTGTAGTGACTCGACGAGCCTGACCAAAAACAGTTGGTGTGACCAAGGCTTGCACTTCTACTAAGACAGGTCGCGTACCTTCCATGGAAGGTACTACTACCGAGCCTGGTGCACCTTGACTTCTTTCTGCAAGAAAAAAGGCCGAAGGATTAGCTACTTCTATAAGACCTTGACCGAGCATTTCAAAAACGCCTAGTTCATTAGTAGATCCGAAGCGATTTTTTACACTTCTTAAGATACGATAGGGGTAGTTTCTTTCACCTTCTAGATATAGTACTGTATCCACCATATGCTCTAGTAGTCGTGGACCAGCGATTACACCTTCTTTGGTTACATGACCGACTAGCGTTATAGCTACAGGCAAGTCTTTGGCCATGCGCAAAAGTTGGCCAGCACATTCTCTTACTTGTGCTACATTACCGGGTGCTGAACCAAGTTCACTCCAATATAAGGTTTGAATGGAGTCAATAATGACCCATTGAGGTGCTATTGATTTTATTACTTCAAGAATTGTCTCAATATTAGTTTCTGCTAACAAGTACAAGTTCACATCTTTGACATCAAGTCTCTCTGCGCGCATCTTGATTTGTTGCACTGATTCTTCGCCGGAAATGTATAGAACTTTGCCTTGTCTGGCAACTTGTGCAGAACTTTGTAGCAACAGTGTTGATTTGCCTATTCCAGGATCGCCTGATAAAAGCGTCAGAGATCCGCTAACCAAACCGCCTCCTAAGACCCTATCTAGCTCTGCGATACCACTTGAAAAACGCGTTTCATCGCCTCCGGACACTTCGTCAATGTGCAAAGGTTTTGAGACGTCACAAGGACCAAAGCGACTTACTAGGGTCGAATTGCTATCTTTTTTCGCGATTTGCTCTTCCACCAAGCTGTTCCATTCACCGCAACCGGGACATCGTCCTAGCCATTTCAAGGATTCTTGGCCACAGTGGGTACAGAAAAAACGGATTTTCCCTTTCGCCATTTTTTGCTCACCTTTACTTTTTTATTTACTGTGAATTATAACATAGGAGTTAATTAGAGAATCGAAAAGACTATGAAAAAGAGCCTCCTTGCAATCTTGCAGGAGGCTCTTTTTATATTGTTTTGGTTGTTACTTATGAAAGTGGCTGAATAGAAAGTTTACCATCTTTTAAGGCAACTTGAACGATAGAGCCTTGCTGGAAGTCCTTACGTAACATTCCTTCAGAAAGCTCATCTTCTACTAATCGTTGTATGGCTCGACGCAATGGACGTGCTCCATAGTTTTCATCATAGCCTTCTTTAGCTAAGAAGGCTTCGGCTTCTTCTGTAACTTCTAAGGTGATCTCGTTTTCTTGCAAACGCTTTCTTAAATCTTGTAGCATCAGTTGTACAATGCGACGCAAATGTTCCAGAGCAAGGGGGTGGAAGACGATCGTTTCATCAATACGGTTAAGAAACTCTGGTCGGAAGCTTTTTTTCAATTCTTCCATGACGCGGTTTTTCATAGCTTCGTAATCGACTTTCTCTTGGTCTGTACCTTCTCCTAATTTGAAGCCCATAACGCCAGCACGTTTTAACATCTGGGCACCTACATTGGAAGTCATTATGATGACAGTATTTCGAAAATCTACGGTTCTTCCTTTACTGTCAGTAAGACGTCCATCTTCTAACACTTGTAGCAGAATATTAAACACTTCAGGGTGCGCTTTTTCAATCTCATCAAGCAAGATAACTGAGTAAGGCTTACGACGAACTGCTTCAGTAAGTTGACCACCTTCATCATGACCTACGTAACCAGGAGGTGAGCCTACAAGACGAGAAACAGCATGTTTTTCCATATATTCAGACATGTCTACTCGAATCATAGCATCTTCACGACCAAAGAGGGCGTCAGCTAGTGCTCTAGCTAGTTCTGTTTTTCCAACACCGGTAGGTCCTAAGAAGATAAAAGAACCAATCGGTCTCTTAGGGTCTTTTAGCCCTGCTCTTGCTCTGCGTACAGCTCGTGCTACAGCTTGAACAGCTGTATCTTGGCCAACTAAGCGTTCGTGGAGAACTTCTTCAAGCTTTAAGAGTCTGGTACTTTCTTCTTCGGCTAATTTTTTTACGGGAATTCCAGTCCAGCTAGCGATGATATGAGCTATATCTTCTTCACGGACAAGGGAGTTAGAAATTCCCCGTTCTTTCTCCCAGTTCTGCTTTTCTTCTTCTAGTTGTTTTTTCAATTTCATTTCTTTATCGCGAAATGATGCGGCTTTTTCAAACTCTTGAGCTAATACGGCTGCTTCTTTTTCTTTTTTCAGTTCTTCTAGATTAGCTTCTAGATCTTTAAGGTCAGAAGGGGCTGTATAAGCTTGTAGGCGAACACGGGAAGCCGCTTCATCGATCAAGTCAATGGCCTTATCAGGCAAGTAACGGTCTGCAATATAGCGATCGGAAAGCTTAACAGCCGCAAGAATAGCTTCATCAGTAATTTTTACTCGATGATGCGCTTCATACCGATCTCGCAAGCCTTTCAGAATGGCCAGCGCTTCATCTGCTGTTGGTTCTCCAACTTTAATCGGCTGAAAACGCCGCTCTAGGGCAGGGTCTCTTTCAATGTGCTTACGATATTCATCAAGTGTCGTAGCGCCAATACACTGTAGTTCTCCTCTTGCTAGAGCAGGCTTGAGAATATTAGCAGCATCTATCGCTCCTTCTGCCGCACCTGCACCTATTAAGGTGTGTAATTCATCAATAAATAAGATTACGTTTCCAGAAGCTCTGATTTCATCCATGACTTTTTTTAATCGTTCTTCAAACTCACCACGGTATTTTGACCCTGCCACTACGGAAGAAAGATCTAAGGTAACAACTCTTTTTCCTACTAATGTTTCAGGAACAATGTTGTCGATAATGCGCTGTGCTAGACCTTCGGCAATAGCTGTTTTGCCAACGCCAGGTTCTCCAATAAGTACGGGATTGTTTTTTGTTCTGCGAGAAAGAATCTGCACAACACGCTCTATCTCATTTTCCCGACCTATCACTGGGTCTAGTTTGTCATCTCGTGCTATTTGAGTCAAATCACGACCAAATTCATTCAAAGTTGGTGTGTTTTTATCTGCCTTTGTTCCCTGTCCAGGCAAGGGAGCACCAGGAGTAACTGGTACAACTCCGAGTAGCATCATGACTTGATTTCTTACTTTATCTAAGTTTAGACCTAGATCCATTAGGACTCGAGCCGCTACGCCTTCTCCCTCTCGAATCAAACCTAATAAAATGTGTTCTGTGCCTACATAAGTAAGACCTTGACGGCGACTCTCATCATTAGCTAGTTCAAGTGCTTTCTTGGCTCGAGGAGTAAATCCAAGTTCTGTAGGTACTGTTTCGCCTTGGCCAACTAAACGAATTACTTGTTCACGAACTTGCTCAAGATTAATATTCAAAGATAGCAGTGCTTTAGCGGCTACACCTTCGCCTTCACGAATTAAACCTAGCAGTAAATGTTCCGTACCCATAGCAGGGTGCTTTAAGGTTTTGGTTTCTTCTCTAGCTAAGGTTAACACCTTTTGTGCCTTTTCCGTAAAACGACCTAACATCTCTCTTTCCTCCTTGTGGAATTTAGATTTTAGAATTTCTACTGGTTCAGCGGCTCTGTTAAAAGCTTTTCTCGAATTATTGTTGCTCTTTGTGCATCCCGCTCAAAGGCACTTATATCTTTTCCTTTTACTTTCTGCAAAAAAGCAGGCCTTGTAAGCACAAGCATTTCGTTGAGAGTTTGCGGAGATACAGTTTTTATCATGCCCATATCAGTACCAAGGCGAACTTTAGATAAAAGCGACATAGCCTCTTGAGAACTAATGACTCTAGCATGAGTTAAGATACCATAAGCCCGCCAAACTTGGTCTTCTAGTTGTTTTTTCGTCTCTTTTAACAGCAAATGCCTTGCCATTCTCTCTTGATCGATAAGTTGCTTCGCTACGACAAGCAAGTTAGAGATAATCTCTTCTTCTGAGCGACCCAAGGTTACTTGGTTAGATATTTGAAAGAGGTTGCCTGTTGCTTCCGTACCTTCTCCAAAAAGACCTCTAACTGTCATGCCTAGCTGGGTCAGTGATGCTAGAACACGGGATGCTTGATTAGTCATAACTAAAGCAGGCAAGTGCATCATTACAGAAGCACGCATTCCCGTACCTACGTTAGTAGGACAAGCCGTTAAGTATCCTAGTTTTTCATCAAAAGCAAAATCTAATTGACTTTCAAAAAGATCGTCTACTTTACTAGCTTGATTCCAAACTTTTTCTAATTCCAATCCAGGGTAAAGACATTGAATACGTAAGTGATCTTCTTCGTTAATTAAGATCGATACAGACTCGTCGAGACTGACAATTAACCCTCTACCAGCTACTTCATCAGCATGTTGAGGACTAATAAGGTGTTTATCAACAAGGATGGCACGTTCCATAGGCTGAAGTTCTAGTAAGTTGATAAAGACAAGATCTTTTTCTTCTTCTTGTGCTTGTAAGGACTGAAGGGCATCATGAATCATAGTCACTACTTTTTTGGCATCTGTTGAATTTAAGAGATGAGGAAAGGGCAGGGTACTTAGATTTCGTGCCAGTCGAATTCTAGAGCTAATTACAATGTCTCCTTCATCTCCAGTGCCTTCCATCCATTTCGATAAAGCTTTGTTCACGAAACTTTCATACATAGCGGTCCCTCACTTCTAATGTCCCAGTTTTTTCTCCATTTCACGAATTCTGTCCCGAATTCTTGCCGCTTCTTCAAATTCCTCACGGCTTACGTATTCTTGAAGAGTCTGCCTAAGACTCTGAATCTCTCGTTCCAATCGAATTGTCCCACCACTGCGATGAGGAACTTTGCCAGTGTGACGGTTAGCACCCTGTACACGACGCAAAAGTGGTCCTACTTTTTCTTTGAAATGCTCATAACATTCATTACAACCAAAGCGGCCGATTTGACTCATTTGGTTATAGTTAAAACCACAGTTTTCACATTTTTCCGGCAAGGAAAAGCTCAAATTCATCGATGGTTGTGTCGATTGGGGATCGTAGCCAAGCAAGCCTGCAAGGAATTTATTCAATGGAAAGTTTTCGTCAAGACCGAAAGTCCATTCTTTATGGTGGTTTTGTGCGCAACTTTCACAGAGATGTACTTCTGATTTTTCCCCATTTATGATCTTGGTCAGATGAACTGTGGCTGGCTTTTTTTTGCATTCGTCACAATACATGAGCGGGCCCCCTTATTTTTTAGCTTCTATCTGTACTGTTTTGAGATTGACATTCTTGACGAAAAAGTGAGTAGAGCATGGCACGAATCAGTCTAGCCCTTAGTCGATCTCGCTGTGGCATATCGCCTTGTAAAATATCTCTTTGTATAGCCGCCATCATGAGTATTCCTTCACGAGGAGTTAGAATCTCTTCTTCCACTAAGTGCTCAATTACTCTTCTGCCTTGACCTTCTGAAAGCATTTCACCAAGCTGACCGGAAAGATATTCCCATAGATCAGACTCTTTTTTTATGGCTAGCTTGACAATACGAACATAGCCTCCGCCACCTCGTCTGCTTTCGACCATATAGCCATGCTCAACAGCAAATCGCGTTGTCAGTACATAATTAATCTGCGAGGGAACACAACCAAAGATGGCCGCTACTTGCTGTCTTTGAATCTCTACCATACTTTCTTCACTTTGAGCAAGCATCTCTTTTATATATCGCTCTATTTTGTCGGCCAGGTTGCCTGACAATGGCCTCACCTCCTGCAGACTGCATATTGGCTTACTTTTCCTTTCTGCTTAGCTCTGTGGCTCGATTACAATCTTTCCTTCTTTACTATCAACGACAATCTTTTGTCCTTCTTGCACAGTACCTGCAATAAGTGCTCTCGCTAAAGCTGTCTCTATATGACGTTGTAAATAACGTTTTAGCGGTCTTGCTCCGAAAAGAGGATCATAAGCTTCTAGTGCTATCTGTTCTTTTGCTGTCTCTGTAATTTCAAGGATAATCTGATGTTGCTCTAATCTTTTTTGTAATTGTGCTGTCAAAATTTTAATAATATCTTTGATTTCTTTCGTTGATAGTGGTTTGAAGAGGACTATTTCATCGACTCGATTCAAGAATTCAGGGCGAAAATGACTTCGTAAATGGGCCATTACTTCTTGTTGAACTGATTCTATCGTTCCTGTTTCTGAGGAGAGTCCTTCTAAAATAACGTGAGAACCAATGTTAGAAGTCATGATTATAACAGTATTCTTAAAGTCTATAGTACGACCTTGAGAGTCCGTTACTCTACCATCATCTAGGATCTGCAAGAGCAAATTAAAAACTTCAGGATGCGCTTTTTCGATTTCATCAAAGAGTATTACAGAATAAGGCTTTCTGCGTACAGCTTCTGTTAATTGCCCGCCTTCATCATAGCCTACGTAGCCTGGAGGAGCGCCGATCAACCTTGATACTGCAAACTTCTCCATATATTCGGACATGTCAATACGAATCATATTTTCTTCACTATCAAAAAGAGCTTCTGACAAAGCCCTTGTTAATTCTGTTTTGCCGACTCCTGTTGGTCCTAAAAAGATAAACGAGCCGATCGGTCGGTTTGGATCTTTTATGCCAGCGCGCGCTCTTAGTACTGCATCACTAACTTTTTGAACTGCTTCATCTTGACCTACTACACGTTGCTGTAAGATTTCTTCAAGGCGTAAGAGTTTCTCTCTCTCTCCTTCTAGGAGTCTCGTAACAGGAATACCAGTCCAACGAGCTACTATCTCAGCAATTTCTTCACCTGTAACTTCCTCCCGCAGAAGACGATTGCCACCTTGTTGTTTTGTTAATTTCTCTTCTTCTTGTAATAACTGAAGTTCTAGTTGGGGAATTCTACCGTGGCGCAATTCTGCAATTCGTTGTAAATCATAAGCTCTTTCAGCTTCTTCTTCTTCGCGACGACTTTTATCTATTTCTTCACGAAGTGCCTGTACTTTTCGAATTCCTTCCCGTTCTAAGTCTAGTTGGGCTTGCATTACTTTACCTTTTTCTTTTAAGTCAGCTAACTCCTTCAGTAATCGGTCATGTCGTTCTTGACTAGCTCGATCTTTTTCATTAGCTAGTGCGGCTTCTTCTATCTCGAGCTGTAAGATACGTCGGTTAACTTCGTCGACTTCTGTTGGTAAGGAATCAATTTCAGTGCGAATCATAGCACAAGCTTCATCGACTAAATCTATGGCTTTATCGGGAAGAAAGCGATCACTGATATAGCGGTCTGACAAAATCGCTGAAGTTACTAAAGCATTATCTTGGATTTTTACACCATGATGTAATTCAAAACGCTCTTTAAGACCTCTTAAAATAGAAATACTATCTTCTACTGTAGGAGGCGCAACCATGACTGGTTGAAATCTTCGTTCCAAAGCCGCATCTTTCTCAATATATTTTCTATATTCATCTAAAGTAGTTGCACCAATACAATGTAGTTCTCCTCGAGCTAACAGGGGTTTTAACATATTTCCAGCATCCATGGCCCCTTCAGCTTTGCCTGCACCGACAATGGTATGGAGCTCATCGATAAAGAGAAGAATTCTTCCGTCACTTTTTTTGATTTCTTGTAAAACTGCTTTTAAGCGTTCTTCAAATTCGCCGCGATATTTTGCACCTGCTAAAAGAGCTCCTAAATCTAATGCAAAAACTAGTTTGTCTTTTAGACCTTCAGGCACATCACCTCGTACGATGCGCTGGGCCAAACCTTCCACAATTGCTGTCTTGCCGACGCCTGGCTCTCCGATAATAACAGGATTGTTCTTGGTCTTTCTTGATAGAATACGAATGACTCTTCGAATCTCTCCATCTCTACCAATCACAGGGTCCATTTTGCCGCCTTTTGCTTCGGCTACTAATTCACGTCCATACTTTTCAAGAACTTCATACGTCTCTTCCGGTCTAGGACCGGTTATACGTTGGTGACCTCGTAAAGCACTTAACGCTTTTAATAAATCATTACGGTTAATATTAAACTTTCGCAGGATTTTGCCAGCTGGTGAAGTAGAATTTTCATCAGTAAGTACTAGCATAAAGTGTTCTGCAGAAATGTAGTCATCTTTCATTTTTTGTGCTTCATCTTCTGCTTGGACAAAAATTTGTTTTAATCGCTGTGTTACATAAATTTTATCAGCTTCTACGCCACTTCCATGAATTTTAGGACGTCTTTCCAGTTCTTGTTGAAAAGCATTTCTAAATTGTTCTGTTCCTATGCCCATCTTCGACAACAAACGACTTACTAGGCCTTCCTGTTGTTCTAATAGAGACATTACCACGTGCTCTACATCAACTTCTGCATGGTTATATCGAGTCGCCAAAGACTGTGCTGATAGAAAAGCTTCTTGTGTTTTTTCTGTCATTTTATTGAGATTCATAGTAACACCTCCTAGTGCGCATTGTTACTCATTAAAGTAAACTCGTTATGTTATTATTCTGTCATTGACTAACTTTGACCTTTTGACGATATTATACCCTCCAGGTACATGTCATAATCAATGACCAATAGCCTTTATATTTTGCCAAAATAGCTTTTTATAGACTTTTAACTGTAAATAGCTTAGTGTCTCATAGTTTTTTGACTTTTATTGACCTTCTGAGTTTTTTTGACCTTTGAACGTCTAAATACTAATACTTATATTTACCATGATTAGCAATTTAAAAAACAAAAAAATCTCAGACTTCATTATCTGAGATTCTTAATTCTTATATGGCTCCTCGAGTAGGACTCGAACCTACAACCTACCGGTTAACAGCCGGTTGCTCTACCGATTGAGCTATCGAGGAATATTGTCAGGTTTGCACCCTGAAAACTACACAGAGATAGTTAGACAGTTTCCTGTCAATTGTTTGGAAATTGTCTTGGGGTCTGACCCCCATACAATTCCTGCACAATATTGCGATGTAATAGAGTAGGTTAAGTCCTCGACCGATTCGTACTCGTCAACTACACGCCTCACAGCGCTTCCATCTCGAGCCGATCAACCAGGTCATCTTCCTGGGGTCTTACCTACTTACGTAGTGGGAAGTCTCATCTTT
>NZ_WBXO01000013.1 GCF_008933955.1 Heliorestis acidaminivorans
AAAGATGAGACTTCCCACTACATTAAGTAGGTAAGACCCCAGGAAGATGACCTGGTTGATCGGCTCGAGATGGAAGCGCTGTGAGGCGTGTAGTTGACGAGTACGAATCGGTCGAGGACTTAACCTACTCTATTACATCGCAATATTGTGCAGGAATTGTGTGGGGGTCAGACCCCAAGACAATTTCCAAACAATTGACAGGAAACTGTCTAACAATTCTCTGTGTAGCTTTCAAGGAATAAGCAAAAGCTTACTGCGTTAACGAAATGCAGTAAGCTTTTTTCTTGTTTTATATTAACTTTAATTATTAATTGCTAGGCATAACCTATATTAAGATAACCTTATTGAGAAAAATCTATATGCTCCATGAGCTCTTTGCGAATATCCTCAGGAATAGGCACTGATTTTTGCAATGCGTAATCAAAATGAATGATCGTAGCTGTACCTTTAGCACATAGAGTACCTTTTTGCCAAGCTTCATGGCCTAACTGAAAGGAAGAGTTCCCTATCTTATTCACTGTCGTACGAATCTCAACAGAATGACCGTAATGGAGTTGTGCTGTGTAATCAATATTCATATTAGCCATAATCAGACACCACTTCTTAGGGTCCAAATCTGGCGTAAAAATACTAAAAACGGGCTCACGACCAATTTCAAACCATTGGGGAAGAACAGTATTGTTAATATGCCCTAATGCGTCTGTATCACCAAAACGTGGATCAATAGTTTTCACAAACAAGAAAATCACCACCAACATGATATTATTTATAAATCGCAACAATGAGCTGCAAATATCAATAGTATAATCCTTATCTAGCCTTGGGGAAAGTGGTAAGATCTATCTTCATATAAACTTAACAAAAAAAAGCTTGTATAGGTTAAGAAAAAAACATATAATCAACGACATGGCATATTGTATACACCGTAACGGATGTAGGCCATGAAAAGCCTGCAAAGGCTAATAAAGTAGGAGGCGCATTTTTAAAATGGAATACCTGGTAACCTGGATCGATGGAGAAGAAGTTTGCTACCAATTTATGGACAGTACGATGATTCAAAAGGTAAAGCTTGAACCAGATAGACCTTACTCAATCATTGAATTGAGCCAGACATCCTAATTACATCGTAAAACCATAGAATGGAACTTGTTTTCTATGTGCCATTACAGGTAAAATAAATAGGTAGGCCAATGCATAGCCAACCTTAAGATAAAGCACAAGTTTATAGAGGGCAATGAAGCCTACTAGCCTAGTTAACTACTAGGAAAGTAGGCTTTTTCGTTATTATTATTAGCTGACCTAGAGGAGGAACAGCAATGTCTTCAACAAGCATAACAACAGAATTCGAAAAAAATCTAGAACAGGAAGTGGAAAAGCGCTGTCAATTTATTCGCCAACAAGTGGAGCAGGCAGGTCGAAAAGGAATTGTAGTAGGCCTAAGTGGAGGTATAGATAGTGCAGTTACAGCCGCTCTTTGTCAACGTGCCTTAGGAAAAGAAAATGTCCTAGCACTTTTTATCGGTGCTCACAGTGCCAAAGAACATGAGGAAGATGCAGAGCTGATTGCCCAAAGTCAGGGGTTGCGCATGATCAAAGTAAACCTAGACAGCGTAACAGATCAATTAGTTAAGCAAATTCAAAACTCAATGGTAGAAGGAAATATAATTTCCGAACCTCTTTCCACCCTGACCATTGGCAACACCAAAGCGAGAGAAAGAATGATTGTACTCTATGCTGTTGCTAATCAGCTAGGCTATCTTGTGGCCGGTACCTGTAATCGCACAGAAATCTATCTGGGCTATGAAACTAAAGGTGGCGATCAACTTTGTGACTTTAACCCTATGGCTAGCCTGGTCAAAGCACAAGTTAGAGCTTTAGCCGCCTACCTAAGTATACCAGAAAAAATTATCACAAAAGCACCTTCAGCTGATCTATGGCAAGGCCAAACTGATGAGGATGAGATGGGCTTTACCTACGAAGAAGTAGATCGCTATATTCTCACAGGTGAAGGAACAGACGAAGTAATTCAAAAAATAGAAAAACTACACCTCTGCTCAGACCATAAAAGAAAACTTCCTCCTGTCATCTAAAGACCTTTCTAAGCCTTTCAAAGAATGAAAAGATTATGGTACAATAAAAAACTCTAGCGACAGAATGAAGTAAAAACCTAAAGAGGAGGAAATGCTCAGCTATGGCTGGACACTCAAAATGGGCTAATATTAAACACAAAAAAGCAAAAGTCGATGCCCAAAGAGGAAAAATATTTACAAAGTTATCTCGCGAGATCATTGTAGCCGCTCGACAAGGTGGAGCTGATCCGAATGGTAACTTCAGATTAAAAATTGCTATCCAAAAAGCTAAAGAAGCTAATTTACCTAATGATAACATACAGCGAGCTATTCAACGTGCCACTGGTGGCGGCGACAGTGTAAACTATGAAGAACTATCCTATGAAGGCTACGGACCTGGTGGTGTTGCTGTCCTTATTGAAGCCATGACAGACAACCGGAACCGCACAGCCAGTGAGATACGTCATCTTTTCACCAAATACGGTGGTAACCTAGGCGAAAGTGGCTGTGTAGCATGGATGTTTGATCGTAAGGGGCTAATCAGACTAGAAGGCGATCCGGAAAAGGGAGACCAGCCTTTTGATGAAGAAGAAGTAATGCTACAAGCTTTGGAAGCAGGTGCTCTAGATCTACAAGTCTCACCATACGAAGTAGAAATATACACAACAGCGGAACAACTAGAAGAAGTAAAAGAGGCTATTGCGGCACAAGGCTATCAAGTTGCTACAGCAGAAATCACAATGCTACCACAGAATACTGTAGAAATAACCGAAAAAGAACAAGCTCAAAAGCTACTGAGATTCATGGAAATGCTTGATGAGCAAGATGATGTTCAAAACAGTTACGCTAACTTTGACTTGTCAGAATCACTAATGAAAGAATTGGAATAAGATAACTACAATAGAAGAACTAACTCAGTAAAGTGGGAGAAAAGAAAAAAAGGAGCACCCTCTGATTAACAGAAGGTAGCTCCTTTTTCATTTTTTAATCTTACCATACTAGCATAAGCACTATCTATGTACATTTACTGTTAAGAGAAAACCTTAAATTAGCAATTATAAAGAATATTGTCGAGAACGTTCTTATGCTACTAATGAGATCTAGTTCAATCTAGAGTAGAAACATGGACACAGTAAAAATACAAAAAGACCAATTCACAATCTTTCTCTCTGTTCAATTAAGCGCTTTCTTCAGTGCTTTCCTCAGCTGGCAAAGGCAACAGAATTTCTTCCTTATGAGTTGTTAATGCAATAGATGTTCTCATGTGACTTACACCAGGTATGTCCAAAAGATATGATGATAGCAATTGATCCAGCTCACCGGTATCGCTAACTCTAATCTTAAGCAAGAAACCGTCCTCGCCGGTAACTTTGTGACATTCTAAGATATTATCACAAGCATTGACTCTTTCAAGAAACATTTCATGACGACTGGGATGATCGAGACGAAGAGTAATGAACGCTGTAAGTTCTAGATTTAACGCTTTAGGATTCAACCGGGCCTGAAAACCTTGAATAACCCCTTTTTCCTCCAACTTTTTGATCCTTTCGGCTACTGCCGGAGAAGATAACCCCACAAGAGACGCTAGCTCTGTCTGAGTAACTCTTCCATTACGTTGGAGGTGCTGTAAAATACGGCAATCAACGGCATCATACATCTTTTTTGGCCTCCTTGCCTAAAACCACCAACCTTTTGATTCGAATATATAAAAAATTTCAGGAAAAGTCAAGGATAACCGTAAAAGTACAAAAATCACCAAGCATGGCGTTTTAAAGAAACTCTATTTCGGGCACTATATTACTGGTTGATTATGCCTGAAAAGAGAAAAAGGTGAAAAAGTCATGCACATTCCTGAAAAAATAATCAATAAAAACAAAGAAGCCCCATGGACTTCCATAGTGCCTGTTTTCATTTTTATATTCTGGATTACATTTACATTGACCTACCTAGGTGTTTTAGCCTATGATCGTCTAGGAAATAGTTCTTTCGACGATAACACAAAATACTCGACGCAAGAACTACTAGATCGTCCCATCGCACCTGGTGTCGCAATATACATGAAAACAACTTACTCCTTAAGTCAAGAAACTGTTGTAGAAGCATTAGAAAGACCTTACGATTGGACAGGAAGGCCTTTTCGAGAACTACTACAACGCTTTCCAGATCGAGAGGGCTGGCAATATGAACTTAAGCCAGGTCAAATTATCTTCCAACGTACTTTATCAACACTAAGTCCTCAGGACGCAACTAAGCGACATCTTGGGATCGTAGAAGGAGTTATCGCCATTATTATTGGACCACCTGGTATTTACGGTGGTGTAGACAGACTGACAACTATTGAAGCACAGTATCTGCCGGAAGCTTTAAGACGTGTCGCCGAATCAGGCTGGCTAGCTTGGAGCGACGAAGAAGTGCTTTACCAGATTTTGGACGGCATGGATGAATCTAATAGACACTACGAACAGGATTCATATGATGCACGTCGAATATATAATGATGAGGCTTTTTAAGTAATTAAAAAGCCTTTTTAACTTAAAGAACCGTAAACTTAAAGAACCATAGAGTCCTTCTTAAAAGTCTTTCATAAAGTCCTTCTAGTATAGTAATATTCTTGAACACAAAAAAGACTCTGGGGGTGTCCTACCTGATCATCCTGGGAATTGACCCGGGCACGGCCTTATGCGGCTATGGTCTTATCGAAGCCAAAGGCAACCGACTATACCCCCTAGCCTATGGAGCCATTCGTACCAAAGCCCACAGTCCCATGCCTTCCCGATTGCTTACCATTGCAGAGGAACTAGATAATATAATAAAACAATATAAGCCTCATCATGTGGCTGTAGAAGAAATTTTTTTTAGCCGTAATGTGACGACAGCATTAGCAGTTGGACAGGCTAGAGGAGTCATTCTGCTTTCTGCCGCGCGAGCAGGCTTAGCAGTTAGCGAATACAAGCCCACCCAAGTCAAGCAAGCCGTAGTTGGCTATGGTAGAGCAGAAAAAGAACAAGTACAAGAAATGGTACGCATATTGCTCTCCTTATCAGAAAAACCCAAACCAGACGATGTTGCTGATGCCCTTGCTGTAGCCATATGTTGTGCCCACAGTGTACACCAAGAGGAGTGGTCCCGTTGATTTCCTTTTTACGAGGCTTTTTAGTTGGAGTCGGAGAAGACGCCATCGTCCTCGACGTCTCTGGTGTTGGATATCACATTAATATACCTAATTCCCTTTTAGAAAAGCTACCACGACAAGGTGAAGAGTTACTAGTTCATACATACTATCATCATCGAGAAGATCAAGTTCAACTTTTTGGTTTTATATCAGAAGAAGAAGTGGCCTTCTTTCGTCTGCTTTTAGAGGTAAGTGGCATTGGTCCTAAAGTGGGACTGGCTATCCTTTCCACCTTCCCAGCTAAGCAACTAGAGCGGGCGATTGTAACCGAAGATATGATGGTATTAACTCGTATTCCTGGCATTGGACGCAAAACGGCACAACGTCTTGTTATAGAACTTCGTGACAAATTACTCAAGCAAGGCTTGCGCACTTTATCAATTGGTAAAACTCCCTTGAGAGCAAATATAGAAACTGCAGTAACAGCGGAAGCTGATTCTGCATCTACGACAGCAAGGGATAGCCTAGAGGCCAACCTTGATGAGACTGAAAAGACGTCAGCGACCTCAGAAAAGAAAAAAGAGTCAAAAAAATCATCCTTACCACGGCCACCCAAAAGAAAAGCTCGTGAAGAAGCCTTAGAAGCATTACAAGCTCTTGGTTATTCGGCCAACGAAGCCAAAGATGCTCTAATCGAGTTATCTGCTACAACAGAAGACTCAGCTACTGTAGAAGAGTGGATCAAAGGGGCTTTAAGATATTTGGCTAAAGGTTAAGGAGGTGAGAGGATGGAAGAACGACTTGTCTCTATGACTTCCCAACAGTCAGAAGGAGAAACAGAGCTGAGCCTGCGACCGCGAGCTCTACAAGAATATATCGGTCAAGAAAAACTTAAAGCTAATCTTTCTGTTTTTATTCAAGCGGCCTTGCGTCGAAGTGAAGCACTAGACCATGTGCTACTTTATGGACCTCCTGGTTTAGGAAAAACAACGTTGGCCCAAATTATTGCCAACGAATTGAAAGTACAACTAAAAATAACGTCCGGTCCGGCTATCGAAAGGCCCGGCGATTTAGCGGCTATACTGACCAATTTACAGCCAATGGATGTACTTTTCATTGACGAGATTCATCGGCTCAATCGCTCCGTTGAAGAAGTCCTCTACCCAGCCATGGAAGACTTTGGCCTCGACATTGTCATCGGCAAAGGCCCTTCGGCTCGATCAATTCGCATCGATCTGCCACGATTCACTCTTGTAGGAGCAACAACAAGAGCTGGCATGCTCACTTCACCCTTGCGTGATCGCTTTGGCGTCATTCATCGCTTAGAATACTATCGACCGGAAGAACTAGAACTGATCATAACGCGAGCTTCGGCCATACTTGGTGTGACTATTGAAAGAGAAGGTGCTCAAGCTATAGCCTTACGTGCAAGAGGTACACCGCGGATTGCCAATCGACTACTCAAAAGAGTGAGAGATTATGCCCAGGTCCTTTCCGATGGTATTATCACCGAAGAAGTAGCTCAAGACTCCCTAGCGCGATTAGAAGTTGATCCATTAGGTCTAGATCATACAGACCGCAGATATTTATCAGCTTTAATTGAAAAGTTTAGCGGTGGACCTGTAGGAGTAGAAACTATAGCGGCCTCCATCAGTGAATCGGTAGATACAGTAGAAGACGTCATTGAACCTTATCTTATGCAACAGGGCTTTCTCAACCGCACGCCACGAGGTCGTATGGTTACCATTCCCGCTTGTCATCACATGAAAATGGCTGTACCATCAATACTATGGGCTAATGTCGAATCAGCGACAACGACAGATACCATTCAACCTAGCTTAGCTTTTGATACAGAAGGAAAAAGTAAGACGGAGTGAAGGATGAATGAAGTTACTTCTCCACAGTTGTTGTGGTCCCTGCACAATTTATCCCCTTGAAGAGCTACGGCAACAAGGTCACGATGTAACTGCCTACTTTTATAATCCTAATATTCATCCCTATAAAGAGTTTCGTCGAAGACTGGAAACCTTAGAGGGTTACACAGCAACAAATAACTTATCACTACACAAAGAAGAGGACTATGAATTAGAAGAGTTTCTTCAGCAAGTAGCTCCCCAGCCAGCTCAGCGCTGTAACCATTGCTATAGAGTTCGTCTCTATAAAACAGCAGAAAAAGCTCGTGCGCTTGATATGGAAGGCTTTACAACGACTTTGCTCGTTAGCCCCTACCAGAACCATGAACAACTGAAAGCAATAGGGGAGGAGATAGGCAAGGCCTTATCAATTCCTTTTATATATATAGACTTTCGACCTGGTTTTCGCAAAGCACAACAAGAGGCTCGAGAATTAGAGTTATACAGACAGTCATACTGCGGTTGTATCTATAGCGAGAAAGATCGTTACTATAAGCCTAAACCGAAGAAGGAGGGATAAGCCCTGTTAGACGGTGCTTCTGTAGGTAAATGGATTATCATGATAGGTCTGGCCCTCATCGCAGTGGGTGGGTTGCTCTGGTTTCTTAGCCAATTTATCTCCATTGGTCGCCTTCCAGGCGATATATCCTTTCAGAAAGGCAACATGACTTTTTACTTCCCGCTGGCAACAGGACTCCTGTTAAGCCTGATTTTAACGATTTTACTGAATCTTATAGGGCGGAGGTAGGATTTACCCCTACAAAGCATAACCCTGGACTCGAACAATTTTATTGTAGAAGGTGAAGTTTTTGGAACAAATATCACGTAGCAACATGGCCATGACTCGGTTCCAAGAGCCCGGATTCCTTCTTGTTCGCGCCCAAGAGGGCGACGAAACATGTAGAAACGCACTAATCAAGAAGTTTACTCCTTTTATCCTGCGAGTTGCTTCTAATGTTAGCGGTCGTTATGTACGCTTAGGAAGTGACGATGAAGCAAGCATTGGTTTGATTGCTTTTAACGAAGCTATCAACAATTTTCGAGAAGAAAAAGGAGTATCTTTCCTCTCCTTTGCCGACACCGTTATTCGTCGCCGTCTCATTGACTTTTTTCGTAAAGAATCAAAAGCACAAAAAGTCCTACCGCTCTCTACTTTCGATGATCCCAGTGATGAATCAGGGGAAGATGCAAGCAATCGCCTTGAAGTACACCAAGCTCAGGAAACTTTCCGTCTCGAGAATGAATCTTCAGACCGACGTGCTGAAATTGTACAGTATGACAAATTACTTCGAGACTATGGACTTTCTTTTGCCGAACTAGTTGAAGTATCACCAAAGCATGAAGATGCCCGTCGGCGGGCCATTGAAGTTGCCCGACTCATCTCAGAAACGAAAGAGTATAGTGACTACCTCAAGCTAAAAGGCTCCCTACCCTTAAAAGCACTGGAAAAAGAAGTAGACATGAGTCGCAAAACCCTAGAAAGACAGCGAAAGTATATTATTGCTGTCACGATTGTCTTCTTAGAAAACCTAGAATACCTCAAAGAATACATTAACAAGGTCTGACCAACCTTGTTACAAGGAGGAAATTGCTCAGGTGGAGCAACGCGGCATTGTATTAGAAACATCTGAAAAAGAAGTGGTCATCCTCACCGACAATGGTGAGTTTAAGAAAATTCCTCTGCCCAAAAAAATTCCTAGAATTGGCGATGAAATCACTTTAGAAGTCCAGCAACCTTTATCAAGAAGTCTCAAACCTAAAAAGTCTTTTCGTTCCTCCCCTTATCCCTGGCTCGGTGTTGCTGTTGCAGTTTTCTTTGTCTTTCTCTTGAGCTTTTCAAGCCTACAAAGCTATCTATTCCCTGGAACAGAGGGCAAGGACAGCTCTTTGGAAAAAGTAGCTCTGCTCCAAGAAGAGTTACAGGAAACAGAAAGGCTACGTCCTGTCAAGTATGTAACAGTAGACATCAATCCTTCTATTGAGTTAGGGCTAGATAGACAGAATCGAGTCATTGAACTAAAAGCTCTCAATGCTGACGGTGAGAAAATTGTAGCTCATAGAGAGCTTGAAGGACTTTCCGTAGAAGAAGCAATTCAAGAAATCACTAGAGAAGCTTTACGCCAAGGTTATCTAGCAGAGAGCAAAGATAATCAATTGCTTATCGCTGTTTACGCTGAAGAAGAAGAAACAGAAGATGAGCAAAATCAATTAGAAGAAATACTGCGCTATTCAGCACAACAAGTGTTAGCAGAGGATAATCTGCGAACAGATAAGATTCAGACCATCCATGCTTCCAAAGAGCAACGGATTAGGTCGCAAGAGTTAGGACTATCGATAGGGAAATTTGCACTTATCTTAGAAGCTCTTGAGCAAGGTTTAGAAAGCAAAGAACAACAATCAACTTCTCCAGAAGAAGCGCCTTCCCCAGAACCTTTAAAACCTGCAAAAGAAAAAGTAACTATAGCTGATAAAGAGACGACTGTAGCTGAAGACGAAGTAAGAGCAGTTGATAAAGAAATAGCTGTAACTGATGATGAAGTAGATGTGTCTGATGCAAAAGCAAATGGGTCTAATGAAGAAGTTACAGTTGTCGATGAAGAAGTAACAGAAGTAACAGCAACAGAAGGTAAATCAAAAACAGCAAAAGAAGAAGAGGGCCTAGATCAAGAACAAGGCTTAACCAAATCAGAAGATGTAAATGCAAGCAGGAATCTTGAAAAGTTAGATGAATCAGTACCTTCCAGCTGATGCTGGAAGGTTTTTTACTCCCTTTTTTGATGTTAAAACAGGAAAGCTAGTCCTTATGTCGAAAATACCCTTTTGGCGAAAAAAAAGAAGATTGCAAGCAAGGCAACCAGAAAGGATGAAACGCATTGGGCAAGGCACAGAGAAAAGAATGGCTCTATGGCCTAGTCATCTTACTGAGTCTCTGCTTCATAATTATGCCACTATCTCTTGCTGAAGCAGAAGATATCCCTAAAGTTCGCGTGCTCATCAGTCAACCTGTAACAGCAGAAATAAAAATCTCATCTGGTACATACCAATTAATTGATGAGCAAACAGGTTTGACTATTAATGACAGCACTGATTCAGGCTCGTGGCGCATCACCTTAGCCGGACACTCACTCAGGATAGAAAAAGACGGACAAGCTCTAGCTCGTACATATCAAGGTCCAATTTATCTGCATGGAATGGATAGGCAAGAGAATATATTGGAGATAAACGGTAAAAAATACCGAGGAAACTTGCGAATATATGCGCCAATATCGCAAGAACAAAGTGGGCTCATCATAATCAATGAACTCGATTTAGAGTCCTATCTCTACGGTGTAGTAGGTTTAGAAATGGGCTTTAGTGCTCCCACAGAAGCATTAAGAGCACAGGCTGTTGTTTCAAGAAGCTATGCTCTCTATCACCTAAGAATTAGACAACAGAGTAACACCCTTTTTGATCTCCGAGCTGACACTAGTAGTCAAGTTTATCGAGGTCTAGAAGGTGAAAGACCAAATATTTTACAAGTAGTAGATGATACAAAAGGACAAGTTATTAACTACGATGGTCGAGTTATTGAGGCAGTGTTCCACTCTAATGCAGGTGGCAAAACAGAGTCTTCTCAATATGTTTGGAATGAAGGTAGACCTTACTTATTAAGTGTAGCAACACCTGAAGATAGCTATGCTGAAGAATTTAGCACAGCCACAACAGCCGCTTACCGCTGGCGAAAAACAATTACAGCTCAGGAAATTGCAGATAGAACTAGGGCTGTTACAGGACGGGACCCAGGAATAGTTACGGACCTTCGTATAGTAGAGACAAGCCCAACAGGTCGAGTAACTAATCTAGAAGTGATTGGCACAAAGGGAAAAGTATCAGTAGGAAGACTACAAGTAAGAGCTGTCGTAGATAGTCCTTCTACACTATTTACCCTAGAATCAACAAACCCCTCTAACACATCTAACAGTGCCAATACCTCCAATACTGCTAAGTCCCCTAACCAAGTAACAGGAAATCCCACGGGCAATAGCATCATCAATGTTATTTCAGCAAGTGAGAGTACACAGACCTATACAATTAGAGATGCCGCTTTTTACATCATTGGAGCAGACAATATGATTCGCCAAGGCACAGCTAACCAAGAGCTTTACGTACTAGGTCGAGAAGGATTAACCAAAGCTGGCAATACATCAACTAGCCCCGGGACAGGTAGTCAGCATACGGTTGGAACTAGTCAGAGCTTTGTCTTAACAGGCTTTGGTTTCGGTCATGGAGTAGGCATGAGTCAGTGGGGAGCTATGGGCATGTCACAAAAAGGAAAAACATATCAAGAGATTGTAAAACATTATTACAGTGGCGGCCGTCAAGATAGCCGACTTCAAATTGTAGGAGATTGGGGAACTCGATGAAGGTTGACAGTTTCGATTATGAACTACCACATGAAGCAATTGCGCAAGAACCGATAGAACCAAGAGATGCTTCCAAATTAATGGTAATAGATCGCCAGAACAACAAGAGGGAACATCGCATTTTTAGAGAACTAGGCGACTACCTACAACCTGGTGACCTCTTAGTGCTAAATCGTACACGAGTTATTCCAGCACGGCTCTACGGAACTAAAAGCGGTACAGAAACAGCCGTAGAAATGGTCTTACTTACACCTAAAGGTAATGACCAATGGGAAGTACTTGTGCGACCAGGACGAAGACTTAAGCCAGGGACAACTGTGGAATTTGGAGAGCAACTGAAAGCAGAGATTCTAGACAGCACTGCCTTCGGTGGAAGGCTTGTACGCTTTTACTACCAAGGAAATTTTGAAGAAATACTTGATGAACTTGGTCAGATGCCTTTACCTCCTTATATCGAGCGGCCTTTACAAAAAGAAGAAGCAGAACGCTATCAAACCGTCTATAGCCAGGAAAAAGGTTCAGCGGCCGCGCCTACAGCAGGGCTTCACTTTACACCGCAACTACTAGAGAAGCTACAAGAAAAAGGCGTAGAAATTGCTACCGTATTACTTCACGTTGGTCTAGGCACTTTTAGGCCAGTGCAAGTAGAAGAAATAGAAGACCACCAGATGCATGCCGAGTTTTATCAAATCGACGAACAAGCTGTCCAAGCTATTAAGAAAGCCCGCCAAGAAGGCAGGCGAGTTATTGCTGTAGGTACTACGGTTGTACGTACCTTAGAATCAGTAGCTACTTTTGAAGGAGAGATCAAAGCCACCTCAGGATGGACAAACATCTTTATCTATCCAGGGTATCAATTCAAAGTCATTGACGGCTTGATCACCAACTTCCACTTACCACGCTCTACACTGCTCATGCTTGTTTCTGCTTTTACCGATCGTGATACCATCATAGCGGCCTATGAAGAAGCCTTAGAGAAAAAGTACCGTTTCTTCAGCTTTGGTGACGCCATGATGATCTTATAAGGAGGATTCCATTGGCTGTCCGCTACGAACTAATCAAAGAATGTTCACAAACAAAAGCTCGTGTGGGACGATTACATACGCCCCACGGCTCTTTCGAGACACCTATTTTCATGCCTGTGGGTACACAAGCAACCGTCAAAACGATGACACCAGAAGAAGTAAGAGACTTAGGTGCTGGAATTATTCTATCGAACACCTATCACCTCTACCTCCGACCAGGTTCGGATCTTGTGCGAGAAGCAGGTGGCTTACACCGCTTTATGAACTGGCCTCACGGAATCTTAACGGACTCCGGTGGCTATCAAGTCTTTAGCTTAGGACCATTACGAAAAATTACAGAAGATGGCGTAGAATTCAAAAGCCATATCGATGGCTCGAAACACTTTTTCACACCCGAGAAATCTATTCAGATACAAATGGATCTCGGAGCAGACATCATCATGGCTTTTGATGAATGTCCACCTTACCCTTGTGATTACGACTACGCTAAGAAATCACTAGAAATGACGACACGCTGGGCTAAACGTTGTCAAAAAGCTCATAATCGAGAAGACCAGGCGCTCTTTGGTATCACACAAGGTGGTATGTACGCTGATTTACGCCGTGAAAGTGCCGCAAGACTCGTTGAACTAGACTTTCCAGGCTACGCCATCGGAGGTCTCAGCGTAGGTGAACCGAAGCCGCTAATGTATGAAATGCTCGAAGCAACAGTTCCGGAACTACCGCGAGAAAAAGCTCGTTATCTAATGGGTATTGGCAGTCCCGATGCACTTTTAGAAGGCGTTGCTCGTGGTATCGATATGTTTGATTGCGTACTACCTACACGGGTAGCTCGCAACGGCTTAGCTTTTACTACTCATGGCAAAGTTGTCATACGCAATGCCCAATATGCAAGGGATTTTGAGCGCCTTGATCCAGAATGTGATTGCTACACTTGTAATAATTACAGTCGAGCTTATCTACGTCATCTTTACAAAGCCGAAGAAATACTTGTCTACCGACTACTTACTATTCACAACTTACACATTCTGCTCAAAATGATGAAAAAAGCAAGAGAAGCTATTTTAGAAGACCGTTTCGTGCAATTCAAGCGAGATTTTCTTGACAAATACGGGCAGGAAATGGTTAATTAATATTCGAATAAAGTATGATCATGTCCCGACGAAGAAAAGGAGGTTTTTTTAATGGAACAAGGTTGGTTTCTCGTATATATGGTGGCGTTGTTTGCGCTTTTCTATTTCGTCGCCATAAGACCACAAATGAAAGCTCAAAAAGCTCATAAAGAATTGGTATCAAGTCTTAAAGTAAGTGACAAAGTAGTAACAGCTGGTGGTCTCCACGGCACTCTTACTTTTGTCGGCGAAGAGACTGTTATGGTTGAAGTTTCCGAAGGAATTAACGTAGAATTCACCAAAACAGCTATAGTCAAAAAAGCAGACTAAATTGTAGTACAATCTAACTAAAAGAAACAAAAGCTTCTAACAAACCTCCTGAGATAACAAAAAAATACAAAAAAGTTGCAATTTACAGCAGGAAATTGGAAATATAAGTCGAAAGAGTAAAATAAGAACTTTTTGCTTATAAGATTTCCACTTTCTTTGTCAGAAAATGGTTGCAAGACGGAGAAAATTGTCTCAGGAGGGATATGTGAGCATGGATTGTCAAGTTTTGCTAAGAAGAATTCAGCGAAAGCGCAAAGAATTAGAACGTTTAGCTCGAAGAAAAGGAACGGATTCCTTAACAACAGGATTGGTTTATCGCAAATCTTGTGAACTAGACTCACTGATTGTACAATATATGAAGGAAAATCGACAAATGGAGTTAGATTTTCCCGATTATTATCCATTGCCGCTGGGAAGATAATTCTCAGCGGCTTTTTTTTGAAAAACTACAGAGACAGCGAGCTGACTCATATTTGAAAGGAATAATAGAAATGCCCAAAGCAATTACTTTTGAAAAAATTAGAGACAACCCCGAAGTAAGAGCCTATATCGAAGCAAGTAACAAACATCTTAGTGCAATGGGTTTTACGGAACATGGTCTTCGTCATGCCGCCCTCGTTGCCAAAAATGCCGGAGCCATCTTAAAACATCTAGGTTATGAGCAAAAGGATATAGAGTTAGCCCGTATTGCAGGTTATATGCACGATATAGGAAACAGTGTTAGCCGTGAAGGTCATGGTCAGATCGGAGCTTTGTTATCGCGCCTCATTCTAAAAGAAATGGGAGCCGATTATGAAGATATAGCTACCATCATGGCAGCTATTGGTAATCATGATGAATCAGTCGGTCATATCGTCAACGCACCTGGCGCCGCACTGGTCCTTGCAGATAAAGGTGATGTGCATTACAAAAGAGTAGGAGACAAAGATAAAGCTACTTTTGATATACATGATCGGGTCAACTATGCAGTTCGCAATTCTTCTATAGAATTAGGAGAAAACACAGTTACTCTTGTCTTAGAAATTGACTCTAATATCAGCCCCATGATGGACTACTTTGAGATCTTCTTACCTCGCATGGTCCTTTGTCGTCGTGCTGCTAATTACTTAGGTGCTGAATTTCATCTGATGATTAACGGTGCACAAGTTCTGTAAAGTAATCCCTACAGTCCCTCTACTTTCGTTTGACAAGCTTTCTTCATAAAGAGTATAATTCAGGGTGTTCTAATTACCTGTAAATGTGATACAATTGCATGATGCAAGAATGAATATGGCAAGGAGGCAGCTATCGACAATGAAAACACGCAGCACACTGCAAATGATAGCCTTGCTTCTTCTGGTGACCGTTGCTGTCACGCTCAGTTACAACCCCATCCTACAAGGGACCAAGCTAGGGTTGGACTTGCAGGGCGGACTGCATGTTGTCTTACAGGCAGTTGAAGGGCCTGAAGAAGGAGTCACCCAGCGGGAGATGGAGCAGGTCAAAGCTATCATGGAACAACGGATCAATGGCCTGGGTGTGGAAGAACCACTAATTCAGATTCAGGGCGCTGATCGTCTAATTATTGAATTGGCCGGCATTGATGATCCCGATCGAGCTATTGAACTAATTGGTAAGACAGCTATGCTAACTTTCCGCACCGAAGATGGACAAGTCGTTGTGGAAGGTCAAGATTTACGACAAGCTCGTGAACAAATTGTGCCTGGTGGAACAGAAGCAATTGTAACGCTTAGCTTTAATACTGAAGGTACAAGCAAATTTGCTGATGCAACGAGAGCTAACCTTAATCGTACTATCGGAATCTATCTCGATGACGAACTTTTACAAAACCCTGTTGTGCGAAGCGTTATTGTCAACGGAGAAGCACAAATCACAGGCTATGAAAACTTAGAAGAAGCTCGTCGTATCGCTTTATTGCTTAACTCCGGTGCTTTGCCCGTTAAGTTAGATATGATTGAAAAGCGGACTGTAGGACCTTCTTTAGGTGCTGATAGTCTTAGTAAGAGCCAGTCAGCGGCCTTAATCGGACTAGGTCTTGTTATTGCCTTTATGATCCTTTACTATCGAGTCCCTGGCTTCATTGCCACCGTTTCTTTAGCACTTTACGCTGTTATTGTTATGGGCATTTTAGCCTTGCTTAATGCTACCTTAACGCTACCGGGTATCTTTGGTCTCTTGCTCTCCGTTGGTATGGCAGTCGATGCTAATATCATTATCTATGAACGAATCAAAGAAGAAATTAGGGAAGGCAAGTCATTGCGAGCCGCTATTGAAGGTGGCTTTAATCGTGCTTTCCGAGCTATATTGGATGCCAACGTAACAACTCTAATCATTATGGTCATCCTCTACTTCTTAACGACAGGTTTAATTCGTGGCTTTGCCATCACACTAGGACTAGGTATTCTAGCGAGTATGTTTACGGCCATCACCTTTACACGATGGATGCTTCGCTCTACAGCAGGTAGTGGCATGTTCAAAAACCATAAATACTACGGAGCCAAAGAAGGAGACAAACAGTTAGATAGCCTAAGACAAATCAACTTAATGGCCAAAAGAAAGACCTGGTACGGTTTCTCAGCGCTTTTAATTATACCTGCCATACTTTCTTTACTATTGCAAGGATTGAACTTTGGCATCGACTTTACTGGCGGTTCTATGATGCAAGTAAAGTTTGAACAAGCGACTACAGTAGAAGAAGTCAGAACTGTATTAGGCCAGCATGACTTAGCTACTGCCACCATTCAGGCCTCTAACGACAATGACTTCATCATTCGCACGAAAGTACTAGAACATGACGAAAGAACAGAAGTTCTTAACTCTCTAAAAAGCCAAATTGCACCTTTAGAAGTACAGCGTGATGAACTTGTCGGTCCCGTTATCGGTAAAGAATTGGCGATCAGCGCACTCTTAGCACTAGCTGCGGCCGCCGTGTTCATGGTGGGCTATATCACAGTACGCTTTGAGTTCAAATTCGCTGTTGCGGCCATATCAGCACTTCTTCATGATGTCTTAATCGTCGTCGGAATCTTTTCCCTCTTCCAGATAGAAATAACTACAGCTTTTGTAGCCGCAATATTGACTGTTATCGGTTACTCAATCAACGATACGATCATCATTTTTGACCGCGTTCGAGAAAACTACGGTAAGATTAAGAAGAAAGACGACCTCGAAGAAATGGTCAACCGTTCCCTATGGGATACCATGACACGCTCTATCAACACAGCCCTAACAGTTATCTTTGTTCTTGTAGCCTTGCTTTTCTGGGGTGGCGAAACGACCAAGGATCTAGCATTGGCTATCCTAATCGGTGTCACCGTTGGTGTTTACTCCTCTATCTTCCACGCTAGCCCCATTTGGCTTGATCTGAAGAATTGGGAAAGAGCCCAACGTAGAAAAAGAAGAACTAACACAGAAGCCGCTTAATGAGCATATTTTTAAGCACTCTGACTTATATGTCGGAGTGCTTTTCCTATGAGTCTAAAGTTATCAAGACTAATTACCTGGACCTGTGCAGTCATTGTCCTCCGAACGGACTGTTCCCACGCCGTTACCGCCAACAAGTTGGCGACGGCTGAGGTCGCCAAGTCCTCTCTCCGGAAAATGCCTGCCCAGGTCTAGATACACCTTGCTATAGGCAAGTAAGAGTGATTGAATCGTATACAGACTAGCAAAAGATGGAACAATGGGTAATGGAATAGATCTGTTCAATAGCTTTTATATAGATCAAAAAGCTCTTTTTTTACTAATACTGCAGGATTTCCAGCCCATAAAATAGAAAAGGTGAAAGGTTTTTTTCAAAAAAAAGCATCGCAAGAAGCTATAACGCTTGCGATGGGAGGTGTGAAGATGCAGGTAACCCTGGAACAACTTGTAGAACGTATAAAGAGTTATACTAATAACCAAGCTGATTTGGACTTTGTCCAAAGAGCTTATCGATACGCCGATGATGCCCATACGGGGCAGTTTCGTAAATCCGGGGAGCCATACATCTTTCATCCCATGGCTGTGGCATATATTTTAGCCGACCTCGAGCTAGACGTTCCTACTATTGCCGCTGGCTTACTTCATGATGTAGTAGAAGATACACCTATCACCTTAGAACAATTAGAAGCAGACTTCGGAGCAGAAGTGGCTTTGCTCGTTGACGGCGTTACCAAATTAAGTCGTCTAGAATTTCGCTCTAAGCAGGAACAGCAAGTAGAAAGCCTACGTAAAATGTTCCTGGCCATGGCCAAAGACATTAGAGTAATCTTAATCAAGCTGGCCGACCGACTACACAACATGAGAACGCTTCGACACCAAAGACCAGAAAAACAGCGCGAGATTGCCATCGAAACAATAGAGCTCTTTGCTCCTCTGGCCAATCGCCTTGGTATCTCTCGAATGAAGTGGGAACTGGAAGACTTATCACTTCGCTATCTAGAACCGGAAACATACTACGACCTTGTTCAGCGCATTGCTGTAAAAAGACAAGAGCGTGAGAAACGGATTAACGAAATAATCGACATCTTGCGAGAAAAGTTAGAAGCAGTAGGTATTAAAGCTGATATTTCCGGCCGTCCCAAACACTTTTACTCTATCTACAAAAAAATGGTCAACCAGAAAAAAGATCTGTCAGAAATCTACGACCTTATTGCTGTGCGCGTCATCGTAGATAATCTGAAAGACTGCTATGGAGCATTAGGAATCATCCATACCATCTGGAAGCCAATCCCCCTGCGCTTCAAAGACTACATTGCCACACCGAAAACGAACATGTATCAGTCCCTTCATACAACATTACTAGGACCAGTAGGCGAACCTTTTGAAGTACAGATTCGAACCTGGGACATGCACAGAACAGCCGATTACGGCATTGCCGCCCACTGGAAGTACAAAGAAAAAAGCAAAAACCAAGGTAAGAACTTTGAAGAAAAATTAGCTTGGCTTCGACAGCTTTTGGAGTGGCAATCTGATCAAGGCGATGCCCATAATTTTATGGAATCTCTCAAAATCGAATTTTTCTCTGATGCCGTCTTTGTCTTTACCCCAAAAGGCGATGTCGTTGAACTGCCAGCCGGCTCAACACCCCTAGACTTTGCCTATCGCATTCACTCCAATGTAGGTCACCGCTGTATGGGCTGTAAAGTAAACGGACGTATTGTCCCTTTAGACTACAGACTATCGACTGGTGAAATCGTTGATATCTTAACCAAAACAACAGCAGGGCCATCTAGAGACTGGCTTAATATAGTCAAAACAGCAACAGCACGCAACCGCATTCGTCAATGGTTCAAAAAAGAAAAAAGAGAAGAATTTATAGAAAAAGGCAAAGAAGCATTAGAAAGAGAGCTCAAAAAATCTAACATCGATACGGCAGATGCGCTGAAAGCAGAACGACTCAACGATATTAGCAAACGATTTAACCTCCAAAATGGTGAAGACCTTTGCTTTGCTATCGGTGACGGCGCCCTTACAGTCAATCAAGTCATACTTCGCATCAAAGAAGAACTGAAAAAAGAGAAAAAATATGAAGAAGAAGCAGGACCACCACCAGAAATAAAGCCGTTCTCAGGCTTTGGCAAACCTTCTCAAGGGGTGCGCATGCGTGGAGTCGACAACGTACTCATTCGTTTTTCTCGCTGTTGTAACCCTCTACCTGGCGATGACATAGTAGGTTACATCACCAAGGGACGAGGTGTTTCTATTCATCGCGTAGACTGTGTTAACTTAGCTAACATGCCACCAGAAGACAAAGAGCGGATGGTAGAAGTAACTTGGGATAAACAATCGCCAGCCACTTATCAAGTGGAGATTGAAGTTTCTGCTTTTGATAGAGAGCGTCTCACCACAGACGTTATGGTCGCTGTAGCTGACTCCAAAACAACAATCAACTCAATCTACTCCAGAGCAACGAAAAACAAAATGGCTCTCATCAATATGGTTGTAGAAATTCGTGACCTCGGACATCTCAACTTTATCTTTGAAAAAATAAGTAAAATCAAAGACGTCCTAGAAGTCAGACGAATTACCCCAAACGCTGATGGCAAACCAGAAAAAAAAGGACAGCTATCAAGCTAGAATGGCATTCAAAAAGACTTTTAGAAATAGGAGGAGAAAATATTGCTCATACGTAGCTTAGAAACAGGCATGCTCGGTGCTAACTGCTACCTCGTCATCTGTCCAGAAACTAGACAAGGTGCACTCATTGACCCAGGCGATGAAGCCGATAGAATCATGGACTTAGTAAATCAAGAGCAAGTCACCATCGTAGCCATCATCAATACACACGGCCATGGTGACCATATTGGAGCTAACGCAGGTGTACAAAAAGCTACCAATGCCCCAATTATCTGTCACATTGAAGAAGCCCCCATGCTCACTTCAGCAAACCAAAACCTTTCCAAATTCTTTACTCATCCTATCGTCAGCCCTGCCGCCGCAAGAGTAGTTCAAGATGGTGACGAGATAAAAATAGGTAACGTAACCTTAGAAGTTTTACACACACCAGGACACACCCTTGGAGGCATGTGCCTGAAAGGACCTGATGTAGTTTTTTCAGGTGATACCTTATTTGCAGGATCAGTTGGCCGAACAGACTTTCCTAATGGCTCTCACAGCACTCTAATCCAATCGATTCGAGAAAAGTTGCTTACCTTGCCTGATGAAACTATTGTCTATCCAGGTCACGGACCCAAATCAACGATCGAAAAAGAGCGCACTAGCAATCCTTTTCTTATAGGAGGATAAAAAATGGAAGTGCACTTGCGGGGGGTGCCGAGCCGTTACGGGATCACCTTGCAAGAGATCCTATGGCTGTTCTTCCCAGAAGGACAAATCAAAATAGAAGAACCTTCACAGCTAGAACCAACAGCTACATCTAAGCAAATGCAAAGCAAAGTGTCCTCGAAAAAGGAAGAAGAGCAAGCATATATTGAGATCAACTATCAAAAAACAGAATCTCAAATAACTGTTACCTGTCGTTTTTCAAGAGCAGACCGCGAAGGACTCGGTCAAGGGCAGGCATCTCTACCCAAAAAGCCACAAGAAGCCTTGCCGACTACAGACAACAGCAATAACAACCAAAGTGAAGAAAATATTATCCGTCGTCTGACTAAGTTAGCCCTTCTGAGAAGCCTAGAAGCCTATACAGGAAGACCGGCTAATCCTTGGGGCACACTAACAGGTGTACGGCCCACCAAAATCGTTCACCGCAGTCTTGACAATGGACAAAGCATCAAAGCCATCTATGACGAGCTCATGAGCGACTATGCAGTAAGCAAAGAAAAATCACAATTGCTCATTGAAGTAGCTTTGAGACAACGACCTTTCTTCTTACAGACAGAGGAAGACTATAATAAAGTTGGCGTCTACATTGGCATACCTTTTTGCCCTACTCGTTGTCTTTATTGTTCCTTTCCTAGCTATGACTTAAAGCGCTATGGCTCTTGGATTGTACCTGTCATGACAGCACTTCAACAAGAGATCGAAGCACTAGGCCAGATCATGAAAAGAACAGGCCAAGAAGTGCAGTCCATCTACATTGGCGGCGGCACACCAACAACCTTATCGGCCACACAACTAGCGTCGCTACTCCAGGTGGTAGAAGAAAACCTTATCTCTCCAGCCACAGTAGAGTTCACCGTAGAAGGCGGGAGACCAGATACCCTAGACCGAGAGAAAATGAAGATTATGCGCCACTACAACGTAAACCGCTTAAGCATCAACCCACAGACCATGAACAACGACACCCTTCAACGCATTGGGCGATGCCACTGCGCCGCTGACGTCGTCAACATGGTCGAATTAGCCCGAGATATAGGTATCCCTAGCATTAACATGGATATTATTCTAGGACTCCCTGGAGAAACTGTAGCTTCCGTAGAGAGAACCATGAACCGCATCAGTTGGCTCAAGCCAGAAAACTTAACCATTCATACCATGGCAGTGAAAAGAGCTTCTCGATTGACAGCAGAGAAAGAGCAATGGAACTTACCGCCTGTAGAAGAAGTAACTTCAATGCTCACTGTGGCCCAAGAAAAAGCAACCACCAAAGGCCTAAAGCCTTACTACCTCTACAGACAAAAAAGAATTCTTGCCAACTTAGAAAACATCGGCTATGCTATCTCCGGCAAGGAATGTATATATAACATTCAAGTCATGGAAGAAAGACAAACCATCTGGGGTCTCGGAGTTGGCTCGGCCACCAAAATCATAAAAGCACCAACAGGCCTTGTCCTTGATAACTGGCACAACCCCAAAGATCCCCAGAACTACGTGGAGCGTATAGAAGAAATTATCGAACGCAAGATTAAAAAAGCGGAGGGAAAGTAGCAATGCTCACCAGCGCTCCAAGAGGAACGAAAGACATCCTCCCATCGCAGACACGTCACTGGCATCTAATAGAACAAGTCATCGCTCAACTATGTCAAGAATATGGCTACGAAGAGATTCGCACACCTATCTTTGAACATAGCGAAGTCTTTCATCGTGGTGTAGGAGACAGCACTGACATCGTTCAAAAAGAAACCTACGACTTTACCGATCGAGGCGGCCGTGAACTAACCCTGCGACCAGAAGGAACAGCCCCTACAGTACGAGCCTTACTTGAACATAAGCTATATGCCGGTCCTCAACCAGTTAAAGTCTACTACCAAGGACCGATGTTTCGATTTGGCCGTCCTCAAAAGGGACGGCTACGGCAGTTTCACCAATTCGGCATTGAAGTCTTCGGAGCTACAACAGCCCAAGTAGATGCTGAAGTTATCGCTATGGCCATGGACTTCTACAGAAGACTAGGCTTAAAAGACATTGAACTACTCCTTAACTCCATCGGTTGTCCTCAATGTCGCCCTGGCCACAGAGAAGCACTCCAGCAATTCCTCGAACCACAAAAAGAAGAAATGTGCCAGGACTGCAAAAGTCGCTTCGACAAAAATCCCATGCGTATCTTAGACTGTAAAGAAGAAAAATGTCAGAAACTCTCCCATGATGCACCTACCACCGTAGGTTACCTCTGTGATGACTGTAACAACCACTTTACAGAAGTAAAAGAGCTCCTAGACGCCGCCGGCGTAGAATTTACCCTTGACGAACGGCTAGTACGCGGCTTAGACTATTACACCCGAACAGCTTTCGAAATCATCTCCAAAGACATTGGCGCTCAATCCTCCATCGGTGGCGGTGGACGATACGACCACCTCGTGGAAAAGCTAGGAGGGCCACCTGTACCTGGCATGGGTTTTGGCCTCGGTCTCGAAAGACTTCTGCTTACCATGGAAGAACAAGGCCTCCTAGAAACAGAAAAAGCAGAAAAAAGACACATCTTCATCGCCTCAATCGGCGAAGGCACTAAAACAGTAGCCTTCGGCCTTATGCAAACCCTACGTCGCCAAGGTCTTTTCGTAGAAATGGACTACCAAGACCGCTCCCTCAAAGCGCAACTCAAAACAGCCTCTAACCGTTTTCAAGCGCCCTACGTACTTATTGTAGGCGAAGGAGAATTGGAAAAAGGTGAAGTAACCCTGCGCGCAATGAATAAGGGCACGCAAGAGAACATTCCTCTCTACGAAGCTCCTGAACGGCTCTATGCACTTATTCAGGAGGACAGAGATAGGGAAAAAGGCTAGAAACAACTCTAGAACTAACTCTAGAAATAGAAGGAAGGACTTAAGAATCCATGAAGACGCTAAACCTTAACCGAACTCATAACTGCGGCGAAATTCGCAAAAGCCATGAAGGCCAGCAAATCACTCTTATGGGCTGGGTACAGCGCAGAAGAGACCATGGTGGCCTGATTTTTATTGACCTCCGTGACCGTTCCGGTCTCGCACAAGTTGTCTTCAGCCCTGAAGTAGGACAAGAAGCATTCAACCTTGCTGAAAGCGTCCGCAACGAATACGTACTGGCACTGACAGGCGAAGTAAAAGCACGTCCAGAAGGTACAATTAACGAAAACCTACCTACCGGTGAAATAGAAGTATATGCTAGACAACTAGAGATCCTCAATAGCGCCAAAACACCACCCTTTTACATTGAAGACAATGTGGACGTAGACGAACTAGTTCGCCTCAAATACCGTTACCTAGACCTAAGACGCCCAGAAATGCAAAAGAACATCATGGTGCGCCATAAGACAACAAAAGCTATGCGTGACTTCCTTGACCAAGCAGGCTTCTTAGAAATCGAAACACCCATGCTCACTCGTTCAACACCCGAAGGTGCTCGTGATTACCTCGTACCAAGTCGCGTCCATCCTGGCGAATTTTTTGCCTTACCGCAATCACCACAGCTATACAAGCAAATTCTCATGGTAGCTGGCATGGAGCGTTACTTCCAGATCGTTCGTTGCTTCCGTGATGAAGACTTAAGAGCCGACCGACAACCAGAATTTACCCAGCTCGATATTGAAATGTCTTTCATGGACATGGATCAAATACTTACACTAATGGAAAAAATGGTAGCTTCTATCTTCCTCGAAGCTACAGGCCGTGAGATAACAACACCTTTCCGTAGAATTCCTTACAGCGAAGCAATGGAGCGCTACGGTTCAGACAAGCCAGATCTACGCTTTGGACTGGAACTGATCAATGTCACAGAAAAAGTAAAAGACGTAGAATTCAAAGTCTTTGCCGCTGTAGTAAAAGGTGGCGGTCAAGTAAAAGGCATTAATGCCAAAGGTTGCGCCCATTTCTCCCGTAAAGAAATTGACGAACTAACCAAAACAGCGGCCATTTATGGTGCAAAAGGTCTTGCCTACATTCAGATGACCGAAGAAGGCCCCAAATCACCGATTTCCAAATTCTTCACAGAAGAACAATGGACAGCTCTGCTCTCGGAAATGAAAGCAGAAAAAGGCGATCTCCTGCTTTTCGTAGCCGACAAGCCTTCCGTCGTTGCCGCCGCTCTAGGCAACTTACGCTTAGAACTAGCAGAGCGCCTCAATCTAATTGATAGTGAAGAACTACAATTTGCTTGGGTCGTCGACTTCCCCCTTCTAGAATACGACGAAGAGGAAAATCGTTACATCGCCATTCACCATCCCTTTACAGCACCGAAAGACGAAGACAAAGATCTTTTAGATGCAGATCCCTCCAAAGTGCGCGCCAAAGCTTATGACCTAGTACTTAATGGCGTAGAGATCGGCGGCGGTTCTCTCCGTATCTACCAGAGAGATATTCAAGAAAAAATGTTTGCCCTACTTGGCCTTACAGAAGAAGAAAGCAAAGAAAAATTCGGCTTCTTGCTAGAAGCATTTGAATACGGCACACCACCACACGGCGGAATTGCTTTCGGCCTTGACCGCATGATCATGCTTATGACAGGACGCGAAACAATTCGTGACGTCATCGCCTTCCCCAAAACCCAATCAGCATCAGACATCATGGTCGACGGACCTTCTAGTGTTACTACCAAACAGCTAAAAGAACTGCATATCAAAATAGACATGCCTCCCAAAAAGGTAGGGAAAACAAACTAAACAATGAAGCAACATCTTTTTTCTAGAAGTGAACTCTTAATCGGACCGGAAGGACTAGCCACCTTAAATCAAGCCACCGTTGCCGTCTTTGGCCTTGGCGGTGTGGGCTCTTACACAGCTGAAGCCCTCGCTAGAAGTGGCGTAGGACACCTAGTTCTTATAGACCATGACGACATCTGCCTTACTAACATTAACCGTCAACTTCATGCACTACACTCTACTGTAGGACGACCCAAAATTGAAGTAATGGCAGAACGTTTACAAGACATTAACCCCAAGCTCAAACTTACCCTCTTTCGGCGCTTCTACGGCGTCGAAACAGGAGAAGAAATCATTACAGAAAAGCTCGACTATGTCGTTGACGCTATAGACACTGTAAAAGGCAAATTACAAATCATAGAACTAGCCAAAGCTCTTCACATACCTGTCATTTCAGCTCTCGGTGCAGGCAACAAGCTTGACCCAACACAACTGAAAGTGACGGATATTTACAAAACATCAATCGATCCACTAGCCAAAGTCATCAGAAAAGAACTGCGTCGACGAGGTATTAAAGACCTAAAAGTGGTATATTCTACAGAAAAACCACTAAAGCCACAAGGTGAAAATGCTTGCAAAAGCCAATGTGTATGTCCTAATCCAGAAGAGCCTTTTGGAGCTACTTGTCTTAGCAAGAGGCAAATTCCTGGTAGCATAGCTTTTGTACCTCCCGTTGCAGGACTTATGATGGCCTCTGTCGTTGTTAGAGACTTGTTGACAACTGGCAAAAAGACCAATATAATAAAAACAGATACCCCGTAAGGGTATTGGAACGGGGGGCCTGACATGGACTGCACACATTCCAAAGAAGCTTTAATCCGACGACTAAAAAAAGTTGAAGGTCAGGTTAAAGGCATTCAGAAAATGCTTAACGAAGATAAAGGATGCCTAGACCTGCTCGTTCAGGTCGCCGCGGCTAGAGCGGCTATTAATCGCGTCGGTACATTAATTATCATGAATCATACACGCAAATGTTTGTCAGAAGTTCCCCTAACAGAGGAACAAGAAAAAGCTGTAGAAGAATTAGTAGATGTGCTGGCCAAGTTTACTAAGTAGACTACTAGGTAGTAAGCAGATTATTTACAAGGAGATGGATTTAATGGCAAGTGAGAAAGTGGTAACCCTGACAGATGCAAACTTTAAGTCTGCTGTATTAGAAGCAGATAAGCCTGTACTAGTTGACTTCTGGGCGGCCTGGTGTGGGCCTTGCAAAATGATTGCACCTGTTATTGACGAATTGGCTAACGAATACGATGGTCAGGCAATCATTGGCAAATTGAACGTTGACGAGAACCGTCAGATAGCTTCAGAATATGGAATTATGTCCATACCTACTTTGCTAGTTATCAAAAACGGCCAGGTAGTAGACAAAGCCGTAGGCTTTAAGTCAAAAGCCGACTTAGCTAAACTAATGGACAGCCACATCTAAAAAAGCATAATAAATAACGAAAAAGCTGGTTTAACATCCAGCTTTTTTTATTTTCCTTCGCTTGACACTTGCCGTTACTTCAGAAGATAATTAAACTAGCCTAACTATGTAAAACACTAAGACTTTCATATAATCACTCAAAAGGTTCAGGGAGAAAGGTGTGCCCTTTACCATGACTACTTTAATAGAGTTTTTATCCCGACAACTAGATTATTTGCACTTTTTAAGTGGCCTCGCCTTTATTATTCTAGCTGTAACAGCCTACTTACTTACTAAGATACGCTATCGCAATTTGGAATGGTGCTGGCTACTTTTTTTTGGCATAACTTATGGCATCAATAACTGGTTAGACCTTTTTCTGCGCTCTACAGGATACATTAACTTAGATATACTTTTACATATAGAACTTTTTCTAGTACTCCTCTCTATCGCCTTTTTATATGAGTTTGCGCGCAGAGGAATCAAAAACAATGAAAACATAATAAAAAGAATAGCTCCCTGGATACATCTACTGATTTTAATGGTCTTCTTGATTGGCCTTACTAACGCTACGTCAATTTATCTAGAAGCTCTTCGCTTTCTCCTAGGACTAATGGCAGGCTTAGGAGCGGCTTGGACAATTTATAAAGTAACAGAGCAACCACTAGAACATAAAGAGCAAGAAAGAACGAATAAGTACCTGAAGCTAGCTACCTTCTTGCTTATATTGATGTCTTTAACTATCTCCTTTTCCTGCAACGAATCGAATCAGCACTACCATTGGCCAATTGAAGTTTTTCGCACAATTATAACAGTACTCTTTAGCCTTTCCATCTGGATTAGCCGTCACCTTTTCTTTACGGCTAACGCCGATGGAGGGAAAGAAGATCATAAAAAGTATTTCCTGCTTGCTGTTTTAACTGTCACTTTCGTCCTTACCATAGGCTGGCTTTGGACTGACATGACAGGTAGAGAAGAAGAAGAAAATCTCAAAATAGACTTGATGAACAGAGCTACAACTATCGCCGCAACAATAGACTACAACAAGTTCAATACACTAACAGCAACTACAGCAGATTACGAGAATGATGAATTCCTACAACTAGAAAAGAAGCTACAAAATATTATTTTTGTCAATGAAGACATTCGCTTTATCTACTTAATGAGACTCGTAGGCGACAGCTTAGTCTTTCTTGTCGATGCCGAACCAAGAGATTCAGAAGATTACTCTGCACCTGGCGATATATATGAAGAAGCTTCCTATGCCCAAAAAGCCATATTTGAAGATGGTCAACCATTTTTCGATGGACCTATAAATGATCAATTTGGAGAATGGTTTTACAGTACGGCGCCCATCCAAGACAACACAGGCCAAGTTATTGCCACTTTAGGCATCGACATGGACGTAGAGAACTGGCAGGAAAGTATCAAAAAACAGCGTCTCGGTACTATTCTCATCGTCCTCTTTTTGACATTATTGCTCATCTCCTACTTTGTTCTCATCTACATGACCAAAGAATCGGCCATGCGATTTGTCGCTTCCGAGAGACGTTTCATGACGATTTTCGAAAATGCACCAGAAGCAATCTATCTCATTGATCCGCAGACCCTGAAAATTCATGCCGCCAACAGTTATATGCAACAATGGTTAGGCTACGATTCAAAAGACTTGTCTAAGATGACCCTTTGCGACTTACTGAGAATAGAGCCCAAAGCTTTACTAGAAAAGAGACCTTTTTCAATAGAATCAGCTAACCATAAAGAACAAGAATACTACAAAAAAGATGGCACAAAAGTAGATGTAGAAATCACCTCTACCAACTTCCGATTTAACGACAGAAACACTATTCTCTTTTTTGTCCGTGATATTACAGAACGAAAACAAGAAGAGAAGAAAGCAACCTTACTGCGGCAAATCGATCGACAAGTCTTAGAAGGAGAATCTTTAGAAAAGATCCTACAGCACTTATGTCAGCAAATGATCAATTTATTTGGCTACCCCTACGTTAGCATTCAGATTGATAGCGCCATCCATTTTTTAGCTCCACAAGCATCAGCAGATAAAAGCAATCAACTAACACAGCAAGCTAACCTGCAGGGTACAGCATACATTACAGAAGAAGGACTACCAGTCTATCCCCATGAATTAGTCATACCCTTAAAAGTACAAGATAATAAAATTGGCTTAATGTACGTTCGTGGTTACCGCAAAGATTTTTTCAACAAAGCGAAATTACAACCCCTTGAAGATTTTACTCAACGTATCTCTCTAACTCTGATGGCGGCCATGCGCCAGCAACAACTACAGTTACAGGGAGAAACTTTAGCGGCGGCGGCTAACTCCATCATCATCACCAACGCTGAAGGCATCATTCAATGGATTAACCCAGCTGTAACAGCATTAACAGGATACGCAAAAGAAGAAGTGATAGGCCAACGGACGAACCTTCTCAAGTCAGGTCAGCATGAGCCATCTTTCTACAATGAAATGTGGAATACGATCCAAGAAGGGCAAGTCTGGCATGGGGAACTAATCAATCGTCGCAAAGACGGCAGTTTATATACAGAAGAAATGACAATCACACCAGTGCAAAATGAGGAAGGTCAGATTGTCCACTATATTGCCATCAAACAAGACGTAACAGAGCGGAAGCTACAAGAAGCCCAACTCGTAGAAGCCAAAAAAGCGGCCGAGGAAGGCAGTAGAGCAAAAAGTGAATTCCTAGCCAATATGAGCCACGAGATTCGCACTCCTCTTCATGGCATCATAGGTATGGCAGAAATCCTGTTAGAAAGAAGCAAAACAGCAGAAGAAAAAGAGCTGATTGAAATCATCACCGACTCCGGTCATAATCTGCTCGAAATAGTTAATGCCATACTCGACTTCTCCAAAATTGAAGCAGGCAAAATGGATATAGAAGAAGTTGACTTAGAATTTTTTCCGATTGTAAAAGGAACAGTAGAGCTTTTACTACCGAAAGCTAGTCTCAAGAATCTTGACTTACAAAGTAAGATCGCCTCAGACATTCCACAGCGTCTAAAGGGAGATCCAGGAAGACTACGACAAGTCATCTTAAACCTACTCAGCAATGCAATTAAGTTTACAGAAACAGGCTCTGTAAGCTTAGAAGTCACCATCTTATCGATAGATAAAAAACAAATAGAATTACAATTTAAAGTAACTGATACAGGTATAGGTATCGAAGAAGACGTAAGACATAAGCTCTTCCAACCCTTTACCCAAGCTGATGGCTCAACGACTAGAAAATATGGTGGAACAGGACTAGGGCTTTCGATCAGTAAGAACCTTGTTGAGCTCATGGGTGGAGAAATCGGTGTAGAAAAGAATATAGAAAAAGGATCTATCTTCTGGTTTAACCTTCCTTTACGATACGCCGAGGAAGCCTTTTCTGAAAAAGAGCAGGAAAAGCAAGAGCAAGAGCAGAACGAAGCAAGACAAGAGAGCGTCAAGTCTCTCGGCTTTGACCAAATTGCCCTTACTGACTCCCAAGCAATAAATTCAGTAGAGTCAACTCCTTCAACAGCAAAACAAACTCTTGAAGCAGAGAAAAAGCTTATCTTGCTAGTAGAAGATAACCCCGTCAATCAGCGACTTGCTATAATGCAACTAAAAAAGCTAGGCTACGAAGCTAAAGCTGTCGACAATGGTCAAGAAGCTATCGACGCAGTACAGAAAGAGAACTACAACCTCATCTTAATGGATTGTCAAATGCCAGTCATGGATGGTTTCGAAGCAACCAAAATCATTAGAAAACTTGAAGACGAAAAGATAAACAAAATACCTATTGTAGCAATGACAGCCCATGCGCTCGAAGGATACAGAGAGCAATGTATCTCAGCAGGAATGGATGACTACATTACCAAGCCAGTCGTGCTCAGCAAACTAAAAGAAATCATACAAGGCTTAATAAACTAACCCACGCGACGGGGGAAAGTCCCATGGATATCAGCACCAAGCTAAGAATCTTATCATCAGCGGCCAAATACGATGTATCATGCTCTTCTTCAGGTGGTAAACGTCAAGCCCGTAAAGGCATGATTGGTGATACCTCTGCTAGCGGCATCTGTCACAGTTGGACCGACGATGGTCGCTGTGTATCGCTCTTAAAAATCCTCTTATCCAATATATGTGCCTATGACTGCGCCTTTTGCGTCAACAGAAGCTCTAACGACGTCCCGCGAGCGGCCTTTACAGCTGAAGAAGTAGCCGAACTGACCATCAACTTTTATCGTCGCAACTACATTGAAGGACTCTTCCTTAGCTCCGCTGTGGACCAAAACCCAGACCACACTATGGAACAACTAGTCAAAGCAGTTAGTCTCCTGCGCACAGCCTATCGCTTTAACGGTTACATTCACCTCAAAGCTATTCCAGGCGCTGATCCTCTATTGATTCAACAAGCCGGGGAGCTCGTAGACAGAATGAGCGTCAACATCGAGCTCCCTTCCTTCGAAAGCTTGCGCCTGCTAGCACCACAGAAAAAAAGAGATAGTATCCTTAAGCCCATGGGGCAAATCAGCACAACCATCTTAACAAGGCAAGAAGAGAAAAGAAAATTTAAGCGCCTGCCCTCTTTTGTACCAGCTGGACAAAGCACCCAACTGATCGTAGGTGCTAGCGCCGAAACAGACCTGCACATCTTTAAGTTAGCAGAAGGACTCTACAACAATTATCGACTCAAAAGAGTCTACTACTCTGCCTACGTACCGATCAGCACAGATCCTAAGCTACCAGCACTACCACAGCCGCCCTTATTGCGCGAACATCGACTCTACCAAGCTGACTGGCTTCTGCGCTATTATGGCTTTCAAGCTGACGAAATAGTAGATAAGCAGAACCCTAACTTAGATTTAGAGCTCGACCCCAAAAGCGCCTGGGCCTTACGTAACATTCACTACTTTCCCATCGAAATCAATTATGCCGACTACTACTGGCTCTTGCGTGTACCTGGCATTGGCGTCAAATCAGCACGACGCATACTTTACTCTCGTCGAGTTCGCTCCATTCAGTTCGAAGATCTCACCCGTATCGGCGTTGTGCTCAAACGAGCTCGCTACTTCATAACCTGCAACGGTCAATATTACGGACAGATCAACATGGATAGAGACCAAGATAGAGAGCTCATACGGCATAACCTGCTAGAAAAAAAGCAAGAGAAGACTCCTAAAGATAGTAACTGGCAACAATTACAGCTTTTCTAGAAAAAATGCCTCTTTTTAGCTTAAGCAGGGACTGATTCCCTGAAGCTGAAAAGAGGCATTTTTTTGTGATCTAAACCTTTGACTTTCGGCAAAAGTCGTGATAAACTACGACCAAGAAAACCTACTTGTTTGGTAGGGATTAAACCACTAGTGACCTTAAAATACAGAATATGTAATGAAAGCCTCAATAAGGAGGTGCTTCCCGGTGAAGTTATCAACGAAAGGCCAATACGGCGTAAGGGCCATGTTTGAACTAGCTCTACAACATGGAAGAGGTCCCGTATCGTTGAAGCTAGTAGCAGAACGACAAGACATCTCGGAACACTACTTGGAACAAATCATTGCACTACTACGCAAAGCCGGTCTAGTCAACAGCATTCGAGGAGCCCAGGGAGGCTATGTACTAGCTAGAGAACCGGGAGAGATTAGCGTCGGTGATATCATCCGTGTCCTAGAAGGACCGGTAGCACCTGTAGAATGCGTAAACGATGATACATCTGATCGCTGTATGCGTGCCGAACAATGTGTATCCAAAATGGTTTGGGCCAAAGTAAAAAACTCTATCGAACAAGTTATTGACTCCATTACCTTGGCCGATATGTGTGAAGAAGCAGAAAAAGCCCGCTTTGAGCAAGGCTCTTTCATGTATCATATCTAAAAAAAAGATCCTGTCAAAAAGATCGTCAGCAGAGGAGAGAATTCCCATGCAACCAGTATATATGGACCATGGTGCAACCACACCAGTACATCCTGAAGTTGTTAAAGCAATGGTAGAAACCATGGAAAAAAGCTTCGGTAACCCCTCGAGTGTCCATGCCTTCGGTCGAGAAGCAAGAAAACTGCTCGATGAAGCAAGAGCTAGCGTTGCATCCTTGATGGGAGCTAGCCCTGAACAAATCATCTTTACCAGCGGTGGTACAGAAGCTGATAACATGGCTATCTTTGGCGCGGCCCGAGGTATGCGATTAAAGGGCAAAGGCAACCATATCATCACCTCAGCAGTAGAACACCACGCTGTCCTAGATGCCTGTAAAGCCTTAGAAAAAGAAGGCTTCGAAGTAACGATTCTACCAGTTGACGAAGACGGACAGGTTCATGTTGAAGAGTTAGAAAAAGCACTTCGTGATGACACTGTCTTAGTTACCATCATGCATGCTAACAACGAAGTGGGCACTATTCAACCAATCCAAGAACTAGCTCGTCTAGCCAAAGCACGAGGAGCTGTTTTTCATACTGATGCAGTTCAATCATTTGGTAAAATTCCTGTAGACGTGAACGAACTTGGCGTGGACTTACTCTCTGCCTCTGCTCATAAGATCTACGGTCCCAAAGGTGTAGGCTGTCTCTACATTGCCAAAGGTGTTAAACTTACACCCCTGAGCTATGGCGGAAGTCAGGAACGTCGTCGCCGCCCTGGCACAGAAAACTTACCAGGCATCGTTGGTTTTGGGAAAGCCGCATTAATCTCTCAAGCAGAAATGCAAGCAGAAGCAGAACGACTAACGCGCTATCGTGACCGTCTTATCGATGGTTTGATGGAACTACCTCATGTCAAACTGAACGGTCACCGTACCAACCGCCTACCACAAAACGTAAACTTATCTTTCCACTTCATTGAAGGAGAATCGCTCCTGCTCATGCTAGACATGAAAGGCATTGCCGCATCATCAGGATCAGCCTGTACCTCAGGATCACTAGATCCCTCCCATGTTTTGCTGGCTATGGGCTTAAGTCATGAAATCGCGCACGGCTCCCTTCGTTTAACCTTAGGAAGAGGCAACAGCGAGGAAGACGTTGATTATATATTAAATACAATTCCAGAGATCGTAGAGCGCTTGCGGGCCCTCTCACCTCTCTACGAAGGCAAGGAGGCTGTAACATCATGTACACAGAGAAGGTAATGGAGCATTTTGCTAACCCCCGCAATGTCGGCGAAATCGAAGAAGCTAGCGGCGTTGGTGAAGTAGGTAACGCCAGCTGTGGCGACATCATGCGCATTTCCATCCAAGTAGAAGACAACATTATCAAAGACATTAAATTCAAAACTTTTGGCTGTGGTGCCGCTATCGCCACCAGCTCTGTCTGTACCGAATTAGTCAAAGGAAAAAGCATCGACGAAGCCCTCGAACTGACCAACCAAGCCGTAGCTGATGCACTAGGAGGATTACCTCCAGCGAAAATGCACTGCAGTAACTTAGCGGCAGAAGCACTTCATGAAGCTATAGCAGACTATAAAGCCAAACAAGGGAAAGAATAATAGAAGCACCAATATGGACCTGGAAGGGGAATAGACCTTTCCAGGTCCCTGTGTAAATAAATGCCAAAGATAATTAAGTAAGAAAAAGTGAGGGGAGAGACCCCCATGGAAAAGAAAAAAGAAACAATTGTTGTTGCTATGAGCGGTGGTGTAGATTCTTCAGTCACCGCCGCTCTTTTATTAGAACAAGGCTACCACTGTATTGGAGTTACCCTACAGATCTGGCCCGTCGACGCGCCAGAAGGAGCTGACGGTGGCTGTTGCTCTCTATCAGCAGTAGAAGACGCACGACGTGTCTGTGATGCCTTAGGCATAGCTCACTACGTCATGAACTTCCGTGATTACTTTGAAGAAGAAGTAATCCACTACTTCGGAGAAGAATACTTAGCTGGCAGAACGCCTAACCCTTGTATTCGCTGTAATCGAGTTATCAAATTCGAAGGACTACTGCAAAAAGCGCTGGCTATCGGAGCAGACAAAATCGCCACAGGCCATTACGCCCAAATAAACCATGATCCTGCCACAGGCCGCTATCGCCTAGGTAAGGGCAAAGACAATAACAAAGACCAATCTTACGCCCTTTACAACATGACGCAGGAGCAATTAGCCAGAACGCTCTTCCCTGTAGGATCTTATAGGAAGCCAGAAATACGAGAAAAAGCTAAAGCCCTAGGTCTAGGTGTTGCTTCCAAACCAGACAGCCAAGAGATCTGCTTTATTCCAGACAACAACTACAGAAACTTTCTACAAGAACGATATCCCGATGAGAAATTTCCTCCTGGACCTTTTCTTAATACAGAAGGAAAAGTCATAGGACAACATGGCGGCCTACCTCTTTACACAGTAGGACAGCGCAAAGGACTAGGCCTAGCATTAGGCTATCCTGCCTACGTTGTTGCCTTAGACATAGAGAAAAACAGCGTAATAATTGGGGAAGATAAAGACGTCTTTAGCTCTAAGCTACTAGCTCATGATCTGAACTGGATCGACATCGAAAGCTTAGAAGAGCCCATTGAAGTAGAAGCCAAGATTCGCTACGCCGCTCCACCAGCGAAAGCCTTACTCATTCCACACCAGCAAGACGAAGTGATCCTTCAATTTGAGCAACCACAACGAGCCATCACACCAGGACAAGCTGTTGTTTTTTATCAGGGAGACTGGGTCATCGGCGGTGGTACTATCGCACAAAACCTAAGTCTAGATTTGAAAATAGTCTAGACCAGAAATTTTCAGAAAAGACGGTGAAAGAGAAGCAACAAGTATAGAGAAGCCTCCAACAGGTCAACACTAGATCATGGATATAAAAACATAGAAATCCACCACGCGAGAAAAGAAGAGAGATCCAAGAAAAAGAATTAAAAAACAGGGAACAAAGGAACAAGGATGCTAAAAGGTAGAGATCTTTTACAAAGACCGCTCCTAGAAAGTCCAACAGGAAAAGTTCTAGGACACATTACCGACCTAGTCATAGAAACAGAAAAAGCAAAAATCACAGGCCTTGCCATTGAGACAGAAGACCACAAAAGAAAAAAACTACTCTGGAACAAAATTCATATTGAAGACGATTTAATTTACTTAACAGCAAAGTTAGATGAAGCAGAGGAAAAAGAAGTAGATGAAGTACAAGAAGCACATGAAGAACAAGAAAGACCAGAAGTCCAAGAAGAGAGTAAAAGCTTAAATCTTTCTCAACTAAGAGGTCACAATGTGACAACAGAAAGCGGAAAAGAGCTAGGGGAAGTAGGCGACATCATTTTTGATAAAGATCATGGCAAGATCGTAGCACTAGAAGTATCAGATGGTCTTTTTCAAGATCTGCTTACGGGACGCCTTCAACTTCCTTGGCCTGATATTATTCATTGCACAACAGAAGATATAACTGTATCGAACGACTGGAAAGACGCGTGGTAATAAAGAAAAGTAAAAGTACAGAGAAATTCAAGAAATTATCAAGACAATTATTACATGATCTAATGTAAAGTCCTGTATGAAGGAGGCTGGCTTCCCATGTCCTGCCCTGTCTGTGGAGGAAAACAAGTGGGCAAAGTTGGTGTTACACAGTTCTACTGCTGGAACTGTTACGTTGAGTTTAACGATCGACAAGAAATCTTTGAAGTAGCAGAAGATGGAACGCTCATGGCTTTCGAAGATGACTTCTTTGACCCTATCCCAGAAACCGAGCTGTCGCCCCAGGCGGGTGTCTAAAGCCCGGCATCAAGTGGCCTGAAAGCCCGAGATGCACCGGGCTTTCTCTATATTAGGAGGTGTCAAGACACTGACTTGGATGAACAGTCGCGGTCGTCTCTTACTGGTCATCCTGATCATAAGCACCTTACTCATCTTGGCTTACTTTATAAGAGCCGTCTTAATCCCTTTTTTCATAGCTTTTGTCATAGCCTACTTGCTTCACCCTGCCGTCTACTGGTTAGAACACAAAGGCCTCTCCCGAAGCTTAAGCATACTAGGCATTTTCTCACTCTTCTTTGGCATCCTTGCCGCTCTCATAGCTTTTGCCATGCCCAAGATCATTGAAGAAATGCTCCACTTTAGCGAACAAGTACCTAGCTACATTCAAGAAGTAGACATATTACTAGCCCGTATCCAAGAAAACATGATGAGGGCCGGCTTTCCACCAGGACTACAACAAGTCTGGGGTGAAACGCTTACAGAAATAGAAGAAAGCCTGCTCCGAACAGTACGCAACATCTTAGATGGCATCTTTGACCTACTAGCTCACTCTTTAGAAATCATACTCATCCCCGTTATGTCCTTCTACTTTCTACGTGACTGGGACAACATTGGACAGACCCTCCATCGAATCACACCACGTAAAATAAGAGGCGACGTGCAATACCTTGCCTCTGAAACAGACCGAGTCCTCAAAGCCGTCATCAGAGGTCATCTCTTAATAGCCCTCATCGTAGGCACTTTAACAGCCATCGGCATGTGGGCCATCGGTATGAAATACAGCCTGATGATCGGCGTCATCGCCGGCGTAGCAGACCTCATTCCCTACTTTGGACCTATCATCGGCACTATCCCCGTAGTCATCCTCGGACTTCTCCACTCACCTCAAACAGCCCTCTGGGCCGTCCTGATCATGTTCATCATCCAACAAATTGAATCAAACCTCATCTCTCCCAAAATCCTCGGAGACTCCGTAGGACTACACCCCTTGATTATCATCTTCGCCCTCCTAGCCGGCGGCCATCTCTTCGGCCTCATCGGCCTACTGCTAGCCATCCCCCTAGCCGCCGTTCTCAAAGTCATAGGGCGATATATACTGCTGAAAGTTTTAGTATAATAAACCGCAGAGACACAGAGACGCAAAAGACGCAGAGAAGACAATCTATAAGGTTTTCTCAATTATATAATTAGTCCTCTGTGCGCTTTGTGTCTCTGCGATTAACCACTGCCCTTATCCTCGCTAGTCCCTTCTTGACAGGCAGAAGGACGAAAGAGTATAGTACAATTTGGATAAATATTGTCCAAATTGAACAAAAATTTGTCCATAATAAACTAACATAGAAGACCACAGTAGGTCAGCACATACAAACAAGGGGGCATTACCTTGCATAGAGGCAACGAGATACGGCAAAAGTTCCTCGATTATTTTGCCAGCAAAGGACACACAATCGTAGAAAGTTCTTCCCTAGTCCCGCACAACGACCCAACTTTGCTTTTCACTAACGCCGGTATGAACCAGTTCAAAGACCTCTTTTTAGGCTACGAGAAAAGAGATTACGTACGAGCAGTAACAGCTCAAAAGTGTGTTCGAGCAGGTGGAAAACATAACGATCTTGATACAGTAGGTAGAACAGCGCGACATCACACTTTTTTTGAAATGCTCGGTAACTTCTCCTTTGGCGACTACTTCAAAACAGAAGCTATTCAATATGGTTGGGAATTCCTCACTGAAGTAGTAAACCTACCAAAAGACAAACTTTATGCTACCATCTACCTTGACGATGACGAAGCTTTCGGCATCTGGAAAAACACAATTGGCTTGCCCGAAGAGCGCATTCTTCGCTTAGGGGAAAAAGATAACTTCTGGGCTATGGGAGACACAGGACCATGCGGACCTTGCTCGGAGATCCTAATTGATCGAGGCGAACACCTACGCTGTGACGCTGAAACTTGTGCCATCGGACATTGCGATTGTGACCGTTGGCTAGAGATATGGAACCTCGTTTTCATGCAATACAACCGTGATGAGAGCGGCACAATGACGGCACTGCCTAAACCTTCTATAGACACAGGTATGGGTTTAGAGCGCCTTACCTCAGTCATTCAAGACGTAAGCACTAACTATGATACAGACTTAATGAAGCCCCTGATCCAAGCTGTCGAGACCATTAGTGGCAAAAGCTATCAACCAGGCGAAGCAGGCTTTCCTTTTCGCGTCGTAGCCGACCACATTCGCTCCTGCACCTTCCTCATCACTGATGGAGTTCTACCAGGCAACGAAGGAAGAGGCTACGTTTTACGCCGTATATTGCGTAGAGCCGTTCGCTTCGGTAAAGTACTGGGCATCGAAAAACCATTCATGTACAAAATCGTCGCTAACGTAGTAGAACAGATGGGACAAGCCTACCCAGAAATCAAAGAAAAACAAGAATTCGTAGAAAAAGTAATTCGCATCGAAGAAGAAAGATTCCACGAAACCTTACATGACGGCATGCGCATTGCCTCAGAAATGGTCAACAAAATCAAAGCTCAAGGGGGTCAAAGCTTACCAGGCCAACAAGCCTTTATTCTCTATGACACTTATGGCTTTCCCCTAGACTTAGCAGAAGACATTGCTGAAGAAAACGGACTAGCCATTGACAAAGAAGGCTTTGAAAAAGCTATGGAAGAACAGCGCGAAAGAGCTCGCTCAGCTCGCCAAGATGAAAGCTATGGCGCTGGCATGGAGCTCTGGAGTGCCCTTTCCCAACGCTACACTAGCACAACCTTCCTAGGCTATGAAAGCACCTCCCTAAAAAGCCGCATCCTAGCCCTCGTAGTAGCAGGAGCAGAAAAAGGTGAAGCTACAGCAGGCGAAAAAGTTCAAATTATCTTAGAAGAAACACCTTTTTACGCCGAAGCAGGAGGACAAAAAGGTGACAGCGGTACGCTCAACACAGAAAGAGCAACAATACGCATTGATGATACGAAAAAAATGGCTGGCCGCCTAATTGTCCACATTGGTGAAGTGACGAGCGGAACAGTTCAAGTAGGGAACTTAGTTCAAGCAACAGTAGAAGGACAGCGCCGTCAAAACATAGCAAGCCACCACAGCGCCACACATCTACTGCACAAAGCCCTCAAAGAGCGTCTAGGCGACCATGTTAACCAGGCTGGATCAGCTGTAGAAGAAGATCGACTACGTTTTGACTTTTCCCACTTCACACCGCTGACCAAAGAAGAGTGGAAAGACATTGAAGCCAAAGTGAACGCAGAAATCTTCCGAGCTCTCACTATTGAAGCATTAGAAACATCTATGGATGAAGCCAAAGCCATGGGCGCTATAGCTCTCTTCGGAGAAAAATATGGCGACCAAGTTCGCGTCGTCAAAATGGGTGACTACTCTATAGAACTTTGTGGCGGCACACACTTACAAAATACTAGCCAGATTGGCCTCTTCAAAATCTTAAGTGAAGGCGGCATCGGTGCAGGAATCAGACGTATTGAAGCCATAACAGGGCAGACAGCTTTACAATACCTTAATGAACAAGAAGAAAAAGTAAAGAAAATAGCAGAAAAACTTAAAGTACCAGCCACAGAAGTACTCAACCGACTCGAAGTCGTGCAGAGCACCATCAAAGAAAAAGAACGAGAAATCGAGCAACTACAAGCTCGCCTGGCTCGTTACCAAATCGACGAATTATTGCATCAGCAAGAGAACATCGGCGGCGTCAACGTCCTAGCCGTACAAGTGCAAGCACCTGACATGGAAGGCTTACGACAAATGGCCGACTTATTGAAAGAAAAAATGACTTCCGGCGTGCTGATGCTTGCCGCTGTCACAGACGATAAAGTAAGCCTCGTAGCTGTCGTTACCAAAGACCTACTGAACAGAGGACTTCATGCAGGACAACTGATCAAAGAAACAGCAAAAATCGTCGGTGGCGGCGGTGGTGGCAGACCAGACATGGCCCAAGCGGGTGGTAAAGACCCTGCCGGAGTTCCTCAAGCCTTAGCAGAGGCAAAAAAATGGGTGAAAAATCGACTAGAAGCATAAACATTATCTTGAACGTATTTTCCTCTTTCCTTTAGAGGAAAAATAAAGGTTAATGGCGAATATGTTCCCACAAGTTCATTGATACGATTATGTTTCATTCGATGGGGGGTTGGAGCTTTATGTCTCATGATTCCTTTGAACAAACCATGATGTTTCAGGCCAAAGAAGAAGAAGAGATGGCAACTAGCGAGATTCTTCAAGCGGTCTATCAAGCCCTGAAAGAAAAAGGATACAACCCCATTAACCAAATGGTGGGCTATCTTTTGTCAGGTGATCCGGCCTACATTACTAGTCACAACAATGCCCGTAACCTTATTCGCAAACTAGAACGAGACGATCTCTTAGAAGAACTAGTTCGACATTATCTAGAGTCCAATAAAAAATAACAGTACGAAAGATTAAGCAATGCTATCGCAAAGAGAATTAGGTCACACAGGAATATACGTATCCAGACTATGTTTTGGTAGCCTGACTTTAGGACCACTGCAAGCTAATTTGCCCCTTCAAGAAGGGGCAGATCTGCTTCGGAGGGCTTTTGAGTCAGGTGTTAATTTTATTGACACAGCTCAGCTATACCAGACTTATCCTTACATCAGACAAGCCTTAGCTGGTTACGACCAACCAGTTGTCATAGCTACCAAATCCTACGCCTACAATCGAGAAGATATGGCCAAAGCAGTAGAAGAAGCACGAAGAGAGCTTGATCGTGACGTTATAGATATTTTTTTGCTTCACGAACAGGAAAGCGAACATACCATTTCAGGACACCAAGAAGCTCTAGAATATCTTCTCGAAGCCAAAAGCAGAGGTATCATAAGAGCTACAGGACTTTCTACGCACACTATAAGAGCCGTAAGAGCCGCTACAAATCATCCTGACCTAGAGGTCATTCATCCCATAATCAACCGCTCTGGCATCGGCATCGTCGATGGCACAGCAGAAGAGATGGTACAAGCCCTAGCCCAAGCCTACGAAGCAGGAAAAGGCATTTACGGCATGAAAGCTCTCGGTGGCGGCCACCTTTTTGGACAAGCTAGAATAGCTTTAGAGTGGGTTTTACAAAACCAGCATCTTCATGCCATTGCTGTAGGAATGCAAAGCGAAGAAGAACTAGCCCTCAACATAGAACTCTTTCAAGGACAGAAAGGCAACGAAGCAACCTGGCAAGCAGTACAGCAAAAAAAACGACGACTACTCATAGAAGAATGGTGCAGTGGTTGTGGCAACTGTCTCGCTCAATGTCCCCAAGGAGTATTACAGATTGAAGCAGAGAAAGCGACAGTCAATCAGGAGCAATGCATCCTCTGTGGATACTGTAGCAGTGCCTGTCCTGACTTTTGTATCAAGGTGGTATAGATTATGCGCATCCTCGGCTTAGACGTAGGTGACAAAAGAATCGGCATTGCCATCTCTGATCCCATGGGCTGGACAGCTCAAGGCATAGAAACCTTAAAGCGACAATCTAAGGAAAAAGATCTAGCACGCCTTGTAGAATTAATCCATACCTATGAAGTGGATACCATTGTTTGTGGTTTGCCACGTAACATGAATGGCACTTACGGTCCTAAAGCAGAAGAAACACGTCGCTTTGGCGATAAACTACAAGAACACTTCCAAATCCCCCTGATATACTGGGATGAACGCCTTACTACAGTGTCAGCTCAGAAAACACTCCTACAAGGTGACGTTTCACGAGCTAAGCGCAAAGAAGTAGTTGACAAAATAGCCGCCGTTTTTATCTTGCAAAACTACCTTGACGCTAGAGCAAAAAGTTAACTATGTTTATAACCAAAAAAGAGAGGACATACTAACTTTGAGCATTCATTGACAAAGTAGAAAAGACTGGTATACAATGATATCAGCTTGGTATCGAATTGAGGTGATAGGCGAATGGATCAGGAACAAGAAAACATCATCATTCTCTCAGACGAAGAGGGTAACGAGATTGAATTCGAGGAACTGGACAGAGTTGAAGTAGATGGCAAAGAATATGCTATCCTTCTACCAGCCGATGACGAAGAAGATGAGGCTATCATCTTGCGTGTGGAACTAGAAGATGGTGAAGAAGTATTTAGTCACATTGAAGATGATGAAGAATGGGAAAAAGTGGCTGACTATTGGCAAGAACTCACCGAAGAAGAAGTGGACGAAGACTAATCGAATCGTTCAATTCAATGAAAACCATCCGGGCAACTGGGTGGTTTTTTGATTTTTCTATTTTTCGACAGATGTTGAGCCTCAAAGCAGAAAGAAGTATAATGCTTTCATGAGCATTAACAAAGAACATATGAAGCTTGTATGTATGAGAATTAATACTTACTGGGAAAGACCTTAGAGGAGGCTACATCATGGGCAAAAGGAAAAAAAGTAGATTAGGCTTAAGCCTGATTACCATTTTCCTATTGGGAATCGTTTTTACCTACTTTTTATATGAACAACAACTAAAACCATTATCAGCAGAGTCAACAGAACAAATCTACGTAACAATTCCATCTAATGCTACCGTAGAGCAGATTGGACAGCTATTAGAAGACGAAGGCTTAATTAGAAGCGGAGCAGCTTTTTACTACTATGTCCGTTTCAACGCCGAAGAGTTTCTCAAAGCAGGAGAATATGCACTTAGTCCATCTATGGCCTTACCTGAAATAGTACAAGAACTGCAAAATGGCAAGCCAGTTCTCCATACTTTTACCATACCAGAAGGCTTTAGCATTAAGCAGATTACGAAACTTTTAACAGAAAGAAATTTTGTAAAAGAAGACCTCTTTCACCATGCGCTAGCTTTTACGCCTCTTCCTTACGACTATATAGAAGATACAGGTGATATTAACAGACTAGAAGGATTTCTATTTCCCGCTACCTATCGCGTTGCACGGAACATAAGCGAAGAAGAACTAGTCAAAATGCTCGTTGCCCGCTTTGACCAAGAAGTAACGGCAGAAGTGCGACAAAGAGCAGACGAATTGGGCATGACTATAAAAGAAGTAGTTACACTAGCTTCCATTATCGAAAGAGAAGCAGTGATTCACGAAGAAAGACCAATTATATCAGCTGTTTTTCACAACCGTCTTAACTCTAACCGTAGGTTAGAAGCTTGTTCCACTATTCAATACCTGCTAGACGAACCAAGAGAGAAGCTCTACCTGCAAGACCTAGAGATTCAATCGCCTTATAACACCTACCGTAATAATGGTTTGCCTCCAGGACCTATCGCTTCGCCAGGTATTCTGAGCTTTAATGCCGCTCTCTACCCCTCTAACGTAGACTATCTATACTTTGTAGCCAAAGGTCAAGGATACCATCACTTCAGTAGAACTTTTGAAGAACACAATCGGGCGGTGGCACGCTATGTCAATTGAACTGCTTGCACCAGCAGGCAATCTTGAAAAACTAACAATGGCACTCCACTACGGTGCCGATGCACTTTACATGGCTGGAGAGCGCTTTGGACTTCGAGCCTATGCTGGTAACTTTACGACAGAACAAATGTCTAAGGGCATAGCAGAAGCCCATAAACAAGGCAAAAAAGCTTATGTAACAGTAAATATTTTTGCTCATAACAAAGATCTACAGGGCCTAGACGATTACTTGCGAGAACTAGAAGCTATAGGAGCAGACGCCATCATCGTCTCCGATCCTGGTGTTTTTGCCATAGCTCGTCGCACCGTTCCCAACCTACCTATCCATATAAGCACACAAGCCAACGTAACGAACCTAGAAGCGGCTCGTTTCTGGGCTGAACAAGGCGCTGAACGCATCGTTTTAGCCCGCGAACTGACGCTAGCAGAGATCAAGGAAATCCATGAGCAGGTCAACGTAGAACTAGAAGTTTTTGTTCATGGCGCTATGTGCATGTCTTATTCTGGCCGCTGTCTAATTAGCGACTACCTAACAGGTCGCAAAGCCAATCAAGGCGAATGTACTCAAGCTTGCCGCTGGAAGTACGCACTTATGGAAGAACAGCGCCCAGGTATGTATATGCCTATCGAAGAAGATGAGAGAGGATCTTACATCTTTAACGCTCGAGACCTATGCCTCCTTGAAGATATACCCGCCCTTATCGAAAGCGGCGTCAAAAGCTTCAAAATCGAAGGTCGCATGAAAAGCGTGCACTACGTAGCCACAGTGACGCAAGTTTATCGTCGCGCCATCGACAGCTACTACAAAAGAAAAGCAGAAGGCAAAGAATACAAAGTCGATCGAGCTTGGTGGGATGAACTAGGCAAGATTAGCCATCGCCCTTACACAAGAGGTTTTCTTCACGGTCCTCCAGGGCAAGAACCAGACGTAGCTTACAACCGAGAATATGACTTTGTCGGATTAGTTCGCCAATATGACGAAAAAAACAAGCGAGTACAAGTAGAAGTTCGTAACCGCATCCTCCTTGGCGACATATTAGAATTTAGTGGTCCTGACAAAGCGGCTTTTCTAACCGTAGCCAACGAAATGTGGGATGAAGAAGAAAAGGCAATTGAGCAAGCACCGCGACCGCACCAACTGATCTGGCTCAAGAGCCGCTTCCCTTTAGACCAGCTGGACATGGTTCGCCGTCCCAAAGGCAGTGGGGAAGAAGAATATCTTAAAGTACGCATCGATCCTTCCCATATCTTTTACCTCGACATTATCCTCGAAGGATTTGGACACCTTGGAGTTCCCACAACAGTGGACCGGCAGAGCGGCATTGTGCTTATAAGAACTACAAAAGATACAAGACCAGAAGTAATTAAAATCCTCGAAACACTACCCTGGCCAACTCAGCTATACAACAGCAATGAACCATAATATTCCATGTGACCAGAGAGCCTCGGCGGGTACACTAATCTCGGAGGTGACGGTCAGAAATGGAATTAAAGACAAAAGATTTTCTGATGAAAGCACTGCTTAACGAACAAGAACTAGTCAGAGACTACCAGAAGTTTTCCCAGACTACGGACGACTCAGATGTGGCTGAACTATTCAAAGAATACGCAACCACAGATGCCTTACGAGCCAACCGTATCAAAGAGATTCTCCAAGACAAATACGGAGTAGATGAAGAACTGAAAAGCTAATCTTCAAGAAGGCAATCTTCAATACAGACAAGCAAGACAAAGACCCCGAGCCGAGAGGCTTCGGGGTCTTTGTCATAAAAAAAGAGCATATGAGACCGGAGATAATGACGATTTATCGAGGCCAGAGCAGATGTCCAAGATAGAATACCAAGGCGATAGCTACAACGTGCCAAACCCACCAACCTACATTAAGAAATTCCCATGTAGTACCATCAAGGGCATTCTGCTTTGTCTTTTCTGTTTCGTTTTCCATTGTGCGTAATATCTCTCCTTTCAAGTTTTTTATAGTATGACCATCACCAAAAGAGATTAAACATGGTAAAACAAATGATAGGAAAAAGAAGAAAAAAATGTCGGAAATATGGAAAATTAAGGTTGACTTTGCATACTATGGAGGGTATAGTAAACAGTATATAGGCCAAGCTGTCGAAAGCACAAAACAAAAGACAAATTATGGCAATAAAAAACAACAAGCACACATAACAAAGCATAATAACTAAGGCAAGCAATAATAAGGCCGTTAAGAAAAACATACGTAATAATAAGAACTAGAAAGGGGTAGACAACTTGAAGTCGACAGGTATAGTGCGTAAAGTAGATGAACTAGGCAGAGTCGTAATTCCTATGGAGCTACGAAGAATTATGGGCATCGCTGAGAAGGATGGACTGGAGATTTACGTAGAAAACGAAAAAATAATCCTTAAGAAATACGAACCAGCTTGCGTATTTTGTGGCAGTGCCGTGCAAATACAAGACTACAAAGGCAAAATGGTCTGCCGCAAATGTGCCACCGCCGTAGCCGATCACGTTGTCTAACAAAAAAGACGCCCTCACTTAAGAGGTCGTCTTTTTTTGTTCACTAAACTGCTCAACCTTTTCACTTTTTGGCCAAGAGAAATGGAATTTATAATCTGACTGCAAGACAAACCAGAAAGCGGCCGTCCCTAACAAGGAAGCGAGAACATCGCTAGGCCAATGAGCACCAAGATATACACGACTGACAGCAACAGCTAAGATAGCTACCATAACCATCAGCAAAGCTTTCTTTTGATAAGGTCGGTCAGCTAAAGTAATCAGCAAAGCCGGCAGAATCAAAGCCGCACCTAAGGTATGGCCAGAAGGAAAGGCTGGAGAAGACTCCATCACTAGAGCTTCAACAATATCAGGTCTTACTCTGCTAAAAAGAGCCTTTAAAGGATAATTAAAATAAGCCCAAGCCAGCAACAAAGCTAACAACATTTTAGCTTTTTCATAAGCACCTTGGCGAAAAAAAAGAAACATAAAAAGCAAGGTCAAAGGAATTAACAACTGCGCTGAGCCAAAATAAGTAATGCCATTCATCAAAGCATTAAGAAAATCATTACGTAAAGAAACAGTAGCTATTAACAAGGACTCATCAATCTGCCGAATTAGCTCCCAGTTCATAAGGACTTTACCTAATGAACCACTAGCAACAATTACAAAAGTACCAGCCAACAAAGCAAGGAAAAAACGAGGTAAATGAAACAGAACAGACCCTCCTAACAAGAACTAAAGCTAAAATGATAACCTTTACTTAAAGTATACCCTAAAACCACCTATGTCAAATTACTTTATGCCTTCCTGCACCTTCCTAGTTTGATCATAATAACAAGAAGAGAACAAAAACACTCAAAACAGTTGTTCCCATAAACAAATTATGGTATGATGAAGCTAATTAGAAAGAGAGGTGTTGGCTTTGAACTTAACACCTAGAGAAAAAGACTTATACCACATGCTTCAGGAATTTGTAAATGCTAAAGGATACCCGCCTAGCGTCCGAGAAATTGGAGAGAAGATGGGGTGGGCTTCTAGTTCTACTGTTCATCTCTACCTAGAACGCCTAGAAAAAAAAGGCTATATCCGCAAAGACCCTTCCAAACCAAGAACAATAGAAATAATTGGTCAACGACCTGACTTTACCTCCATACCACTCATAGGCACAGTCTCAGCTGGTAACCCTTTACTAGCTGTAGAATGTATTGAAGAATACTTACCTATCGCCAAAACATTCATCGGTGAAGGAGAATTTTTTGCTCTTCGCGTCCAAGGCGATAGTATGATTGAGGCAGGCATCTTTAACGGCGATCTCGTAATCGTGCGCCAACAACAGGATGCCTTAAACAGTGAAATCGTGGTAGCTCTCTTAGAAGATGAAGTTACAGTCAAGCGATTTTTCAAGGAAAAAGATCAAGTGAGACTACAACCAGAGAATAGCGCACTTGCACCTATCTACTGTCGTGACATGACCATCTTAGGCAAAGTAGTTACCGTAATAAGACGTTTGAACTAAGAATTCACTAATATTCCATAACTAGAAGTGCAAGCTCAGACAAGATAAAGCTCTACAGAATAAAAGACCAGATCTTCACAATACGGAAGATCTGGTCTTTTTGGTTTTATTTGCCCTGTCACCTGTCAAGCACTACCGCCATAGGATATATGACAGTATCTGACCGGAGGTGGGCTCATGATTGACATTGTAGGAGCCTTAATTCTTCCTTTTATAAAGGGTGTTACAGCTCTGATGAGCTATATAAGTAACAACGCCTTTCCTCATCCTTTAAGTGAGAAGGAAGAAAAGCTCTACCTACAAAAACTAACCAAAGGTGACGGCGAAGCAAGAAACAAACTTATCGAACACAACTTACGCCTTGTCGCTCATGTATGCAAAAAATTTGACGGTACTGGTGAGAACAATGACGATCTGATCTCCATTGGCACAATAGGACTAATCAAAGCGATTAATACTTTTAAGCCGGATAAAGGAACGAAGCTAGCTACTTATGCCGCTCGGTGCATCGAAAACGAAATTCTCATGCACTTACGGGCCATGAAGAAAACGCGTGGAGAAGTGTCCCTTCACGATCCCATTGGTGTAGACAAAGAAGGCAATGAGATCACTCTTATAGATATTTTAGGTTCTGACGGCGACAGCGTACCTGATATCGTCGAAAGCGCTCTTGAACAAGCGAGATTGCTCAAGAAGATGAAAAAACTAACGAAAAGAGAACGTTATGTACTAGAACTACGTTACGGACTGCTCAGTGGTGCTAGGCAAACACAGCGAGAGATCGCCAAAAATTTGGGAATTTCAAGATCTTACGTTTCTAGGATTGAAAAGAGAGCCGTTCAAAAGTTGATGAAAGATTTAGGGACAGAAGGAGCTTAGCTCAAGGTAATCTTTTCAGTTGCTCTATTCCTACCGCCTAGGGTGTTTATCGCTATGAGAAGATTCATAAACCTTCCAGCGACCATTTTCATAACGCAACTCAGCCACAGTATAATCATCAAAACCCCATACAAATTGCTCTGCTTCTGAAGTAAAGTGCCATACAGAAGCTATCTTCTTATCGAAATCAACTTCAAGAATATGCACATCATCGTCGGGCATAAACATAGTTCCTTCTGTAGCGATAAGACCGATGTTATCAGCCCAACTATAATCAGCTAAACGCCAAGAAATAACTTCTGAGTAGCCCTGACGGAAAAACTTATAGACATCCTCTTTAGACTTCCATCTCTCCCAATCAGCATGGAGCTTCTCTTCCAGTGACAGAGCATAGAGGTAATCATTAATAATAGCTAGCTCTCTTTCTTTAACGGAAAGAGTTTCTTTTTGTGTAGCCCTATTTTCACTTTTAGACTCTTTATCGTCTCTGTCTTCAGAAGCAGAGCTTTCACCAGCAGATGCATCTGCATCACCCACAGCGTCATCAGATAAGTCAGCAGTATCAGCAGGAGAAGAAAGTTCTACTTGATCACTTTCAAGATTAGCAGAAGTGGAAGAATCTTGAGCACCACAACCTGTCAACAAAAGCAAAGAAAGCAGAAGAAAAGGAAAAAAACGAAGAAGGTTAGTTGTTTTCATCAAAGTTACACCTCATTTGAAAAATTTTTACGCTTTTCGTCTAAATATATCACACTTTGTTAACTTGTGCGCAACATTCTCCTCTTGCTTAAGAACAGTTTTTTCGTTATTATCCAATTAAAGACAGGGAAGGAGGTGGCAAAAGCGTTGCCTTTACCCAAAGTAGTAGGAGCAGATCAAGAAAAATGCTGTGGATGCCTCGCTTGCGTGGAAGTCTGTCCTGTAAAACTATGCAACTACGTAGTAGACAAAAGAGTCACCATCGACGACGACCTCTGCATTGGTTGTGGAGAATGTTTACGTGTTTGCAACGAAAGAGGTCACTCAGCCCGCTATGTAGTCGATGACTTTACGGAATTCTTAAAAGCTCTTCAACAAGGTGAGAAAGTCGGCGTCTTAATAGCACCAGCGGCGGCCGTAAACTGGCCTAACCGACTAGCTAACTTAATTACAGCCTTAAAAAACATGGGCGTTCATAGCGTTTTTGACGTAAGCTTTGGCGCAGAACTGACAACCTACCTTTACATCAAAGCCTTAAAAAGCGGTGTCCCCTTGCCCATCATCGCTCAACCTTGCCCAGCTGTTGTTACCTACATAGAAACATATCTACCTCAGCTAATTCCCTACTTAGCTCCAACACACTCACCAACCCTTGACGCAGCCATCTGGATTCACGGACAGACAAAATACCAAGACCTCAAGCTAGCCTTTCTGGGGCCATGTCTAGCCAAGAGGAGAGAATTTGCCGATCCTAATACGAAAGGCCACGTTCGCTGGAATATAACCTATGCTTCACTAGAACAGTATTTTCAAGACAACGGAATCAATCTCGACAAAGTACCACCATCTACTTTTGACAATCCCGAAGCAGAAAGAGCTGTCGTCTTTTCCAAGCCAGGTGGACTAACAGAAACCTTCGAACGCTTTGGCATCAAAGTAGATAAAGCAGACATTCCCCGCGTTGAAGGAGCTAGAGAAGTCTACAACGAATACCTATCGGGCTTAGAAGAAGACATAAAGAGAAATGATAAACCAATACTCGTAGACATACTTAACTGCCTACATGGATGCAACGTAGGTCCTGCTACAACGCACCACTTGACTCGTCGACAAGTAGAAAAAATCATGGACCAACGGAAGAAAGAACAACAGGCCAAACATCCCGATAAGAAATGGCCCAAACGCAAAGAAGCCGATCTATTTCAAGAAATCTACCGAGAAATAGACCGCTCCGGCTTAGACTACTCTAGAAAATACACAGACCGTTCTGCTCTATTAGATAAAGCCATCAAGCCTTCCCTAGAAGCTCACGAAAAAGCCTGGAAAATCCTACACAAAGAAGACCCTCAAGATCGGACAATTAACTGCCAATGCTGTGGTTACGGAAGTTGTGAAGGCATGGTAGAAGCTCTTGCCGCCCAACGCAACAGACCAGAAAGCTGTAAACACTTCCTATTAAAAGAAAACGAAATCAACCTTGACAAAGTCGCCGTAAGAGAACAAGAAGCCCGCTTAGCGGCAGAAACAGCAGAAAAAGAACAAGAAAGAGCAAAAGAAGCTCTACAAGCACTAGTAGAAGCTAACAAAAAAGTAGCTCAAGCCCTAGCAGAAATTAGAGCATCGAACAAGGAAGTCTCTCAAGGCGTAGCAACAGCATCTAACTGTGCACAAAAAATTCACCTAGGAATCAAGGCAGTAGCCGAAACATCAGCAACAATCGAAAGCTTAGCCAAAGATACAGGATCTATCGGCCAAGAAATAGGAGCTATCGCCTCGCAAACTGACTTACTTGCCCTTAATGCGGCTATTGAAGCGGCAAGAGCAGGAGAGTCAGGCAAGGGCTTTGCCATAGTCGCCCAAGAAGTACGTAAACTAGCAGAACAAGCCACGAAAGGTTCTAATCGTATAGGTGACTTCTTAGATTCTATAACAGAACAATCAGGCTTTTTAGGACAAAAAATAGCAGAAGCCATCACTTCCGCAGAAAAAATAGCCCAGTCCGTAGCCTTAGCCGATGAACTTGTCTTGCGTCAATCAGAAAAGCTAAAAGTAGAAGAAGAGAAGCTTTTGAATAAAAAAAGCAGGCACTAAAGACGCCTTCACTAAAAGAGCCCAAAAAAAGAAGCCGGCAATGCCAGCTTCTTTTTTGTTTACTTCAGATCTTCAATAGAATCAATGTCCATATAAGCAGGAACGACTAGACCAATGCGCGTTCCTTCCATATTAACACCAAGGTCTTCAAAGCGACCTTCGAACTCAGCATAGTAATCAGCATGCGTCGTTGGCAACCAAGCCCCTACTATAGCATCAGCACTTCCATCAGCCACACCAGCCCACATAGGACCAGGCTCAACTTGACGAAGCGTGACATCATAACCTACAGAGCGTAGTACTTCAGCAACCACATTAGTGCTAGCAATCTCAGAATCCCAAGCTACATAAGCAAGGGAAATCTTATCACCATCAACAGCATCGACACCTTCGATCCAAGAGGCTACAGTTTCAGCATTTTCATCAATCCAAGCATTAGCGGCCGCTACAGGATCTAGACCGTCTTCTACCATGATCATCACAGCGCCCATATCATCAGAAGTCCAAGCGAAGCGATCTAGAACAGTATAAGCATTAGGCAAGTCTTCTTGGAGACCGAGACGGGCAATCGTATGTACATACTCCTCAGCACCATAAATACCTTTTGGATCATCTAAATACTTCAGATCGAACTTAGAAAACTTCCAATGAGGCGTCCAGCCTGTCACAATAATGGGCTCATTATTGTTATAAGCACGAGTTAGAGCGGCAGTCATAGCAGGACCAGAACCAGTTTGCACACGCCAACCTTCCAACTCATACTCCTCAATAACTCGCTCAGTTGCTCGCATCAAGCCAGCACCAGGATCAATCCCCGTAATCTGATAACCAACTTGCTGACCTACAGGCGCAGAACTGTCTACAGCAGGACCATCTTGGCCACCACAACCAGCCAGAGCAACAGCAAAGCCCACAGATAAGGCAATGGTCATTAACTTTTTCTTGCCTTCTAACAAAGACAACTTCATCGAAAAAACCCCTTTCAAACCTACTTTTTCTTTATATTTTGAGTAAACCGATCTAGCACAATAGCCAGAACTACAATAGCTAGACCAGCCTCAAAGCCAGAACCAATCTTCAACTGCGTCACAGCACGATAAACTTCCGCACCAAGACCAGGCGCTCCAATCATAGAAGCAATAACAACCATAGAAAGAGCCAACATAATACTCTGATTCACGCCAGCCATAATCGTAGGCATAGCTAGGGGCAACTGCACCTTCAACAACTTCTGCTTAGAAGTAGAACCGAAAGCATCAGCCACCTCCACCAGATCAGCAGGCACTTGGCGAATACCCAGATTAGTTAAGCGAATCGTCGGTGGCATAGCAAAAATAACAGAAGCCACAATACCAGGCACAACACCAAGACCAAAGAAAAAGATAGCCGGAATCAGATAAACGAAAGCAGGCATAGTCTGCATGAAATCAAGAATAGGCGTCACCACTTTGCGCACACCATCGCGCTGAGCCGACAAAATTCCAATAGGCACACCAATGACAATAGAAATAGTCACAGCCGTCAAAACAAGGGCAACCGTATCCATGGTATGCTTCCAGTAGCCAATATTTTCAATAAAAAGCAAACCAAGACCAGTAAAGAGAGCAAACTGCCAACTGCGAGCATACCAAGCCAAAGCACAGAGCAGAAGAATCAAAACAATAGAAGGAAAAAAGTTTAACATCGAGACGAGCAACTCAACAAAACTTGCTAAGTTTTTGGATAAAAGACGGAAAAAACCCTCAAAGTAAGTCAAGAAAAAATCAAGAACAGACTCCACAGCTCGATCGACAGGAATCTTAGGCAAAAGCTCACCCATAATTAGCCCACCTCTCTTTTCGTAGAGGTAGCTTCATCTAAAGATATAGCATCCTTATTCCCGGCTAAAGCTCCTAGAATAGCCCCACGAATCAGAACACCCTTAATCCGACCTTCCTCATCAATAACAGCAACAGGCACTGACGTATTAGCCACAAGATCAAAAAGATCAGTCAACAGTCGATCCAGAGGAACTGTAGGTACATCACTAATCAGAATATCTTGCAAAACTAAACCTTTCTCAATAGCTCTAGAAGCATCCTGAGCCGTCACCACACCTAACAAAAGCTTTTTGCGATCAACAATATAAATAGAAGAAATACCTCGATCGCGCATTAACTGCAAGGCTACCCGAGGACCTTTGTCAATGCCCATCGTCTCTGGACGAACCATCACATGAGCGGCCGTCAAGACACGTGACAAATCAATATCTTCAACAAAACGCTCAACATAAGCGTTAGAAGGATTCATCAAGATCTCTTCAGGCGTACCAAGCTGAACAATCTTACCATCTTTCATCAAAGCAATACGATCACCAATGCGCAAAGCTTCATCAAGATCGTGAGTAATAAAAATAATCGTCTTTTCCATCGTAGACTGCAAAGCTAACAACTCGTCTTGCATATCCTTACGAATCAGCGGATCAAGAGCGCTAAAAGCCTCATCCATCAACAACACATCAGGGTCATTAGCCAAAGCTCGCGCCAGACCAACCCTCTGTTGCATACCTCCACTTAACTCATCAGGAAAAGAATCTTCCCAGCCTTTTAAGCCCACAAGCTCAAGAGCCTGCTGAGCTTTACTTTTACGTTCCGACTCTTCCATACCTTGAATCTCTAAACCATAAGCGGCATTTTGCAAAACAGTACGATGAGGGAGCAGAGCAAAACGCTGAAAAACCATGCTAATTTTTTTGCGACGCAGATCACGTAACTCTTCATCTTTCATCTTTACAAGGTCCACACCGTCTATGTAGATCTCACCAGAAGTCGGCTCAATCAAACGATTTAACATGCGTAGCAACGTTGACTTACCACTACCGGACAAGCCCATAATCACAAAGATCTCACCAGGCTGTACATCGAAATTAACATCATAAACCCCGACAGCAACACCTGTCTGCTCTAGAATCTCTTGCTTGCTTTTTCCCTCTTTAATGAATGCAAGCGCTTTTTTTTGCTGTTTTCCGAACAACTTACTAACATTACGAACTTCAATCTTTGCTGTTTTTTCAGCCATATCTTCACCTTCAACTCTGCCAGCAGAAAAAGCAGGAAAAAAAGCATCCTCGCTGGCTAAAAACTATTGAACCTTCTTAAGTATAAAGGACAAGTAACGAAAAGTTCAAAAAGCATATATCGTTCATAAAGAGCGTATTATATATACAGAAAAAACTGTACGAAGTGAGAGAGGGAGGTCTTACGTATCCTCCTAAATACTCCGTATTAATGCTACTCTTGCTACTTTACATAAAGCATTGGCATGATTTAGAATACATGAAGGTATGTACCAACGATGAAGGAGGAAAAGCAGTGAATGCAGAAGAGCGCATTGAGAAAGCGCGGGAAAGAGTCATCGAAGCCCTTTCCAAGAATATGGATCTCTACGGCGTAACTCCTTCTATCGGCAGGCTCTACGGAATTCTCTACTTTAACGACGGACCGATGACACTCGAAGAAATGAGCGACGCCCTCGGCATGAGCAAAACCAGCATGAGCACAGGTGTCAAGACACTAACAGACCTCAAAATGGTGGAAAAAACATGGAAAAAAGGTGTGCGCAAAGACTTGTACCGAGTCGAGGAAGACTGGTACGAAACCTTTAGTGAATTCTTCTGTATCAAATGGCGCAAAGGCAGTGACATGAACCTAGCGGCCATAGAAAGATCTTTAACGGAATTACAGGCGGTCATAGCAGATGAAGAAAGTTCAGAAGAAGTCAAAGCAGTAGCCCAAAAAGACATAGAACGCCTTCAGCAAGCTCAAGAGTACTACCACTGGCTCAACCGCTTGGTAGATGCTTTTGAGACAGGCGAAATCTTTAATCATATACCTAGAAAAGAATAAGTACCTTTTTCTTGGCTGAGCCATGCTGGTCATGTTGCCCTTGCTAGGCTATTAAGCCCTTGCTAGGCCATGAAGTTATAGATGGCCATGAAGCCATGCTGGCCATGAAGCTATGCTAAGCCATGAAGCCTTTGCTAGGCCATGAAGCTTTGCTAGGCCATGAAGTTATGCTAGGTCATATATTAGGAATAGAGAAAAGCCCTGTAGAGTGCAGTTCAAACATAGATCACTCTACAGGGCTTTTAGTCTTTTCTATACTCTTTCATTTGTTCTTTCTTATAAGGAGGCTCAAGCTGGGACTGAGGTAAACCGATTCTTCCGAACGGGCGTCTCCCACGTCGTTTCGCCAGCAAGCTGTCGACGACTGAGGTCCTTTTTTAGCTTTTCAAGAATTACCCCAAAAGCAAAAGCACCTGCCCCTGCCGTTCCCAAGCATTACCAAGCCACAATAAGCACCGATAAAGGACCGTGGAATATAATGTAAACGAATCTGGGGGAGAGCAAAGGGGTGATCAAGTGGCCGTAATCAGAGCAGACAGCAGTGACATCGAAATCCTTGCCCGACTCATTCGAGCGGAAGCTGAAGGAGAAGGAGATCTGGGAATGCTCATGGCAGGGAACGTCTGCGTTAACCGCGTCATCGTTAACTGTCTGGACTTTCCCCACATTCGTACCGTACGAGAAATGGTTTATCAGTCCCCCGGTGGCTTTGAAGCCGTACAGAAATCCTACTTTTACCAAAGAGCTCGAGAAAGAGAGAAACGGCTGGCCGAAAGATTAATAAGAGGGGAGAGATTTCACCCAGCCAGCAACGCCCTCTGGTTTTTTCGACCTGATGGACCTTGTCCAGGAACCTGGTATAATCAGCCCAACACAGGCCGATACAAAGCCCATTGTTTTTTCCAACCCCTCCCCGCAAACTGTCCCGAAGTATTTAGAGGTGGATAAAGAAGGAGTGTTCTCATGAGCAGAGACATTTTTGATGAAGAAGTGACTGCATCTTGCAAGCCTCGTCGACCAATCAAAGACCCCTGCGCCACAGTACCTAAAGATCCTTGCCAGGACATTCGCCCCACACCGCCTGTACATGATCCTTGTCAAGACCCCTACTACACCGATCCTTGCTACGATCCTAGACTAGATCCTATCTATGATGATCCTTGCAGAAGACCTTCTTATGGCTACGACAACCCCGACCATTATGATAACAACTACTATGACAACAACTACTATGACAATAACTATGATAACAACAACTTTAACAACAACCTAGACGACACTATCGCCGTACCACCAGGCTGGAGAAGACCTGCTGGTGGATGGAGATTCTTCCCCCGTCCCACACAACCACCAAGTGGCGCTATTATCCCTGGCACACCAGCTTATCCCCCAGAAACAGAGCTTGCTCCAGTAGCACCTGGTGTTCCTGCTATGCCTGGCGCACCTGGCACCTTACCCATTGAAGAATCATACGTCGAAAACATTCTCCGTCTCAACAGAGGCAAACTAGCGACCATCTACGCAACCTACGAAAACAACATGCGCTGGAACGCCAAAATCTTTCGTGGCTGTATCGAAGCGGCCGGACGAGATCACATCATTATCAGCGATCCCAAAACAGGAAAAAGATATCTCCTCCTAATGCTCAACGTGGACTATATTACATTTGACGAAGAAATCGCCTACGAATATCCCTTTAACGGCGTCCGTACTTTCCCACGCTAAGTCACTGCCCCATGCCAAAGAACCCATGGCCTGCAGACCATGCCAACGCATGGAACGGTAGGCTTATTTTTTTTGACAACAAAAAATAGATAAAAGATAATTAAAAGAAAAAATTTTACCCAAAGGGAAGCAATATTGGGTAAAATAGAACAGAACGGCAGAAACCAACGAAGGAGGATAATAGTGCAAACAGCAAAAGATAGATTAATCGTAGCCCTAGATGTGGACAGCCGCGAAGAAGCCCTAGCCATCGTGCAAGCAGTAGGAAAGAACTGCGGCACTTTTAAGATAGGCATGCAACTTCACAATAGCGTTGGCTTTGCCATCACCGAAGAAATCATCGCCCTTGGCTACCCCGTATTCCTAGATCTCAAATTCCACGACATCCCCAACACAGTAGCCAAAGCTTCAGCAGTCGTAACAGGCAAGAGCGTCTCCATGTTTACCCTCCACGCTAGCGGAGGCAAAAGCATGATGGCAAGAGCGGCAGAAGAAGCTAAGCAAAAAGCGAGCACCATGAACAAAGACATTCCCCTAGTCTTAGCCGTCACCATCCTCACTTCAATGAACCAAAAAACATTGAACGAAGAAGTAGGTATGGACGGCTCTGTTGAACATAACGTTCTACGCTTAGCAAAAGTAGCCGAGGAAGCAGGCGTAGGTGGAGTAGTAGCTTCTCCTCAGGAAATCAGCCTGATCAGACAAGCCTGTAGTGAAAACTTCAAAATCGTTACCCCAGGCGTACGACCCCTCTGGGCTGACGCTAACGATCAGGCACGGACTATGACACCAGAGGAAGCCATGACCGCCGGAGCCGACTACCTCGTCGTAGGACGGCCTATTACAGCCTCCGCCAATCCTGCCGAATCAGCACAAAAGATAATTGAAGAAATGGAAAAAGGTCTTCAACAAAGACAATTAAGATAAGGAGCACGCAACAATGAACCAAGAACAAATCCTAGATATCTTCCGTGAAAGTGAAGCCCTCCTCGAAGGACACTTTCGCCTTACCTCAGGGCGTCACAGCAACCGTTACGTCCAATGCGCTCAAGTACTCCAATACCCACACTACACAGACAAACTAGCCAACCATTTAGCCGAACAACTAGAGAAAACTCTAGGAAAAGGCACAACAGAGCTTATCATTGGACCTGCCATGGGAGGCATAATCGTAGCCTATGCCGTAGGCCAAGCCTTGGGCTTGCGAGCCATTTTTGCCGAAAGAGAAAATGGAATCATGAAACTGCGCCGCAGTTTCCAGATCGAAAAAGGGCAAAAAGTCGTCGTCTGTGAAGACGTCGTTACTACCGGAGGCTCTGTTCGTGAAGTAATGCAAGTAGTAGAAGAAGCAGGTGGAGAAGTCATCGCTGTAGCATCCCTTGTCGATCGCTCTAACGGCCAAGTAGATTTTGGCGTACCATTTTGCGCCGCTATGACCATGGAAGTACTCTCCTGGGATCCAGCCGAATGCCCTCTTTGCCAAGAAGGTACTCCTGCCATTAAGCCAGGCAGTCGATCCTAGAAAAGTATTCATGCCAAAAGCTAGCAAGAAACTTTAACTGCTGAACAGGAGGATTGCCGTGAAACTTCTGAGACCTATCCAGCACGTCAATACGGTACCTGAAGTCGACATCGCGGCCCTGACAGAGCGAGGCGTCAAAGGCGTCATCATCGATCTCGACAATACACTAGCCGAATGGAATCGCAACGACCTTTGCCCTACCATCGTACAATGGCTACAAGAACTAGACCAACAAGGTATCAAAGTATGTATCTTATCGAACAACGGCGAACGGAGAGTACAACAATTTGCCGAAGGCTGTCAAATCAAAGTCCCCTATATCTCTAGAGCTAAGAAACCTAGACGCAAAGGCTTTCTACAAGCCATGCAAAAACTAGGCACAACAGCACAAGAAACAGCCGTAATTGGTGATCAGATTTTTACCGACGTACTCGGAGGCAACCGCATCGGCATGCACACGATCTTAGTAAACCCCATCAGTCGCCGTGAATTCTTAGGAACACGCCTTGTACGCACCTTAGAAAAGATAGTGCTAAGACGTCGAAGAACCTTGAAGTTGCAGAAAAAGTCCAGAAAAAACAAAAAAGATGGAGGGTCCGCCGCAAGGTGAACCCTCCATCTTTTTTACTTCTCTTTCTTATAAGCCAGAATAATTATTTCTTCACTATCGCCAACCTGTGCATTCAAAGTCTGCTCAGCTTGAGACAAAAGACTCTGTTGCTCTGATGTAAGATTAGCATAAGGTAAGTCCTTTTCCATTGCTCAATCCTCCTCCGAAAAACAATTCACCAAGGAGTCAAAAAAAGACTCAACCCTATTCTTCCCATCAAGCAAAAGCGATATACTTTCCTTAAGCTATTAGAATCTTTAAGAGCCTAAGCAGTATCAGCGAGCTAACTTCAAAGCTTGGATTTCCGACTCATGCTTTATATAACGATAGCTAAGATCCTTGAGCACGAAATTCATCTCAGCCTGCTTCGAATCAAGACTGTCAAAACGAGTCTCCAGCCTCTCACGAAGTTGCTCTAACAAATCTTCAAAGTGAGCATCACCCTCAAGAAAACGGCGAGCTACCATAGAAGCCAGATCATCAAGCTTCTTCTCAGTCCGAACCTGCGACTTAACTAAGAAGGCCAGATTTTGCTCAATCCTATCAACGCGCTCGCTCATAGAAGCCACATTGTCCTCAACAGCCCCGAGCCGCTGGTTCATGGAAGCCACATTGTCCTCAACAGCCCCGAGCCGCTGGTTCATGGAAGCCACATTTTCCTCAACAGCACCAAGACGCTTGTCCATTGAATCGAAACGATTATTTAATAGTTGAAATTGCTCTAATACTAACTGCTGAAACTTCTCATCATTCACTAAAAAATCACCTCTCTTTGTAAACACAATATAAAAAACTCTACCACTGTGGTTTTCAACAACAGTAACTGCAATTTCAAAAAAAATCATTATAAAATTAAAGCCGCAAAAAATAGCACTACAGCTTCAAGGACCATAAGAATATCTAGCACAATTGTACAACATAAGACCCTATCAAGTAAGCTTTTTCAACAAGAAAGTAGAGAAAAGGAGACACACTAAAATGATTAACGGAACAACCCAATGGATCGCCCTCCTAGGCTATCCAGTAGCTCACACATTCTCACCGAAAATGCAAAACGCCGCAATCGACCACCTAGGCATCAACTGGCGCTATGCCGCTTACCCCGTACATCCTGATAACCTAGAAAAAGCCTTACAAGGTCTAAAAGTCCTTGGCTATAAAGGCCTTAACATTACAGTCCCCCACAAAGAAAAAATTCTACCCTACCTTGATGAAATCGATCCCCTTGCCGCCGCCATTGGAGCCGTCAATTGCGTCACCATAGAAGAAGAAGGACTCAAAGGCTACAACACCGACGCCATCGGCTTTATTCGAGGCCTACGGGAAGACAACTTTGAACCACAAGGCCGCAAAGTCCTTATTCTGGGAGCAGGCGGTGCCGCTCGCGCCGCCGCCTTAGCACTTTTACAAGCAGGAGTCACCGAGATCACCTTAGCCAATCGCTCAACAGAAAAAGCAGAAGAGCTCCTACAGAATCTCGCCCCAACAACCTCCCTAACAGCCCCAGTCCTGCGCCACATACCCTTTCAATCTTCTGCTCTTCAAGAAGCACTAGATGACAAAGACCTGCTCGTCAATGCTACATCGCTAGGCATGAGCAAAGATGGCCTCATCACCCCATATCCCCTAGCACCAGAAAACTGGCTTCCCCACAAGGCAGATCTATACGTAGCTGACATGGTCTATAACCCTGTAGAAACAGAACTACTCCAAGCCGCCAAGAAGAGAAGACAAAGAAACCAAAACGGCTTACCAATGCTCCTTTACCAAGGTGCTGTAGCATTAGAAAAATGGACAGGATTACCAGCACCAGTAGCAGTAATGGCCAAAGCACTACAAGAATTTACACATGGCAAAAAATAACAAAAAAATCCAACACTGCAAAATAATTATCGATAATAAGTGACATATAAAGAAGTAATAGAAGGAATTAGTCGACCTATGTGGAATAAATATCCTATTAACTTGCCTAGGAAAATAAAAGCATAGACAAGTTAAATAAGTAAGTAAAGCTAACAAAGTAAGCAAAGATAACCAAGGTTAGTAAAGTAAGCAGAGCAAGTAAAGTAAGAAAGTAAGTAAAGAAAGAAAGAAAGAAAGAAAGAAAGAGTGGAAGAAGTTATGACAGCCATCCGTTATCTCACGGCAGGGGAATCTCACGGACCGGCCCTGACCGTTATCATAGAAGGAATCGTTGCCGGACTTCCCATCACTACAGCATATATTAATACCCAACTAGCCCGCCGCCAGAAAGGTTATGGACGTGGCGGACGAATGGCCATAGAAAAAGATCAAGCAACCATCTTATCAGGCATTCGAGGCGGCAAAACACTCGGTAGCCCTATCAGCTTACAGATCGAGAACCGCGACTGGGTCAACTGGCAAGAGATCATGTCTCCTCACGGAGATGCCAGAACTGAAGAAAGACAAGTTACCTGTCCAAGACCAGGTCATGCTGATCTCTCCGGAGCTATCAAGTATGGCCATCGTGACATGCGCAATATTCTGGAAAGATCGAGCGCTCGTGAGACAGCCGCTCGCGTCGCCGCCGGAGCTGTAGCCAGAGGATTACTCGAAGCAGTAGGTATTAAGATCTACTCTCACGTCTTATCCATAGGCAACGCCACTAACCCCAAGGAAGCAGAACTATATAAGGAAGCAACAGCAGGCAGAGTCTCCTGGCAAGAACTACAAGATAAAGCCGATGCATCGCAAGTACATTGCAGTGACTCTTCAGCCGAAGCAACCATGATCGCCGCCATTGACAAGGCAAAAGCAGAAGGCGACAGCCTCGGCGGCATCATAGAAATAGCTGCAGTAGGCTTACCAGTTGGCCTAGGCAGTTACAGTCACGACGACCGCCGCCTAGACAGCCAAATTGCCGGCGCCATGATGTCCATACAAGCCATCAAAGGCGTCGAGATAGGTTTAGGCTTTGAAAGTGCTCGCCAGATAGGCTCTCAAGTCCACGATCCTATATACCATAAGGAAGGAAAAGGCTACTACCGACAGACTAATCGAGCTGGTGGTATTGAAGGCGGCATGAGCAACAGTGAACCAATCATCATCCGCATCGCCATGAAACCAATACCAACACTATATCAACCACTAGATACAATCGACATCACTAACCGACAACCTGTCAAAGCCTCCGTAGAACGCTCCGACACCTGTGCTGTACCAGCAGCGGCAATCGTAGCGGAAGCCCAACTTGCCCTAGTCTTAGCACAAGCCCTCCTAACAACTACAGGCGGTGACCGACTCGAGCAGATTCAAGAACGAGTACAGCAAATGCACAAAGACGCCAACAACTTCTAGACTAATCACAAGGAAGCTCGCCAATCTTCGATCACCAAAGGTCACAGCTACACAGCAAAGCCTGTAATCAAAAGGGGGAAGGCAAGGGAAGTGAAGAAAAACATCGTACTCATCGGCTTTATGGGCACAGGCAAATCAACAGTCGGAAAAATCCTCGCCCACAAAATCGCCTATGAATTTATTGATACAGACCGAGAAATAGAAAGAGTAACAGGACTAACAATAACGCAAATTTTTGACAACCACGGAGAACAACGCTTTCGATCAGAAGAAACCGTAATGGCCCGCAAAGTTTCGGAGAAGACTAAGAAAGTAATCTCCACAGGTGGCGGCATCGTCTTAAGGCAAGAGAACGTAACAGCTTTGCGCTCTACAGGAATCATCATCGAACTATCAGCGCGTCCCGAAATCATCTGGCAACGCATCAGCCGCCGCACCCATAGACCCCTAATCCGCAAAGAAATGGATGCCCAAGTCATCGCCGAAATGATGGCCCAACGAGAACCATACTATCAATGCGCCGACTACCGCATTGACACATCGGAGAAAACCCTCGTCCAAGTCGTAGAAGAGATAGCCCAGATCTTGCACCAGCGGGAGCAAGAAGAAGGAGAAAGTTGGCTCGCAGAGATGAATTCATTACCCAAGCGACTAGAGAAAGAAGAATCAAGAAGAAATCACCGATCACTCATCCTGCATCACCTGAGCCAACGTAGAAACTGTAGAAGAAAAGGCTCAATAGGGGAGGCGTAAGGCGAAATGACTGAGAAAAGCCCAACCAAAAACATTCAAGCCCAAGTAGAGGTTCAACTCGATGAACGCAGTTATCCTATCTACATTGGACATGACATACTTACCCAAGCCCACCAGATCTTAGAAAGTGTAATAAGAGGAAAGAAAATACTCCTCGTCACCAACAACGAAGTCTACGACCTACACGGTCACACCCTCCAACTCAGCATGGAAAAGACGGCCCAAGAAGTGCAGGTCGTTACCATCCCTGATGGAGAACAACACAAAAACCTAGAAATCTTAAGCGCCCTCTACGACGCCGCCGTAGAAGGTAACTTAGAACGTTCCTCCGTCGTCGTTGCACTTGGTGGAGGAATAGTTGGCGACATGGCAGGACTACTAGCCGCAACTTATATGCGAGGAATAGGCTTTGTTCAAGTTCCCACAACCCTTTTGGCTCAAGTTGATTCTAGTGTAGGAGGCAAAGTAGCCGTTAACCACCTGCGCGGCAAAAACCTCATCGGAGCATTCTACCAGCCCCAAGCAGTTTTGATCGACACCAAAACGCTAGAAACCTTGCCAGAGCGAGAGATCAACGCCGGCTTTGCCGAAGTAATCAAAACAGCCATGCTCGGCGACAGTAACCTCTTTTCCTATCTAGAAGATAACATCGACAACATCTTAAAGCTCAAACCGATCGAACTAAGTCACGTTATCGCCGCCTGCTGTCGTGTCAAAGCGGCCGTCGTCTCAGCCGACGAAGAAGAACACGGCATTCGCGCCATCTTGAACTTAGGCCATACCTACGGCCATGCTATCGAAACTCTAACTAACTATCAGACCTACCGTCATGGTGAAGCCGTAGCCATCGGCATGATAGCCGCCTGTCGACTAGCTGAGAAAGTAAACAACCTAACACCAGAGATTAGAGAAAGGCTCACTAAGCTTTTAGAAAAAGCTAACCTGCCTACCCAATTCCCCCTCTTCCCACGAGAAAAGTGGCAAATGGTCTTTGCCCTAGACAAAAAAGTAAAAGCCGGCAACGTCATCTTTATCCTACCAGAAAGAATTGGCTCAGCTCAGATTGTCAATACAATTCCCTTGGAATCAGCCCTAGAAGTAGTTGAAGAATTGCAAAAAGATTCATAAAAGTATAAAAAGCACATCAAATATATGGAATAGAGCTTAACGCAAATAATACCAATGTTACTAATGATACCATACCAGCCTTCTATTAACCCTCTGCAATCCAGAAGAACCAAAGGAGCAAGAGGAGGACAACATTAAAAATGAAAAAAAAATCCCCTTACAAACTACCCCAGTTATGCGGAACAGCCCTAATAACTGCAGGACTGCTCTTACTACCTATGGCGCAGACCTCAGCAAGTGCAACTTCACTAGAAGTACTTAAGCTGGACTGGGAAGATACCTACGGAGAGCGGCAAGAAGACCGAGGCTATAACGTCTTACGTACTCGTGACGGTGGTTACATCCTTGTCGGAGAAACTTACACAGACTACCGCTACGGTGGAGACGGAGACAAAGACGTATACGTAGTAAGAACTGACGCCAAAGGGCTCGAAAAATGGAAAAGAGCCCATGGCGGTACTGCCATAGACTGGGGCACATACATAGACGAAACAGACGACGGCGCATATATCATCGTTGGCACAACCTATTCCAAACCCAGCAACGACAGTCGACCAGACACGAAAGTCTACCTGCTCAAAATCAACGAAAAAGGCCAAAAAGTCTGGGATAGAGCCATTGGTGGCACAGGCGATGACCAGGGAGCACAAGTGCTACAAACAGAAGACGGTGGCTTTATCATCATAGGCGAAACCAAATCCATGGGATCAACTCAAGGTGATGTATACCTCGTCAAAACTAATCAAGACGGTCAACGGCAATGGGAGAAAAACTTTGGCGGCAAGGAAAATGACCGTGGCGTAGCCATACGCCAAAGTTCTGATGGAACTTATATACTGCTCGGAGAGACCTTCTCCTTCGGCGCAGGCGGCTATGACATCTACCTAATCAAAACAGACCAAGACGGTAAAAGCCTCTGGACGCGCACCTTTGGCGACAAAGGCTGGGAAAGAGCCTACAACATCGAAGAAACCGATGATGGCGGTTATATCATAGTCGGCAAAACATCATCACAGAGCAATGGGAGCTATGACTCCTACATCATCAAAACAGATCCACAAGGCCACAAAGAATGGGAAGTAGTCTACGGACAAAATGGCAAAGACATGGCCAAGCATGTTCGACAGACTCCCGATGGTGGCTACCTGATCGCCGGTTGGGCAGAAGCCGCAAGAGGCAACTGGGACTTCTACCTCCTCAAGCTAGACAACAAGGGCGAGACAAAGTGGAGCAAAAAACTAAGCAACGCCAAATTCGATGAAAGCTTCGCCATACAGTATGACGGCCAGAATGGCTACCTCATCGCTGGCACTTGGGCGGAACATATTGGCTGGAACCAACATAACTATGACAATGCACAAGTCTATCTAGCCCGCATTCAACATATATCGTTGCAAGACAACAATGAACTAGAAACTTTTATCGCTCCAGAAGATGAGATCAAGATCATCCTCAACGACAGCAGAATCAGTCTTGAACAAGAACCTGTCATCCGTCAAGAACGCCTGCTCATACCGCTTACTACATTGCTAGAAATAGCCGAAGAAGTAGCCAACAACGTAACCTATAAGCCAGAAAACCGTACCCTAACCATAGAAAAAGAAGATAAAACTATTCAATGGAAACTGCAAGAACGAAAAGTAAAAGTAGGCGAAGAAACAATAGAACTAGCCTTACCCTTCCGCGCTATCAATGGCACAACCTACGTACCCCTTCAATTCCTCAGCCAAGCCTTAGCGATGAACCTGGCTTGGGAAGGAGAAACCAAAACAGTATACATAACTACTGAAGAAAAATGACAAACGAACTAGACTGGTTCTTTCTAATCGTCACTTTTATCATTGGTACTGTCATCGGCAGTTTTCTCAACGTCGTCATCTATCGCCTGCCACGAGAAAAATCTGTCGTCACGCCGCCCTCCGCTTGTGGTTCTTGTGAGACAGAACTGAAGTGGAATGACTTGATTCCGCTAATCAGCTATATCCTCTTAAAAGGCCGTTGTCGTTATTGCGAAGAAAGCTTCTCCATCCGCTACCCTCTCATTGAACTACTTAACGGCCTCAGCTACCTTTTAATCTATCTAGCCTTTGGCCCTACCATAACAGCAGTAGCTTACATGTTCCTCCTCTCCGTGCTTATCGCTGTTGTATATATCGATCTAGACTTTATGATCATCCCCGATAAGTTGATGTTAACAGCATTCATAGCAGGCATTCCCCTCACCTTATTACAATCACTGCATACTTTTACAACAGGACTAATCGGCGCTTTAGTTGGCGGAGGAATCTTACTGCTGATCGCTATCTTATCAAAAGGTGGCATGGGTGGCGGCGATATCAAGCTTGCCGCCGTTCTGGGGCTCTATCTCGGTTGGCCTCAGATCTTGTTGATCCTTTTTCTTTCCTTTTTTATTGGAGCTATCGCTGGCATAGCCATTGTCCTGCGCAAAGGTAAAACAATGAAAGAAGCCATACCTTTTGGCCCTTACCTCGCCTTAGCCGCTGTAATCGTCATCTTCTGGGGTCCTCAGTTGTTGAACTTGTACAAATCTTTCTACTGGTAAAAAAAGAGGTGCGGCCCTATGAAACTAGACAAATCAAGAAACTTTCTGGGCACTTGGCTTATAAATGCCAAGGTCATCACAGAAGAACAATTAGCTACGGCCTTAGAACTGCAAGACACAACGCCAGGCAAAAAAGGCTTGCTTGGTCAAACCCTCATCGACCTAGGCTACTGCACAGAAGTAGATATAGCCAGAGCTGTTGCCGCGCGCTCTAACATACCTTTTGTCACCTTAGAAGACTACTTAATAGACAACAATGCTTTGACGCTGATTACACCAGAAGCATCGAAGCGATACAAAGCCTTACCAATCGCCTTTGAGAACAACAAACTCATAGTCGTCATGAAGTATCCCTCTGACATCCTGACTATTGACGACTTACGCATTCTTACGGGCTACGACATCACCCCTGTAGCGGCCTTAGACAGCGAACTCGATCAAGCTATCGAACGCTATGGGCGCACAGGAACAGACTTCGAAGAAGACAAAGAAGATGACAAAACCCCAGAAATTATCACAGCAGGAACAGAAGAATCAGACAAACCAGCTGTACAACTAGCCAAGCTGATTCTTTCTCAAGCTGTCTCTTCCAAAGCTAGTGACGTGCACATCGAACCATACGAGAAAAGCATGCGTGTTCGCTTTCGCTTAGACGGAGTTCTCCATGACATGATGAGCCCCCCTAGGAAACTGCATGCCGCCTTAGTTTCAAGGATCAAAGTAATGTCCAACATGGACATTGCCAACAGACAGATTCCTCAAGATGGACGTATGTCCTTGAAAATTGAAGGAAGAAGCATTGACATACGTGTTGCTTCCTTGCCTACTAGCTACGGCGAACGTCTCACCTTGCGTCTCCTAGACCGCTCAGGCGCTATTATTACCTTAGAAGAACTAGGCGTAGCCCCTGAATTACTAAGCAGATACAAAGAAGCCATCAAACTTCCCTACGGCTTTATCCTCGTCACAGGCCCTACAGGCAGTGGTAAAAGTACAACTCTCTACGCGAGCTTATCGACAGTCGATCGAGTTCGCAAAAATGTAATTACCGTCGAAGATCCTGTGGAATATCGCTTAGAAGGCATGAACCAGATCCAGATCAACAACAGAGCAGGCCTAACCTTTGCTTCTGGCCTACGCTCCATCCTCCGTAACGACCCCGACATCATCATGATCGGTGAGATACGAGACAAAGAAACAGCCCGCATCGCTGTTGAATCAGCCTTAACAGGCCACCTTGTTTTCTCTACTTTGCACACTAACGATGCCGCAGGCGCTATCAGTCGCTTAGGTGACATGGAGATCGAACCTTTTCTCACCGCTTCCTCACTAGCTTGCGTCATGGCTCAGCGACTGGCCCGCGTCTTATGTACTAGTTGTAAGATTCCTTACGAATTATCGCGCCAAGAAGCACAAAAAATAGCTGGCTTTCCCCTTGAGCCAGGCGAAGAGACTATAGCCCTCTTCAAAGCAGGCAAGTGTATGCGCTGTGCCAACACAGGCTACCGCGGTCGTTTGGGTATATATGAACTTCTCTTCGTAGACGAAAACATACAGCGTCTCATCTTAGAAAGGCGCTCTACAGCAGACCTAAAAAGAGCGGCTATCGAAAACGGAATGATCCCCATGCGCGAAGATGGCTTCTACAAAGTCAAGCAAGGGATCACATCGATTGAAGAAATTTTAAGGGTGATTTTGTGATGAGCGACCTAAACTTCAGTGTAAAAGATATTCTAACCACCATGGTTAAAAGGAATGGATCAGACTTACACCTAACAGTAGGAAAACCGCCAGTCATACGTGTTTTTGGCGATCTCATAACTTTAGATGAATTTCCCTTACTAAAACCAAAAATCATTGACGAACTCATCTACAGCATTCTTACGCCAGAACAAAAACAAAAGCTCAACGAAGATTTAGAACTTGATTTTTCACACTCTGTGCCAGGCGTAAGCCGCTTTCGTGGCAACATTATGTGGCAACGAGGCACTATCGCCGCTAACTTTCGAAGTGTAGCTATAGATATACCATCCATAGAAAAGCTCGGTCTACCTCCAGTCGTGAGGACCTTAGCAGAACTACCTCGCGGTTTAGTGCTCGTCACAGGACCAACAGGAAGCGGCAAATCAACAACACTAGCTTCCATCATCGACCTCATTAACACTAATAGCCGCCAGAACATAGTAACTATCGAAAACCCTATTGAATTTTTGCATAACCACAAACAATCGATCATCAAGCAAAGGGAAGTAGAAACAGACACCAAATCTTTTGCCAACGCCCTGCGTCATGTCCTGCGCCACGATCCTGATGTCATCTTAGTCGGTGAGATGCGAGACTTAGAAAGTACCCAGATTGGCATCACGGCCGCAGAGACAGGTCACCTTGTTTTCTCCACTTTGCATACGCAGACAGCCACCCTTGCTGTCAACCGGATTATCGACATCTTCCCAAGCCACATGCGTAACCAGATTGCTCAGCAAGTAGCAGGCTCTCTACAAGGCGTTATCGCCCAACAGCTCGTTCCAAGAGCAGACGGCAAAGGCCGTGTAGCCGCATTAGAAATCCTGATCTGTACACCAGCTATACGCAACTTAATTCGAGAAGGAAAAGAGCACCAACTCTACTCAGCCATTCAGACCAACCGCAACTTAGGTATGGTAACAATGGATCAATCCTTAGCAGAACTTTTTGCCAAAGGAATCATCGATCGAGATACAGCCTTAGAATTCTGTGTAGACAAAGTAGAACTAGAACGAGCCCTGCGCAAATCAAGCATGTTCTAAATAACAGTTAGGTAAGAGAGTAAGGCAGATAAGTAAGAGCAGACAAGTAAGAACAGACAAGTAAGAACAGATAGGTAAGAGCAGATCAATAATAGCCCATAAGTAATAGCAAGCACTTAATTACAGCTAGGACTTTAAGAAAGGAGGTGAAAAAAGAATGCCTTTTTACAATTATGAAGCTTTCGACAAATCAGGAGCAGTTGTTAACGGCAAAGTAGAAGCAGACAACGAAGATTCTGCCGTCAGTCGCTTAAAGGGTATGGGTTATCTAGTAACAGAACTAGAAGAGATCAAAGAATCACCTTTTAAGAACCTCTTTCAATTCAAACAAAGCGTCAAAACAGGTGAACTACTCCTATTTAACAGACAGCTTGGCGCTATGTTACAAGCAGGTATTCCTGTTACAAGAGCTCTCTTTGCCTTAAGCAGTCAGTCCGAGAATCCCCAATTCTCCAAAGTCTTAGGTGAAGTAGCTCGTAACGTAGAAAGTGGTATGAGTTTCTCCGATGCTCTAAAGAACTATCCTGACGTCTTTCCCAAAATCTACGTTGATATGATTCGAGCTGGTGAAGTAGGCGGTATGCTCGATGAAATGCTCGATCGACTTGCCACGCAGTTAGAACAAGAAAAGAAGCTCAAAGACAGCCTCAAGTCTGCCACCTTTTATCCCGCCGTAGTCCTAGGCTTTGCTTTTGTCCTCATCGTAGCCATACTAGTTTTCTTAATCCCTGTATTTGAAGGCTTCTATCCCGAAGGAACGGAACTGCCCATAGTAACGAAAATAGTAACCTTCCTAAGCCAATCTATTCGCACTTATTGGTATCTTTATATTATTGCTTTGGGAGCTATGTTTTTTGCTACACGCGCTTTTGTCAACAGTGAAAGCGGGAAGAACACCTGGGATCGATTCAAGTTTAGTTTACCAGCCATAGGAATCTTACTTAGAAAAGCAACGATTGCTCGTTTTTGTCGCACCTTATCTACCTTACTTGCTGGCGGTATTCCCGTCTTGCAAGCTCTTGATGCGGCAGGACCTGCTTCTGGTAGTAGTCAGATTAAGGATGTAGCTAATAGAGCAAGCGAACAAATTCAACAAGGACAGAGTATAGCAGAACCTTTGGAACAAAGTGAATTCTTTCCACCGATGGTCGTAGATATGATTCGCATTGGGGAAGAAAGTGGTCAGTTATCCGACTTGCTTACTCGTGTTTCTGAGTTTTATGAAGATGAAGTAGCAACGATGAGTAAAGGTCTAGCCGCTACGCTAGAACCATTATTGCTCATTGGTATCGGTCTCGTCATTGGGGCACTCGTACTTGCAATTTACCTACCCATTTTCTCTGTCGTTACGGGAGGAGGCTTCTAGAAAATGCAGGCTACGATAGCACCAGAAAAGAAAAAACAGCCTGATCTTGATGAGGCTGTAGAAAAGTACTGGCGAGAAAATAATGAAGAGCACCTCGCACAAGTAGTTTACGCGGCAAGAAACTTAATCTATCACTTTGCTAAACTTTATGGGCCAGAGAAAGTAAGTGAAGATCTAATACAAAGTGGCTATGAAGGATTGATTAAAGCGATGAAACGCTTTGATCCTATGCGAGGCGTCAAATTCAGTACCTATGCCAGTCATTACATCATGGGCGAGATCCGCCACTATATTCGCAAAGAAGCATCTTACTGTCGACCAGTCTGGATAGCTGAATTACAACAACGGATTGATAAAGTAATCGAAGAAAGCGTCAAGACAACAGGAGTAGCTCCTACGCACAGAGAGATAGCCGAACAACTGAACGTGCGTGAAGAAGGGGTTGTGCAAGCACTACGCGCCGGTTGGGTATCACTCGATCAGATCGATACATCGCAGATTCGCAGTATGCGCTACGAAAACTTTCGCTTACCTATTGAAGATAAGATCGTTTTAGAAGACGCCGTAGAAAGACTTACAGACTTACAACGTCGCGTTATTGCTCTACTTTACTATGGTGACATGACTCAGACCGAAGCGGCTCAAGTGCTCGGTATTAGCCAGCGCAAAGTATCAAGACTACTCCAACAAAGCCTAGGTTCGCTTTCTAAAGTTCTAACATGAAAGGAGGATTGATGGCCTTTGTTCAACTTTTTTAACTCTGCAAGTACTGTAGGCTTAGAAATCGATCGAGGCACAATTAGAGCAGTAGAAATGGCCGGCTCAGTTGAAGCACCGCGCTTGATCAATGCCGGCCAGATCAAGCTCCCCGAAGACGCCGTTGTCGATGGCATTATACATAACAGGGAAGCTGTGAAGAAGGCTTTGATAGAACTCTGGACGAGCCAAGGCTTTAAGAGTCGTAACGTCGTCTACGGTGTTTTTAACCAGGGTGTCTTACTAAGAACGAACAAATACCCTAAAGTACCGGAGAACAAGTTAGAGAAGATGGTGCGCTTTCAGTCAGAAGACCTTTTTCCCATCCCCATGAACGAAATGGTGCTAGACTTTGCTGTATTAAGTGAAGTAGAAGGAGAAAAAGGCCCAGAACTAGAGCTACTGCTTATTGGCGCACGCAACGACATGCTAGACAAGAACCTTTGGCCTATCTTAGAAGCCTCCCTGAAACCACAAGTTATCGATGTCTTACCACTAGCTACTATGAAAACGCTCAAAAAAGAGCAACTTCAAGGCAACGTAGTAATGGTCAACATAGCTAGCGGCATGACTACCTTGCTCCTAATGCTCAACGAAGTACCTCGCTTTGCTCGTGTCATACCACACAACTTGACGACACTAGATACGAGAGCGCCTAAAGCTTCAGCAGAAGTAATCAATCTGCCCACAGAAGCTGATCAAGCAGAGGAAGCACAGCAAGATCAGTATAGTTATCAAGAAGTAGCAGTTACCTTAGATAGCTTTGAAGAAGGACAAACAGTAGCAGAAAAGTACAACAGTCTAGAATGGTCTACTAAGTTAGCAGAACAGGTGCGGTCATCAATCAGCTTCTATCTCTTCCAGAACAACTTAAACAGCGTCGACCGTGTCATCTTAACAGGTGAAGGAGCTCAATTAGCAGAGCTACCTGAAGCTTTTGAACAAGAACTAGGCTCACAAGTACAAATCCACAATCCCATGGCTCAGCTAGGCAAGGCTATGGGAGGAGGAGTCAACGTTATAAAAGAGGGTCCTGCTTTCGCTACGGCCATAGGACTGGCCCTGCGGGGATTGGAGGAGTAAAAAATGAAAATAAAAATTAACCTCTTACCTCCCCAGCTCAAAGCACAAGAAGTGGCACGACGGCAGAATCTGCAATATGCGGCCCTAGGCTCTATCGCTTTGGCGGTCCTACTCATTCTTTTTGGCTCTTTATACACTGTCACAACCCTAGCTAAGATGGAAGCTGAAGGCCTGAAGAAAGAGAGACTAGCCCTAGAAGCGCAGACAGCAGAATACGCACCTTATGAGAAAATGCTCACCAAGATGCGTAAAATCGAAGGGTTATATGACCAAGCTGTCGGCAAATCACCAGAATGGGTTCTGCTCATCAGTGAACTCGGTCGACAAGCACCACCTGATCTCTGGCTCACTGAGATTACTACCAAAGCAGAAGAAAATGGAAAAAAGGCAGAACTAACCATCAAAGGCTGGGCCTATGATAGCAACGCTGTTACAGAGTGGCTTCAAAATCTAATAGCAATAGAAGGTATGAAAGACCTCTCCATTCAGTTTGTTCAAGAAGGTACTTTCAATAACTCCACTATGGTTCAGTTCGATATTAAGGCAACAGTAGAAGGCATGGCCAAGCCTAGCACTTCTGCTCAAGGGCAGGTGAGTCTCTAATGAACAAGAGCCTTTTCTCGAACAAAATTGTACTAGCCCTGATCGCTATCGTCCTTTTCTTACTTACGGCTTTTCTCTTCTATTATCAATTTGGCCAACTTCAGGTAGCTCGTGAAGCAGTAAGGGAAGAACAACAACAGCTTAATCAAGCCAAAGTACGTCTGCAAGAACTTGTAGCTATCAAAGCTAATGTAGACATTATGGAAAACAACTTAGCTTACTTAGAGAGAAGATTGCCTTTTCAACCGAGACAAGATGACATAATCAAGGTGCTTCATTCAACAGCAGGACAATCAGGAACTCACTTGACCAACCTGCGTTTTGGGAACGAAGCGAGCAAAGATGGTTACGTAGAAATGCCCCTAACCCTTTCCTATGAAGGTCGCTATCACGATGTCATCGCTTTGCTCCAGCGTTTTGACCAGGCTGAACGAGCTTTTCGTGTGGAAGAGATCAAGCTTTCCAAAGGACGGGGCGACTTTCCTGAACTGAAAGCTGATATAACAGCGAAAGCTTTCTACATCAAGGAGTAACCCGAAAGAGCAGTCGTGATAAGTCAACAATTGAAATATTGAATAGTTAGTAAAGGTTGGTGAACAGGTTGGATGATAAAGGGTTGGGTGCAAAAAATACAAGTGGCTCTGCCAAAAAAGGATTAGCTCAAAAAGAGATCGATCCCAAAGTAGCCATTGGTATCATTGCCGGCTTTCTCGTTGTCGTTGCGCTAATCGCTTTTGCAGTAACAGGTAAAAGCGGCAAAGATGGATCTATAGCCGATCTGCAAAATGGTTCAACTTCTATGGAAGTTCTGCCCATCACAGTTCGCAACCTTGAAGGTGGAGACACAGTCACAGCAGTAGCAACAGAAGGCATTCGCGATCCCTTTGCTGGTGCTATGCGCCTCAAAGGCATCGTCGTCGGTGGCGGTGGCGCAGATAGTGCCATCATCGAAGCAGGCAAAGCAACATACATAGTCAATGCCGGCAAGACCTTGCCTGGTGGTTGGAAAGTGGACAAGATAACCAAAGATGCTGTCTTTTTCATTGCTGAAGACGGCAAAGAACTACGCCTAGAATTCGATGGACGTAGAGAAAGCACTCCAGCAAGTACAACAACTTCAGAAACTGCTACATCTGCAGAAAGTACAGCTACAGAAAGCTCTAGTAATAGCCCTTCAGAAGGAGGGAGTGAAGAATGAAGCAACCGATAGAGAAAAATTCCCTGACCAATCTAACTAAGAACCCTTCTAAAGTGATTAAGGCTAAGAAACTAACAGCCCTGCTAGTAGCTAAAGCCATGATCGCAGGAATGACTCTTACAGGCTTTTCAACTACAGCTTTTGCTGATGGATCTTTCTACTCAAGCGCTGGTTACATAAGCGATACAGAAAATAGTGCAATCTACGAAACATCTTCAGCTGTTGCCTCTTCCATGCTATCAGATGGTGGCATCGTATCTCTAGACATGCGTCAAGTAGAACTGCGCGACCTCCTATCAGCCTTAGCCATTAAGATGAATGCAACTATCTTCTTAGTCGATAATGCCGACAAGAAAGTAGACTTCAAAGCTGACAATATATCAGCTCGACAAGCGCTGAATTTAATCACACAACGAGAAGGTCTGCACTATATTGAACAAGGTAATATCATCATCATTGGTACTTCAGGAAAGCTTCATCAAAGCTTCTTCAACCAAATGTATCTTACACGCTTTGATACCGTCTTTATCAGCAGTGATCGCGTTAAGTCTTTGATGGGGCAACTAGGCATCACGGCCAAGTCAATCACCATCGACAGTAACTCCAACGCTATCTGGGTACAAGGCACAGTGCAAGAATTACAGAAAGTGCGAGAATTAATTCGAGCTGTAGACCGCATTGAGAACGAAGATAATGATGAAGAGTTTACCCTAGAATATCGCGTTCTTACCATGACCCAAGTACCACCACTGCGAGCAGTAGAATTACTCTGGAGTATGGGCTTACAAACACAATACTTTGTCTTACTTGATAACAGCGTACTTATCTTCGACAAAGCACTAATTGATTTATGGGAGCAGATTCAAGCTGTCATGGCTGATCTAGATACTATAGCGGCAAGAGAACATATTACTTTCTCCTATCAATTGAGACATATTGTGGCCGGTGATGCCAAAGACTGGCTCGGCGAAGCTTTCGGCTTCGGTGGTGACGTTAATATCATCACGCACAACCTCGACCGCTTTGGTAAAGAAATCGTTGTGGTCTGTCCCCCCTACTTAGAAACACAAGTACGCAGTGCCTTAGGTAGCATCGACCAGAGCAGACCAAAGGTAAGCGTGCCAGTGACGTCATCAAGCAATCACAGTGCATTAAACGCCATGCGCACATTATTAAGTCAGATGTCCGGTGTATCAGTAGGAAGCTTCCAGATCTCTCGTGATATAGGTGGGGAAGGAAGCCCTAACTATGTATTATGGGTAGAAGAATCACCAGACAAGATCCAGCTCATCAAAGATTTAGTCGATGAGATGTAAAAAAAATTTTCAGCACTGTCTAAAATCTGCATTAGCAGGTATAAAGAGTATTGAAAAGAAAAAATAGGAGCTCTTGAGATAAGAGCTCCTGTCCATAAAAATAATGAAGGAGGTGAAACAATATGTTTCAAGCAATTCAAAGAGCTAAGAAAGCAATGAAGAACCAGAAAGGTTTCACTCTCGTGGAATTGATGGTTGTTGTTGCGATTATTGGTGTGTTGGTGGCGATTGCGGTGTTGTTGTTTGGTCAAGGTACAACGGGAGCTAAAGATAGAGGTCTTGAGGCAACAGCTCGTTCAGCTCAATCTGCATGTATTATGTTAAAAGCTGAAGGAAATGCAACCCCAACTGGTACTGATATTGCTGGTAAGATAGAAAATTTAAATACAACTGGTACGGGAGAGGATTATGTAATTGAATCAGGCGCGCTCCCAGTAAAGGTAACTGGTGGCGGTTCTAACCTTGAATATACAATTACTGTTGATTGTGAATTGAACTAATTATTACAAAAAATGTATAATTTATTACTTGCACATTATCTTGATCAGATATGTGCTTTTTTTTTGAAACAATCAAAAATTTATTGCAGTATAGGAGAAGTTGCTTGAAGAACAAAAAAATAGACGTTTTTTTAATAATTTTTTTTATAGTACTATTCCTATACCCGCTTCTAATAATTCCTAATTCTACAGGACTTTACACTGCCCCTAGATTTATAATGCTAGTCTTTATAGCTTTAGTAGCTTTATATTTACTTGTACAAGAAAATATAAAGTTTCATTTTTCAATGACGTTTTTAGGTTTTTTTTTGACAACTACATTTCTTTCAAGTTTGCTAGCACAGGATAAATTAACTGCTTTTATAGGTACCTGGGGACCTTATTTTATTAATTTTTCAGATAAAAAAGATAGTGAACAAGTTTTTTACTTAACACGCTTTACTGGACTTATAACATACTTTTCATGTGCAGTTTTGTTTTTGTTGGCTACTAAAGCAAAAAGTATTGAAAAAATTTTTATGTATTTGATATCTGGAGCTACAGTAGTATCTTTATTAGCTGTTCTTCAATATTATGGAATAGATTTAGTTCCACAACATGAAAACTATAAAGGTTTTATTCGTAGTCATGGAACATTTGGAAATCCTAACTTTTTAGGTACATATACTGTTTTTATTTTACCCGCTGCATTATTATTCTTTCTTAAGTTTAAGAAATACTATTGGTTACTATCAAGTTCCATAATCTATGCGGGTATGTTAGTTTCTACGACAAGAGGCGCTTGGATAGCTTTCTTGTATTTAATAGTACTTATTTTTTATATAAAGTATAAAAGTATTGAAAAAAGAAAGGCTCTAATACAGCTAGGGGTAGCTTTAGTATTAACAACTTTTATTCTATCTGTATCAAAAGAAGGCTATATTTACAATCGCTTCATAAGTGTCCCAGAGCAAATCGTTTCTGCAGCTCAATTGGACGATAAAGCAGGCTCAAGCCGTATGTATATTTGGAAAGAAGTTGTAAAAATTATTCCAGATAATTGGGCTTTTGGAGTTGGGCCAGATCACTTAATCTACGAAGGCATTTTAATGCCTAATCCCAATAAAAACATCATTGTCGACAAAGCTCACAACATATATTTAGAGATAGCGGCCACTATGGGCCTTTTTTCCTTAGCGGCATATTTAGCTTTTTTATCATTTTTCTTACGCCCTTGGAAAAATGATTTAGGATTTTTGTATTTTACTATGATATCAACATATTTGCTTCAGGGCTTTTTCAATATAGATGTGATTATGGTAATGCCTTTGTTTTGGATAATACTTGGCTTGTCATTGAGAAATCAAATGAAGCCGGAAGAGGCGTTATGGTTTGAGTCGGAAAAATTGATAATTGGTAACTGTAGCCCAGATCAAACTAAATGATAGTGCTCGTCTGCAGGAAGTCTGGCCTAGCTGGCCAGCCTCCCTCCAGCAAGGGTACGTCCCTCGTGCAATTCAGACACAATTATGAATATTCAGAAAACTCAACAACCTTAAGCCCAAACACCCAGGCCGGAGGACATCAGTTCCTCCGGCTTTTTTTAGGCAAGGTCATGACACCTGGACAATTTTAGTGCTCGACCGGAGGAAGAAACCCCTCCGGTTTTTCTACCTCCGGAAAAAGGGTACGTCCCTCACACAATTCAGACACAATTA
>NZ_WBXO01000014.1 GCF_008933955.1 Heliorestis acidaminivorans
AGTAGCAAGGGAAAAGCAAAAACGCAGACCCTGTCGTCGACCGCCTAATTGATGCATCCTTCATACAGAAAGGCGACGGCGAAGCCCTAGCCCTTGACTGGCGACTGGCTGTATGAGACCCTTCGGGTGGCGGTGACGACGTCGAATAAAGATACTTTATGTAATTCTACGAAAGACCGAGAAATCCACACTTAGTGGTGTCCAATAAAGCGGGAAGACCTCACACCAAATGAATGCCGTACCCGTAGACTGACAGCTGTCAATGGGCCTCGAAGAGGCAGGCGAAGCCCCCTTGCCATTTACAGCTGACTGGCTCGGATGGACAATCTTGCTGGCGTGTTTGTGAGATATGCCGTAAATAATGCACTTTACCGTTAGTGGCTCATCTTCCGGAATAGTGGCTCGTTTTACTCCGGAGTATCCATAGGGGCGTTAACTTTGAATTACAGTGATTTATATTTTGTTAATTCAATTGATGGTTTGGATGAAGTTAACGGTGTAAAATATATGACTTTGTTCAAACACCAACCAATTGATTACACTCATAACATAGAAGAAAATCAAAAACATTTTCTTCCTGTAACAATAGTTGATAGTATTAAAGTTAATAGAGTATACGAGGGACAATACGTCTTTTACGATACTAAAAATAAAGAATTTCTAAATGGAAACAATGACGTGCGTGCTCGTAAGGAAGTAATTTATAATAATATCTTACGTCACAGTCTTTACAGTTCAAATTTCGAAGAAAACAGTTATACTCCCGAAAAAGTATACGACTCGAAATCTGTAAGTACATATCATGTTTATGTTGGACACGGAAATCTAAGTATTATTGTGCTTAACAACTCCGAAATTTGGGTGATTGATTGCTCCTTATATGATTTCATGGACAGTTACAAAAACTACACCAATAATTTTGAAGAGTGCATAAGATACATTAAGGACAAACATAAAATAGGAGATATTAAGATAAGCAAGCTATTATTTACCCATATGCATTACGATCATTTTAGCGGTGCCCTATACTTAATTCAAAACAAATACTTCGCGGAAGGAGAAATTTGGCTTAATTTATACTTTTCTTGGTCAAGCCAAAATTATAATTTGTTATTGACAAAACTAAAAAGTATGGGGAATAAAATAAAAATTATTAACCCAATTAAAAGCAATGGTAATAATATTTTAGAAATAGTTTACCCCGACAAAATAATTAAGAAAAGGGGACAGAAAATTAATACCGGTGAAGAAACTGTTCCTGGAAACAAAATAAACAATGCCTCTGTTCTATATAAATTGAATTTTAATAAGAAGTCATTGCTATTTCCAGGTGACTTGGAAACTAAAGGATGGGAAAAGATAAACCACAGTGCTGTAAGTAACTCTTCCTATTATTGTATTTCTCACCATGGCAGCTTTAACGGTCATCTTCTAAACTCCAATACAAACACAACACTTGCACAATGGTACACCGGAGGCACAGCAATTTTAATGGGTAGACATAACGCTTATCCCGGTATTTTTGACAACCGTGTATTAGCTGATTTTACTGGAAGAATTTACCTAAATGATCAGAATGGAATAAATAGTAATCCGAAGTTTATAGAGCTTGATTGGATGACTGGGATAGTTAGATATCACTAGGGCTTGTAGTAAAAATTCTGTTTATAGCCTATATTACTCAATCGAAGATCTTACAGTGTAAAGTTCAGAAAAACCTTAAAGTATTTAGTATGCAACTACACCACCAACGATATCTCAATCTCCTTCTCCCCCAATAAAACCACTCTATCAACAATCAACAACAACCGTTGCTTCAACTCTGGCACAGGCAAAACACCTATGCTATCGATAAAATTGGCACACTTCTCCTTCAATTCATTAATCACTTGATTGACAACCACCTCATCAATATCACTGCCACTGTCTTGCTCCTTCCTCAACTCTTCATCCAGCCGACTTTTCTCTTCTACCAGATCACTTAGCTCAATCAACCCTGCTGTATAAGCTTCCACTTTTCTTTCATACCGTAACTTTGCAGCCCGTAACTTCTGCTCTTTTTTCTGACTTTTTTCTTCCTCCACCTGACTGATGACCACTTCCCGGACCCTATGCTCTACTGAATCAACAAGGTTTTTCAGGCCTTCTACAAACCACTTTTCAACTTCATCGGCTCTATAGGGCTTGCTTTCGCAAGTACCTTTATTTTTATAAGCTGAACACCGATATACCCTATGCCTTTTTGGCCAACCTGACCAACTGATTGTCATAGAAGCACCGCACTTACCACACTTCAACAAGCCACCGAGAAGATGAGGGCTCGTTTTCGCCCTTGAGGGAACCTTTGGTTTGTCGTTGATTTTTTCTTGGACTTTGTCCCATTTTTCCTCACTTACAATGGCAGGCAAAGCACCAGGGAGCATGATCCATTCTCCTTCTTCTTTTTGCTTACGCTTCTTTTTGCTTGAATCGGTTCGATTCCAGACTAAAGTTCCTTTATATACGGGGTTCGTCAAGACCAGCTTTACCGATCGGATAGACCACTCTTTTCCTTGACGAGAAGATATCCCTTCTTCATTTAACTGTTTGGCAATGGCGAAGTACCCCATGCCTTGATCTAAGAACATATCATAGATTCTTCTAACCACTATCGCTTCCCGCTCATGTACCACCAGTTCTTTCTCCACGAGCCTATACCCATAGGGATGTTGCGTTAACCACTTTCCCGACTTGGCTGCATGAGCCATATTATCAATAACTCGCTCTCGAATACGTTCTCTTTCAAACTCTGCCACAGCTCCGAGTACTTGCAGGGTCAATCGTCCTGACGGCGTTTCCGTATCAAAAGATTCGCTCGTTGATACAAAGGACACTTCATGCTGTCCAAATAAATCGATCAACTTCAGTAAATCTAATAGCCTGCGGCTCAGTCGATCCAGCTTCGTTACCAGAACACGAGAAACCGTCCCTTTCTCTACTTGAGAAAGCAGTCTCTTTAACCCTGGTCGATCTATGTCTTTGGCCGAGTAACCATCGTCAATAATTTCTTCAATCTCTACTTTCCAACCCATAGCAACACAATAGGCTTTTAGGCGTGTCCTTTGCTCATCAAGGGACACGCCTTCTTTGGCTTGTTCATCTGTCGACACACGACAATATAAAAGGACCTTTTTGCCTTCTTGTTGCTTCATTAAGACAGATCGTCTCCTTGCCAAAGGTTGTATCTATGTATATGCAACCGTATCCAAAGGAAGGAGCGCTTTTTCTTTTTCCTAGTAGTAGAACCTTCATATCACGAGCCTTTTTTTGGACAAAAAAGAGGGTTGTCCCTCCTTGACACTTGCATAGGGTTATTCTCAAGGAGGGGTACGAGGATGACAGTTCGGGTGAAGTTTACAACAACCCTAAACAGTCAGAAGATTTCCTTTCAATCTGTCTCTGAACTTGACACAACACAAAGAAATCTGCTCGCTGAAAAACTAATCGATTGGAACCGCTCCCTTCAACAAGCTGCCCTCAGAACCATGCTAGAAGACAAACTCGGCAAAGAGATGGCCGAAAAGTTTACGATTACGATTCAATCGAAGGCCGATAAAGCAAAAGCGTAAGGCAATAACAATACTTTTATCGCAGTAAAACCAAGCAAAAACAACTGTCCTACAATAAAACGAAAAAGAGGCAGTGACTTTATCCTGCCTCTAATCATTTTCGCTATTCATTTCTCTACGTACCCGTTCACAACCATGAATATTATCAGGTCTTTCCCAGCATTCTAATGGTGCCGGGGCAAATCATTTTCTGGACTCTCTACGCTGTCCTCTCGATTCATTCCTCCAAGACCACATTCAAGCAACCCTAATAGATACTCTACTTGCTTCGGGTTCGACTTGGCCATGTCAAAAAGAATCTCTTGGATACGCTGTATCCTCAGTTGAAGTTCTGGTTCTAGGTCATGAATTAGAGCACTTTCTTTCTTTTGCCCACAGATTAGACAAGCGTTCAGACCTAGATTCTGTTGAAGGGATTCAAGGAAATGAACTGTTACATTCTCCGTTTTACCGCTTTCCAGGTTGCTTAAATAACCCGCTGAGACTTCTAACGTTCTAGCCATTTTGTTCAGGCTAATACCACTTTTTTCACGTAGCGTACGCACACGATTTCCAAAAGACATTTTACTATGCAATTTCTAAAACCCTCCGAAAGGTGAAAGAATCAGATGAACAAAGGCAAAAAGAATTCTAGATCACAAGAACTAACTATCAACGAAATTACTTACAAACATGATCCAGAAGCAGTCGAAAAGTGGTTTGCACTGTGGATTGAAATGGTTTCGAAAAAACTACTAACCCTAAATGTTCAAGATTCATCGAGTAGGTCCGACAAGAGGTGATATTTTGAAAACAGTCGCTTACTACCGCCGTTCAACGAATATTCAAGAGCATTCATTGGCCATGCAAGAACATAAAGCTTATAACAAGGCTATACAAGAAGGGCTCATCATTGATGAAGAATACAAAGATGATGCGATTTCCGGAAAAAGTCGCATTGACGATCGCCGAGCTCTTAAACATTTAATTGAAGAAATTGAGCAGAACAAAATAAAAAATCTGTTGGTTTATAAGCGAGATCGGCTGACTCGTGATGCCATTCAATATATTAAGCTCTATCGACTGTTCCGTGACAAAAATGTAAACGTCATATTTACCTCTGATGATGAACCGCCCATCCAAAACAGCCCTGTTGGTGAACTCATTGAAATATTGTTGGCCGCCATGGTGGAAAGAGAAGGCCAGCAAATTGTCGAGAGAATCAAAGCATCCATTGAATCAGATTTTTTGGCTGGAAAGAATCCTGGTACTCTCCCTTTTGGCTATTCCGTCGATCGAGATAACGGCAATACAATTAGACAAAATGAAGATGAAGTTGAACTAATTCGTGCCATGTATCGTTTGGCTATAGAAGGAAAAACCATTCGAGAGATCTCTACTTATGCCAGGGAAAAATGGCCCCAAAGGAAATGGACTGGCACTTCTGTACGAAAACTCCTTCAAAATCCAACCTACGTGGGCATCCGTTTCCTCAACATAAGAGGTCTACCACAATTAAAACAAGAGTACTCCCAACTAGCCATTATAGAAGATGACGATTGGCATAAAGTACAAGAGCTTTTGGAACAAAGCCCTACAAAAAAGCGAGCTCCCTTGCCTCAAGCAGAGTTCTTATTAAATAACCTATTATATTGCAAACCCTGTAAACAACTTCTAGTCGGCCTGGGCAGGCGAAGGGGGCAAGCAATCAGTCACTTTTATAAATGCTCTTCTTGTAATCAAAGAATTGAAAAAAAGGCAGTTGAAGACTTTGTCATTGAATCATCTCTCATCTATGTGAAATCACTTTTTTTAACCCATTATCCTAAATTATTAGAAAGGTATCGTTTCCGTAACTATACGACCTTCAAGATTCGATTGACGCAACTTGAAAGACAACTGAGCAAAGTTACGAGGCAATTAAATTACAACACACAAGATTACCTTTTTGGAGAAATGGAACCAAAAGAGCGAATGGCTGTAGAAGACAAGCTCTTAACCATTTATGACAAAATCGTTGATTTGAAAAAGTCTAAAGAAAAAGTCGAAGCGGAGATTGCTTCTTTAAACGAACTCCCCGAAAAGAGTAAAGAGCTTTAGAAGTTGGTATCTAACATGAAAGAAACACATGGGTTCAAAGATCATCTAAAAGAGGTTCTTTATCAGGTAACCCTCGATCGGTACCATGTAGACTTTACATTTCGCCATCCCTACGGTGGTTTAAAGGAGGCTCATTCCTTTGACCTCAATCCATGAAGTCATTAAGCCTGGTATGCGCTGTGCTTTTTATGGTCGCTATTCTACGAGCAAACAAGATTCCTCCCTTCAGTTACAATCTGTTATGAGCTTTGTTGAAGACTTCCAATGTAATCTGGTTCAAAAGTATACAGACGAAGCTGTTTCATCAACGAAGAAAAAAATGGACAAACGCAAATTTTTAAGAAAAGTTCTCCAAGATGCTCTGGACAATAAGTTTGATTTTATTGCCGTTTATAAAGAGGATCGGCTCGCCCGTGACGTAATCGAGCATGAAAATATCCGGCGTTTTTTAAGAGATGCCAAAAAACCAATTGTCATCACCTCAACTCGTATCATTTATGATGAGTCAGATATCTTAGTACGCCTGCTTAAAGATGGGCTAACTTCTTTCGAAGCGGCCCGGATCCAAGAAAGAACAAGAGATGCCTTAGAAGCATTACTAAAAAAGGGCCGGTGGACTGGAGGAAAAGCACCATTTGGTTATGAGTACAATAAACGGACTGGCAAGCTAGAAGCAAAAGCCGATAAATTAGAAATAGTAAAACAAATCTTCTCTCTATACCTCTCAGGAATCGGTTGTCGGTCCATTGCTGAAAAACATCTCCCAAGCAACTCTAATGGTGGTAAGCCCTGGACAAGAAGTAACCCGTGCACGCATAATCACCGTATGAGTATCCATGCCTGAAGGGCTTGTCCCTTAGTGTTATATAGGGTTTGTCCTATTCACTAGTATGGACAAGTGGACAGGCTTGTAAACGGTCTTCGGTGGTTGGGCGGAATGATAATTCTTTCAATATTTTGATTTATGGAATCAATTGGAAGATAATTCAAAAGCTCATTTCATAAAGTACAATCTTGTTTATGATAACCATAAGTTAGAGTTCGATAAAAAAGATCATAAATTGGCAAAAAGTCTACTATCAAAAACCTCAGGTATTACGTAAATGTAATTTTTTACTACATGCTTTGCAAATCCTTTTGTCAAATAAGCACGTTAAACTGAAAAAAAAGCTGACCCGAATCAGGGTCAGCCTTTCGCTTTAAGAGCTTCTTCAAGTAAGAAACTCGGTTCTTCCACATCTGGACAAGAGTTATAAAGTTCTTCAGGGTCTAAGTCTAAACAATCAGTAGGATCAAACTTACCTGAAAGATCCCAAGCCAATGTATGATTCATAACAGTACAAGTACTCTTAAATACATCAATATCCTGAAGCTGTTGGAAGACTCCCTTTTCTATAAGCTTCGATGCGTCAAATAGCTTAATTTTTCCGTCTTCAAAATAAAGGTACACCCTATAGTTATGCGTCGGAACCACTTGTACAACTTTCGGAAACATCTGTCCACCTCCATCTACATAAGCGGGGCTATCTTTTCAATACTCATATGTTTTATGGCATTTTCCCAGTTCTTCATTAATTCATCTCTGTGAATCTCACACCATGCTAAGACGAGCTTTAATTGTTTAGATGGGAATACTCCTTTTATAACCGAGCCGTTCTTAATATCTACGAGGATTTTGTGTCCACCATATTCAGCGTGAAAATGCGCTGGCATATGATCGTTCCAATACATTAGTATTTTGATCCCGTAAAACTCGGATATGACAGGCATTTGCTTCCCCCCAATAAAATTTATAGATCTATTATATACCCAATCTTATTAATTGCAAATATTTTCCACAAAATTGTTCTTTCAAGAATGATATTATTAACTCATTTAAGCACCTTCACTTACGTAACCCCAACCTTCATTCATGATCTTAGTCCTAATCTGAGGCCAGAAATAGAACATCTCATCACGAACGATAGAGAGAATATCTCTCTGCCAGTCATCTAGAAATGGACTTTTCACCATTAGAAAAAGCAGTAGATCTTTTTTTGCTTTAACTAAGTTTTTATCAGAATCATTTGTAAGCTCTTCTTTTTCTGATTCCTTATCTGCAACCAAAGCATGGTTTTCTTTGTCCTGTGCAAGTAGTTTATCTAGTTGAAAGAGATCATCATAAATACCTTCAGACTTGTGATAATCCTTTTTGTCTTTCTTTTCTTGGATTGTTCTATAAAATGGATCAATATGTTCTTGAAGGGCCAAGGCTGAGTCTAAGTACTTTTCTACCTTCTCTCTCCCCTGCTCTATTTCATAGCGCCGTATACGTTCAGCTGATGAAGCCATAGACTCCACCATAAATCTTGATGTACCAGCAAAAGCGGCATTGTTCTTAAAGAAATCACAATGGGCTAGCACATGAGCGCTAACCATTTCATTTTGAATAGGTTGATTACCTTCTAGCAAAAAAGCATAACAGGGATCGGAATTGATGACCAATTCATAGATTCGCGAAAGATTGTAGTCGTAGGACATTTTCATCTTCTGAAAAGTCTTGCCAAAAGACCAGTGAGCAAAGCGAGTAGGCATACCATAAGCACCAAAAGTATAGAGCACATCGGCTGGTACAATTTCAAAGCGCATCTCGTAAAAATCTAGGTCAAAATCACCAGCAATTTTCATGATTTTAGGGATCGATTGAGTTAATCGATCTATATCCCGATCAATAGGACTTTTATGGGAATTCATGAGTATCTACCTCCACCAAATTATCAGGCTGTTACTCAAAGATATGTTTGTCTCTGTCTGAACAATCTGGTAATAATTGAGATTTAACAAAAAAAGCCTTACTTCAGCACAAATCCGAAGTAAGGCTTTCTATATTCTTTATGAGAATTCTCTATCAGAACGAAGTACAGCTACAAAGTTGGGAAGCACCTTAAAACGTAATATTTCACCTTGTTGAACAATTTTTTCTGGATGAATATGCACGAGCAATTCTTGATTTGTACCTTTTTGGGTTACTGTATCTACTACTGCATCAATCGATTCTCCCGTATAAGTCCATTGTTTTACTTTCCCTACAATAGAACCTTCAGGGTCTACTTCTAAGCTATCGGGGCGAATGGAGATATAACATTTTTCCCCTCTTGCTAAGTTGTGAGTATGATTACAGGGAACTTGACCAATCTCTGTTATTACAGACTGCCCATCGTCACCTATCTGTCCAGGCAATAAATTAGATTGACCGACGAAAGTAGCCACAAAAGGAGTCTCTGGATATTGATAAATCTCTCTCGGTGTGCCACTTTGTTGAATTACGCCATCTTTCATCACTACAATTCGGTCGGAGATGGCCAGAGCATCTTTTTGATCGTGCGTTACAAAGACGGCTGTAGCACCAGCATCTTTGATAATCTCCTTTACTTCTACACGCATCTGTACACGCAGTTCAGCATCAAGGTTGCTAAAAGGCTCATCAAGTAAGATAACTACAGGTTTTCGCGCTAATGCACGAGCTAAAGCAACACGCTGTTGCTGACCTCCTGATAATTCATGAGGAAAACGCTTTTCAAAACCTTGCAAGTTAACCACTTGTAGTACTTCCTGGACTCGGCCTTTTTTGTCAGTGCCTCGGTAGCCAAAACCGACGTTATCTATTACATTCAGATGCGGAAAGAGGGCATAATCTTGAAAAACCATGCCAATATCTCTTTTTTCTGGTGGAATCCAGCTATCGCGATGACTGACCACACGATCACGCAAAGTAATTTTTCCTTGATCAGGCCGCTCGAAGCCAGCTATGAGACGTAAAGTTGTAGTTTTTCCACAGCCACTAGGGCCTAGGAGGGTCAATATCTGACCTTTTTCTACGGACAGACAAAGACCTTGCACTGCCGCTTTTTCTGTTCCTGCGTACTTTTTGGTTACCGATAATAGTTCTATATCAAACAAAGCTGTCACCTTCCTTTTTCTACCCTAATACTTGCTCAACATCCAACGCAGAGGAATGATGGAAAGTAAAATCAAAAGCAAAGCCGCTGGTGCCGCAGTTTGATAAAATCCTTCGCTAGCATCAACCCAGATACGAACAGCTAGCGTGTCCATACCAGGAGGGCGCAGTAACAAAGTAGCGGGCAGTTCTTTCATGGCGCTGACAAAAACAAGAGCACCTCCAGCGAGCAGACCTGGTGTAACAAGTGGTAAGATCACTTTAACGATTACTTGCCAAGGTCGAAAACCTGAGATACGAGCCGCTTCATCAAGGCGCGGAGATACTTGGCTCAAAGCCGCATCAGCCGCTTGCATGTTTTGAGGTAAGAAGCGAATCACATAAGCTGTAATGACTAGCGCCGCTGTTCCGTAAAGAAAGGGAATGTACTGGTTGAACAAAAAGATAATGCCGAGAGCAACGATCACACCGGGCAGAGCATAACCAGCGTAAGCTAGCTTATCTACCACAGTACTGACAATAGAAGGGTTACGCGATTTCATATAGACCACAGGGAGAGCTAGAAACATACATATTAAGCTAGCCATGCCGGCCATGTAAAAGCTGTTCCACGCAAAGCCCCAGAATCGTTGATCGATTACACCTTCTGTGAGGCCGACAGAAGCCCAGTAAGCAAGTACCGACAATGGGACAAAGACAGCAAGGCCAAAAATGATTGAAGCATAGGCAAGAAGTGGACCTTTCCACCAACCTAGCTCAATCAAGGGAGCTTGGCGAGGTGTCCCTTTGGACTGGTAAAAGCGCTGTTTCTCTCGCGTTTTTGCTTCGGCCCAGATAAAAAGGAGGGTGATCAAGATTAAAACGACACTTAAAATAGCGGCGGCCACTTGATCATAGTTACCCATCTGATAATAGATAGCCGCTGTAAAAGTGGTATAGCGCATCATAGCGACAAGACCAAAATCAGAGAGGACGTACAAAGCAACTAAAATAGCACCGGCGCCGATAGCAGGTCGCAACAAGGGGAATACTGCTTTGATAAATACATGTCTATAAGAAAGGCCAGCAGCCCGCGCTGCTTCTTCATAATTTAAGTTGTATCGCTTTAAAGCGGCCGAAGTGATCAAGTAGACATAAGGGTAAGTAAACATGGTAAGGACAAAAACGACGCCCCAGAAGTCATAGATGTTAAATAAAGGAGCACCCAACCAGTCTCGTACCCAACCGCGTGGTCCAAAAATAATGATATATGTAATAGCGCCTACATAGGGCGGGATAAGCAAAGGCAAAGCGAGCAACCATTGCCAGGTCTTGCGTCCAGGCAGATCTGTTCTTATGACTAACCAAGCTAGAGATAGGCCAATAACAATGGCAAAAAAAGTTACGACAATTGTAAGGCTCAAGGTGTTGTATAACAAAATAGGGATACGTGTATCGAGCAAGTTCAGCCAACGATCAACGCCCCCTTGAATGCCTCGGATAAAAACGTAGGAAAGAGGCACTAGCATAGCTAGGCCTGTAAGCAAGGAAACAAGTAAAAGAAAGGTCCCAGGCGGGTTACCTTTCCACAGGTTAAGCCAAAAACCAGAAAAGGCTCGAGTATATCGAGCCTGCTCCTGCTTGGTATTGACTTCTTTCATCATTTCTATTGGTGCTTTATTCATGTCTTACAACCCCTAAGAAGTCAGACTTTTATGAGTCTGTGAGTCAACTTTCTATCACATTGCTATCAATTATTGATTATTAATTCTAAAGATCTAAGTCTAGACCGGCCTCTTCAATAAGCTTTTTCACGTCTACCCAGACAGGACCTAACTCTTGTAGTGGCATATCCATAACTTTGTATTCATCGATTCTCATAGCAATTGGATTAGCTTCTACAGCTGGATTCAGAGGTACTTCCATGCTCTCATAAGCAAAGAATTTTTGTTGTTCTGCTTCTAAGATCCAGTCGATGAACTTTCTCGCATTCGCTTCGTTAGGAGCACCTTTGATTAAGGCAACACCAGCGGCGTTTACAAATGCGCCCATACCGTCAGCACCTTGGTCAGGATAGATAGCGCCAACATTATTATCTTTGTCTTCGCTTAATTGCTGATGGAAATAATAATTATTAACAAGACCAAACTTAAACTCACCAGCGCCAACGGAGCGACGGACATCGCCGTGACCGTTTACAACTGCACCAGCATTTCCACGGACCTTTTCAATCCATTCTTTAGTCTTCTCATCACCCCACTCAGCACGAAGGGCAGCAATATGAGCAACCATCGAACTGTTACCACCGCGAGTGATCATGAATTCTCCTGCCCACTTGGGATCAGTAAGCTCCCAAAGCGTCTTGGGTATTTCTTCTTCAGAGATCAAATCTTTGTTATACATGAGTACACGTGTCCGCGCAGATAGTCCTACCCAAGAACCATCTTCCGCTCTGTACATTGGATCGATAATATTCAAAGCTTGAGAAGTATTGCCTTGCAGTAATCCTTCTAAGCGCAAGTATTCCATAGCACCAGTATCGTTAGAGAAGAAAACATCAGCTTGTACATTGTTTTTCTCTTCCATGATTCTGTTGACACTGCTTTCACCTGCAGAAAGCAGTTTTACTTCAATTCCTGTTTCTTCTGCAAAGCTATCGAGTAGTGGTTGTACGAACCGTTCATTTCTAGCTGAATAGATAACTAGTTCTTTCGTCTCCTCTAAAGCATCCGAGCCTGTTGTCGTGGCTGGTTGTGATGATGAACAACCTGATACAAGTAGTGCTGTACCTAGAAAAGCAGTTGCGAGCACTTTTCCCAAAGATTTTTTCATTGGTCTTAAAACCTCCTGAAATTTCGATTGTTATGTAGACTTACTGGAAAGAGCTTGTTGTAAACGAAAATAAGTTTCCTTCTCTTTTGAGATTGATTTTCGTTTACTTCTATATAGTAGTATTAATAACCACTTAAGTCAACAGCTTTTTTCATAAAAAAAAGCTACTGACGTTATCAATCAGTAGTCTCTTTTTGGTAATTGTTTTTTTGATATTATGTAAAAGTCAATTTATCTCTACTCGATTTCGACCCTTTTTCTTAGCATTGTATAGTGCGCGATCAGCTCTTTCTAACAGGGATTGTATAGTATCGTCTACTCCTTTATATTCTGCAATGCCGAAACTTGCTGTGACAGGAATCATTAGCTCTTTCGAGATAGCAACAGGTTCTTGCCCTAAAATCTTGCGAAGCTTTTCAGCCAAATGGCTAGCACCTGTAATATCTGTCTCTGGTGCAATAACACAAAACTCTTCCCCACCAAAACGACAAACTGTATCGATGGAGCGCACTTTCAGTTGTAAGCGTCCTGCAACGTGAATAAGGATCTTGTCTCCTATAAGATGACCATGGGTATCATTAATCTGCTTAAAGAAATCAATATCAAGAAGCAAGATAGAAAAGGTATTGCCATAGCGCTTTACACGTGCTAGTTCTTCCGTCATTTTTTGGTCTAGATACTGACGATTGTAAAGACCAGTAAGGAAGTCTCGAAGCGAATCTGCTCTAATTATAGTTTCTCTTCGTTTTAATTTGTCAATTGATCTTTTATAACGCAAAGCAAGTTCCAAACGCATTAGCATTTCATCATAGTCTAGTGGCTTGAGTAAGTAGTCAAAAGCGCCTAGCTTAAAAGCCTCTATTTTATCTTCTTTGTTGTTACTTCCAGAAGCAAAGATAATTTCTATCTTTTTCGTGCTCAAATCTTCTTTTAGCTGGTTCACTAACTCTAAACCACTTAATCCTGGTAACACTAGATCACAGATAATAAGATCTGGATCAAAGCTTCTGGCCATAGAAAGACCTTCATGACCATTGCGAGCAACATTAACGTGATAGCCCTGACAGGAAAGTAGATCGAGCATAATTCTTCCCTCTAAAGAAGAGTCGTTGATGATCAATATCTTTTGGCGCAAACAATTCACCTACCCAAGCATAAAATAGGAAAAGGGTCTGCTTATAAAAGCAGACCCTTTTCCCTGGTCCAATAAACCATAATCTCCGGAGGACCAGCCAAACGTCCTGCCGTCCCTCATATTCCCCTGCAAGTGCAGGTATCGTTTACAGCCAGTTGGCCGCTCCTCTTGTTTATAGTATATATTGATCTTGTTATAAAGTCAACATGCTTTTGATGTTAAATATTTCCGTAAAGCACTCGTTCAATCATTAGATCGGTCCGTTCTTTTAAATGTATCAAATAGGGGCTTACAATTTTTTCTCCCCCTTCGTTTTCAGTAACTAAAACAGTAGGCTGTAGCGGTGCATTATCGTAAAACTGAACCACGTAGCCTTCTACACCGTTAGAAAGACGAACTCGAGTATTAAGCATGAGATCGCGCAATCTATCAAGAAAAACGAAAACAATATGTTTATCAAGATGATCACGAGCCTGGTTGGTAAGTATATCAGTGGCACGTATATGATCTAAACGTCCTCGATAAGAACGATTCGTTGTCAGAGCAGAGTAAACATCTGCTACTGCAATAATTCGTGCATAGAGATGTATTTTGGCGTATTTTAATTTATAGGGATAACCCTCTCCGTTGCACCATTCATGATGCTGAAGAATACAACATGATTCTTCATGAGAAAGAGATAAATTCTGCTCTTCAAATAAGGACATGCCTATTTCTGGGTGTTTCTTGATCAAGCGATACTCTTCTTCGTCTAGCTTACCTTTCTTGTTAAGCACTTCTAAGGGGATATGTATTTTACCAATATCATGAAGAATCGCACCTGTTGCCAGCACCTGTAATTCCGACTCTGTTAATCCTAGATTAAGTCCAATCATAGTACTAAGCAAACAAACATCTACTGAGTGATGGAGGGTGTAGTCATCAGAATCCCATAATCTAGAAAGCCGAAGTCCTACCTTTTCATCTTGTACGATCTGAGTTACCAAGTTGTTTGTGGTATGCCTTATCTTCTGTTCGTTAAAACCATGGCCTTCTCGAAAGTCTAGAAAAACATCGCGCACAGTTTCTATAGATTGCTGAAAAAGGAGCTGATTTTGTGCTTGTTTGGAGGTATGGTTAAGAGAGTTTGGTTGTTTGTTATCTCGCCTCTTCTTCCCTGCCAAAACGCCCGTATCTTCCCATTTTAGTATTTGTTGAAAAATAGTCTCCGTAAGTACTGTATCTTTGGGAATCAGCAAGCGTCCTGTGAGTGTATAAACATCTATATCTAAAATGTCTCCTGCTTTATATCGATTTGATAAAACCTTATTTTTCTCGGGAAATTGCATCTTTATCCCTTCTCTCATTGACCATCAACTTATAGCTTGCAAGGCTTACATGTTTTACAAACCTTCTACTTTGTGACAATTGGTTTATTCGACAGGTTTATTTCAAAACCCTCTATAAATCATCTAGATGTTTTCCAAAAGCGAACTAAGCCTGTTATAGCGGCGGCAGCGGCGCCAATAGATATAATACCCATAGCACCTTGGACAAAAGGCTCAATCAACCTAACATAGTCGCCTTGTACTAGAGTATAAGTTGCTTGGAAAAAGAAAAGTCCTGGTAGGAGAGGTATAATGCCTCCTATGACAAACAAGGTAACAGGCACTTTGTAGTACCGTGCCATTATTTCACTTAAAATTACGACAGCTAAAGTTCCCCAGAACATACCCATAATAGGCGTGCTGCCTAGTAATATAGTTAAAACTAGAACACTGCGACCAATCAGCCCTGCCAAACCAGAAGCTAAAACGGTATTGTGAGGCGTATTTAAGGCCATGGAGAAAAAGGCCGCAATCATAAAACCAAAAAGCATCTCCATTGCGAAACCATGGGATGCTTTGGTTGTTACTTCCTCAATGTAGCCATTTCCTAAGGTGGCTAAGACCATACCTGCGCCACCAAAGAGTGCTACTGTTAAGCCTGTTGCCTCTAGACCACGGATAGCTCCAGCAAGCAGATCACCAGCTACGATATCTCGAACAGAGTTAACCATATAGGCACCAGGAAAAGCTGATAGTAATAAGCCAATCATAATGGGCACCATTTGCACATCGAGCATTGTTTTGGTCAATAATACCAAGACCATACCAAATGCACCTAGCGCAAATTCTCGAAGAAAAGGTGTATTCATAAAGAATTTAGATTTAAACATGAAAAATCTAAGTAGCCCACTTACTAGTAAAGCCACAGCAAATTCCAAGCCTTTACCGCCGTTGAGTAAAGCTAAAATGGCGGCAACTAAAGAAATACAGAAAATTTGCCAATACCAGGGATAAGGTTCTTTCTGCTTTTCTATATTTTCAAGTTGTAGAAGAGCCGATTCTACAGACATTTTCCCTTGTGAAAACTGACGAGCCAAATCGTTTACTTCCGATATTCTACGCAGATTTATGGCTCGTTTAAAAACACGCCGCACTGCTGTGCGAGGCTCTTCATCATGGGTGTAGCCTATGAACAATCCTGTAGGCGTGCAGTAGCTTTGCACTTCTTTTAAGTGTAAAGCTTTGCCTAGCCGAACAATAGTTTCTTCAACTCTATAAATCTCTGCCCCTGATTCCATTAAGATGCGACCACTTCGTATTAATAGTGTAAGCGACTTGTCCAAGGCTCTTATGCACTGCCTTTCCCATGTAAATAAAAAAAGCCCTTCTGCCTCTATACCTTCAGAAGAGCCTTCTTCCTTCATCCATCATATGTGATCGTCGATAACATTTCAATCATCTTATTTCTTATCTCTGCTCAAGGGCCAACCATTTATCGAGTCGTTCTTTCAGTTGTTGCACGTTAAAGGGTTTACTTAAATAATCATCCATTCCCGAATCAATACATTCATCACGATCACCGTTCATGGCACGAGCTGTAATTGCAATAATGGGGATGTGTGATTCTCCTTGTTCTAAGTGACGTATTTTTCTTGTTGTTTCATATCCATCCATGACAGGCATTTGGCAGTCCATCAGAATTAAGTGATACCGGTGCTTCAACAATGCTTGAAGTGCTTCTTGACCATTGAACACAGAGTCCACTTGGTAACCTAGTTTTTTCAACTGACAGGTAACTAAACGTTGGTTAATTAAATTGTCTTCGACTAATAAAATTCTTATGCTCTGATCTGCACTTTTTTTATTTTTTTCTCGGAAAGCTTGATATTTTTCTTTGCTAAGATACTCTTCATATTCTATACTTTCAGTTGTTTTTCTATTATCTTTCTCTTTACATTTCCCAAAAGGAATTGCGAACTTAAAAGTCGTACCATGGCCTTCTTCACTTTCTACATCAATAGTGCCACCCATTAAGACGACTAACTTCTGACAGATCGCTAACCCCAAGCCTGTTCCATTATGATGACTGCCTACGTCATTTGCTTGGTAAAAAGGCAGGAAGATTTTGTCTTGATGAGCTTTCCTGATCCCCATGCCTGTATCAGAAACTTCAAATCCGATGACGCTTTTATCTGTTGCTTCTTTCTTTACCTCTACTCTCAAGATAACATTACCATGTTTCGTAAATTTAATTGCATTACCCAGCAAGTTAAAGAGAATTTGACGAAGCCTTATGGGGTCGCCGCACAATACTTGATGCGCTTTAGGATCGATGTCTACTTTTAACTTCAAACCTTTCCTCTGGGCTTTAGAAGAAAGCAAGTAGATAATCGTTTCCAGTAAAGTAGGTAGATCAAATTCTTTATCTTCTAGATGCATATGATAAGCTTCGATTTTGGAAAAATCTAAAATATCATTAATGATTTGTAACAACATGGTTGAGGAGTCTCTAACTGCTTGGGCATACTCATACTGTTCTTTGTTTAACGAACTTTCTAGTAAAAGATCAGTCATGCCAATAATTCCACTCATAGGAGTTCTTATCTCATGACTCATAATAGCTAAGAACTTACTTTTATCTCGATTAGAACTTTCTGCAAATTCTTTGGCTTCTCGCAATTTGTTTGCCTGTTCTTTTTCCTCTCTAATATCTCGAAATTGAACAATCAAACCAGTTCTTTCTTCTTCACAATAAAGAGGTGTCACTACATAAGCTACAGAAATGGTTTCTCTATCTTTTCGAATAAAAAAACTATCTCTATCTCTGTAGAATTCTGATATACCATCTTTCTGAGCAGTGAGCATAGCTTTCAGAGGTGTTGAATCTAAGGGGCCACCAAAAATTTTTTCCATATCATGACCATATATTTCTTCTGTTGACCAACCTAATAACTGCGTAGCCATGGCATTAAGAAAAACAAATCGTCCTTGCAGATCCAAGATCAACAGAGCTCCGCCAAGCATATTTAACAAAGCTAGGTTTATATCATCCAGCTCTATCCTCGTTTTTGATATTGCAGGATCCATCATAGCCACCACACATTTACTTAAAATTAAACCCTCATACTCCCTAGTCTGCTTTTGGCTTTGCATTATCTTTTTCTATGGTTTGAAGAACATCTTCCACGGCTTATGTGCAATATCCTGCTAGATTCTATTAATTAGTGAAATTAATTTCAAAAACAATTTCTTTCTTAGAAGGATAATTTGATTTCTTGGCAAACTTTCCTAAAGTAAGCAAAAATGAATTTGAATTTGCGGGAGGCATCATAGATGCGAAAAAAAATCTTTTCCTTTCTTGCCTGCTCTGTATCAGTAGGCCTTTTGCTCTCTATCACCCCTTCTGGAGCGGCGTTAGCTATAGAAAGAGCTCTTCCTGCACAAACAATGATAGAAGAGTCAGCGTCCTCGTCATCTGAAGACATAGATCTTGAAAAGTCGCAAAGTCATTCTCTTGAAGGTGCTATACAAGCGGCTAAGAAGATCTTAGAAATTCCTGAGGAGTACAGTGAATTTAGTTACAGCTTCGAGAAGAGTAATAATAGAGAAGTCTGGGCTCTTAACTGGAGTCAGCAGGAATCTGGTAAAGGCTCTATCCATGTTAATATGGACAGCAACAGTAACCAATTACTGAGAATCTATCGTTGGTCACCTTATGAAGAAGGAAGCCAAAGCACTTTAACACAGCAACAAGCACAGCAACAAGCGGCTCAATTTCTGCAGAAAGTAGCGCCTAACTATGTAAGTCAACTAAAGCTAGAAGCTTCTGAAGAAGATGCTTTTCCTTGGCTGGAAATATCTCATCAAAAGAGTTATCACTTTTCTTGGCAACGACTAAAATCAGGAATTCCCGTAAGCCATGATGGTGTGCGTATCACAGTAGATGGGGAAAAAGGTTGGATAGAGTCTTATGAGCTGACATGGACAGAAACAGAAATGCCTTCTGCCAACGATGCCGTCTCTATGCAAAAAGCTCGTGAGATTTTCTCTGAAGCAGGCTTGCTGGAATTACAATATCAACAACCTGCACGTTTTAGACCTCTATCTTCTGGTGAGGTAGGAGAAGTACAACTCGTATACCGCTTGACCCATCCCTCATTCGGCAAAATTGACGCCATCACAGGACAACCTTTTCTTCCTACCTCAGAAGATTATTATGAAAAGGGAGCCGGCATGATAGGTCTCGATGAAGGTCTAAGAAAGGGCCCTGAGATGGCTCAAGATCAGAGTTCCTACACACTTACACCACAAGAACTAGAGAAAATTCAAAAACAAGCTAACCTTTTGACACAAGATAAGGCAATTGAAGCATTAAAAAAATGGTTTGATCTACCTAGTACTTATACTCTCCGTGAAGCCGGTCTTATTCCCTTGGAAAATAGCTATGTATGGAATTTTTATTGGATCACTGCCGATGGTAAAGGTGAGTATATAAGTGCCACTGTACAAGCAGAAAAAGGAGAAGTATTAAACTATTACCGCACCATTTATCATGAAAAAGAACTAGGCGAGGAACAGAATAAGACTGTGGAAGAATCACAGAAAATTGCTGAAGACTTTCTTAAGAAAGTCCAGCCGGAACGTTTTCGACAAGTAGAATACAAAGAAAGACCTACTAATGTAGTTGGCACTAAAGATCGCTATCATACCTTCTTCTACCAGCGCATGGCCCATGATATTCCTTTCCCGGAAAACGGTATTCAAGTTGTTGTTGACAGTCTAGAGCAAACTATAGTGCAGTACAATCTAAACTGGACTTCGGCAAAACTGCCTTCTCCCGAAGGTATCCTAAAGCAGGAAGAAGCCCACTCCGCTTATTTGCAATCCTACCCTCTTGAGCTCCGTTATCTTTCTACCTTCACAGCTTTAGCACAACAACGCTTATTCCTTGTTTATGAGCCTAAGGGTTCTACTCAGCGTCCTTTCTCAGAAATCATCGATGCCAAGACAGGGAAACCTCTAGACTGGCAGGGCAAGGAAATTGAAGAACCTTTTGATGGAAACTTCAAAGATATCAAAGGCCATATTGCGGAAAAGGAGATTCGTCAGCTTGGAAAAGCAGGGATCTTTACAGACTATGGCGATGAATTCAAACCAGATGAAGCCTTATCAGTAGCTTCGCTCCTGCAGGCTCTTGAAAAAGTAAAAAACCCTTACCGTTACGAAGGTCTCGCTAATGACGAAGAACTCCTCAAAGGCGCTCAGAAAAGAGGTCTTCTAGGAGATGAGGTTACACTTACTGATCAAGTTGATCGAGAAATCATGACGCGTGCTATGATTGATCTGCTTTCGCTTCAAAAAATAGCTCAGCTAGAGCAGATATTTCAAGTTCCCTTTGGAGATCAGGATACTTTCCCTACTAATTTCAAAGGCTATGCTGCTTTAGCTTGGGGCCTAGGGCTACCTGTCTGGGATGAGCAAGTTTATGGGCCGTCAGAAGTAGTAACTCGTGCTGAAGGGGCTATGATGCTCATGGATACTCTTGAGACTCGCCAAAAAATGTAACTTTAACGCAGAGCAAAACCCCTCACTCCACTTTAGGAGATGAGGGGTTTTCTTTTATCTAGGAGTATCCGAGTATTTTCTTCTTGCTTACTAACTTGTCAATTTCATCTTGAATCAGCTTTTCCGTCGCCTTTGGCAAAGGGACACCATTTTCTTTGCAATATTTTAGGAAACGACGATGCACACGTACTTCATTGATCAAGACCTTTAATTTCTGTTGTTCCGCTTCTATGGCTTTTTGCATTTGCCGCTCTTTGCCTCGTGATTCCCAGAATGCGTCTAAGATGGTCTTTCACTCCCCTTGCAAAGTTGCTTAACTTAAAAATTGATTGAAATAATTGAACTTATTGTATGCCAAAATGAAAAAGATCATTATTGAAGTTTCTACTAGCCTTGACCTGCTTCTCCTGGTTTGAAAAAAGTTTTCAAGGCATCGTAGACTTCACTGCGATCACGAATAGTAACAGAGGAGAACTTTTTGTCCTGTACTTTGCGAAAAGCGTTCATTAAGGTACTAGAGAAGTGAGAACGTACTATCTCACCGTAGCCAAAAAGGTTAGTGCGTTCTAACAGTTGATTGACAAGGCGAACACAGCTTTCGTTGTCACTAGAAAGATTGTCACCGTCAGAAAAGTGAAAAGCATAGATGTTGTAATCATGTGGGGGGAATTTTTCGTTGATAATATTAAGGGCCAGTTGATAAGCTGAGGAACATCGAGTACCACCTGATTCTCCTTTGGTAAAAAACTCTTCTTCAGTCACTTCTTTGGCTTCTGTATGATGAGCCACAAAAACGATTTGGACTGCTTGGTATTTAGTGCGCAGAAAGCGCGTCATCCAGTAAAAGAAGGAACGGGCAATATATTTTTCAAAGTTGCCCATAGAGCCTGAAGTATCCATTAAGGCTATGACGACAGCATTAGAGTGACGTTCATTATGAACTTCCCAGGTCTTATAGCGCATATCATCAGGTAAGACAGGAAAGAAGCCTGGTTTGCCTTGTCGAGCGTTGCGCTTTAAGGCTTCTAGCAGGGTACGTTTGCGATCGATGTTACCTTGTAAGCCTTTTTTGCGCACTTCGTTAAAGCGGTACGACTGAGTTTCTAATTCGGGTACTTTCTTTTCTTCCATGTTAGGCAAGCTTAAGTCTTCAAAAAGCAATTTCTGAATTTCTTCAATATCTACTTCTGCTTCATAATAGTCTACGCCTGGTTGATCGCCTGCACCAGGACCTTTGCCTGAACCTGACGTAGGGGAAGTGCCTTCTCGACGCAATACATCGCCTACTTTGGTCTTACCGTCTCCCTGACCTACTTGTTTTTGCTTATTAAAGTCATAGCGGAAGCGATATTCTTCCAAAGAGCGAATCGGTACTTTTACAGTTTTGCGACCATCACTCATGATAATTGCTTCTTCGGAAATGATGTGAGGTAAGTTCTTTTTAATCGCTTCCCGAACCTTTTCCTGGTGACGAGCTTGATCGATCTGGCCTTTGCGATGTAAAGACCAGTCATCGCGTGATACGATAAAATCTTTTGTCAATATAGCTCGCCCCCTAACGATTGAGCAATGATCCTGTGTAGCGCAATAATTCATTGGCGCATACGGGGCAGTAGTCATGGTCTTCCATTAACCGTGCTGTAACTTCATTGATTCTCTTTAATTGCTCGGCGTTAGGTGTACGAGTAGAAGTTGTGATTTTTACAACGTCTTTTAGGTCTGAGAAAAGCTTTTTCTCAATTGCTTCTTTCAGTCTTTCGTGAGAAGTGTATTCAAAAGCTTTCCCACGTCTAGCGTAGCTAGAAAGGCGAATTAGTATTTCTTCCCGAAAAGCTTTCTTGGCATTTTCGGAGACACCTATCTGTTCTTCTATGGAGCGCATGAGCTTTTCATCTGGATCTAATTCCTCGTCTGTAATGGGGTCTTTGATCTTGACACCATTACAAAAGGCTTCGACATTGTCTAGGTAGTTGTTAAGAATTGTGCGTGCCGACTCTTCGTAAGCGTAGACGAAAGCTTTTTGGACTTCTTTCTTAGCTAGCTCATCGTACTCTCGACGAGCAGCTGCAATAAAGTTCAGGTAGCGCTCTTTTTCTTCTTTGCTGATAGAAGGATGCTGATCGAGACCGTCTTTTAAGGCTCTTAGAACATCTAGGGGATTGATGCAGACTGTGTCTTTACGGATAAAAGCAGAAGAAAGCCTGTTAATAACATAGCGTGGATCGACGCCGCTCATACCTTCATCGCTCGCTTCGTTTTGTAGTTCAAGAAGATCTTTTTGTTTGAACCCTTCCACATCTTCGCCGTCATAGAGGCGCATTTTTTTCAGCAGGTCCATGCCTTGCTTTTTCGAATCTTTCAGTCGTGAAAGGACGGAAAATATAGCGGCCGCTCGTAAAGCATGAGGGGCTATATGGATATGTTTTAAATCAGATTGGGCGATAAGTTTTTCGTATATCTTTACTTCTTCGCTTACTTTTAAGTTATAAGGCACTTTTACGATGATCATTCTAGATAGCAGAGCTTCATTCTTTTTGTTAGATACAAAGGATTTGTATTCATTTTCGTTTGTATGGGCGCAGATTAATTCGTCTGCCGAAATCAAGGCAAAGCGACCAGCTTTGAAGTTACCTTCTTGCGACAAAGAAAGCAAATGCCATAGGAATTTTTCGTCAGCTTTTAGCATTTCTTGGAATTCCATCATGCCTCTGTTGGCTTTATTCAATTCTCCATCGAAGCGATAAGCTCGTGGGTCTGATTCAGAACCAAATTCGGAGATAGTCGAAAAGTCAATAGATCCTGTTAAGTCTGCAATATCTTGGCTTTTGGGATCAGAAGGACTGAAAGTACCTATACCAATTCGATCTTCTTCTGAGATAAATAGTCGTTCTACAGGCACTTCTTCTATTTTTCCACCCCATTCTGTGTTGAGACGCATACGGCAATGGGGGCATAAGTTTCCTTCGATATAGACGTTATATTCACGTTGAAACTCTGCTCTAAGTTCTTTGGGAATCAAGTGTAAAGGCTCTTCATGCATGGGACAGCCCTTAATCGAGTAGATAGCTCCTAGATTAGCGCGGCTAAACTTTTCTAAGCCTCGCTTAAGCATCATTACTATCGTTGATTTACCACCTGATACTGGTCCCATAAGGACAAGTATTCTTTTTCGAACTTCTGTGCGACGAGCAGAGGAATGAAAATATTCTTCAACCAATGTTTCTAAGGTCCGATCGAGACCAAAGATTTCTGATGAAAAAAACTTATAGCGTTTCACGCCATTTACTTCCTCAACGCCTTCAGAAACTATCATGTTATAAATTCGTGCATGAGATAGCTGAGTAATTTCTGGATTTTCTTTTACTAAGTTAAGATAATCGCGAAAAGTACCCTCCCAGGCCAGTTCTTTTTCCCGCTGACGAAAAACTTCTAGCTTGTCTAGAAACTCCATTCTATCTCTCCCTCCTGCTACTAACCAGAGATGGTTAGTTCTACCTTATGCGCAATCGAGTGATTGAAATACACTTGTTCATATCCAAATTCAGGTTTGCATATGAAAAAAAAGCTATACTCCTACTGTATTCAAAGTTAATGGACCTTATTGATAGAAAAATAAATGCTTTACAACAAAATAGTATTGACTAGACAAAATTCCTATCCCTCGCTATGGTTAAAGAGAGGTGATGAAAGTTTATGAAAGATTTGACTATGCAAGAAGTACAACAGCAAGTGGATGACTATATTTCTCAATTTGAAGAAGGTTATTTTGATCCACCTACATTAGTAATCCGTTTTTGCGAAGAATTAGGTGAATTGGCTAGAGTTGTTTCTCATCAGTATGGTCCTAAAAAGAAAAAGCCCGATGAAGAAGAAGGCGATATGGAGCTGGAGATGGGTGATCTGCTTTTTATCCTTATATGTTTGGCCAATCGACAAGGTTACAACTTAAACGAGATTTTTATAAAAACTATGGATAAGTACAATTGTCGAGACAAAGATCGCTGGACACGCAAAAAAACACCTGAGCAGTTATAAAGCTCAGGTTAATCAGCTAAGATTTATCAATATAAAAAAAGGACTAAGTCATGTTAAAGGGCTTGCTTCATTTGTTTTAGCAATTGCTGAACTTGATTAGAATAGCTTTCAATTTCTTCTACTTTATTTCTAGCTCCTAACTTGTCACCACTTTGATATAACCTAATTGCTTCAGCACAAGCTTGGTGGAAGAGTCGATGAGGTTCATCTAGTTTTTGATAAGACTCTACCTGCTCGAAAATCTGACGGGCAGGTCCAAAGTACCATTTCCCTAGGCGACAAACTTTATGATTGGATACTTTACTTTCATCTAAGTGGACAATCCCTTTTAGCATGTAATCTACTCTTGATTTCCATAACAAATGGTCTGTAATGGCCAGTTCTACTATCTCTTGAGGTTTAAAAGGTACTTTCAACTGACTAATACGTTGGCGAACACTGTCGGCTTCTGCTATAACCTGATAAAGATTTTCGTTACATCCTTGTAAATCCTTGTTAATTACTTGCACGCCCTGAGATACTTCTTCTAAGCTGGCGCTGAGCTGTTCAAAAGCCGCTGACTGCTCTTCAGTTACAGCGGCCAAATTACTTGTAGCAGAATCAATGATGTGAAAGACTTCCACAAGTGATCGAGCACTATCTTTGGCATCTTGGGCTGAACGAAGACTATCTGAGAAAGATTCCTCCATGGACTCCATACTCTCTTCGATTCTTTTTACTTGTTGATGAATCGTTGTAACTTGATCAGTAATTTCTGTTACCGATTGTCGTGTCTGTTCTGACAGGTTACGAACTTCATCAGCTACAATACTAAAGCCTCGTCCATGCTCCCCTGCTCGTGCCGCTTCAATAGCAGCATTTAAAGCTAGCAGATTAGTCTGATCGGCTACGTCTTTGACAATAGATACAAGATCGTTGATTTTGGCCGTAACTTGCTCTAGTTTTTGCATTTGTCCATCAAGCTCGCTCATTCTGTCTTGAGCCTTACTAGTAGCTAAGCTTGTTTTTTCCATGGATTTTGAAGTTTTATCAATACCTTCACGACCTAAATTACCTTGCTGTGACGTTGTGGTTGCTGAACCTGCAATTTCAGTTACTGATGCTGTCAATTCTTCAGTTGCTGTTGATATTTGCTCTATATTAATAGATTGCTGTTCAAATTGCTCAGCTAGTGCATCGAGGTCTTTGCCTTCTTGTAACGCTGAAGAGACAAGGTGAGTCATATCTAGAGATAAAGATACGATCAGCTTAGAGGTATAGTCGAAAATCTCATTTAACTCTTCCGCCATTGGTCTTAATGATTCTTCCAACTGATCTGCTTGAATTCGTAAAGAAAGATCGCCTTGACGAAATTCTTTCATCGCACTTACTAATTCATCTTTGCTTCTTTGTTCTTTTAACTTATCAGACGGCTTTTGAGCACTCTCTTCTTCTTTTTTGGTTCGAAAAAATTCAAACATGCGATGACTCCCCTATCATTTGGTAACTTCTCTATCTATTTAATTTCTTATTCTACCAGTATATAGAGTGCTCCTCTGATAAATCATATTATTTATGTTTTTATTTTTCTAAAATGTTTCAGTATTTATATGTCTACTAAAAAAATACAAGAAAAAACCACCTTCATTCTTCGAAGGTGGTACCGTACAATCAATGAACTGGACTTGAACCAGTGAGAAAGGATGCCACGGTCCTTTCTAGCACCTGCTATCATTGATTATTTTTGAGCCTTGCTTTTTTATCATATGACTCTCTGTGTTCTACTATAAATTTCGTGATTCTACTCATGCTTTATGTCCTCTTGGGCGATTAATTTTGCTATTTTCAGTTCCTCTTTTTGCCTCTACAGCAAGTGCTGTACATAATTTGCTAAGATAAGTTTATTGTTTCTCTAGATGTGTGATTAACTGTTCAAGATCCTGCACCGTTAAAACACCTGAGGCTGTAGTAGCTAAGTTTCCATAATCATCAATTAGAATAAAAAAAGGAAGCCCTTTTACTTGCATTTCACCACTGGCAATCCTAGGATCAGTACGTCCTACATCAATTTTCTCAATGATTACTTGCTGTAACTTTTCATCCCACTTTTGAAGCCATTTTTCTAATTCTTTAGATTGTGCCGTACAGTCTTCACAAACAGGGGCATAGTAATATTGAATAATTCCAATATATGTTTCAGTGGATTTTGTATTCTCTAGTGCTAGATCCTTTCCTTCTGTTACTTCATTATTAGTAATTTTTTCTGTTGACTCTTGGGTAGAAGAAGCTTCCTCCTGCTCACCTGTCTTTACAATGACTGGCTCTTCTTCTAATGCTTCCTTCTGACTTCCCTCCGTAAGTTCTTCCTCTACCGTTTCTAGGTTCTCTTGTTTTTCCTTACTTTGGTCTGCTATAGTAGTTTCATGGATTTCTAAGGTTTCAACGTTATTAACTTCTTCTTCCATCTCTTCTTGGCTCTGTAGCGTATGGTCGATTTCTTTTTCTACTTGCTTCTTTTCTTCTGTCCAATTAGCCTCTCCGGCTAATGTTTGGAAATTGCATCCACTTACTAAAGGTATTAGTAAGAAAAATAACACTACCAGCCATCCCCGTGTCTTCATCTATTCTTCCCTCCTTGGAGAAAAAAAGACCTTGAGAATGTGTACGCATTATTTATTCGCTTTTTCTACTATCTCTTCCTTCTTTATTTATCAAAAAGTTCTCCAATTCTCTCCATTTGTTTTTAATTAATTTGAGAAAAATTTTGGAAGGAGGCATTTTTTATGGGCGAGAAGCAAAAACCACTTTGTAAGCTACTAAAAAATGATCTTATAAAAAAAGAGCCTGAGGAATTCAAAGCTCTAGTTACGAATGCTCAATTTTATTGTAAGAAATGTGGAAGGGTAGCACAAAAGAGCAAGACCCTTTGTAAGCCTGTAGAGCTCTAGCTTTACAAAAAAAATCACCCTTTAGAGAAGCTTTTGCTCTCTAACAGGGTGATTCTTTTTATTGTTTTACATAGACTGAAGACTGCGAATACGGTCGTCCAAGTCAGGGTGACTGGAGAATAGCTTAGTCCAGCTCTTAGAGCCACCGCTAATTTTCATGGTTTGAAGTGCTTGCTGGTCTGTATCAACAAGTTGTACGTTTTGCTTTAGAGATTGCAAAGCGTGAATCATCTTCTCTTTACCAGCTAACGTAGCGCCACCACGGTCGGCATGGAACTCACGATAGCGTGAGAAGGCCATAACTGCGATACTGCCCAGAATGGAGAAGAAGATCTGGAAGAAGATAATAGCGGCGAAGTGCGCGATAGCGGCATACTCTTCACGCACTAAGGTTGATACAAAGTAAGCGACGATGCGAGATATGAAAACAACAAAGGTGTTTACTACACCTTGAATTAGTGCCATTGTTACCATGTCGCCGTTGGCAATATGGGCCACTTCATGAGCGAGAACACCTTCAACAGCGTTGTCATCCATGCGAGATAACAAACCCGTAGATACTGCTACGAGTGAGCTGTTTTTGGTGGCACCTGTAGCAAAAGCGTTTACTTCTGGAGAATCATAAATACCTACTTCTGGCATTTTAGTAATCCCAGATTGGCGAGACATGTCATGAACGAGTTGAACTATACGATGCTCTTGAGCTGTTAGATTCCCATTCGGATTGAGGACTCGTACGTTCATCATCTTTTTAGCCATCCAGCGGGATATAGCCAAAGAAATGAATGAACCAGAGAAACCTACAATAGCTGCAAATACGAGGAGAGAACCATAATCAATGCCATAGGCAGTGATGTATCCTCCAACGCCCAGCAAGGAAGTCATAATTACGATTGTAAGCAAAACGAGAAAGTTTACTAGCAAAAACAAACCGATACGTTTGAACATTCACCACAACCTCCTTATCTCTTTAAAAAAGCATTTCTCGCATCGGGCACCGAAAGACATTATACCATATATTTGCTATTTTTTTAAGTTTTATTTCACCTTTTTCGATGGGAATTTTTTCAATACTTGTCCAGTTCTTTGACCATGTAAGCAGAATAATGATTTTTATGTTACTATACATAGGAAAAGAATTATGAGTACATATTCCTGAAAGGAGAAAAAACAAGGGGGTTACTATGGATTATATTTTCTCTTATATCAATGTTGAAATGGTTAACTACTGGTTACAAGACATTGCCTTAGCTCTAGCAATCTTCTTTTTATTTCTTGTATTTCGTAAAATCTTCTCTCGTTATATTTTCCAGTTGATGCTAAGAATACTTAAAAAGACTGAAACTGATTTTGTTGCTCCTATCTTGCTTGCTTTCGAAAAGCCTTTACAGTTCTTTTTCGTCATTATCGGTATTTATGTTTCTCTCACTTATACAGCTTTATTACCTAATTATCAAGATTTACTTTTGCGGTTCTTCCGTTCAGCTATTATTGTTACAATTGCTTGGGGGGTATACAACCTCGGCGATATTTACACTGGCATATTCAGGAATCTTGAGAGAAAGCTAGACGTTCAGTTTGACGAAATTCTAATTCCTTTTTTGTCGAAAATCTTGCGTTTTATAACTATATTGTTTGCTTTAAGCATTATTGCTCAGGAGTGGGGTTATGAGGTAGATGGTCTAATTGCTGGTCTTGGTCTTGGCGGTTTGGCTTTTGCTTTGGCAGCACAAGACACACTGTCTAACATCTTCGGCGGTATCATAATTATTGTAGATAAAACTTTTAAAATCGGAGATTGGATAAAATCGTCTAGTGTGGAAGGCACTGTGGAAGAAATTACTTTTCGAAGTACAAAAGTACGTACTTTTTCCCAGGCTCTTGTGACAGTACCTAACTCTAAACTAGTGAATGACGCTATAACGAACTGGTCTCGCATGGGTAAGCGTCAAATCACTTTTAATGTTGGTGTAACATACAGTACTACTCGGGAACAAATGGAACGCTGTGTAGAAGACATTAAAAAGATGCTTCAAGAACATGAAGAGGTACATCCAGAAACCATTTTCGTTACTTTTGACCGCTTCAATGATAGTAGCCTTGATATTTTTCTATACTTTTTCACCAAAACAACTGTCTGGGGTGAATTTTTAGCTGTCAAGCAAGATGTTAACTTAAAAATCATGCAGATTCTAGAAGAAAACAATGTTTCTGTTGCTTTCCCAACTACAACTGTTTATGTGGAAAACTCATCTGAGGAAGAAAGTAAATACATGAAAGCTCCTATGGCATAACTGGAAAAGGACCTCTTTTGTATTGATTTTTACATGGAGGTCTCCCTTTTTCGTCAAATTGTATCTTTATTTTTGTATATTCGCTCACTTTTGAGAGTTTGTTGTCGATAGAAGTCACAAGTTATCTACACCCTTGTCCACATATTTTAGCCCTGCTACTTCAAGCTTTCCACAGCTTTATCCACATTATCCACAGGTAAGCTATCCCCTTTTCCACAGTTTATATAAAGTCGTTTTTGGGACCTTTTTTAGAAATTTCCCAAAAAATAGTCTTGTTAAAAATCGAAATATGGCATAATGATAGCCTATAGAGGTTATAAGGTGGTGCCGTTTTGGGACAAATTCTGCTCTTGTTACTTTTGGGAAGTCTTTTCATTGCCCTGGTTGTAACTCTCCAGACTAAATATATCGATCCTAACTGGCTAGATGTAGGTAAGTATAATTTATATACTTTTCCAGTTATGTTTATTGCTAATACTTTGCTCTTTATTGCCTTCACTAAAGGCCAAGCAATTTTTGGCTCTCTTGCTGTAGTCGTGGGGATTCAAATTGCTATTTACATGCTTTCTATTGCTCTTTTTAGCTATCTTATGCTAGGTCAACAATTAAGCTGGAATACTGCCCTGGGAATTGCTTTGTTAGTCTTAGCTGTCTTCTTCTTGAATCGTGGCTAGAATCTCTTCCTTATGGATCTAATGATTAAAGTTTTGCTCCTTGTCGAATACTACCGTCAGTACAACAGAAGATTATTCTGTACCGCCAAATTAAGAAGTACTTAGGGAGGTATTCTAGTGACTCAACAACACATCCATTGTACCGTTAATAATTGTCATTACTGGCAGCAAGGAAACAAATGTGTAGCTAATGAGATTCTTGTTGCTTCCGATCAGTTCGGTGCTAATCAGCCTGATAATGTTGACGCCAATATGTCTCAGAATCTAACTCCCACCCCTGTCAACACTTGCATGTCCACTTGCTGTAAATCTTTTGTAGCTGGTAATTCACCACAGACCACTGTAGATGGTATCAAGAAGCAGTAACTTAATGCTACTGCTTCTTGATATTGATATATCTTTATACAAATTTTGTAAAAAATAGTACTCTGTCCTTCAGCTTTGGACCATACTGCCAAAGCCAAAGGGATGATTGATAATCTAGTTTCCTACAAGGAGGTTTGTATAGATGGCTCTTTTCTACCTTTCAGAAATCAAAGAAGGCATTCGTCGTGGCGTCTGGCCTCCCGATTCTTGGAAGTTGCCTGCGCCTTTACCGGAGCTAAAAACGACAGAAGAAGATCCAGAGAAGTTAGATGCAAAAATTGAGGCAATGGCTAGAGAATGGGCCAAGCAAAATAATATAAAACTGCATTGAGCATTAGCGGCTCAATGCAGTTTTTTTGTGCTAAAACAATTTGAATTTTCCTTTTTTTAAGAGGAGATTAAAACCACCTAGCATGTAAAGATAGCGATTGTCAATGATTTTTTTCATGATAACGGCTTTCGTCCCTACTATAATCTTGCCAAAGACAATACCGATGGCCTCTTCACTACCTAGGGAAGCGACTGTACCTTTGAATTCAGGCTTTATCTCTTTAAGAGGCTGACCTTTGAGTAAGGCTTTAATGTTTTCGGCACAGCCTTCAGCTTGTTGTATAGTTATTTGCGCTGACGGCGGATAAGGGCGACCTGTTTGTTCATCGTATAGGACAGCACAATCACCAATTACAAAAATATGATCGTCATGGGGTGCTCGTAAGTCTTTTCTTACTTCTACACGTCCTCTTGCAGTTGGAAAACCGCATTGACCTACTAGAGAATTTCCTTGAACTCCTCCGGTCCAGACAACTGTGTCTGCTTTGATTTCTTCTTCATCATCGCCCTGAGCAATTATGACCCCATCGGGTGTACAGGTTTTTATCATTCTGCCTAGATAAAACTCTACACCACGATTCTTCAAATAGTTATATGCATAGTTTACAAGCTCAGGTGCAAAACCTGGAAGTATCGTCTGACCTGCTTCTATATTGATGATGCGAACTTTGCTTGGATCGATATCGTATTCTTTACATAAAACAGGAACTCTTTCTACGAGTTCACCAACAAATTCTATTCCTGTGAATCCAGCACCACCTACAACGAGGGCTAGCATTTCGTCACGTTTTTCATGGTGATAACGTGCAAAGGTACATTGGATATGTTCACGAATCTTACGGGCTTCATTAATACTACGAATACTAAAGGAGTGTTCTTTCAGGCCAGGTATGCCAAAAGTAGCTGGTTCAAACCCTAGGGCGACTACTAGATAGTCGTAGAGCAAGGTTTTTCCACTTTTTAAAAGGACTCTCTTCTCTGCGGTTTGAATTTCACAAACCTCATCTTGTACAAAGTTAACTCTCTTCGTATCAATTACTTCATCAATGTTAACTCGATTATTGTCCTGATGGGCCGTACCTGCTGCATTCTCATGAAGCAAGGTGGTCTGGTAATGGTAGCGATGCTTGTTGACCAGTGTAATTCTGCCTTCTTGAATGGAAAGCAATTTTTGCAAGTGCAATGTCGTCATAATGCCGCCATAGCCTGCACCTAAAATGAGAATTTCTGCTGTCTTCACTTCTGTCTTGACTCCTTATCTACTTAGTACATTTTTTGAATCCCCTTTGATTTAAGCAACGTCTATTTGCCAGAAAAATACTGCATACACTCTTTTACTGACCAAACTAGTATTCTCCTTATATTCTCAATTTCCTGCAACAATTCCTTTTTTGGATGCTAATTCCTTGCGGTGTCAAGCACAAGGTGTAAAAAAAAGATAGACACCTTTTTATAGGCGTCTATCTTCTCATATCTTAGCTTTCTTTTGCTATACTTCATAAGCTTCTTCTCTTTGTTTAATCTTCTTGTACTGTTGGTCCAATCTTTTTCACTAAGTCTCTAGCAAAAGGACCTAAGTCGTTAAGCGAATAGGCTTTCATCGTTCCTGCGGTAGGAACTCGCAAGGCTACTCCAATCCACTCTTCGGGCACACCTGCCTGTCGAAGTCTTTTCTCTACACGCAGAGCAGTGCGTATTCCTTCTTCTGCAGAAATGCTGTTGATTAAAGCAACCTGATCAGAAAAACCTTGTACAGAAGGTGCTACTTCTTCTAGTAAGCTCGATACTCTCTGGAAAGTTTCCGCATCTGTTTCATCAAGGACGAATAAGCCTCTTTCACCTAGTTCCATTTCGCGAAAGTGGCCAATCACTTTTACGCTTAACACAGATAAATCAATAGCTGCTTTTTGTATTTTTTCTGCAGTAATGGTTGTGGCCATGTTAAGAAAGAGAGTGTCCCGACCAATTTCTTGGGACTGTAGGGTCTGTAAGAGAGGAATTACAGTTGGTGCTGGTACAGTGAGAATTGCTATTGTTGCACCCTCAATATCTTTGAGGGCTGTACTGTAGTCAGCCTTAGTGAAGGCGGCAACGTCACGAGCAACTACTTCTTCTGTATCAATGATAATTAGATCTGTTTCTCGTGGTAATCGCTTGGCCACTAGAGCACCTAACCGACCAGCTCCTACAAGAGCTACTCTTTCTCTTTGTTCCAATGAACCCATCCATCCTTTCCATTTTGGTTCAACCAAAAAGTACTTCTATTTACTAGTCACTGTTCACCATACTACTTATTCAAGTTACGTAACCATTCATCCCACTTATTAATACTTCTTCCTGGATAAGCATTTCCAATTTCTGTTTGCTTCTCTGTAGAAAAGTCAATAACACGACCACCAATAGCTAGCTTCAAGTTCAAATCGATTGCTTCAGCTCGCTCTAATAGGGCCTCTCTAAATTCTAATAAGAGTTCATAAGACTCTGGTTTTCCTATTGATAGGGCTACAATAAGAGGGCGTAATTCATCGAAGGAGCTTAGCAAGTCGTCAACTGGAAGGTTCTGGCCTAAATAGATAACTCTAAAGCCTCTTCGTCTCATATAAATTGAAAAAATCAAAAGACCTATTTCATGTTGTTCATTAGGTACGCAAGCGGCCATTACTGTAGGTCTGTCTCTATTAACAGGTAAAGCTCCCAACATAGTTGCTAAACGAGCGCGAAAGAAGTTTGATGCAAAATGTTCCTGCGCTACTGTAATTTCTTGACGAGCCCAGCGTTCGCCTAATTCATGTAAGATTGGTAGGGTAATATCAAGGGCCACTCTTTCCATGCTAAATAAACTTAATGCTTCTTCCATAGCAAAACCAGCGCTTTGCTCATCGTATTCATTAAGGGATTTAATAATTCTTTCTTTGATATCTACTATTATATCTTTTCCGGTGTCGAGAATAGGACTAATCGGTAAAAGACTATCTCGCTGATGTAACATCTTTACAGCCTGCCCTATAGTTACACCGTTTTTTACTTGTTGTGCTAACCATTGAATCGTTTGCACATCTTCTTGTGAATATACGCGGTAACCTGCTCTATTTCTTTCTGGCCTGATTACCCTGTAACGCTGTTCCCATACACGAAGGGTTCCTGCGGCAATGCCTGTCATATTCTCTACTGCTTTTATATTATAGAATCCTTTTTCATCAAAAGCCACCAAAGTACACCCCTTTAATTTGCTTCTATGTTACTTGCAATAACTTGGCACAAATAATTATAAAATATAAATCAGCAAAAAACACTGGTTTTGTATGGAAAGTATGTAGTGCTTAGGTCTCAAAAATGTTTTTCACTCCGAATAATATGATATTGCTTTTCCCATATAATCTTCTACTTTATAATGGTTATGGTAAATATATTATTGTTGCATTTTGCTGTCCCCATGTTGCTTAACATTTGAGAATAGAGGTGATTCGGGTGTTTGAAGACGCCCAGAAAGTAAGTGCTGTTTTTGCTGATCGGACTCGTTTTTCAATTTATCAATTTATTGTCAATCACCGCAACCAAAGTTGTAATGTTAAAGAGATTGCCAAAGAGTTTTCTATTCATCCTAACGTAGCTCGTCTTCACCTTTCTAAATTAGAGGAGATTGGCCTACTTGATTCTAACTGGGATCATCAAGCTACACCAGGTCGTCCTGGTAGAGTTTATAGCCTCTGCACTAAAGCTTTATCATTAACCTTTCCTCCTCGTAGATATGAGCTTCTTTCTCGACTCTTATTAGAAAGTCTCCTTTCTTTCAGTGATGCACCTGAAGTAGTAGAAAAAGTTGGCTATCGTTATGGCCAAACTTTAAGTCAAAAGGCTCTAAACAATTACAGTAATATATCATCTATTTCACCCGATGATTCTGCGAAGGACGATCTGCTCGTTCAAATCTTAGCAGGACAAGGTGTAGGTCTTACTATTACTAAGCAAGATAAGGGTAAGATGATTAGAATGACTAATTGTCCTTTTCGGGAAGTAGCTATTGAGCAATCTTCTCTAACTTGTAGACTTCATCGTGCTGTAATTGCTGGTCTCTATGAAAGTGTCTTTTCACCTACCGAAATTACCGTTTTGAAAAGTCAGAGTGATAATTGTACCTATTGTGAGCTTGCTTTGTCTTAGTAGCTTTTTCTTTATAGGTTTGTCTAACTATTCATTAAGTATTTTTCTTTTTTAAAATCGCTTTTACATAGGGGTATTATTTTAAGACGTAAAAAAAGTGGACTCCTTCGCAAAGGATCCACTTTTTTTACGTCTTCTTGTATTGCTATAACTTGTATTAGTAACCTGTAATAGCCATTACATTCTTGACAGAGTCAACTGATTTAGCTAAGAGTTCTTTCTCCTCATTAGTCAACTCAATCTCAAAAATCTTTTCAACACCATTAGCGCCTAACATAACAGGTACGCTGGTGTAAAGACCTTCGTTACCATACTCACCTTGTAAGTAAGCCGCCACGGGTAGAATGCGCTTTTTATCTTTAAGAACAGCTTCTGCCATTTGTACTGTTGAGGCCGCTGGTGCGTAGTAAGCAGAGCCAGTTTTTAGGTAGTTAACGATTTCTGCACCGCCTTTTCTGGCGCGGTCAACCATAGCTTGGATTCTGTCTTCAGGAAGAAGTTGACGAATGGGAATACCACCAACGAAGGTATAGCTTACTAGCGGTACCATGTCATCGCCATGTCCACCTAGCACAAAAGTCGTTACATCTTCTACGGAACATCCCATTTCCATAGCTATGAAAGTCTTAAATCGAGCAGAGTCTAAGATACCAGACATACCGTATACACGATGAGCTGGGAATCCAGAGCATTTATAAGCCACATAAGTCATTGCATCAAGGGGGTTGGAGACGACAATGATATGAGCTTCCGGTGACGCTTGTGCCGCTTTGGTTGCGCAGTCTGCCATGATCTTGCTATTTGTTGCCACCAAGTCGTCGCGGCTCATGCCAGGTTTGCGTGCAATTCCTGCAGTGATAATTATCACATCGGAGTTAGCTGTATCGGCATAGTCATTAGTACCTTTGATGTAGCAATCAAAACCTTCGACAGGGGATGCTTCCATCAGGTCAAGGCCTTTACCCTGTGGAACGCCTTCCACAACGTCTAGTAATACTATGTCACCAAGCTCCTTCGCTGCTGCCCAGTGAGCACAAGTTGCACCGACATTACCAGCACCAATGATGGTAATCTTTTTACGAGCCATATTGCTTTAGAACCCCTTTCTTATGGTCGATTCAATTTACATACGCTCGATTACAGCTTGTGCAAATTCTGAAGCTTTTACTTCACTTGCACCTTCAATATTCCGAGCTAGGTCGTATGTGACTACTTTTTCCTGAATAGACTTCTCTATACCTGCGATGATTAAGTCAGCCGCTTCCTGCCATCCTAAGTGTTCTAACATCATAACACCGGAGAGGATGACAGAGCTTGGATTAACTTTGTCCAGACCTGCATACTTTGGTGCCGTACCATGAGTTGCTTCAAAGACAGCATACTGGTCAGAAATATTACCACCTGGCGCCATGCCCAAGCCACCTACTTGTGCCGCTAGTGCATCAGAGAGGTAGTCTCCATTTAAGTTAGGAGAAGCTAAAACGTCGTATTCATTAGGGCGTAACAAGGCTTGTTGGAACATGTTATCAGCTATGCGATCTTTAAGGACGATCTTACCTTCAGGCACTTTACCTTCGTAGGTATCCCACAATTGATCTTCTGTGATTACTTGATCGGCAAACTCTTCTCTCGCCAGTTCATAACCCCAGTCTTTGAAAGCACCTTCAGTAAACTTCATAATGTTACCTTTGTGAACGAGGGTTACACTTTTGCGATTATTCTGAATTGCATATTGGATAGCTTTGCGAATTAAACGTTTGCTACCAAAATCAGTCATCGGTTTTAAGCCGAGAGCTGTACCATCGCGAAGTATTTTTACACCTAATTCGTTGCGGAAAAAGGCAACAGCCTTTTCAGTATCTTCAGCACCTGCTTGCCACTCTAAGCCTGCATAAACATCTTCCGTATTCTCACGGAAAATGACCATGTCTACTTTTTCAGGCTCTCTTACAGGGCTAGGTACACCATTAAAATAACGCACAGGGCGTACACAAGCATAGAGATCAAGAACTTGTCGCAAAGTCACGTTCAGAGAACGGAAACCGCCTCCTACTGGTGTTGTCAGAGGTCCTTTAATCCCCACACGAAACTCTTTAAATGCTTCTATTGTCTCTTCGGGAAGCCATTCACCACATTCATTTTTTGCTTTTTCACCTGCATAGACTTCCATCCAGGCGATGGCACGTTGGCCTCCATAAGCTTTCTCAACAGCGGCGTCAAAAACTTTTTGGGAAGCATTCCAGATGTCTGGACCTGTTCCGTCACCTTCAATAAAAGGAATAATTGGCTTGTCAGGCACTTGTAACGTTCCATTCTCAAACTGAATGGCTTCGCCTTGTGCGGGCACTTGAGCAAATTTGTAGTTAGCCATGTAATTCTTTTTCCTCCTCGTCACTAAATCAAGTTTCCTGAAAGTCAAAGAGATTTCCTACCCATTCTAATCCAAAAAATGGTGCTTGTCCACTTTCCTTCTTTATCTTCGTCATAGGTGGGGAAAAACCCTTCCTTTACCTTGCTTATGTGAATTATCGATCATATGCGATAAACTATAATCTTGCGGCCTGTGCCAAGGAAAGATTGAATAGTTCCATAAAGGGATCGATCGATGGTGTCATAGGTGTGAGCTGCCAAATGAAAGTCCTCATCAATATACTTTACAACTAGAAGGCTATGATAAGGACGGCCATCCGGTAAGGTAAGTTGAATTACATCGCCTCGCCACAGTCTTTCCCACCATTGCGACCATTGAGCAACCATCTCTTCTGGTGTATGGACAGAGTATTGGGTAGCTCTTTTGGACCAATGATTACGAAAAGCTGAACTTACCTTCCAGGTTAATGTTATTCTTCGATCCCCATCTCGATCTGTTGCACCAGGCTTACACCACCAGTATTGGGCCCAAGTATATCGCTCTAGTGGTCCTTCTACCCAAGGCATAGATCCAGCATAGAGACATTGGGAAATAAAATTAGTGCAATCGCCACCTTCGCCAGGATCACCAAAAAAAGGATAAGCGCGATTAGGATTGTTCCAATGTCGATATGCATATGCTACAGCCGCATCTCGCTGATAAGGTGAAGAAGAAGTAGTTTTTTCTTCCTTTTCTATGATTGCTAATTCTTCAGCTTCTAATAAATAAGGTTGTCTTTTTAAGGCTTTTATTTTTAGTATCTTCTCTTTGATTGGAATAGTTCTACCATGAGAATCACTTGGAAAGGAAGCTAAGACCAAGTCACGCAGATGAAAGAGTACTCTTTTTTTGGACATGGGTTAATTCTCCCCTTTTTCGCCATTGCTTTGCCCTTATTAGAGTAAGCTTCATTCATAGCTATGAATGACTGAGCTCCCTCATACCTTCCATGGTCTACCATTAAGATGTTGGTGTTGTGACTTTTAATCCTATAATTCCGATTAGTATTAATAAGATAAAGAAAAGACGAGATAGCTCCCGTGATTCTCCAAAAAGTACAATACCTAGAATAACTGTACCAATTGCTCCTATGCCTGTCCATACGGCATAAGCAGTACCCAGTGGTAACGTGACAAGAGCTTTCGCTAAAAAGTTAAAGCTTAAGATCATAGCTATGATAGTTCCCACTGAAGGCCACAAACGACTAAAGCCTTCTGATACTTTTAGTCCTATAGCCCAAGTAATTTCGAATAAGCCAGCTATAAATAGATAAAACCAAGCCAATAAAAACACCACCTCGCTTGCTCTCGGTTATACATACATTTGATTTTTACTTATTGACTACTTATTTAGGTTGGCAAAAAGAATGCGACTGTAACCACTAAAGGCTACAATCGCATTCTTTTATCTATTAACTCTTAAGCTCTTTCTATTAAGCTTGTTGCTGTGCAAATTCATAACCAGCCATAAAAGCTTTTTTGTTAACTTCTAAGAGCTTAGCTGGTACTTTTGCTTCTAATGCTTCAATCCACTTTTCCAAGGGTATATCCATCGTAGCCGCTAAGAGACCCATCAAGACAACGTTAGTTGCTTTGGCATTGCCAGCTTCTCGCGCTAAGTCTAAAGCTGGTGCGATAACTAAGTTCTTCATGCACTTTGTCAAGTCATCAAGAATCGTTTCTGGGTATTTAGCCGCACCAATAAGCACTGTTAGGGGGGCAATAGCCTGATCGTTAACGATAGCTTTACCATCTTCTCTCAACATGTGTGCCCAGCGGTAAGCTTCTAAACGCTCGAAAGCGACAAAAATGTCTACTTCACCTTGTTCAATAGTAGGAGAGTATACTTTTTCACCCATTCTAACCTGGGTTACTACAGAACCGCCTCGTTGGGCCATACCATGAATTTCCGATAGCTTTACATCCCAGCCTTTGCTTAAGGCTACATGTGATAAAATCTTGGAAGCTAAGATGGCACCCTGGCCACCTACACCGACAAAGAGTATATTCAATACGCCTGACATCTTAGGCCCCTCCCTTATGCAGTGCATCAAATTTACATACTTGAATGCAGACATTACAACCTGTGCAAAGCGCTCCGTTGACAACGACGGTCTGGCCTGCTTCATCATAAGAAAGGGCAGGACAGCCTAGACGTAAGCAGACGCGACAGCTTTTGCAGTCTGTACAGACTACAGGTGTACTAGGTCCTTTTAGCATAAGTGCACAAGGCTGACGGGTAATGATAACCGATGGCTCTGGAGCGGCTACTTCTTCTTTGATGACTTCTTTGACTCTTTCTAGATCAAAGGCGTCAACTTCTACAGCTCTACGAATTCCTAGAGACTTAGCTAAAGCAACAAAGTCTACTTTCGGTGCATCTTCGTTCATCAAGGTCTTTCCTGTGCCTGGATGATATTGATGTCCTGTCATAGCTGTAATGGAGTTATCTAGGATGATGACTGTAGCGGCACTCTTGTTATACACAATATCCATTAAGCCTGTTACACCGGAATGCATGAAGGTAGAGTCACCGATAACGGCAACGAGTCTACCTGCTAATTCGGGATTAGCTTTTTCCATACCGAGAGCTCCTGAGATGGAAGCACCCATACAGATACAAGTATCCATGGCTTCAAGCGGTGGCATGGTTCCTAAGGTATAACAACCGATATCTCCAGAGACGACAAGCTTTAACTGCTTAATGACATAGAAAACACCGCGGTGAGGACAACCGGGGCACATTACAGGTGGTCGAACGGGAGCGCTAAAAGGTATTACTGCTTCAGAAGTAGCCTCTTGCTCGGAAGTTGCGGCAACTGGAGCAGATATGTTCAGGTAAGCACCCAGTTTATTCTGTAATAGTGCTACGGAAAGCTCACCGTAAGGAGGTAAGAGCTCTTTACCAATTACTTTGATGCCCAGCGCTTTAATCTGAGTCTCTAAGTAAGGCTCTAGTTCTTCTACTACGAAAAGTGTATCTACTTTGCTGGCAAAGTCTGTAATCTTTTGTTTCGGAATAGGATGGGTCATTGCCAACCTTAATATTGAAGCTGTTGGGAAAGCTTCTTTTACATATTGATAAGAAACACCAGAGGTAATCAGACCAAAAGAGGGATCATTCATCTCTGTAAAGTTAACAGACACTTGCTCTGAGAAAGCGGCAAGCTTAGCATCACGTTCTTCAATGAAAACCCTTCTGGTCCGACCGTGAGCTGGTATCATAACATACTTTTTGGCATCTTTTTCGTAAGGCTTTACTACTCGCTCCATTGGCTCGCCAAGTTCTACTAGACTTTGGGAGTGAGCAATTCTTGTGGTGATGCGCAATAAGACAGGGGTGTCAAAAGTTTCTGATATTTCTAAAGCTAACTTGACCATGTCTTTTGCTTCTTGAGAATCGGAAGGTTCCAACATAGGAATCTTTGCAAAAGGTGCATAATGACGATTGTCTTGTTCGTTTTGTGATGAATGCATACCAGGATCATCGGCTGATACTAGTACTAATCCGCCGCGAACACCACTGTAAGCCACTGTAAAAAGAGGGTCTGCCGCGACGTTCACCCCTACGTGCTTCATTGCCACAAGGGTACGAGCGCCAGCAATGGAAGCACCAACGCCAACTTCTAAGGCCACCTTCTCATTAGGGGACCATTGACTATAGATCTCTGGATACTTAGAAATATTTTCGAGAATTTCAGTGCTCGGTGTTCCTGGATAGGCCGCGGCTACAGAGATACCATACTCATAAGCGCCCCGAGCGATAGCTTCATTTCCTGTTAGTAAAGCTTTCAAAGTCAAGTCCCCGCCCTTCCTACTTCTCCAAAATTAGTTTTTCCAACATGATTGTACCAGAGGTTTTCCTCGAAAGGCTTCCCTCAATCCTTGGGTCTTTTGTCAATGATTCTCTTGGCCTTACCTACTGTCCTTTCTAGAGATCGTGGTTCGACAAGACGCACTTTGGCGCTGACGGACAAGACATTTTTCAGTTGTTGCCTTATGTTCGCAGTTAAGATTTCTAGCTCACGATAGGCATCCTGAAAGTAAGCTTCTTCTAGTTCCACATGAACTTCTAGTGTGTCTAGATAACCCTGTCTGTCCACAATCAAGAGATAGTGCGGTGCCACACCTTTGATCTCCATGAGCACACTCTCAATTTGAGAAGGAAAGACATTAACGCCGCGGATGATTAGCATATCATCAGTCCGCCCTGTAACTCGCTTCATCCGTACATTAGTACGTCCGCAAGAACAAGGTGAATCATTGAGCATACTGATATCTTTCGTTCTATAACGAATAACAGGAAAAGCTTCTTTGCTTAAGCTAGTGAAGACCAGTTCTCCTTCTTCACCAGGACCTTTTACTTCTCCCGTATCTGGGTCAATCACTTCTACGAAGAAGTGATCTTCTTGGATATGTAGTCCATCAAGTGCGCCACATTCACCAGCTACACCGGGACCCATAAGTTCAGTTAACCCATAATTGTCGGTAGCTTGAATAGACCAGTCTTTCTCTATTTGTCGTCGAATGCCTTCCGACCAAGGCTCTGACCCAAAGAGACCGATACGCAGTGGAAGCTTGGTGGGATCAATACCCATTTCTCTAGCTTCTTCGGCCATATGTAAAGCGTAAGTGGGAGTACATACCAAGACAGTTGTCTCAAAGTCTTGCATCAACATAAGTTGTTTCTGTGTATTCCCAGCAGAAGCAGGTACGATGGTGCAACCTGCTTTTTCTAAACCATAATGGAGGCCAAAGCCACCAGTAAAAAGACCATAGTTAAAAGCAATTTGTGCCGTATCTTCGCTAGTCACACCAGCCATAGTAACAATTCGAGCAATCATCTCAGACCAATTTTCTAGGTCTTTTTGGGTATATGCTCCAACAACAGGTTTGCCTGTTGTTCCTGAAGAAGCATGCAAACGTACTATATCTTTTTTTGGTACTGCGAAGAGACCAAATGGATAGTTTTCTCTTAAGTCATCTTTGGTTGTAAAAGGAAAAATCTTGATATCTTCTAGGCTTTTGAGATCTTCGGGATGTACTCCCGCCTTATCAAAACGCTGGCGGTAATAAGGCACTTTGTCGTAAACGCGATGGAGCGTTTCTTTTAGCCTTTGTAGCTGTAGTCGCTTCAAGGCCTCCCGTTCCATACATTCGGCCTCGGCGTTCCATATCACGTGCTCATCTCCTCCCCGATCGCTTGCTGTTTATATTTTGACTTTCCTTGCTCATCTGTTCCGAATGCTTGATCTACTTTTTCTGCTGAAAGTGGTGCTGTAAATATACTTACCACAGGCACAACAACCAAGGAAATCAACATGGCCAGAGTTCCAACTAGAGGCGTCTCTAATTTGATCCCTGCCACTTCGGTAAATCCAACGAGAGGAGCAATGAAAGACAAGCCCACAGAAATAGTTAGACCTGTTAAGGCGCCAGCCCAGGCACCTGCTTTGGTCGTCTTGCGCCAAAAAAGCCCATATAAGTAAGGTGCCAGGAAAGTACCGGCTACTGTTCCCCAAGATATAGCCATTAAATCTAAAATAATAGCTGGCTTAGCAATAGCAATAATAAGCGATAAAGCTACAAAAATAATGCAGAGAGCACGCATCATGAAAACGCCATACTCTTTACCCCATTGAGGTTTAACAATACCTACAAAATCGATAGCAATGGCGGAAGCCGATACAAGAACTAGTGAAGCTAAGCTAGACATAGAAGCAGATAGTACTAGTAGTAGGATTACTGTCAATCCAAAAAGAGGTAAGGTTTCTGTCAAAATCTGAGGAATGATCAAATCAGGATTAGGCCGTCCGTCTAAAAGAGGAATCTGCTCAAAGAAAAGTGGTGAAAGAGCACCAATACCATAAGCTCCTGCACCGATTATGATACAAAAAACAGTAGAGACCCAGGTCGCTCGACCAATAGAAGCTTCGTCTTTGATGGAATAAAATTTCTGCACCATCTGAGGAAGACCCCAAGTCCCTAGGGATGTTAACAAGACTAAAGAGATGAGCGCAATAATTGCTGGCAAGGTCATAGGAGCAGGCGACGCTAGAGCGGGGTTAATCTCGTTAAGCCTAGTGATAGCTTCTGATATGCCGCCTACCTTCTCATGGTTAAAGACGAAGAACAACATCATGGCTACACCAAAGAGCATAACTATACCTTGAATGAAGTCTGTAATAGCTACAGCTAGGTAACCTCCCATAACGAGGAAAAGGGCTGTTAAACCGGCCATCAAAAGGTTCGCCACAAGGTATTCCATGCCTAAGACTTCTTGAAAAAGGTAACTTAAGCCCATGTAGACAGAAGCAGAATAAGGCACTAGGAAGACGAAGATGATGATAGCGCTATACATTTTTAAGTTCTTACTTCCATAGCGAGCTTCCAAGAATTCTGGCATAGTACGAGCATTCAAACGCACGGTCATGCGTCTTGTTCTTTTCGCTAAAATCCACCAAGCCAATAAAGAACCGATAAGCGCATTCCCTACAGCAATCCAGAGTGCAGAGAGACCAAAGCCCCAACCAACTTTACCGGCGTAACCAATAAAAAGGACAGCCGAAAAATAGGTCGTGCCGAAAGCAAATGCTGACATCCACGGACCTACGTTACGATTGCCCAGAAAAAAATCATTTACAGTTTTAGTTTTTCTCATGGCTACATAGCCACTACCTAATAAAATGGCTACAAATAACCCCAGCATAAGCCATTGAAGCATTTTCTACCGTCCTTCCCGTTCTACAGAGCACAGCTACTAAAAGAGACTCTTCTACATTTACTTCTATACTTCCTGAAATAACCACTTTTTTCGAGAATCTTCCCCCAAAAAAGCACTACTGATATCTTATTCAAAAATAGGTCTCTCGTCTAGTAAAAATATTTTTTTTGAATAAAAAAAAGTAAGTGCACCTTACCCAAAGGGTCGGTGCACTTACTAAAAATTCTCAGGAACTAGCCTTCGATAGCGCCAGCTGGACATACGTCTGCGCATACGCCACAATCTACACAATCGTCAGTGATTTTGTAAGGGTTACCAGCTACGATCGCATTAACGTAACATGCGTCAACACATTGTCCACAGGATGTACAAGAACTGTTAATTGTATGTGCCATTCTTTTTTTCACCTGCCTTCTCATGATAATTATACTACGAATGTTAAGTACAGCAAAGAGAAAAAAGCTTAACCTGCACTAATTGCACCAGCAGGACAGGTATCTTCACAGGATCCACAATCGATACAGCTATCCTCGATGGTATAAGGGTTTCCTTCTTTAATTGCATCTACTGGACAAGAATCCAAACAAGCACTACAGGAAACGCAAGCATCGGAAATTACGTAGGCCACTCTTGACTCACCCCCTGTTAACTCGTGGGACACTCCACTTCTACAATATCATGGAAATGAAAATGCTTCAATAACTAAATTTAATTAATTTTCAAGAAAAATTTCTCAGATGTTAGATAATTAACGTTCTAGTCGCTCTTGAGCTTTTTTGATAGAGCTCAAGACAGCTTGTACAGCAGGGCCTCCTGGAACTTGGCGATCATTTACGCAACGGACCACATCTATGGCATCAAAAATATCTTCTGTAAAGATAGGTGAACATTTTTGGTAATCTTCTAAAGATAGTTCATCTAAAGACAATCCTTTTTCTAAGCATAAAAAGACCATTTTGCCTACTATTTCATGAGCTTCCCGAAAAGAGAGTCCTTTTTTCACAAGATAGTCCGCTACGTCCGTTGCATTCGTAAAGCCACCTTTGGCGCCTTCTTTCATTTGCTCTTTGCGCACAGTCATAGTAGCAATCATGGGAGTAAAAACGGTAAGACAACCTTTTACAGTATCAATAGCATCAAAAAGCGATTCTTTATCTTCTTGCATGTCCTTGTTGTATGCAAGAGGTAAGGATTTCATCACTGTTAATAGTGCCATTAAAGATCCATAAACACGACCTGTTTTGCCGCGAATCAATTCCGCTACATCGGGGTTTTTCTTCTGTGGCATCATAGAACTGCCTGTTGCGTAGGCATCGTCTAGCTCTATAAAAGAAAACTCTTGACTGCTCCAGAGGATAATCTCTTCGCAAAAACGGGAGAGATGCATCATGATTAAGGAAGCAGAGCTACAGAATTCAATGGCAAAGTCTCGGTCTGATACAGCATCTAAGCTGTTTTCCGTAATCCCATCAAAAGCAAGTTCTTCAGCAACACCTTCGCGATCTAAAGGAAAAGTAGTTCCAGCTAGAGCGCCTGACCCCAGTGGTGATAAGTTCATTCTGCGTGCACAGTCTTGAAGTCTGCTAAGATCACGCTCAAACATCTGCACGTATGCCATTAAGTGGTGGGCCAGCGTTATTGGTTGAGCTTTTTGCAAGTGCGTGTAACCAGGCATTATTGTTTCTAAGTTTTCCTCAGCTCGCTCTAAAAGTGTCTTGAGCAAGTCTCGTAGAAGTTCCGAAGTCTCTTCTATCTCATCACGAAGATAAAGACGAATATCGAGAGCGACTTGGTCGTTGCGACTTCGTCCTGTGTGAAGTTTTTTGCCTACTTCTCCAACTCTCTCTGTAAGCAATTTCTCAAGGTTCATATGAATATCTTCTGCAGATACATCAAATTCCACAATGCCAGCTTCAATGTCAGCAAGAATATCTTCTAAACATTTGACAATGGCACTAGCATCATCAAGAGAAATGATATCCTGTCTACCTAACATTCTAGCATGGGCTATCGAGCCTTTAATATCTTGACGGTACAGACGTTGATCAAAGCGAATAGAAGAATGAAAATCCTCTACCACCTTGTCAGTTCCCTTCTGAAAACGTCCACCCCAGAGCTTCTCTGTCACAAAAACTGCCTCCTCTTGTGAAACTTTCTTTGCCTTTTCTGTGTCTAATAACCTATAGGAAGATGGGAGAGCCAGATAAGGCAGTATTTTTTATTGCTATAGTTATTGTACATCATTATTTCTCCCTTAGGAAGAGAGGTGAAGCCGATTGAAAGCCCTATGCAATAAGTTAAAACTATCTTACCATGAGTTGGAATTGCTGTCTCTCATGGTTCTGTTCATTATCGCGCTGGGTTTGGCGGCATTCACCCATGGTTAAGAGAAAATATATGCATATTACAAAGCATTCATGGGTAATATAATTAGCAATCCAAGTATCTTCTCCATCTTGGTATAGTCTTAAGGGAGTGCTTTGGAATGACTGATTCTGCTAACGATTCCTTATCAACATCTACTAAGGCCTCAGAAAAGAGCACCTTACCACAAGGAACAGGCGTCTTTCTCGATGATGGTACTTTTTTTACTTTAACTGAAGAAGAGCCTCCCTATTAAGTAAAGTAGGGAAGCTCTTCTTTTTTGTTTGCTTTTTTACTTGATTTTTCTGTCCTAAAAGGTACAATCAAGATGGGAGGTGGTCATTTTGATCAATATAACCGAGATAGCACAAGGTAAGCTAAAAGAGATTATGGCAGAAAATAAGGCTCCCCATATGCGCATTTATGCTCTCGATCGTACTCATTCTACTTATGAACTAGCTTTTGAGTGGAATCCGAAAAGGACTGATCTTGTTTTTGATGTAGAGGGCATTTCTTTTGTAGCTGATGATATTACGAAAGATTATCTCCAGGGTCTAACGATAGATTATGAAGATAACGATGATGAAGTAGGTTTCACTATTCACTCCACCTTAAACACAGGTTGCGGTGCTTTAGCTTGTGATCATGGTTTTGGTCATTGTAGTGGCGACGGAGAATGCAATAATTAGGGGTAACAGAATAAAGAGGGAAGGGCTGTGGATATTTCCCAGCTCTTCCCTCTTTATTTGATAGCATATTTTCTTTTGTACCTTAGCAAATTAAGATTGTTGAAGTTCAAAAGCAATTCAAGGAGGTTTTACTATGCCTGATGTAAATTGTACTGTAAACACTTGTACCTACTGGGAAAACGGTAACTTGTGCTCCGCTAAGCAAATTGTTGTACAAAACGATCAACAAGGTGGCTTTTCACCTAATGCTAGTTTGAATCAATTGTCTGCCACACCTGCCAATAATACTGATGAAACTTGCTGTCAGACTTTTAAAAACAGAAACTAAGTACCTGAGCTACCTTTAGCCTCAGAATCTTTATGCTTATCTTTGTCTTTATCGAAGCACTTGTTAAACCACTGCAATGCTTCGATAAATTTTTTTGCCTCTTCCGGCTCTTGTATCATAGGCTCTTGCATTGGAGAAAAAGCTGAAAGACTTACTTTTTTCAGTAAATCTTCACCTTCAGTGGAGAGCGCAATAACCCACTCTCTCTGGTCTACAGGGCTTTGTGTTCTTGTAATAAAACCTTTTTGTTCTAAATCTTTCAGTGCTGTAGATAATGCGCCCTGCGTCAGATGAAAAAGTTTGCGCATATCTTTTTGCAAAGCAAGCCCTCGGTGACTAATGTGATAAATTAGCAGAAACTGCGTATGCGTAAGCGATGTTTTTTGACTCATTTTGGACATGTTCTGCATCATTAGTTCATTAAAATCGTGAAGGGTACGTTGAAATTCTCTCTCTAGATCCATACCTACGAGTACCACCTGCCCTTTTTGGAAATATGTTGTTAATCTTACATCTTAGTATTCACTTTTTTATTTTACCATAGGAAAGGGATTCTCTGTTATTACTAAATAATTTTTTATGAAAGCAAAGGAATCTATTACCTTTATGAAAGCAACTTAGTTCTACCTTTTTGCATATATTTTAAGGCTTGTACAAAGACAAAAAGGTGAAAGCACTTTTTATAGCAAATGAAATAGTCTTTTTCATTTAATTATTTAGCTGAAAAGTTACTGAATAATTATTATATCTATTAAAAACTTTAAAATAGTTAAGTTTCTATCGGAATTGTCTAGGTTGACAATTCCTTTTTTTATGTGAAATAATTATTATACTGTATCGCTCAGAACTTTAGCAACAAAAAACTTATAAATAATATTTATATCTTTTATTTTTTACTTTTTTCTGCAATAACTCTTTTGTAAACCCTAACATTCTTCTCAAGTGATTAACAGATATTCATTTTTTCGCATAAAATGATCAAAGATTACTTGTGACTCTAAATATTATTTGATGATAAAAGTATTGAGAGGTACTGAGAGAAAGGACTGGTGATTGAGCGATATTTGAGAAAAGGAGGAATTGGATATATGGGATTACTTAAGCCTCTATCATATAGAGATAGGCGACTGGTCATTGCTTCAAACCGCGGTCCTCTTACCTTAAGGGATAGTGGAAGTAAAGGATTAGAAATAACCCCTTCTGTCAGCGGACTTGTTTCTGCTCTTAATCCAATCATTGACCAAGAAGGTGGAGCCTGGGTTGGTTGGGGTGGTCGCTTAGGTAAACCTGATGAGATTATGGGAAAAACCCTCCCTCTCACAGATCGCAATGATGCTTTTTTTCATGAAGTAATTCTGACTGAAGAAGAAGTTGAAGCTTTCTATGAAGGCATATCTAACAGTTGCCTTTGGCCTCTTTGTCATAATTTTGTTGAAAAAGCTCTCTTCGATGCCGAGCAATGGCAAAACTATCGCAGTGTAAATATCAAGTATGCTCAGACTTTGCTCCAGAAAAGTCAACCTCGCGACTTAATCTGGATTCATGACTATCATCTAGCATTAGTTCCTACTTCTATACGCCTTGAAAGACCACAAGCACAAATCTCTCTCTTTTGGCATATTCCTTTTCCTGCCCCTGAGATTTTTGCTACTTTGCCTTGGGCTAGAGAGTTGTTGAAAGGCTTACTCGATTGTAATCTAATAGCCTTTCACACTGAAAGTTATGTACGTAACTTTTTGATAACAGCAGAGGAGTTGCTTGGTGCAAAAGTAGATCATGTCACAGGCTCTATCTTTTGGGCCGGAAGAAAAATTATTGTAGCCGCTTACCCTATTGGCATCGATTGGCGAGACTTTGAATCCTTAGCTAGCAAGCCAGAAATCCGGCAAAAAGCACATCAATTAAAGCAAGCTTCTGGCGGCGACTATTTAATTCTCGGTGTTGATCGACTTGATTACACCAAAGGAATTCCTGAGCGCTTAAAAGCTATTGAATGGCTCTTTGAAAACCATCCAGAGTATAAACGTAAGATAACGTTTATTCAAATTGCAGTCCCCAGTCGAACGCAAGTAAAGGCTTATCAAAGCTTACGTAGAGAAGTCGAAGAAACTGTAGGGCGCATTAACGGACGATTCACAGAAGACCATATTCCCGTTCGCTATCTCTTTAGACCTTTACGAAAAGATCATTTGGTGACTCATTATCTTGCCGCCGACATGTGCCTTGTCACACCCCTTCGCGATGGCCTGAATCTTGTTGCTAAAGAGTACGTAGCCACTAATGGCAATTATTCAGGTACTCTTTTGTTAAGTCCTTTTGCTGGTGCCGCTAACCAACTCAAGGAAGCTTTACAAGCAAACCCTTATAGCCCCCAAGAAACAGCAGAGCAGATTCTCAAAGGTTTACTAATGGCAGAAGGCGAGAAAAAAAGGCGACTTCATAGTCTTTATAAAAGCGTAAAAGAGCAAGATATAAGTTGGTGGTGGAAAAGGATAAAGCAAGCTTGGCTCACGGGCTCAACCATAACAGTAAGCCCCAAAGCAACTTTGGCTGAGGATTCCCATGAGTCAACAATCAGTTAAAGCATCTTTAACAAAGCCTTCGTTGACTCCACCACTAGCTCTATGGAAAGATTTAAATCTTTTTGAGACTACTCCTTTACTGTTAATGCTTGACTATGATGGTACGGTTGTTCCCATTCAAGATAAGCCAGAGCTTGCTCGCCCTAGCAGTTCCCTTCGCTCCACCTTAAAAGCACTTTCCCAACAAAAAAACTTAATAATAGCTTTTGTATCTGGTCGAGATATTGCTGACCTCAAAAGTCTTTTATCTCTAGAAGGGATTTACTATGTAGGAGGTCACGGAGCAGAGATGGAAGACCTTCTTGGGAATCGATACAGCCTTACCAGCGGAGCTTCTCCAGCTGGTTGGATAGATATTTTGCATCAAGAAGCTTGCTACTGTATCGGATCCCATGAAGGATTTCTTCTGGAGAGGAAAAAAACGTCTTTTGCACTCCACTATCGACTTGCCTCACCTTCTATTGTACCTGTTGTTCTCCAAAGCTATCGAGATAAGATCCAAAGACTGTTAGAAATAGAGAAGCTAGAAATGGTAGAAGGTAAAAAGGTAGTAGAAGTACGTCCTGCTCGGATTAATAAAGGGTCTAGTGTAAAAAGATTTTTGGAACGCTATCCTGAGTACCATCCCCTCTATTTGGGAGATGACAGGACCGATGAAGATGCTTTTCAAGCCCTCCATGGCCTTGGAACTACTGTGCTCGTTTCTGATATTCCAAAGCTTACCTATGCTGAATACTGCTTGCAAAGTCCCCAAGAAGTCCTTCAGTTCTTACAAATCCTTTCTATGAGGTGTAATGATGGTTCAAATCAATCTCCCGTCTCCACTTGAACGTTCTAGAACCCTTGCTTCTTATCAAAATCTTGTCGATCCCTCTCTCTTAGAAACAATTGAAAAGCTAGCAGAACCACTTCAAGGCGCAGGAATACAGCATATCAATTCAACTTTCGTCGGTGGTGGTGTAGCTGAGATACTGCAGAGCTTACTTCCATTGATGAAATCGATTGGACTTAATGCTCGTTGGGATGTATTATCAGCTCAAAGCGATTTTTTTGAAGTCACTAAAGCTTTTCACAATGCTTTTCATGGAGAGAAAATCAATTTTCGTGAAGAAATGATTACGATTTATGAAGAAACGGCCCAAAAGAACCTTGCTGTGATTGATGATTCTGCTGATTTTGTTATTATTCACGATCAACAGCCACTCGGTTTGGTAAAAAGAAAAGACCAACATCGGGGACATTGGATCTGGTATTGTCACATTGATCCTGTTGATGTTGATCCTCGCGTTTGGAACTTTTTAAGTCGCTATGCGAGACGCTGTGATGCCGCTATTTATCACCTTGATGAATATGCCAAACATCTTCCTCATCAGCAATTTATCTTACCGCCTGCAATTGATCCTCTCAGTGATAAAAACCGTGAAGTAACAGACACGGAAAAAGAAAAGGTTCTAGAAGAGCTTGGTATTTCTACAGATCAACCTTATATTCTCCAAGTTTCTCGCTATGATCGATTGAAAAATCCATTCGGACTGGTACACGCCTATTTAGAATTGCTCAAAGTCTTTCCTTGTCAGCTTATTTTTGCTGGTGGTGCTGCAGACGATGATCCCGAAGGACTCGATGTTTACAATGAGTTAAAAGAGTTAACTAAAGATCACAGCACTATCCGAGTTCTTAACTTAGCACCGACTAGTCATCTGGAAATCAATGTACTGCAAAGAGCCGCGGCGATTGTCGTCCAAAACTCTAGTCGTGAAGGTTTTGGACTTACTGTGACAGAGGCTATGTGGAAAGAAAAGCCCGTTGTTTCCACACCTGTAGGCGGCATTCGTATGCAGGTAATACCTGATAAAACAGGTCTTATGGCTCCCACTGTGCAAGAGTTAACGAAAGCTCTCTTACAGCTTTTGCAAAACCCTGCTTTGGCACAGCAACTAGGTCAGCAAGCGAAAGAGCATGTACGACAAAACTTTATTACACCAGTTTACCTTCATCGCTGGTTAAAGTTGATGAATGATTTAAGAAGCAAAAAAAGAGCTTGAGTAACCTTAACAGGTTGCTCAGGCTCTTTTTTTGTATCTCTTTTTTTGTTTAAGATGTCTAGTTTTTATCTTTTTTATGGCAAAATATTTTTCTCTACATAATCAGCTGACATCCAGCCTTTATTGCCTTCACCAGTAATCACTCTATACCAATTATCACTTTCTTTGAGCAAAAATACTTTTTCTTCTTTCTTCAAGGTAGTCAATATCTCAAAATCACGACCTGGACCTGAGCGTAGATTGACAATATTGCCGGTAATAACACCTGTTGATAGAAACTGTTCGCTCCATTCCCTGCTAATCCAACCACTTCTACTGTCGTTTATAAGTACTTCAGCCCAGCCTGGTTTAAGGTCTAGTAAAGGAAGATTAGTTCCTTTGGCTATGCTTGCAATAACATCATAATCAGTACCAGGACCTTGACGAACATTAACGATATTGCCTGTTACGGTTGCTGTAGCTAAGTATTGTTCTTCAGGCTCTTTCTTCATAAGCAAACCTATAGGCAGTTCAGCTGAAACATTCCCATAGCTGGCACGTAAGAGAGCCTCTGGTCCATCGATATGATCGATCCGTAGCATACCTTGTGGAGAAAGATCGCCACGAGCATTTTCAAATTGCCATTGTAGCTGAGAGGCCTCTACAGATCTAGTTCGACCTGCTTTGGTTGTTAATTGCACTGTAAGTGGAACTGCTTTGCCTAACTCAAAAGCTTCTACGGTTGTCTTGATAGCAATTTCGAGTAAATCCTGCTGACTGAGAATTATAACAGGAAAAGTCGCAGTAATACTATTACTTTGTTCCAGTACCTGAATATTAGCTACGCCTGCCTGTTGCGCCGTAAATTTATTCTGATCAAGTTCACCTAGTTGGTCTGATAAAGCCCATTGCACTGAAAGCGTCTTGCCATCTACAGGATTATAGTAGCTGTCATAAGCTTTAAGCGTGTAAGCTACTGTTTCACCAGGCAACAAGAGATCTGGTCCTTGAATGAATAGGCCTTTCAATTCTCCTTGCGGTGCATTTACGAACAATGCCAGCGCATTAGGTACTAAACGCTCTTGGGCTTGTTCGGGAGCAAAAAGCCTTGTTGCTTGCCAGTCTCCTAGCTGACGAGTCACCATTGTTGTAGAGCCACCACCATCTAAGTTAAGAGCTGTCCAAGCACCTATATGTTCAAAGAAACGAGACAAATCTCCAAGACGAAGACCGAGGCTCTGCTCCGTTCTTCCTTCCACAGCAACTACAAATAAAGTTTGACCATCTTGCGAAATTCCTAGGGCTGACCGTGCTCGCAAGCCGTCTAAGGTAGATAACTCTCTGGCATAAGGTACAGCTTTTCCTGCTTGCACTAGTAAGCTGTGCCCTCCAATCACCATCTGCCATTCCTGATCAGGTATCATCTTATAATCGATACTTATTGGAGAACCTACTTGAAAATGGTTAAGCAGATATTGAGCGGCTAGTCCATGACCACGTAAAATTTTTTGACCAAGAGGTGGTGCAAATTCAAAAGGAGCGCCTGCTGATACTGCCAAGACAAGGTTATTATCAATCAATAATTCTACTGTATCAGCAAGGTCAATTCCACTACCTTGTCCTCTAGTCAAAGATCCCCAGTTATGATCATAGAGATGTAAACGATCTACGTGACCATTTCGGTTATCGGGATTCATAAGAAAAGAAGCTTTATTTAAACCAGTTAGTTCAAAAGAAGTTCCATCAGGTGCAACAACGAGACCTTCAAAATGAAAAAGATCAATATACGCTCTTCCATCTTTAGAGAGACCTAAAGCATAAAGGCCACTATGATTTATGGGAGAAGAGAGCAATTCACCAGAGCGAACCATAGGGCCAAAAGGTGCACCTTCGCCTCGCATATTGAAGAAGTCTCCATTGATTGCGGCTACAGCTCCTTGTTCACGAGCCATAGCGGAAACGTTTAATCTTTCTGCAACCTTCCCTTTCCCTGCAATAACGTCAATTGTTAAGTAAGGGTTCGATAGATCAATTTCTAAAAGATTAATTTTTGTATTTCCCTGTTCATAAGACCATTGATATTGCTTATAAGTCGTGCCAGGAGCAACAGGTGTAGTCTCTTGAAGACGAAAAGCTGGTATAGCTAAATTCTCAAAAGCCTGTGCTACAGGAATATGGACTAGCCAAGATGTGGCTATGAGTAGCAGAGACAAAGCCAGGGCACTTAACTTCTTGGTCATAAAAATTCCCCTCTAAATTCTTTGTTAGAATTTGTTAGATTCAGGTCTTCTAACCTTCCGGTCTCCTAGTCTTTGAGCACTTGATTTGTAGTCTTTAGTTTAATCTTTGGGCTTTTTACATTTGATTTTCTTTTTCGCCACCTAATGGTTAAAATCCTTTTTTAAGCTTCTTTGAGACTATTTCAAAAATTGCAGAGAGAGTCTACATGCGGGGCATAATAAACATGGTTTCGCTTCAATCTACCATCTTTAATGGAGGTGAAAAGATATGAAGAATAAGAAAGCTAAAAAGAACCGTAACAATGACCAAGCAAAGCAACTTAACACCCAGAGCCCAGGAGAGCCAGAAGTTCGTAACTTACCTCAGAACCAAGAGTAAGCAAAAAAAAAGGTCCCTTAATGACAACCAATCAATGGTCATTAAGGGACTTACATCGACGGAAGGATGTTTATGATGACAAAAGAATCCAAAAAGCATAAGGAAGAGGAAAAAAAACACAAAGAAATTAAAGAGGCTCCAGAGAGCTTAGAAGATTCCATTGAGCAAGATCAAGCCGTTCAGTTGGAAGATTCTGATGCTATACCACCTTATCACTCCGAACTTGTTGCCAAAACGAATATGGGTGTGCTTCCAACTCCTCTTTATTCTGAGTTAGAAGACCCTGAGAGTTTCAGCAAAAGAAATTAGTATCTAGTATGTTTTAAGCACTATTTTCAAGTTTATCCACTTTTGCAGGGAGAGGAAAGTGGATCTTAAAGACGCTTCCTTTTTCACTGCTCTCAACAAAGACTTTTCCCTTATGTCGCTCCACAATGCTGTAGCTAACTGCCAATCCTAAGCCTGTTCCTTTTTCTTTTGTTGTAAAAAAAGGTGTTCCTATTTTTTTAAGAATGGTAGGGTCGATTCCCTTACCGCGATCTTTTACTGTCAAGATTACTTCATCATGCAGTACTTCTGTTTTTAGCGTTACAATTCCACGTAACGGTGAGGCTTCTAAAGCGTTGCGAACTAGATTTAGCAAAAGTTGATGAATTTCTTTTTCATTCACATAAATAGGTGGAATATTTCCTGCTATTAGTCGAATTTGCTTATCCTGTTGAAAAGCATAAGCTTCTATAAGTGGATACATTGTCGTTAATATTTCGTTAAGACTTTTTAGTTCTAGACTATCTGGCTCTTTCTTTGATAAAGAAAGAAACTCTGTAATGATTTCATTAGCTCTATCCAACTCGGTAACCATTAAATCAAAGTAAGCTTTCTCATCAGCATATTTTTCTTTACGCTGTAATAGCTGTAAAAATCCTCGCACAGTAGCCATAGGATTTCGAATCTCATGACCTATACCGGCGGCCATCTGACCAATTATGTTGAGTCTGTCTAATCGTTTCAGTTCTTCTTCATATTGCTTCAATAAAGTAATATCTTTAACAATAGTTAGCAAGTATTCTTGTTCAGCGATTTTAATTACGTCAAAAGAAGCTATCCCTTGTAAGCTTTCTCCCGCTTTATTTTTTAGTATTACTTCGATGTTATTGCCCTGTTCTTTGATTGGTTCTCCAATCTGTTGCTTATGCTTTAATATTTTGAAGACTTCTTCGCTACCGTCTTCTCCTTCGATTTCGCTATAACTCTTGCCAATCAATTCATCTCGTGAATACGAAAGAGTTTTTAAATATTGATCGTTAACCTCAATGATTTTTCCATCGCTAAGACGACGCAAAGACATGATTGCTGAAGAATTGTTAAATATTTTTTTGTATTTTTCTTCTGTTTCTTTTCTTTTGATTGCTTTCCAAAGACCAATAAGTATCGCTTCTGTTATCTTAAAGTCTGTTTCTGTATATTCTTCTTTTTTGTTAGCTACCATAGAAACCATAACAACTTTTCCTTGTTCCATTACAGGAAAAGCCATCAACCGATTAATGGCAACATGCCCTTGGGGATAACTACTTTTATTGCTATTAGATTGTTCAAAATCGTTAATAAGCAAAGGCTTTTTCTCATTAATTACCTTTGTCCAGATACCTCCATTTCGTAGAGAGCGCCTTCCATGTGTGCCTTTTAATTTGCATTGTATGGCAACTTCTTCAGGCCATATATAATTAATAATTTTTCCTTCACTTTCTTCAAGGTAACCAATTGTGCATAAAGGACTTTTAGTGATTTTCATAATCTCTTTTATAATATAGTTAGTGCTGGTAATGACATCTTGTTCATCATTTGTGTGTATGTGAAGTAATGCTTTTAGACAGGCATCATGTTTTTGAATCCTATTTAATACAAGGTTAAGCTCAGGCATAACGTTGACTTCTGAGTTTATTTTTCCCTTATTTATAACTGTTTCAGCAAAATCAGTCATTTCATTTTTTATTTTTTTTATGAAATGAACACTACTTAAAAAAAGCAGAGCGTAAAGGAGCAGACCTACTAGTAATATAAAACTGCCATTTTTTAAAGCCGTCAAATAGATATGCTCTAGAGTAGTAGTTGCCCAACTGTGTCCAACAATTTGCCCATCTAAGATAATTGGAGCAACAGCATATGTAATAGACTTACCATCCCAACCTAAAGAAGTCTCAAAAGTACCTACAGCGACTTCTCCGCTGTCATAGACTTCAAAATAGGGCAGATGATCGTGTGATATGGAGACAAGTAGGTCCTTGGAGAAATTAGGAGAAATTGCCACGATTGAGTCTAATGCTATAGAGTAATAACCCCGACCTATCTTGTCGTTTGGAAACATTTCTAAAATCCCTTGGAGCTTTTGGTTTAGCAAGTGGATTTGCTCTTCTTTATCAAGCTTTTGATCTATTTCCCAAGAAATATCCATAAACTTTTCATTAGATACTACCGTAGCTAATAATATCGATTCATCTAGTAATTGTTCATTAAGTAATTTTTTTTGTTGCTGAATAGACGTGAAAGGAATAAGTAATGCCAGTAGAACTGTCGGTAATAGAATTAAAAAAATAATCCAAAGATGAATTTTTTTAGTTAAAGGTAAGGTGCTTAGTTTTAAGTTCTTTAATTTCAACATAAATAATGGTCCTTTCGATTTCCACTAAACTATAGATGTTATTTGTCTACTTCTATACCTTACCATATGAGTCTTTAGAAATTTGTCGAATTAAATCTGAATAGTGACTAAATGTAGGATTTTATAAGTAAAAAAGGTTTAAATAACAAAAAACCGACAATAAAGTCGGTTTTAATTTTTTTGGTTGCGGGGACAGGACTCGAACCTGTGGCCTTCGGGTTATGAGCCCGACGAGCTACCAACTGCTCCACCCCGCGTCATTATAAGTTATTATGATTTTTGAAAACTTATTGTTTTCTTAATCTATTATAGTATATGTCTATAATAGATTTTTTATGCATAACTAAAAGTTATTTTTTTAGTTATCTCACAATGCTTATTTGCACCCTGAAAACTACACAGAGAATTGTTAGAGAGTTTCCTGTCAATTGTTTGGAAATTGTCTTGGGGTCTGACCCCCATACAATTCCTGCACAATATTGCGATGTAAAAGAGTAGGTTAAGTCCTCGACCGATTCGTACTCGTCAACTACACGCCTCACAGCGCTTCCATCTCGAGCCGATCAACCAGGTCATCTTCCTGGGGTCTTACCTACTTATGTAGTGGGAAGTCTCATCTTT
>NZ_WBXO01000015.1 GCF_008933955.1 Heliorestis acidaminivorans
AGTAGCAAGGGAAAAGCAAAAACGCAGACCCTGTCGTCGACCGCCTAATTGATGCATCCTTCATACAGAAAGGCGACTGTCAAGGGTCGCCGAAGGCGACGGCGAAGCCCTAGCCCTTGACTGGCGACTGGCTGTATGAGACCCTTCGGGTGGCGGTGACGACGTCGAATAAAGATACTTTATGTAATTCTACGAAAGACCGAGAAATCCACACTTAGTGGTGTCCAATAAAGCGGGAAGACCTCATCTCCAATTATGTCCTCTATATTGTCAAGGATTATCTTTTTATAATTACTAGGCAGCAAGGCGATTCCCGGTTTTACTGGGATTTCTTCTTCTTTTTTATTGGTAAGTATTTGCAAAAGCCTTGGGTTATAGTTGAGCTTGGTCTTCATCGTTTATCATTATTCCTCTCACTGTATGTAACCTTCAATTTTTTCCTTGCTTTCACGAAAAATTAAAATAAATATCCGTCACAGACTGTTCTTTTGGAATATTCCTTTCTAAAAAATCTTTTATCCGCTTATTAATTGTCTTCAATTCAGATATCAGTCCATGACCTCCTCTTTTAAAGGAAAGTAATTCAGCGTGCTTCATGTTTTTTTGAATAAACTCTGCATGTTCATATGTTACTAAGACATCATCTTTGGCATGAACCACGATAGTAGGAATTTTTATTCTTTTCATGGATTCACCAGTCAGTGGTCTGATCGTGGCTTCATGTATAGTCCCTGGTAAACGATAGCTCATTGGATGCATAAACTCCAACAATGCGTCAACATGTTTTTGGTCATCAGGGCTTAGAAGGCTATATGTCTGCTTTGAAATTCCTATCATATCTAAAAATTGAGCTTTGAATAGATTCAGTACTAGCCAATAAGTAAAGTCATATCTTTGGATGAAGTTTATGACTTTTGTGCTTATTGGTACTTCATCTCCCATGAACATAGATACAGCTGACACTAGAACCAGAGCGCTACTCCGGTCAGGAAAGTCATGTGCAAATTGCAATGCTGAGGGGCCTCCAGCTGATACACCGAAAATGATTGCTTTGTCAATTTCCAAATGCTCAAGAAGTAGATCATAAAGAATAGCTTGATTTTCTACTGTGGATTCTGCCAAAAAGGGAGAGCGTAGATAACCAAAACGGGATACGGAAATGTACTGAAAACCATCGCCAAGAAATGTTTTGCCCATAAGAAGGCCTTGGTCATAACCACCTCCTGCCCCATGAATCAAAAGAACAGGAGTCCCTTCACCCTCGACTGCATACTCGATTTCACCTTCGTTTGTTAAGAGTAATTCACTCCCTGCCAGTACCCTTTGATGTGCATGATTTATGTCATTACGATACTGAATGTACAATATTATAAAAAGGATTAACATGGCAGTACCTATCATTAAAAAAATCTTAGTTATTACTTTCAACCTTCTCTCACCATCCTTAACTTATCTATATAATACCAATGAAAAAGGCCACAGGTTAAAAAGATTTTAACCTGTGACCTTTTTTTGAGCTTTAAGAAAGTCTTCCGTTGGGATCACTTTTACAATTTTGAATTCATCCATGGTAAGCATTTTATCTCCCCAAAACCTTTTAATGCTATTATATATCCATCCTGCTACCCTTTAGTATTTACACTTCTTCCTCAAAAGAAGTAATCTCATTAATGATTTTAGTCCATGTTTCTTCATTTAATTCCCCTTCTGGAAAATCAAAAGTAAGATAATCATATCTCATTGCATAGCCGCATAGAAGATTTTCTTCTGCTGAGATGGTGTACGAATAGTGATCGTTCTCTATGTACAGATTAACTCTCTGATTTTCTTCGATTAACTCATACTCATACTTCATACCTGAGATAATAGGTGTAGTAGCTCGTAATTGTTCCAACCGCTCTTGAATTTGTTCAATTTTCATTTTTTTCTCCTTAATTTTTCCTCATGTGTCGACAGAAGCTGTGGAATATCAACACCAACTAAACCACAAACTGTAGTCACTGCCTTTATCTTCTCCGTTAACTCACCGATATCCTATTTCATATTATAAAAAAATATAGACTAACTTATAAGCTTGAAGCTTCAAGTCTCCAAAAATGGTCGTGATCAAATTTGATAGTTTTCCCATAATGTTAGCAATTTAATATGTTTGAGATTTTTTTTTGGGGGTAAGCTAATAGAAGTATGGGCTAAAACATTACCGTCCCTCCCCTATTGGTCTTACTATGAATAACAGTTTTGCCACGGGATGTCTGATAATATTGAAAAAATATTTTCCAATACCTTGCACAAGTAACCATTTTCGTGTATACTTTCCAAGTAGTCCTTATTCGGTGAAACGCTATTCTTCTCATTTGCCAATGGCTAGGGAGGTTAGACGGATTTCCCTAGAAAGGGCAAATTATGAGGAGGTTTTTTTATGTTTCAAGACAAAGTTTTATCCTGTAAAGATTGTTCTGCCGAATTCGAGTTTACTGCTTCTGAGCAGGAATTCTACGCAGAAAAAGGTTTTACTAACGAGCCAGGCCGCTGCCCTCAGTGCCGTGCAGCTCGCAAAGCTCAAAACAACAACAATAACAGAGGCGGATACCGTCAAGAACGTCAAATGTATCCAGTAACCTGTTCTTCTTGCGGTGTTGAAACAACGGTTCCTTTCGAGCCCCGTGGTGACAAGCCAGTTTACTGTCGTGACTGCTTTCAACCCCAGCCTCGCAATAACCGCTGGTAATATCTCAATAAATACGAAGCTCACCTTAATCGGTGAGCTTTTTTTCTATTTGTTCAGAGGTTTCTATGAATGCTGACAATGCTTTTAAGTAACTGTTTCAAAAAATAAACCCAATAAAATCTTGACACTTAATTTTTTTTTTGATAAAATTAAATTTTTTATAAAATTATGTGCTATAATATACATAAGAATATGAGGAGGTGGCTTCATGTTTCAAATCGGCGAAAAAATCTTGTATCCAATGTATGGTGCATGTGTTGTCCATGCTATTGAAGAAAAAGAAGTTCTGGGGAAAAGTCAAACTTATTATATCGTAAATATCCATCATAATAACATGCAAGTGATGTTCCCTTGTAATAACGTTGAGAAGTTGGGAGTACGGCCTGTTGTTGAGCAAAACGTTTTGGATAACGTACTCAACACACTTCACGACGGAGAAACAGATGCAACCATCAAGGCAACTCAAAGAAACCGACATTATTTAAACAAAATGAAAAGTGGTAACATCTACGAAGGAGCAGAGGTCATCCGCGACTTAGTTCGATTAAATAATAATAAAAAACTAGGTTTTGCAGATAAGAATATGCTAGATAACGCTCGTGAAATTTTAACTAGTGAAGTTCAGTTAGTAAAAGGTATCACTCATCAAAAAGCATCAGAATTGCTAAATGAGGTTGTTAATATTTAGATAGTATTACGTACTCTACTGTAAAAGGTCAGAGGTTAAAAATATTTTAACCTCTGACCTTTTTTTGCGCTTATGGTCTAAGTCTAAACAGTCAGCAGGGTCCAACTTTCCCGTTAGATACCAGGTTAAGGTATTTTATCCATGGTTCAAAGATACTTCCGAATAACCTTCTCCCCATTATAAGTAAACAAAACTTTCTTACTGTCAATCACAGTCTCAAGATGCACAGCCTTCTGCCAAAAGGTATAGACATGAGGCAAAGTCTTCTCTAAGTAAAGGATATCTAGCTCCACACTTTCGTAGGCATGACGTAAAAAAAGTTCACCCGAGCGGTTATAGTCACCATCTTCTACAAAAATAGTCGGAAAGCCACAGTTGGTCATTTTCTCCACCATTTGATCCCTTACCTTTTCCCAATCCTTTTCTACTACCTGCCACTGATTGCCTACTTTTTTGTAGATGTAAAGGTCTAGATCTTCGACCAGCTCTTTGGTGAGATAATTACGCAGGAAAGACTGGTCTGTTTCTGTTTCTCGTACTTCAAAGATCTTGTCACGACCATAGCGTTTCTCAATATCTTCAAACATTTTCAAACCCAGATAGTAAGGGTTGATGGACATACGTGATGGCTGAACAACCTGGGCGTGCATTTTGGCAAACTCCCAAGCGTCATTTTCCGTCATCTCCATTTCACGCATGATGCGGAGGTGCCAGTAGGAAGCCCAACCTTACGTTCGTGAAGGTGCTTAAATACTTACTAAGTCTCGCCCTATAAGAAAAGAGACCTCGCAGGTGGTTACTGGAGGTGCTTAGGTTACCTAATTATTTCTTTCGTTTTGTATCATAGTATCGAGTCGTAGCCGTTCAAAGTGTTTCAGTATACTATGAGCTAAAGTTTCAATGTTGTTTCGGGCTGATAATTGTAACGAGAGTTTTTCCGCTAAAGATAAAAGACCACTCTTTGAGTTAAAAATTTTATGATTTTTTAAAAAATTTGATAATTCATCATTTTTCATTTCTGACATCTGTAATATTAGTTCATCTGTGATAAGAATGCTATTATTAGCTTCCTCTTCTTTAGCTCTTATTTCTTTTTTAGTATTAGACTTTTTTCTATCAATAGTCCGATATATATCGTCTAAAGCCTCTTGTAAAGGAATATCTCCAAATAAGTCAAGAATATCTGCAGTTTTTCGCAGTATTTTGGAAACTTCTGAAGTATTCATGTAATTACCTCACACTATTTTTTTAATAAATTCATCTACTAAATCAGTTAAATATTCAGATTGTTTTTTTGCATTAGGGTTAGATCGCGGTAAATACGAGTGTGCATAAACTGGCAAGTTCACAGAAGCAGCAACAGAGATTCCATCTCCATCCGTAACGTACTTTTTAAATACATCTCCTGGATGTTGCAAACTTACAGACTTAAATGCCTCCGCATGCGTTTGTTTAGGCCCTCCATTTCGTTCATCAACCATATTGAAGATAATACCACCAAATTTAGTTTCGTTGTAGATTTCTTCAATACCAGCATAACTATGCATGCCATTAAAGTCTTTATTAAAACCTTTCATATAGTCTTTAATCAAGGAAATACCAGTTGTAGATAAAAAGTCTGGAATTGCTGGTACAACATAGTAATCACTCGCATAAAACGCGTTTTGTGTTACAAGATTAACGTTGGGCGGACAATCCAATAATATGTATTCATACATGTCTTTTATTTGCGAAAGAACTCTATTGAGAATAGCTAGTTTTTCGATTTCATTTCTTGTTTCTTCTTTATGATCTCTTCCAGCTTTTCGACTTCTAGCTAGTGTCAGATCAAGAAGCACTAACTCTTGATGGGATAACATAATATCTACGTTACTATAAACTATTCCAGGAGACCTGTTTACGGATTTCGTTAAAATAACATCATTTGCAGAAATTTTAGAATCATTGAAATAGCCATCAAATATTGACTTTAATGTAGGAGTTTTCTGTTTGTAGACTTTGTTAACGTAATCTTCAACGCCTAATGCTAAAAAAGATAAATTACATTGAGGGTCCAAGTCTACTAAAAGAATCCTACCTCTTGTAGCTCTATTAAGTCCAATACCAATATGAAGCGTCAGAGTTGTTTTTCCAACGCCTCCTTTCCAGTTTATCATGCTAATTACTTTTGCCATTGATATACCATCCTCTCTATATTTTTATATCAATATATCCTCATTCCGAATAGCAATTACTTAATTGTAATATTTTACACGGGAATATTGAAAATACTGTGAGTTTTTTTGTAATTTACATATTACGGTTCCAGAGAGCCACTATTCCGGTGGTAGGTGAGCCACTTCTCCGGAAAAAATGAGCCACCTTTCCGGCGGTTTTGAGCCACAACACACAAAGCTACTAACACCGCCTAAGTGCCGTACCCGTTCGAGACTGGCGTCTGTCAATGGGCCTCGAAGAGGCGGGCGGAGCCCCTTGCCATTTACGACGGCTGGCTCGGATGGACAATCCAGGCGGCGGTGTTTGTGCGACTGCTGTAAATAATGCACTTTCCCGTTAGTGGCTCAGCTTCCGAAAGGGTGGCTCAAACAAACCGGAATAGGCGCTTAATATAAACTACGATCAATTATACTCGTCCAGCCTCAACGATTAGGTGACTGCAGTGAACGAATTGACTGGTCGTGATAATTATATATTTATTGAAGTAACTAATAGCCAACTGAGAACAAATCCATTCTCACATTGACGGTTAAATAATAATTAATCTTCTGTTGAAGCTACTTCTTTATTTTCAATCTTCGTCTTATATTGCAATAGGTGAATATACGATTCGGGATCTATACCTTTCATATAGGCCATCCAACCATCTAGCCAAGGTTGTAATTTTATTGATTCTTCTACTGGCAGTGACTTCTTGTTCAAGTTAAATATCGCCGACTTTATAATTTTTTTGTTTTTTTCCGATACCTACTCCTTGATTCCTAATTACAGGACCAGTAATCTTTTTCTGTTGCCTAGGTCCTAAAATTCGTGTTTTTTTGTATTTAGGAAAAAACTTTCACTTTCAATAATGTCCTGTATTACTGGTTTTGCCCTTAACACTTTTTGTATACAATTAATACGATTTTTTTATTAACTCCTTATGATTAGTAAATGCCCCTAATTCAGCTATTGCACCTTGACTTTCTAAGCAAATCACCACAGCGTGGACACTTGAGGCTAAAAGATTTTCTAGACTTAGTAAAATTAAGCTTTGTATTATAAAGCAAATCTGAGAAAACATCTTCTATAAAAAATATTATAATTCTTTGAAAAGTCGCGTTGACACATAAATTCATCGCGGAGTTGCCGACGTAAACTGTTTGAGTTATTTAAACTAGCACCAATTAGAAACAAAGAAATCTTGTCGTTTCTTAATTTAGGAAAAACTTTTTCATACAATTCCTGTGCAATGCTGTGATTAAAATCCCCACGATTATCACTCCAATAAATTGCATGTAACAAATTCCATTGTTATAATTATACTACATATTTCTTGGAATTCCTTCTTTCTTTTGTATTTTTCTTCAAAACATGAATTGAGAATATTAGAAAAAATAGAAAACCTTTTCAGTGCTCTCTAATAACAATTTGAATAACCCACTTTTTGCAATCAATTCTAACACCAAAAAGAAGATAGACCTAAAGTATCGATCAAAAGTAGTAGGAAGACTTGAAGTAATGGGGGAATTAAGATAAGTCAAAATGAGTTGGCTTAATTCTGAGCTGGCTCTTTTTTTTTTGAAATCTGAACTGTTCCTTTAACTTGACGATTTAATCATTTAATAGTTTTGTTGAAAATGATATGATAAAATAGGTAATTTGTTTGTGCATTTTATAGAAGTTTTCAGCAGGAGCGAGGTTAAAGGTTAAAGTATGACTAAGAACAAATTAGCCCAGCCTTTTTTGAAATGGGCTGGAGGAAAGCGTCAGTTGCTTCCTGAAATTCGTAAATATATTCCAAAGAAAATAAAAACCTACTATGAGCCATTCATAGGAGCTGGAGCTGTCTTGTTCGATATTCAACCAAAGAACGCAATAATAAATGACATAAACGTTGAGTTGGTTAATATTTACAATATCATAAGAGATAATGCTGACGAGTTAATTGAAGACTTGAAAAAGCACGAGAATACCCCTGAATATTTTTATGCAATTCGAGATCTTGACCGACAAAAAGAATACAAAAGCTTATCTCCTGTGGAGAGAGCTTCCCGAGTGATTTACTTGAATAAGACTTGCTTCAATGGTCTTTTCCGAGTAAACAGCCAAGGGCAATTCAATGTTCCTTTTGGTAAGTATAAAAACCCTCAGATTGTTAATGAGATAATAATTAGAGCGGTTCATAACTATTTAAGTACAAATAACGTAACCGTTTATAATAAAGACTTTGAGGAAGTCTTGGAGACAGCCAAAAAGGGCGATTTTATTTATCTTGATCCTCCATACGACCCTGTTTCTGATACGTCCTCCTTTACAGGTTACAGTTTAAACGGATTTAACAAGGAAGACCAAAGAAGGCTTGGATATACTTTCGTTGATTTAGACAAGCGAGGTTGTAATGTTCTCTTGAGCAACTCAGCAACGGACTTCATCAAGGAATTATATGAAGGTTTTCATATTGAAATAGTCTCAGCAAGTCGAAACATTAATTCAAAAGCTTCTGGCAGAGGTAAAGTTGATGAAGTGTTGGTGAGAAATTATGAGCTTAACTGATAACGCTTGGGAAACGTTGTTTGAACGGCATAATATCTTGCAAGAAATAGAAAGCAATGGTTTTTTTGAAATAGATGCCAGACAAATTAGGGCTGTAAGAGAACCGAGGCTAATGGCAAAGTTTGACCATTACAGTAATCTTCCGACTTTATTTAAACAGCATAACCTTTCTATTTTACCGCTTTCTCGTTCCAGCTATATTATTGGACAATTTGAGGTTTATGAAAGGGTTAATTACAACCAAAAACTAAGACCGATTCAAGTTGATTTTCCTCAAGATATTTCAACGATCGACCCGACAAACCTTTATTCTGAAACCTCGGCTCTCCATTGTGCTCACATTACTGGCATGATAGAAGACGTTCTCGGAGAGCAAGCTTTCCAGACCATTTCTGGGAGAATGTCTTCAAGGGAATTTGATTTCAGGATAAGAACGGCAAACGGAAATGAGAGGAAAATTAACATTAGAAACTCACAAGTTGAAATTGATGGAGGATACGAAAGCCCTTCTCAGTTTATGATTGTTGAAGCCAAAAATGAGACGGTTGACGACTTTTTGATTAGACAGCTTTATTACCCTTATCGTCTATGGCGAGAGAAGACTCATAAGGAAGTAAAGCCAGTTTTCTTTACATACTCCAACGATATTTTCAGTTTCTTCATTTATGAATTTACAGACCCAATGAGATATAACTCATTAAGACTTATCGAGCAAAGGGACTATATTATTGCTCACGAGGATATTCAACTTGAGGATGTTCTTCATGTTCTGGATACAACTCAAATTGTGGGCGAGCCGCAAATTCCATTTCCCCAAGCCGACTCATTTACAAGGGTTGTTGACTTGCTGGGCTTACTTGTTGAGAACGATTTAACCGCTGAACAAATAACAAGGAATTACAACTTTGATGTTCGGCAAACAGGTTACTATACAACCGCTGGAATGTATCTCGGCTTAATTGAAAGATATAATGTTCCTCCTTCAAGGCTTGCTCATTTCAGATTAACCAACGCTGGAAGAGAAATAATGAGAAAAACAACAAAGGGGAAATTCCTCAGTTTAGCAAGTCGTATCCTTTCTCACGAGCCATTCCGACAAGTAATGATTGAATATTTACAAGTTGGAGCTCCTCCAGAAAGAGATAGAGTTGTTCAAATTATGCGAAGTTGTAACTTGTATAACATAAACTCTGACTCGACATATAGAAGACGAGCTTCAACAATTTCTGGTTGGATTAATTGGATTTTAGAATTGCCAGAAACTTATTAATAGAATGACGGAAGTGATCTCAAGGATTGGCTTTTGTTTATGGCATTATAAAAATGTAGGGTATGGCATTTAATTTGTGCAGACCCACTGGAGACTGTGCATAAATAAAAAAGACCACTTGCCAACATTCCTTAAATACTCTTACACTTCCTGTTGTGACAAAGTCGTGCAGGAGGTAATCAAGGAGATGTTGGCAATGGCCGAGATTAATTATATCAGAGAATTAGCACATAAAAAAAGATTGCAGTTATTCACAGATTGCAAAACGCATGGAAATAGATCCTCGTACAGTAAAAAAGTATGCAGAGAAGGAAGATTTCAGCCCAGAGGCAAAACCTAAGCAAACTAGGATATCAACGGTCATGGTGGACTCAGTAAAAGATATCTTAGATAAGTGGATATTAGAGGACCTGAAACGAAAGAAAAAGTTTCGTCGTACAGCTAAGAGAATGTGGGAGATATTAAAGAAGGATTATCAATTTAAAGGGTCAGATCGAACCGTAAGGAACTATGTATCTAAACGTAAAAAAGAATTGTTAAACGAAGCCGATGATGCAGCTCTACCACTAGAGAGTATGCCAGGTTCTGCACAAGTAGATTTTGGAGAAGCTCCTTTCACCTACCAAGGAGAAGAAATGGTTTTACCCTTTTTGGTGTTATCCTATCCCTATAGCAATGGCTTTTACTTTCAGGTGTTTCCTTCGCAGAACAAAGAATGTTTTCTAGAAGGCTTGAAACGCATATTTCACCATATGGGAGGCGTTCCAAAAACCATTCGCTTCGATAATCTCTCAGCTGCAGTGAAAAAGATATTGCCAAATGGGGAACGGCAGTTAACAGAAGAGTTCCAGAACATCGTTCTTCATTACGGGTTTAAGTGTGAATTTTGTAACCCAAATAGTGGAAATGAAAAAGGCCATGTGGAGGCGATGGTAAAGTACATAAGAAATAACTTTCTTCTCCCCGGTCCTCATGTGATGGATCTAGATGAACTGAATAAGGAATTGTGGAAACTCGCTGAAGAGGATCGGGAACGCGAGCATTATGAAAAGAAAACACGTATATCTGAACTATTTGAAGAAGATAGAGAGGCCTGCCTTGTTTTGCCGGCTAAGGAATATCAATGTGTGAGATATGAAACTCAAAGGCCGATAAATATGGCTATGTCAAGGTAGATAATAATTTGTATTCCACTTCTCCAAGGTTTGCATCAGACAAAGTGTTAATTAGACTTACCTATAACAAAGTAGACATACTTACGGATGATCATCAATTGGTAGTAAGTCATTCGCGTTTATATGGTCAATACAGAAAATCGATGAAGTGGCAACCCTACTTGAATTTAATGGCCAAACGTCCTTTGGCACTTAAATATACTACATTTTATGACCAGTTACCAACAGAATGGCAGACCTATTTTGAATCCTGTACAGTCATAGAAAAACAAGAAGCTCTCAAGTTGCTAGCAACCGTTTTAAAGGACTACGGTTTCGCAAAAATTATAGAGGCCCTTACCATTGCATCTGAACATGGACACCCTTCTGTTGAATCTATTAAACAAGTATTCTACCAGCTCTTAAATGGCAGAGGTATAAGACAAAACATACAACCCAAAAAGACTATACCAAACATGCCAGAAGCAGTGAGAGGTCTAGCACACTATGACCAGCTCCTGAAAGGAGCTGACCTGAATTGAATGTGCGTATCCAAGAGTATGCCAAACGCTTGAAACTAAGCTGGATCAGAGAGCATTATCATGAAATAGAAGCAACATCGAATGAGGAATACATACTTCGATTGTTTGAAAAGGAAATCCAACAGCGTGAAGAACGCAAGATAAATTTATTGCTTACTCAGGCTACATTGCCGAAAGTGAGCAACAATCCTTTTATATGGAAGGACATTATTCTAAGCCAGGGTCTTACACAGGATTATCTGTTACAAGGAACATTCATGGAACAGCAGGAAAATCTCATTTTTTATGGGGGTGTAGGAACAGGAAAAACCTTTTTAGCAACGTTAATTGGGCTAAATGCCATACAAAAGTATGGCAAGTCCATCAAGTTCTATACAGTGGCATCTTTGGTAAACCGCCTATTAGAGGCCAATGAAAAAGGAACCTTGAACCGACTTTTTAAGCAAATTGAAAAGCTGGATCTTCTGATTTTAGATGAATTAGGATATATTCCGTTACACAAACAAGGGGCAGAATTATTGTTCCAAGTGATTTCCATGTGTTATGAGACGAAGAGTATTATTATTACCACGAATCTACAATTTGGACAATGGAATCATGTCTTTGGCGATCCTATTCTAACAGAGGCGGTGATTGATAGACTCATCCACCATTCGCATTTGATTATGTTTAATGGTGATAGTCACCGCTATAAAGAGTCACTCATTCAAAAGTAAATTAGGTTGGCAAGTGGTACATTTTTAGATGCCGTTTTATGCATTTTTTACTTGCCAAATACAGCTTTTTCTATTTTATTGAACGGCTTCTCTTGAGAGAGCAGTCTCTATGGTCCTGGTCAATCCATGTCTTATTGCCGAGTAACTATCGTAAATAACTACTTCAATCTCTACTTTCCAACCCATAGCAACACAATAGGCTTTTAGGCGTGTCCTTTACTCATCAAGGGCCACGCCTTCTTTGGCTTGTTCATCTGTCGACACACGACAATATAAAACCAATGGGTGCTGAACGTGTCGTAAGCAGGCATGACATGAGTAAGACGAAAATTGTCAAAAAAAATGCTGCAAGGTTACAAATAATGGGCTATAATGGAAGAGGGAGTCGAAACAAAAATTGTAATGCAGATTTTTAATGGCTATTGCTGGGTCACTTAGTAGAATATAGTCGCACTTAGATACTCCCAATAGTATTTTTATTGAGGGGGAAATCTGATGAAACTTGATATTAAGTATTGTAATAGCATCGATAGTGGGTCTATTCAAATTAAAGAAAATTGCTTAAATATAAAATATGCGATAAATGGCACAGGAAAAACAACTCTAGCGAACGCAGTAGTTGCAAAAATAAGTGATAGTACAAGCTCTTCAGATACGCTTTTACAATTGAAACCTTTTAAGTATCGTAATCATAAGGAATTCAATCCTGAAATAGAGGGTCTTAATAATATAAATAAAATTTCTATTTTTAATGAAAACTATGTCAATCAGTATGTTTTCCTACAAGATGAATTGGTTAAGAATAGTTTTGAGATATTTATCAAAACTGATAAATACGAAGAAGGTATAAAGCAAATAAATGAATTGATAAGTGCAATCAGACTAACTTTTGTAAACAGTCAAGAAATTGATTTGTTAATTAATGACTTAACTGAGTATATCGACTGTTTTGGGAAAGCTAAAACAGGGTACTCTGCAGCTGGTAGCTTAGGAAAAGGTATTGGTAAGGGTAACAAAGTTGAAAATATACCGGAAAACCTTAAAGTATACGAAGAATATATAAAACACGATAGTAACGTCAAATGGTTAAAGTGGCAGATGACAGGAAATGAATACATTGATATTTCAGAGAATTGTCCGTATTGCACCTCGGGAATAAGTGGAAAAAAAGAGACTATCTTGGCAGTTAGCAAAGAATATGATTCAAAAGTAATAGAACATCTGAATAAAGTAATTGGGGTTTTACAGCGCTTAAGTTTCTACTTTACAGATAAGACAAATGAAAATATTAAAGAAATAATTAAGAATGTTAATGGTTTAAAGCCTGAACAAATTAGTTACTTATTAGAGATTAAACAACAGACTGAAGATTTAAGGCAAAAACTATACGACATTAAAACAATTGGATTTAAAACCTTAAAAGATGTTAACAAAGTAATTGAATTGATAAGTAAGTATAAAATTGACTTAAAATATTATTCTCATTTAAATACGACTTCTACCGAACAAAAAATTAATTCTATAAATTCTTCTTTAGACGATGTTTTAGCTAAGGCAGGTAAACTTCAGGGTGAAGTAAACAAGCAAAAAAAGCATATTGAAGAGACGATCAAGATATATAAAAACGAAATAAATTCCTTTTTAAAGTATGCGGGATATAGTTACCAGGTTGATTTAACTGAAGAACAGAATGGGACCTATAAACTTAAATTAAAACACAATGACTATTTAGAGAACATCGATAATGTTAAAGTACATTTAAGCTACGGAGAACGAAACGCATTTGCTCTAGTCTTATTTATGTTTGAAACAATTAAAAGTGACCCTGATCTGATAATTCTTGATGATCCAATATCATCATTTGATAAGAATAAGAAGTTTGCAATAATAAATATGTTATTTAGAGGACAAAGAAGTTTAAGAAATAAAACAGTAATTATGTTAACACATGATTTTGAACCAGTAATTGATATGATTTATAACTTACCTCATAAATTTAATCCTGTTCCTAATGCGTTTTTCTTAGAAAATATTGATGGAGTTTTAACTGAAAAAGAAATACTAAAAACTGACATTAAGACATTCTTAGACATTACTAAAGAAAATATAGTTATTCTTGATGAAGATATTAACAAAATAGTCTATCTCAGACGTTTATTTGAGATTAATAAACAAAAAAACGAAGCGTACCAATTGATATCCAACCTCTTGCACAAGAGAGAAGTACCATTATATAAAGAAAATGGTGCAGAACGTCAAATGACAACTGATGAAATACATAACGCTATTATTCAAATAAAAGAATGGATTCCCGAGTTCGTTGATTATAAAACATATTTTGACCAAGTAAACGATATAAAAAACTTAATTCGTTTATACAAGAAGTCCCAAAACAATTACGAGAAACTGCAAATATATCGAATTATTGATAACTCTAATCACGAGAATGATATAATTAAAAAATTTGTAAACGAGGCTTTTCATATAGAAAACGATTATCTGTTTCAGTTAAATCCTTGTAAATATCAATTAGTTCCTCGTTATATAATTAATGAGTGTGATAAAGATATTGAGAATATTGAAAAGAACATAGAAATGGCTGTACCGGCTTAATATAGAAGTTATTGATTTCCAGTATTCCTTGTTCAGTAATTTCTGATTTGGTCAGTATTGATTACTCATTATTTTTAAGGTCATTAAAATGAGTCACCTTTCCAGGTGGTTATGAGCCACAACTCACATAGCTACTAACACTGACCCGTACCCGATTTGTTGAACACCTAAGAGTGAGATAAAATACTCTTAGGGAGGGCGATGAAAATGCCAAGAAA
>NZ_WBXO01000036.1 GCF_008933955.1 Heliorestis acidaminivorans
CAATATCAGCATTTCTCTTTTGCTAATACAACCATACACTCTAGAAAGTCTTTTGCATCTGTCAAGTAATCCTGAACAATTGTGGATTCAAATTCAACCATAGGTTGATAATCTGCTCTGTGCCTAGCCTCAAATAATTTATCATATAATGAACCATATTTTTTGGGCACTACCATTGTTTTTACCATATTAAGATGAAAAGCTGCTCTTACGGCAGAATGCTTTTTTAATAACTGCTCTTTTTCCATTGCAGTTAACACGGCAGCTACAGCATAAAAAACAGAATAGTAAAGGCGACTCACTGTTATATCATATCTACCGGCATCAAACTCACTTTGAGCAGACTCATAGCTTCGTTGTGCTTTTTCGATCCACCAGTAGACGAGTTGTTTTCTTTCTTCATGAACAGTCATACCACAACCCCATCTCGTTGAACTTCACTATAAAGAGCTGATAAGTGTAGACGTTGACCATACCATGAAGAAGCATCTACTGGAACAAAGCTAATATTTGTTTCGTAGTTCAAGTTTATTTCAAAGATGATTTCAGCTATGATATCGCATTCCTGGTGAGATAACTTATGATCTGTAATAATTAAAAGATCAATGTCAGATAGCTCGTCAGCCTCTCTTCTAGCATAAGAGCCAAACAATACAATCTCTTTTACGGCTAGAACAGACAATAGTTTTTCCTTCACTTCAAGAATTGCTCTGGCTTGCTCTGAAGTAAGAATATTTTTCATTTCTATTAAGGTTCTTTTGTCCATA
>NZ_WBXO01000016.1 GCF_008933955.1 Heliorestis acidaminivorans
GAGTTCGAGGGGCCCAAAACCCTCATCTCTTATGGAGCATGAAACAACTACTTAGATGTTTCGTCGTGACACACGAATGCAATTGACCTTTTTTATCTTTGAAACAAGAAGAGAGGCAAATAAAACTGCGTCCTCCACGGGAAAGATATCCAGCTAGAACAAAGTCGAGTTGTCCGCCCGAACCACTGATGTTACGTGTACCTGATGATTCGGAGCAAACTTGGCCAAAGAGATCAATTTCTACAGCATTATTGATGGTAACTAGGTTGTCAATGGAGGCGGCTACAGAAGCGGAGTTGGTATAGTCTACAGGGTAGTTAGCACAGAAAGGATTGTCATCGAGGAAGTCATACAGTTTCTTCGTTCCTAAGGTAAAGGTATAGGCAATGCGCCCTTTGTCGATGTTTTTGCGGCGACCGTTCATGACGCCTGATAAAAACATGTCGACAAAGCTTTCACTGATCATTTCGGTATGTCCACCTAGATCTTTTAAGTCTGACTGGGCAATCATATTACCTAAAGCGTTAGGCATACCACCAATGCCAAGTTGAATGCAGTCACCATCGCGCATTTCGGCCATGACTTTTTGAGCAATTGCTTGATCGACTTCACTAATCTGGGCAGGATGTAGTTCTGTAAGGGGAAGGTTATCGCCTTCGATAATATAATCTACCTCGTCGATGTGGATGCCGTGACCATAGCCACCGTGTGCGCGGGGAATCTGTTCATTCACTTCTACGATGATTTTTTTGGCTCTTGCAATGACGGCGTAGTGATGACTAGCACTGCCTCCAAAGTTAAAAAAGCCATATTTATCCATCGGTGCCACTTGAACAATAAAAATATCAGTCGGTGTATTTTCTAGAACGTATCGTGGCAATTCTGAAAATTTCATGGGATTGTAGAAGACTGGACCACTGTCGCTCAGTCGTCGATCAAGCCCGCTGTAGTGCCAAGAGTTAAAAGTAAAAACTTCACCTTCTGGATCTGCTTTGACCACTTCTGGTGGGTAGACCGATACGCCGACGCGAATATCAACGTCAGATAGTTCAGCTTTTCTTTGGGCCAGTGCGGCATCGAAAGCTCTAGGCGCTGTGGTACAAAAGCCATACTCTAACCAATCTCCTGAGTTAACCATCTTGGCGGCTCTTTCTGCTGTAATTACTTTGGCGTGATATCTTTCTTGCAGAGTCATTGCTTTGTTTCCCCCTTGTTATCATTTTTGTATTTTGTTGCTAGGGGCTTCTTTCTTTTTACGCGTACATTTTACTTTACCAATCCAACAAAGGCAATGATCTTGATCATACTTCTTTTCACAATCCTCTTACACCACCCTAGTCAGTAAAAATGCTATGTTAGCTAGAAATTATGCCTCTAGGTAAAATAAAAGAGGGCATCGTTTCCAATGCCCTCTTACCCTTAAAATTTATACAGTTGTAGTGATGATTCTGCGCCGACGACGAGCACAGCGAACAGTCAAGACGTCACCTGGTCTTAGAGTAACGGAAAGAACACGACGACGATTCATTTTCTTCCCCCCTTTATTTGAGCTACTTTATCTATATGCTCCGAGGAAAAATATGGTAATGTTTTGTCGTCATTTTTTTACTTTATTTTTTAGAAATGTTTGTACATTTCTTTTTTTGTACTGCAGATTGGACATTGTTCGGGAAGATCATCGACTACAGTATGTCCACAAACCAGACAGATGTGTACAGGTTGTAAATAGATAGGATAGCGCCTTGTTAGTTTTTTTGTAAAAATTTTATGTGAAAAAGGGCAAAAAAAACGTCTCCATGGTCTAACTAATGGCCTGGCAGACGTTTTAATTATTTGCAGTTATCTAACCTTTTTTTCTGAAATTTAATGCGAATATCGCTCTGTCCTCTTTGCCTCTGTGGTTTGCTTTGTCTTTCTTCTAAGCAGGCAAATAAGATATGCCATCTAAAGGTATGAGCACTTGTAATCCTGGTCTTCCATCGGCAAAACCAACAGCGTAAATAGTGTAGAATCGATCGGGACGTAAGGTAATGTTGGGAACTTGTAAGACTACATTTTCTGTTCCTGCCAATCTTAATTGAAAGTTATAAGTTCTAGGAGCCAGTTCAATGTAATCTGTTGACTCTGTGTAATCTACGCCGCGAAAAAGTCTTGTACCATCGGCTAAGGTTAAATCGACGGAAGGGGCATCAGGGGAAAGATGAGCAAATCGTAAATATAAGCGCCCTGCTCTCATTGGTTGGCGTAGTTCTCGAAAGGGTTGGATCTGAATATCAGCTAGTGTACCGATGATTGCTTCTGTTGTTACTGATTCTGGTAGTAAGGTGAGAACGGTATCGATGACTGGATTTATTGTTCGTCCTGTTGGAAAAACTCGAATACGGTAACGTCCAGGAGGTGCGGGCAGGTATTGGGTGAATCCTTGATATCTTAAGTTCCGAGCAATTCGTACACCGTTGGCATAAATATCTACACCTGGCGCATCAGGAGAGGCATGGAGGATGCGCATATAGGCTATTCTGGGATTCACGAAAATCACGCCTTTCTGGTCTTCTTCCCATTTTTATCCATATGTGAAAAGTATATTTTTGGTGCTTATAGCGCAAAAAAACTGCTGACCTTGCAATAAAGTCAGCAGTTCTTTGTGTACTTAATTGTCTATTTTGTTAGTCATTCGCTGGTGGATAATTCTAGCTACATGGACACCACTTGCACTAGCTTGTGATAAGCCTCGAGTAACACCAGCACCGTCTCCAATGGCAAACATGTTGGGTATTTCTGTTTCTAATTCTTTGGTTAGCTTAAGTCGGGAGCTATAAAATTTTACTTCAACGCCATAAAGGAGTGTGTCATCGTTAGCCATGCCTGGTGCTATTTTATCAAGGGCGTAAATCATTTCAATAATGTTATCTAGGTGACGCTTCGGTAGCACCAAGCTAAGATCACCTGGTGTAGCTTTTAAGGTAGGTCTTGTGAAGCTTTGATCTAAACGGTGCTCGTTCGTTCTTCTTCCTTTGATTAAGTCGCCAAAGCGCTGAACGAGGACGCCACCACCTAGCAAGTTGGAGAAGGAAGCGATTCTTTTTCCATACTGGTGTGGTTCATTAAAAGGCTCGGTGAATCGATTGCTCACCAGCAGGGCAAAGTTTGTATTTTTACTGTGTTTGCTTTCATCACGATAGCTATGACCATTGACGGTAATAATGCCGTCAGTGTTTTCTGCTACTACATAGCCTTTAGGGTTCATGCAGAAAGTACGGACCAGATCGCCGTATTGCTTCGTGCGATAGACTAGTTTTGCTTCGTATACGTCGTCTGTAACGTGTTCAAATATCTCGGCAGGAATCTCAATTCTTACGCCTACGTCGACTTGGTTATTATATAAGGAAAGACCCAGTTCTTTGCATTGTTTGGCAAACCATTCTGAGCCGGCTCGACCAGGGGCGGCAACTACGTAGTCCGCTTCTATGGTTCTTCTTTCTCCCTTTTCTTCTATTAAAAGAGTAAAGCCTTCTGCTTGTGGTTCAATCTTTGCTACACGATTGTTGAAGCAGAGCTTAATGTGTTTTTCTAGGTGCTTATATAGGTCTTTTAGGATGCGTAGGTTATTCTCTGTGCCAAGATGTCGTACTTTTGCTTGTAGTAAGTGGATATCTTGGGAGAGTGCTTTTTTGCCTAAGTCGCTGTTTTCTGTGGTAAAATATTCGGTCGGTGCTCCAAGTTCTAGGTTTATATTATCAACATAGCTAATCAGTTCCATTACTTCTTGATCGGAAAGGTATTCTTGAAGCCAACCTCCGAATTCAGTTGTAAAGTTGTATTTGCCGTCAGAAAAAGCTCCGGCGCCGCCAAAGCCTCGCATGATATCGCAAGGTTTACAGCCAATGCAGTGGTCTACTTTTTTCTCTGCTATAGGACAGCTACGATGATAGATATCATGACCTTCTTCAAAAAGAATGATATCTAGGTTATGGTTGTGTTTGATCAGTTCATAAGCTGTAAAGATGGCTGATGGTCCGCCGCCGATGATTGCGATATGGTAATTATTTTTCAAAGCGAGCTCCCCTCAATATAAGAACTGTAAAAATTATGGTTGTAAAAAAAAAGAATTAGACCGATTGGTATTATACTGCATAAAGGCTTAAATGTATATTAGTTTTTTTTGACTCTGTTGAGCTTATTGGTTTTTATCTTCTCCGCTAGTGCTTTTATTTTTTCTTCAATTTTAGCAATGATAATTCTAAATTCTTCGTCACTCTTATCGGATGGATCTTCTAAGCCCCAGTCTTCTTCATGTTTGCTTGGGAGAAAGGGGCAGATGACATTACAACCCATTTTAATAACGATATCGACATTTGGAATGTCTGTTAACAGCTTAGGACGTTGAGTTGCTTCCATATCAATTAAGTATATAACCTTGATCAGTCTAACGGCATCTTGGTTAATCTGTGCTTTCATTTCCGTACCAGCAGAATAACTTTCGAATACATCACTTGCAAAGTGCTTGCCTAAGGCCTCGGCCATTTGACTTCGGCAGGAATTGTGAACGCATATAAAGGCTACTTTAGGTTTACTGTTGTTCATCATGAATCCTCCCAAAAATTACAATAAGCAGATATTTAAGATTTTGACTGCTTTTTCAATCCAGAATTTTTCTGCCACGGCTCGACTTTGTAGCAAGGGATCTTTCGTGGCGTTTTTTTGCCAGCTTTGATTAATAACGCACCAGGTCTGAAAGAACCTGGTGTAAACTTGGACCTATCTGCTCTAATGTTTGGCGATTCAATTGATAATAGGTCCATTTACCCTGTTTGCGTAGTACTACAAGATTAGCTTCAGCTAAAACCTTTAGATGATGAGATATGGTAGATTGACGAAGCGGAAAAATATCGGTCAATTCACAATTGCAAATTTCTCCTTTTTCGATTCTTTGCAATATCTTGATGCGACTTTCATCAGCAAGAGCTCGCAGTAAGCGAAGTAATTCTTTTTCATCCATATCAAGCCCTCTCTCCAGCCCAATTGGATTCTCCGTCTTTGTTAAAGTACTTATTTTTCATTTTCAAGGCCACGTTAACCAAGATAATTAGAACAGGTACTTCAATAAGTGGTCCTATAACGGCGGCAAATGCAATGCCGGAATCAATGCCGAAAACTGCAATGGCAACAGCAATGGCAAGCTCAAAGTTGTTACTAGCAGCTGTAAAAGATAAACTTGTTGTCTGACTGTAGTTGACACCAGCTCGCAGGCTGATAAAGAAAGAAACGAAGAACATGATCACAAAGTAAATTAAGAGAGGTATACCAATTTTAACAACATCCAATGGCAGTTGAACAATGTAACCACCTTTGTAAGAGAACATAATAACGATGGTAAAGAGCAATGCAATCAGTGCTAGCGGGCTTATAGTGGGCAGAAATTTTTTCTCGTACCACTCTGTACCTTTGGCTGGTTCAAGGATATAACGACTAAAGAAACCAGCGGCAAAAGGAATGCCTAGGTAGATGAGTACACTTTGGGCTACGTCACCCATGCTAATATTGATGGCCATGCCCTCAAAGCCAAGCCATCCTGGAAGTACGGTGATGAAGACATAAGCATAGGCAGAGTAGAAAAGAATCTGGAAGATTGAGTTGAAAGCAACTAGTGCGGCGGCGTACTCTGTATCTCCTTTGGCAAGAGCATTCCAGATGATAACCATAGCGATACAACGAGCGATGCCGATGAGAATGAGACCAATCATATATTCAGGATGGTTGTGTAGAAAAATGATGGCGAGAGCAAACATCAAGACAGGACCGATGATCCAGTTTTGTAAAAGGGAGAGACCTAAAACCTTACGGTTTCTGAAGACACCACCTATCTTTTTGTAATTAACTTTGGCTAGAGGTGGGTACATCATCACGATCAAGCCAATAGCTATAGGGATGGAAATGGTAGTCCCTTCAATCGTTAGGCTATCTAAAAATGCTGGTAGCCCAGGCAAAAAGTTTCCTGCGGCAACACCGATAGCCATAGCTAGAAAAATCCATAAGGTCAGATAGCGGTCTAATAAAGAAAGGCCAGACGAAGCATTTTGTGCTGACAAATTGAATCCTCCTTTTTTTCATATCGATGATCATCGATGATTTTATGCTAACAATATTTTTTTTATACGTCAACCTCTTTTTTGTTCAAAAAAACCGCCTCATCATAGTGATGAAGCGGTTGAACTGCTGAGCTTTAAGGTAAAACCGTTTTGTATTTATTTAGTAATTCTTCAAAAGCGTCGGCTGGTACAGGTCGGCTAAATAAGTAGCCTTGAATTTGGTGACATCCGAAAAATTCTAGTAGTTTTAGTTGTTCGTATGTTTCTACCCCTTCGGCAACAACAATTAAATCCATTGTATTGGCAATTCCAATTATGGCATCTACTAATTTGGCGTCCTTCACGTTAGAGGCAATTTGGTCTATGAATGTTTTATCAATTTTGAGAGTGTCAATAGGAAAGTGGTTCAAGTAGGCCAAAGAAGAGTATCCTGTACCAAAATCATCCATGGCAATATGAATACCAAATGATTTTAACTGTTCTAATGTCTTCATAGTATTTTCAGTGTGATCTAGTAAACTACTTTCAGTTATCTCTATTTCTAACCATTGAGGGTCTAGCTCTGTATCCTGTAAGATCTGTTGTACTTTTTCTACTATGTTTTCTTGGCGAAATTCATAAGGCGACAAGTTAACAGCCATTCTGATTGGCTCAAAGCCAGCATCTTGCCAGGCTTTATTTTGGGCACAGGCTGAACGCAACATCCACTGTCCTAATGGATAGATTAGTCCTGATTCTTCGGCGATGGGGATAAATTTTGCAGGTGAAATCCAGCCAAGTTCGGGATGATTCCAGCGCACTAGTGCTTCTATGCCTACGATGCGACGACATTCCATATCTGATTTTGGCTGATAGGCCAGTGAGAGTCCTTCTTGTTCTATGGCTTGTTGTAGTTCTTTTTCAATGTACCGTCTTTCTCGCGTTTCTTCATGCATGGTAGCGGAGTAAAATTGAAATCTATTTCGACCTGATCGCTTAGCTTGATACATAGCTGTATCAGCGGCTCGTAAGAGCGATTCTATGTCTTCTCCATCGTTAGGATACATACTGATGCCAATACTTGATGAGATGTTAAAGATATGTTCGTGCACTTGAAAAGGCTTATTCAATTCTTCTTGGATTAATAAGGCAATAATGCCTGCATCACTTTCTGATTCAGTCCCCGCAATTATTACGGTGAATTCATCTCCTCCGATTCGAGCAAATAAGTCTATAGATTGAAGTTTTGAGGCTAAACGTTTTGATACGGCTTTTAGCAATTTATCTCCCGCACTATGGCCTAGGCTGTCATTAATTTCTTTGAACTGATCGAGGTCGATAAATAGCACAGCCATGCGCTCGTTATTTCGCTTACATTCTTCTAGCAATTCTTCTAATCGCTCTTGAAAGCGCCGTCGATTAGGTAGCTCTGTTAAAGCATCGTGGTAGGCTTGATGTAGCATTGCCTGACTATACTCATTTAGCTTACGCAGATTATTCTGAAGAGCTATAGTCATTTCGTTAAAGCCTTTGGAGAGTTTCCCTATTTCATCTGCTGATCTTACTGGCAAAGGCTTTACATCAGCTAGTTGGCCTCGCTCTACTTTTTCGACTGCTTCAAGCACTTTTTGTAGTGGTCTGGTGACGATGCGGTTTAGTACAAGGCCCAGCAGAAAGGCTGAAATTAATGACACGATTACTATCAAGGCTGTAATCGTTAAGGATAGATCTGATAATTTTTTTCCATCCTGGTAATGAGATTCAGCTAGGTTTTGACTATATTCAACCATGGATATGTATATGTTCTCTGCATTTCTTGTGTGGATGAGGGCATTACGTAGTTCGTAAATTTGTCTCTGACTGAGGCCAGTACCTGATAATTCTGAAGATACTTTTTGCAAGGCATCGTTGAAAAGATTCATCTCTTTTTGAATCTCTGTTAGCCATATTTTCTCTTCTTTGTCTAATGAAAATTTCTGATATTCCTCAAGCATTTTTTCTTTTTCATCTAAAAGTTCTTGTATCTTGGTTATTTGACTGCTAAATGAAGTTTCTTTGTTGTTTTCCGTAAGGACTTTGATGGTACTCGCTTCTATTTCCTTGTTGTAGTGTTTGCTTGTAAAAAGTACTTGCATGGGTAGCAAGCGTTCTTCATACATTGCTTTCATGCTAGCTGTTATATGGAGATTAGTTTGAAATCCTGTATTACCTACTAATGCTAGTATGAATGCAAAAAATAAAAGTAAGCCCTGTAGTTTGTGGGCCATTTTGATATTCTGAAACCACTTCATATATTCCTCCAAAATAAAATCCTGTGCTGTCGGTCTTTACATTTCTTGTTATCTAGGATAATACTTCGAACTATGGATTGGCAAGTTAATCCTTAAAATTCATTGATAAGTGACATTATCTTTTCTTTTTAAGTTAATAACAACAATACTCTTGTGGGAGATTTTCTTGAAGTAATGATAGTATCGGGCTCTGAAGGTGAATTGCCAATTTGAATAGTATCGTTATAGTAAGGAAAAACCTCTTGAACTAACTTTATGTTTAGATCAAGAGGTTTTTTAGCCTTTTTGCTAAGAATTTAGTCATGTAATTTCGATGCAACTGATTTACCTATTTCTTTTTTATCTTGACAGCACAGCTTTTCAGTTCTGGTGTTTTGGAGGAAGGATCGAGGGCGTCATTAGTTAAGATGTTCGAAGGAGTCTCTGCATAATGGAAGGTCAAGAAGACAACTCCTTGGGGCATTTTATCGCTACAGCGAATCTTTGCTTCAATCTCACCTCGCCTCGATTCTACTATAACAATTTCTCCGTCTATCATACTCAAATCGGATACGGTGTTAGGGTGAACTAATATGTTTTCTTCTGGCTGTAATAACTCTAGTTTGGACTTTCTGCTCATTGTTCCTGTGTGGTATTGATGAAGAGTTCTTCCTGTCGTTAATAACAGGGGGTAGTCTTCGCAGGGCTCTTCTGCTGCTGTTTTGGTAAACTCTACAGGATGAAACTTTCCTTTTCCACGAACAAATTTTTCAGTATGTAGAATAGGAGTTTCTGTACCAGGGTAATTCCAGTGAACTAGTCCTGCTTCGATTTGGTCATAAGTGGCTTCTCGGTAAAGGGGACTGCACTGAGTGATCTCTTTCATAATGTCTTCTGATGTACTGTAAGACCACTTTTGTCCAAAGCGCTTTGCCAAGTCAATGAATATCAGCCAGTCAGCCTTTGCTTCTCCTGGCGGGGATACAGCAGTGCGAACTCGTTGGATTTTTCGTTCTGTGTTGGTAAATGTACCGTCCTTTTCAGCAAAGGAGGCGGCGGGTAGTACTACATCAGCTTGCTCTGCTGTTTCTGTTAAGAAGATATCTTGCACGACGAGAAAATCTATTTTGTCAAAGCCTTCTTGAACATGCTTTCCATTCGGTTCTGATAAGGAAGGATTTTCTCCTACTATATACATTGCTTTGATTTGTCCATTATAGACAGCATGGGTTATTTCATTAAGTGTCATACCAGGTTTTTCTGGCAATGAGGTTTCCCAAAAGCTTTCAAAAAACTTTCTGTTTTCTTCATTAATAGGACGATAGGAAGGATAGACATTAGGCAAGGCTCCCATATCGCAAGCTCCTTGAACGTTGTTCTGTCCTCGCAAGGGAGCTACGCCTGCACCTCTTTTTCCAATATTACCTGTTAGCATGGCCAGGTTGGCAATAGCTAGTACGCCACCTGTGCCGTGGATATGTTGCGTGATACCCATGGCATAAAGAATCATCATCTTTTTGGCTTGTCCTATGACTCTGGCCATAGCGATAATGTCTTCGGATGCGATGCCTGTAATATCTGCTACATATTCAGGAGTGTATTGCTCAATTGACTTTACCCAGGTCTCAAATTCTTCTGTACGATTGTCGACAAATTCTTTGTCCCATAAATCTTCTTTATAGATGACATGAGCTATTCCATTGAGTAGAGCTATGTCTGTTCCTGAATTTTGTCTCACAAAAACGTCAGCATATCGGGATAGCTCAATTTTTCTTGGATCGGCAACTAGTAATTTAACACCTTTTTGTACTGCTTCTTTTATTCTGTAGCCAATAACTGGATGCGCTTCTGTCGGGTTAGCTCCAATAACAAAGATAACGTCAGACTCTAAGATTTCATTAATGGTGTTAGTCATAGCTCCACTGCCAAAACTAGCTTGCAAACCTACAACTGAAGCGGCGTGGCATAAACGAGCACAATGATCGATATGATTTGTTTTTAGAATAGAACGCATAAATTTCTGAAAGAGATAGTTTTCTTCATTGGTGATTTTCGCAGATGAAAGACCGGCAATTGCATCTGATCCATGACGCTCTAAAGCTTCACTGAACTTCTCCTGAATCAAATCAAGTGCTTCGTCCCAAGTTGCTTCGGTAAGCTCTCCATTTTTCCTGATTAGTGGATGGGTTAACCGCTTTTCTGAATGAATATATTCCCACCCGAATTGCCCTTTAGCACATAAGTGTCCTTTATTAGAACTGGATTTATCGAAAAATACACCAACAACCTGCTCGCCTGTAACTTTAAGTTGCAATTGACAGCCAACGCCACAGTAAGAGCAAGTTGTTTTGACTAACCTCTCTATTTTCTTGTTAGCAGAAGATTGCTCTTGAAGGGCATTAGTAGGGCAAACATTGATGCACATTCCACAGAACGTACAGTTGTCTTTATGTTCTGGTTCAGAAAAAAGGTGCTTAATCTCTCTTCCACTAGGACCTTGAAGAAGCTCGTACATTCCCGCTCCATTTACTTCAGAACATACCTTTACGCATCTGCCACACTTGATGCATAAAGAATAATCGCGAAAGAAAAAGGGGTTGTCGATATCTATATGAGGATTTTTTTTGAAAAACATAAGTTGCTCCATAAAAATTACCCCTTCTTCCCTTGATAGTTAGTAAAGAAAAAAAATTTTTTGTCGATCATTGTAATTCTACTTTAAAAGAGGTTAGAGTTCAATTAGTACTTATTCAGAAAAAAACAAGCTCGAAAGCTTGCTAGTAAGTACTATGAGTTGCATAATCTACATTTATACCCTATATACAAAATATGCATTATATTTATGATCGATTTTCCACTATAATCAAACTATAGACACAAGCAAGGCGATATTGACCAAACCTTTTACAAGGCGTCAGATTGCCTTTTCAAATGCCCTATTTGTGAAAAACTTAATTAATCAGCTACTTGGAGCTATTTAGGAAAGGCTGGATACGTATGCGCGAATTTTGGAAGAGATTATTTCAAAGAAAACCCTCGGTCCTTAGGGATCTATTGCCGGAAAAGTTTTATGACTATATTGAGCAAAGCCATGTTCATCTTGGCTACGAAGCAGTTCTCCTACGCCTTCCTAACGGTCATCTCATCCAGATTAGTTACCGCTTGGCATCGCCCAGTCACTCTCCATTTACGGTCACCTTGGGCAATTGGAAATACAAGAAGTTCCCCAAACCAACTACTTGTGCTCTTGAGTCACATTTTGATGATACATTAGAGCTCTCCGCATTAGAATGTGTGGCCTTTCTACACCAGATAGAAGCACTGCCCTGTAAGGATAGTGGTGCTAATTACATTCCTGCAGAGATGCTGAAAGGCAACGGATTCGAGAAACTTGCGAAGATTTCCTAACAAACAGTATTTAGCGAAAGCCAACCATAAAAGTACCTCTATTGTTTAGACGGTGCTTCTATGGTTTTTTTATTGCCGTAAAAACAAAACTATCCATAGAAGGCTGTATGGCCAAGAGTCCCTATCTCCTACAGCATGCTTACAATCCTGTGGACTGGTACCAATGGGGCGAAGAAGCTTTTGAAAAAGCGAAAAA
>NZ_WBXO01000037.1 GCF_008933955.1 Heliorestis acidaminivorans
AAAGATGAGACTTCCCACTACGTAAGTAGGTAAGACCCCAGGAAGATGACCTGGTTGATCGGCTCGAGATGGAAGCGCTGTGAGGCGTGTAGTTGACGAGTACGAATCGGTCGAGGACTTAACCTACTCTATTACATCGCAATATTGTGCAGGAATTGTGTGGGGGTCAGACCCCAAGACAATTTCCAAACAATTGACAGGAAACTGTCTAACTATTCTCTGTGTAGCTTTCAGGGATCAACATCCTTGTCATTCACTTATCATTCTTATGATAAGTAGAATGCGAAGGACTACCCTTTTGCTATTCCTCGATAGCTCAATCGGTAGAGCAACCGGCTGTTAACCGGTAGGTTGTAGGTTCGAGTCCTACTCGAGGAGCCATAATGTCGCGGGGTGGAGCAGTTGGTAGCTCGTCGGGCTCATAACCCGAAGGCCACAGGTTCAAGTCCTGTCCCCGCAACCAAATTAAGGCCCGTTGGTCAAGTGGTCTAAGACACCGCCCTTTCACGGCGGTAACAGGGGTTCGAATCCCCTACGGGTCACCATTATACCCCCTTTTGTCGGGGCGTAGCTCAGCTTGGTAGAGCGCTACCTTGGGGTGGTAGAGGTCGCACGTTCAAGTCGTGTCGCTCCGACCATCAAAATATGAAACAATTAAAAAATGCGGAAGTGGCTCAGTGGTAGAGCATCGCCTTGCCAAGGCGAGGGTCGCGAGTTCGAATCTCGTCTTCCGCTCCA
>NZ_WBXO01000017.1 GCF_008933955.1 Heliorestis acidaminivorans
TACTTAATCGACTCCGTTCGACTTGCATGTGTTAGGCATGCCGCCAGCGTTCGTCCTGAGCCAGGATCAAACTCTCCGTAAAATGGATTTTACGGAGTTAACCGCGCCATGGATGGCAATAGCGGTTAACATCCTTTATATCCTTATATTCCGGAGCTTTGACAAGCTCTAATTTGACTTTAATGATAACTGTTACTTTCCTCAGTTCTACATTGTCTATTTCGACAACGCAGGAGGCTAATTCAAGCAATAGTTTCAGAATTGATTGGTGTCTCTGCCTTTCGGCTTCGACGTTTCGCACGCTTGACTTTTTTACAACTGTTTGATTTTCAAGGACCGTTTTTGTTTCAAGAGTTTTATTATATCGCTAATACTTTGTTATTTCAACTGGTATTTGCTACCTCGTATCGGCGACATGTGCTATTATTGCATAACTAACTCGACAGTTCAACCATCAAGATTTACCAATCGTGCATTTTGTGCACAAAAAACATGTTTTTTGCGAAAAAACTTTTCAAAAATCTTAAAGTATACTCTCTTTTTTCTACCAAAAGCCTCAATCGATTTAATATAGCTACTATATAAAAGCATAGTTGCTATATTAAATCATGCCTAAGAGTTGCTTTCTTTTTTCTGTTTACGGTCTTTTGTAGAACCTTTAATGTGATCTTCTGTGTTCTCCATTTTTCTTAAATGAGTTCCATCTTCACCAACTTCACGCATAACCAGAGTATCTTGATCGGGATCTTGCTTAGACTTGTTATCTACCATCGAAGACTCACCTCCTTTATCCCTATATAGATTTTCCAGTTGAAAGTTCCTTTACTCTCTTAATTTGTAAGGTTTTTAACTTTTTTTGAAGTTCTATCTAATACAAGAGCACTAAATTTGTAGCAAAATTAAGTTACTGAAAAGTCTGAACGTCTATTCATTTTTTAACTAAAACATGATAAAATCTACTTTGTAGGTGCGAACAACAAGGGCTTGTCCTTCTCTCTCCCATACACAAGGGGGTAGATCCACCTCATCTTGTTCTTAGTTGGAACAATGTCGGTCTTGTATCAACGCACCTCTTCTTAAGCATTACTCTGCGCTATCCCAAACTTTTTTATGCAGATCTGCTCACTTTTTCTTGTATTCAGTATTCACCTTTCTCTAGAATTCTTAATTTGGCAGGTAAGCATAAGAAGAGTCACCTACAAAAGAACATATGTCTATTTATTACGCCAATTCTGAGAGGTATGTACATGAAAGCTTACGTGGGAACGGTTCTGCGCATCAACTTATCAACAAAAACTATCACCAAGGAAGCTATTGATGCCGAAATGGCACAAAAATTTGTGGGCGGTCGCGGTCTCGCTACTTATATGTTATCTCAGGAAATTGACCCGACTATAGATGCTCTCAGCCCTGAAAACAAAGTATTTATCGCTACAGGTCCTTTAACTGGCACTAATGCTCCTACTAGCGGCCGCTATATGGTGGTCACTAAAGCTCCTTTAACTGGAACAATTGCTTGTTCTAACTCTGGTGGTTACTGGGGGCCTGAGTTAAAGAACGCTGGATATGATATGGTTGTTTTGGAAGGAAAAGCTGAAAAGCCTGTCTATATTACTATTATTGATGATGAAGTAGAGATTAAAGACGCCGATCATCTCTGGGGCAAGAAAGTTAACGACACTACTGATACCTTGCTAGAAGAAATGGGCGATCAAAAAGCTCGTGTACTCTGCATTGGCCCGGCTGGTGAGCAACTTTCCCCAATTGCCGCCGTTATGAACGAGCGCTTCCGTGCCGCTGGCCGTTCTGGAGTTGGCGCTGTTGTTGGTTCTAAAAATGTAAAAGCTATCGTTGTTCGCGGTTCTAAGAAAGTAGAAGTGGCTGACAGCGAAAAAATGCGTGATATCCTCAAAGGTGCTATGGCTAAGATTCGTGAAAACGGTGTAACTGGACAAGGCTTACCCAAATACGGCACTGCTGTACTAGTTAACATCATCAACGAAAGCGGCGTTTTCCCCACGCGGAATTTCCAAACCGGCGTTTTCGAAGAAGCTGAAGAAGTTTCCGGTGAAACTTTAGAAGCTAAATATCTTGTGAAGCGCGATCCCTGTTACCGTTGTCCTATCGCCTGTGGTCGTTATTGTAAAGCTGACGACATGGAAGGCGGCGGTCCTGAATACGAGACTCTCTGGGCTTACAGTGCCGACTGTGGCATTAGCGACCTCAAAGCAGTAATTAAAGCTAATCACCTCTGTAACGATTATGGCCTTGACACCATTTCTGCTGGTTGCACTATTGCCTGTGCCATGGAGCTCTTCGAAAAAGGTTACATAAAAGCAGAAGAAATTGATGGACCAGAATTGAACTTTGGTAATGCCGATGCCATCGTAGAATGGACACGCAAGATGGGTGAAGGCGAAGGCTTTGGTGCCAAACTAGCTCAAGGTTCTTACCGCCTCGCAGAATCTTACGGTGTACCTGAACTATCCATGACTGTGAAAAAGCAAGAACTGCCAGCCTACGACCCTCGTGGTATTCAAGGGCAAGGCGTACAATACGCAACTTCTAACCGTGGCGGTTGTCACGTTCGCGGTTACCTAATCTCCCCTGAAATTCTAGGTATTCCTGAGAAATTAGATCGGCTCTCCCTAGAGAACAAGCCTCAGTGGGCGAAGATTTTCCAAGATCTAACGGCTACAATTGATGCTACTGGCCTTTGCCTCTTCACTTCTTTTGCACTAGGTGCACAAGATTATGCAGATATGCTCTCTGCGGCTACAGGGCAAGAGTGGACTGCTGATTCCGTGCTCGAAGCAGGCGATCGCATCTATAATATTGAACGTATCTTTAACTTAAAAGCTGGCTTTACCAAAGCAGACGACACTTTACCGAAGCGACTTCTCGAAGAGCCTATACCAGAAGGACCCAGCAAAGGCTGGACTACAAAGCTCGATGAGCTCTTACCGCTGTATTACGAAGTCCGTGGTTGGGATGCTGAAGGTGTACCAACAGAAGAAACGCTGAAAAAACTAGGATTGAAGTAAACTGGATGAAAAGGGAGGGCTCACTGTAAAGAGACCCTCCCTTTTTCTATCATAATTCCTACTTTAATAATCTGCTCTTGCCCTCCATCTGAAAGGATGATAAGAAATTGAAAGACCAAGAATTTGAACTTACCTTTCACCCCAAGCCGACTTTGCGAAAGCTTTACGTTGAAATAACGGCACGCTGTAATTTATCTTGTGTCATGTGCTTTCGAAGAAGCATGAAAAGTCCTCAAGGAGACATGAGTGAGGAAATTTTTCATAGTATTTTAGAGGGAACAAAAGACTTTCCGCACTTAAGCGAAATAGTCTTTGGTGGCATAGGCGAAAACTTTGTCCATCCCCACTTTCTATCATGGGTGCGAGAAGCTCGTGAGAAGAATCTTGAAGTTACCATCTTCACCAACGGTACTTTATTAGATGAAAGAAAGATCGAAGCTCTTCTTGATCTCGACGTTTCTCGTCTAATGATCTCCCTAGACAGCCCTGATCCCCTAGGGTATGATCAAATTAGGGGACACAACCTAGAAAAACTGTTAGCCCATATTGCCGCATTTAATGAAGCAAAAAAACGTCGCCGTCTGGATAGGCCCTGGTTGATTTCTGAGTTTGTCCTTATGAGAAATAACTATCACTCTCTTCCAGCTCTTGTTGACCTTGCCTCACGTTATGATATTCGTGAAATCCACCTTACCAACCTCATGCCTTTTACTTCTGCTATGGTTGACCAAAGTCTCTATCACCCTGCACTGCCTGACGATCTTGATGACGTCCTCGCCAAAGCACGTTTACGTAGCTTTTCTGGGCAAGTTGCCTTAATCGAGCCAGAATTCTCACTAAAAACAGAGCGCCGTTGTCAGTTCATGGAAGATTATGCCTGCGCCATTGGATGGCAGGGCCAGATCTCTCCTTGTTTCCGACATCTTCATTCTTACCAAGAATACGTCTACGGCAGAAAAAAAGATGTCCTAGCTTATGATTTTGGCAATCTACAGGAAAAAACACTCTATGAGATTTGGACATCACAAAAATATATGGAGTTTCGTTATAAAATCGGTCACGGCATCTACCCTTCCTGCCCTGACTGTAATTTTGTAAATGGCTGTGATTACGTTCTAGATTCTGACGCAGACTGTTATTATAATAGCCCTGGTTGCGCTGACTGCCTTTGGTCTCGTCGCTTAGCTCTATGCCCTTAAAGCTGATAAATGGGGAGGACCTTTCATGAAAATACTGGTCAAGCTATTTGCCACTTTTCGCGACAATCGTTTTGTTAAGCAAGAAATGGAGTTTCCTGATGATACAACAGTCAAAGAAGTCTTAGCTGTTCTCGCTATCCCTGATGAAGAAGTGGCTATCTTAATGGTCAATGGAAGAAACGAAGAAGTCGATCATCCTTTAAAAGACGGAGACACCCTCTCCCTCTTTCCCCCTGTCGGTGGTGGGTAACAGGTAGCACCTGAAAAGGGTGATGAATGGTGTTTTTCGATTTTCTTGGCTTTTTCTTTTTTTTACTTAAAGAAGTTATATTCTTTGTCTTATCAACCCCTTATTTTTGGCTCACTTTACTTGCCCTGATCGCAGTTACTACCATACTTGTCAAATGGCGTCATAGCAAAACTAGTGGTGATACTAATGAAAAAGAAAGAACAGAAAAAGATAAAATACCTGGCCATGCTTAGGCCAGGTATTTTATTGTTATTTGAAAAAACTATCTACTTTTCCTATACGGAAAGTTAAATTTATATTATACTTAACCATAGAAGGATATCTGGTTAAGATAGTACATTGCGGAGGGATATTCATGAAAGTATTAAAAATTCCAGAGCCCACTGTAGTTCGCCTTTCTCTCTATTCACGCTTTTTGAATCAAGCCAATGATAGAGGAATGGATATCATATCTTCAGATGAAATTGGTGTTGCAGTAGGAATTCCTTCCGCTCAAGTTCGTAAAGATTTGTCTTATTTTGGCGAGTTCGGTATTCGAGGAGTAGGCTATCGCGTCAAAGATCTTTGCGAGCAAGTGGACAAGCTACTTTGTGTTAATCAGTCTTGGCCAGTCATCATCATCGGTGCAGGTCACCTTGGCAAAGCTTTAGCTACATACAAAGGCCTGCTTGATCGTGGTTTTGATGTAGTTGCACTTTTTGATAGTCATCCTAACGAATTAGAGCATGAAAAGGATAGCGGAACTGATACTCTACCTGAAAACCTGCCCATCTACCCTTTAGATATGCTTAACAAAGTTGTTCAAGAAAAGCAAGTAAAAATGGGCATCATTGCTGTGCCAGCAGATTCTGCACAATCGATTGCAGACGATCTTGTTCAATCTGGCGTAGCTTCCATTATCAATTTTGCACCTGTTGTCTTGAATGTACCAGACCATATAGAAGTACGTAACATAGACTTAACTGTCAATCTAGAAGTTCTAAGCTTTAATTTGGGAATGCGAAGTTAAGAAAAGATAAAAAAGACACAGCTGTGACAATAATGTCACCTTGCTGTGTCTTTTTTTTATACGCAACCTGTCGGTTTTGGAAGACCTGCTATCTTGCAAGCACCTTTAGCTGGACCTGTTGGAAAAAGATCATAGAGCTGTTTTAATGAATAGCCTGTTTCTGTACATAGTCTGCGAACCATGGGAGCTATGTTGTATTTTTCATAATACTTACGGAGATAAAAAATAACTTGCCAGTGCTGTTCGGTCAGTTCTTCTACATCTTCTTCTCTGGCAACTGCCTCGGCAACTTCTTCATTCCACATATTCGTATCTACGAGAAAGCCGTCCTTATCAAAGGAAACAGTCAGGCCAGACTTAGTCGTAATAGAAACCACGCTTCAAGCCTCCATTGCTACTAACAAAAATTCTTAAATTACTTCAACTATTTTTTCTATTTCTATTTTTCCAGCGTCCTATCCAGCGCTCTATGACTCCACTAGTTTCAAGTTTTACTTGCGCAGGTTCTCCTTCATCAGGTGCTGCTATGATTCCGATTGGTTCGCTCCATTTCTTCTCAATGCTTTTGTGTCGCCATACACCTTCGTTTTTGCCGTCTGGCAAAAACTCCACTTCAACATGGAGGGGTGACATAGAAGCTGCCATAGACAGATCATTACGAGTTCTGACATCATGACCATTGACCCTACTGACAACATCGCCTGTTTGTAGACCTAGCTTTTCTGCTGGCGAGCCCTGAGCAATACCTAGAATTCGCAAGCCCCAGGGTGAAGGCACATAGAAAGGTTTTCCACCTAGTTCCCTTCGTTGTGTCCATAGAATAAGAGCTTCATGACCAAGTGGGCCAAATAAGGCGGCTAAAATAGCCAGCGAAGGTTGAAAAGAAGCTAGTAGAGCAAGTCCCAGTAAAATAAGGCTATATAGCCCTAGTAAAAAAGCTGATAGCCGCGAGTGCTCTCGCGGAGGTCTCGTAACAGCTAAATCACCATAACCTAGAGCGGCTACAATCGGCAATGGTACAAAAAGAAGCATCTGTCCTACAGCTGGTTCCATCGCTGGCGGCTCAATTAAAGGCCACCAACCTGGCATAGCCATACCTGAGGTAGCTAAGCTACTTTCTTCTGGTATAGCTACTACAGTCAAAACCATAAGCGGTATGGGCCAAAAGCTTTGTAAATTATAGCCCCCAACAGTCATGCCTTTTTGATGAGAAATGTAGACAGGTACAGAACTTCGATGACCTGTAAAGTAGATTAACAAAGCTTCTACCATGTGCAGTATAGCCACTAGTCCCATAATTTGGGCTACGCTGATCGCTTCCCACCCTAAGATAATGGCCGCTAAGGAGAGCACACCACCTGCATAAGCAAAGCAGAGATAGCGTGTGTTGATTAACATAAGCAGTAATGCTATAGGCCAGAGATAGAGAAAGCCTGCTTCAGTAATAGTTATACCAAAGAAAATAAGCAAAAAAGAGCCAATCATGCCGCCAAAAATCCCAAATGCAATGGCTACCAAGATAGGACGCCAAGAGCTTTCTTGCTCTATCCGAAATAGTTCTGCTTTCATTTTGGCCATGCGACGGTATTGTAAAGCTATGAGTATAACGATTAGCCAAAACAAAGAAGGGTATTGGAAGGGCTGGGCAACCAGCAACCAAATACCCTGAAAAATCAGTTGGAGCATATTCCACAGGTTAAAGGCTTCCATATTAGACAACCTGCCTATTTTTGAATTAAGAATCTTTACTTATCTAACTTATATGTCTAATTGCTTAGCAAAAAGTTATTGTATCTTTCCTTGTATAATCTCTAGAGCTTTGATTAGCTGAACATCTTCATTCTCATCTTGTTTTTCTACTAGATAATGAGCGTCTGTTCTGTTAGCGATTTCTACTTCTACATCAGGTTCGATACCAAGCTTGTGGATATCATTTTCATGAGGCGTGAGGTACTTTGCTGTCGTAAGCTTTAAGGCAGCACCACCGTCTAGTTGCATTACCATCTGCACAATACCCTTACCAAAGGTTTTTGTCCCTACTAATGTGCCCGTTCCATTGTCTTTAACAGCACCAGCCACGATTTCAGAAGCACTGGCTGAGCCTCCATTAATCAGGATGACCAGAGGCAGACCTATATAGTCACGAGTGCTATAAGCTGTTTCTGTACCATCAGAACGGTCCACGATATGCACAACAGGTCCAGTAGGGATAAAGTGTGAGGCAATGTCTACCGATGATTCTAGTTCTCCACCAGGATTATCGCGCAAGTCTAGTACAATCCCTTTGACACCTTCTTGCTGGAACCTCGTTAAGGCTCTATCTACCTCACTGGCCGCTATTTTATTGAACTGGCTAATTTGTATAATACCGATGCGCTTGTCTTGCTCAGCAAGCTCTGCTGTAACTACGGGGATATGCACTTCTTCCCGAACGATTGTGAACTCTTGGAAGCCTTGACCTCCTTCACGGAAGATGGTCAACTGAACTTCTGAGCCTTCTGGCCCTTTGATTTTGGATACGGCTACATCAACATCTAGTTCAGCTACATCAACACCATCGACTTTTACAATCACGTCACCTGCACGTAAGCCTGCTCTCTCGGCAGGTCCTCCTTTGATAGGAGAGACTACAACTAGTTTATTTACATCTCTTTTGCTTACATAGACACCGATACCTGTGAAGCTTCCTTGAATCTGTTCAAAGAGCTGTTTGTATTGGTCTGCATCTAAATAGCTTGAATAAGGATCGTTTAATGAACCGACGATACCTTTCATGGCACCATCGACAAGCGTTGAAAAAGGGACAGGTTCTAAGTATTCGCGGTTTACCAAATGTACCACTTTGGCCAGTCTGCCTAAATGCTGATAATTTGTTATCAATGCCACTGTTAGCATTGCTGTAACAAGGACACTGATCGCAACAATTATGGCGGCCGCAATGGTAAGACCGCTACGACGTCCAGTCAATAACTTCAACCACCTTAATTCGGATTTCCTTCCCTCCTACTTCTATACGCATTGTAGGAGTTTTGTATTCTCCTTTCTAACGACCTATATAGGGCATGGGATTGACGTGTTGCCCATTTTGTCTTACTTCAAAATGTAAGTGTGGACCTGTACTCCAACCTGTTGAGCCCACAGCTCCAATTCGTTCTCCTTTTTGCACTGTCTGACCTTCTCGAACACCTATGACAGACATATGAGCATATAAGGTTGATGTACCGCCACCATGATCTAGGATTACTGTATTACCGTAGCCTCCGCTACTGCCAGCAAAAATAACAATGCCTGTCTGAGAAGCTAAGATAGGTGTACCTGTTGAAGCGGCGAAGTCTACCCCTGTGTGGAAGCGCGACGTCTTCAATACAGGGTGAATGCGTCCTCCATAAGGTGAAGTTACTCGAGCGTTTTGAGGCAGTGGGAACGCCATGGGGCCAGTACCCATAGCGGCACGGTTTTGCTGTAGTTGTAAGTTGCGAATCATGCTTTCTAGCTGTCTTGACGTTCTTTCTAAGTCGTCAAGCATCTGTTCCACAACTTCTTTTTGTGATGTTACCTCTTCTAGAAGCTGTTGGTGCTCTTGGCTCTGTTCGTTCAGTCGTCTTCTTTCTGCTTCGGCATTCTGTTTCAGTTCACTTAGCTCATTTTTGCGCACTTCTAGATTGGCTTTATGAGCCGCAATAGCTCGCTCTTCTGCTTCAATCTGACGGATTAACTTGGCGTCTTGCTCTACAATTTTCTCCATCAGATCGAGGCGCGTTAAGAAGTCAACAATATGAGTAGCTTCGAGCAAAACTTCTACGTAAGAGACGTTTCCATTTATGTACATATCTCGCATACGCATTTTTAATAATTCTAGCTGTTCATCATGCCTTTTCTGAGCCTCTTCTAGTTCTTTCTGGGCCTGACCAATTTGTTTTTCTACAACATCCATTTGCCGTCCCAGTTCATAAATGGCTCTTTCAGTCTGGCTTATCTCTCTTTTTACAATATCTAAGCGACCGAGAATTGTCCGCTCTTCCCGCTTTCGTTGCTCAAGCTCTCGACGAGTATTATTTATTTGTTGTTGTACTTGATTATGATCTTGGCGAGCTTTGGTTAACTCATCGGCCATGGCTATACCATATGGCTCTGTGCCTAATCCGGGAAGAAGAAGTGTAGAAAACAAGGCTGTCCCCACTAGAGCCGCCACAAGACGACGGGAAAAAGTCCTCGGGGCTTCACTATTTTTTTTAGATTCTCTATTGATATCTTTTATATCTTTTTCCATCCCATTCATTTTGATGTCATCGCTCCTTCAGTTCAATGAGAAATCTGAAGAGAAGTTATACTTTCAAGAATTTACGCAATGATATGGTACTACCTAAAGCACCAATAAAGACGCCTGTGGCTAGTAGAATCTGAGAAATCGTAACAAGAAAATCTGTATCGCTTCTCAGTGGAACAAAGGGAATATAAGATTGAACGTAAGTAATAACATTCGTATAGGTAAAGAAAAGGAATGAAACGGCAATTACTGAGCCGAAAAAACCTAAAAACATACCTTCCAGCAAAAAAGGCCAGCGAATAAACCAGTTCGTTGCACCGACGTACTTCATAATCGTTATTTCTTTCTGTCGTGCAAAAACGGTTAAACGAATCGTTGTCGAGATTAGAAAAACAGCGGCCGCTCCAATAAGTCCCATAACAGCTATGCCGCCCATACGTACCCAGTAGGTGAGGCTTAAGATTTGTTCGACCACACCATGACCATAGCGAACTTTTTCTACGCTTGAGATTCCTTCTAGTTCTGACGCTAGAGGTGCTACATCATTGGGATTGGAAGCTTTGACGCGATACATATCAGGCAGGGGATTTTCATTACCTAAAGCGCGAAAGTAATCACTTTGATCGCCTAAAGTGCGACGCATGTTGGCTAGTCCTTCTTCTTTGGGGACGAATATTACTTCACTTACTTTATCGTGATTGCCAATCCTTTCGCCAACTCGTTGAACTTCTCTAGCATCAGCGTCAGTTTGCATAAATACAGCTATTTCCAATTCGGATTCAATGGTGTCTGCCAGATGATTAGAGTTCATGACGAGGACAAGCGATAAGCCCAGAATGAGCAAGGATACGGCAACAGTTGATACGGAAGCAATACTCATCCAACTGTTCTGCCACATAGAACGGAAAGCTTCCCGGAAAATATATGCAACTGTCCGAATTTTCATGTTTCCGTGTCTTTCTCCTTTTCGTAGCTTCCGCGTTCTTCATCTCTTACTACGCGGCCACCTTCGATAGCTATTACTCTTTGTCGCATAGAATCTACAATATCTCGAGCATGGGTGGCCATGATGATTGTCGTGCCGCGTCGATTAATATCAAGTAGAAGATCCATAATTTCTTTGGCTGTTTCAGGGTCTAAGTTCCCTGTTGGTTCATCAGCAATAATTAGCATGGGATCATTAACAATAGCTCGGGCAATGGAGACCCTTTGCTGTTCTCCACCAGAAAGCTGGTGAGGGTACAAATTAGCTTTACTTCCCAAGCCAACCATGTCTAAAACTTGCGGTACTCGTTGACGAATTTTTTTGACGGGTCCTTCAACTACTTCCATAGCAAAAGCTACGTTTTCAAAAACTGTCTTCTTTGGTAATAGACGAAAATCCTGAAATACTACACCCATCTGACGACGCAAATGAGGTACGTCTTTGTCACGCATGCGAATAAGAGAGCGCCCGTTAAAAATAATTTGGCCCCCTGAAGGTCTCTCTTCTCGAAAAAGAAGCTTTATAAAAGTAGATTTGCCAGCACCAGAAGGGCCAACGAGAAAAACAAAACTTCCTTTTTGTATGCGCACGCTTACATCTAAAAGCGCTTTTACCCCGTTAGAGTACGTTTTCGAGACGTTGAACATCTGTATCATTTGTTTCAACCTCCACATCAGGAGAGTCTTCGACATAAAAGCCTTATATCCTTTTTGTTTTTAGCAAGAAAATAAAGGAACGATCAGGAAAAGGAGAAAGACGCAGATTGCTTTAAATAAAGAAAAACCGCAGAGACGCAGAGTGTACAGAGGACTAATTTATTAATAAATTAGTCCTCTGTACACTCTGCGTCTCTGCGGT
>NZ_WBXO01000038.1 GCF_008933955.1 Heliorestis acidaminivorans
TGGCGGAGTGGGAGGGATTTGAACCCTCGCTGGACTTACGCCCACTAACGGTTTAGCAAACCGTCCTCTTCAGCCGCTTGAGTACCACTCCAAATGAAATGGCGGAGCTGACGGGATTCGAACCCGCGGTCTCCTGCGTGACAGGCAGGCATGTTAGGCCTCTACACCACAGCTCCAATTGTATGGTGGGCGATGACAGGATCGAACTGCCGACCCCCTGCTTGTAAGGCAGGTGCTCTCCCAGCTGAGCTAATCGCCCAATAAAAATGGTGACCCGTAGGGGATTCGAACCCCTGTAACCGCCGTGAAAGGGCGGTGTCTTAGACCACTTGACCAACGGGCCTTAACATGGTGATCCATGCTGGACTCGAACCAGCGACACCCTGATTAAAAGTCAGGTGCTCTACCAACTGAGCTAATGGATCCTAAATGGCTGGGGAGGCTGGATTCGAACCAACGAATGGCGGAGTCAAAGTCCGCTGCCTTACCACTTGGCTACACCCCAACAATGGTGGAGGGAGAAGGATTCGAACCTTCGAAGCTTACGCGGCAGATTTACAGTCTGCTCCCTTTGGCCACTCGGGAATCCCTCCGATAAGATGGTGCCTCGAGGCGGAATCGAACCACCGACACGAGGATTTTCAGTCCTCTGCTCTACCGACTGAGCTATCGAGGCAAATACATGGTGG
>NZ_WBXO01000026.1 GCF_008933955.1 Heliorestis acidaminivorans
TGTTTATGATAATCTAAAAATACCCTAGTAGAATAGTTGAAAATTCCCCTAGAGGAAATATAAAATAACCCTATGAGACTTCATAGGGGGGCTAAGGGGATGATTAGTTTAGTGGAAAAACAAGAAATAATTCTATCGCATTTCAGGGAAGGGAAGTCCCAGTGGGAGATTCATAGGAGAACTGGAATTGATAGAAAAACCATCAGAAAATACATTAGGGAGTATGAAAAAAAGAAAAGACAACTACTCAACTCTCAAGAGGAAGATAAGGAACTAATAGCAGATATTATCTCAGCACCAAAGTATGATAGTAGCAATAGGATTAGAAGAAAGCTAACAGATGAGATAATAGAGAGGATTCATTTTTTCCTCAAGGAAAATGAGATAAAGAAAGCTACAGGAAGGAGTAAACAACAGAAGAAAAAGATTGATATTTATGAAGCTTTAATTGAAGAAGGTTATGATATAAGCTATCCGACAGTATGTACCTACATTAGAGAGAATTGTAAGCAGACCAAAGAAGCCTACATAAGGCAAGAGTATCAACTAGGGGAAGTATGTGAGTTTGATTGGGGTTATGTAAATCTTATCATAGATGGCAAGCCTAAAAGCCTACAAATGGCAGCCTTCGCCAGTGCTAAAGGCAATTATCGCTATGCTAGGTTGTATCATAATCAAAGGATGGAGCACTTTCTAGATGTTCATGTAAAGTTTTTTAACCAAGTTGAGGGGGTTTATCAAACTGTTGTTTATGACAATATGAAGGTAGCTGTAAAAAGGTTTGTCAGTAAAACAGAGAAGGACCCCACAGAAGATCTTTTGAAATTATCTTTGTATTACGGGTTTAGGTATAGGTTTTGTAATGCCTGTAGCGGTAATGAAAAGGGACATGTGGAAAGAAGCATCGAGTACATAAGAAGAAAGGTTTTTAGCAAAAGAGACACCTTTAAGAACCTTGATGAAGCCAATGAATATCTTCAGGAAGTACTAGTTAAACTGAATGATCGCATAACAGAGTACAACGATGGTAAAAGTCCTAGAGATATCCTTGAGGAAGAAAAGCCATATCTTCTTGAATTGATGCCTAGTTATGATACAGCTAGAACGACAGAGCTTAGGGTTAATAAATATTCTGTCATAAGCATTGATGAAAACAAATACTCTGTTCCCGATGATCTAGTGGGTAAATTCGTCTTTGTAAAAATATATCCAGAAACAATCTTTGTTTACCATCACAACAAGCTCATAGCACAGCATAACAGAAATTATGGTACCCATACCTGGAATATCAAGATAGAGCATTACATAAAAACCATAAAAAAGAAGCCTGGGTCACTTCATTCCAGCACAGCCATGCGACAAATGAACCCCACGCTTCAAACCATATACAATAAATATTATACAGAAAATCCTAAGGATTTCATAGACCTTCTTGAATTAATTGGTCAAAAAGGATTAGAAAAAGTTGAAAGTGTCATTAAAGAGTTAGAAAAGCTCAGCCCCATTGGGATTAATACAGAGAAAATAAAGATGCTATGTAATAGAAATAAAGACGAAGAAAAAATCATCCATCAAGAAAGGGCTACTCAAATAGAAGAACACTCAAAATTAATATTAAGTCATTACGGTAATCTTCTTAAAGGTTCATGTGTAGCCTTTCACAAGGAGGCTAAAATCATATGAACCAAAAAGAAATCTATGAAAAAATAACCTTGTTTGCAAAAGAACTTAAACTACCCTACATGCTAAGGTATTTTAAAGAAGAGCTTACCGAAGCCAATAAGAATAGCAAAACCTATGATGCTTTTCTTTATGACCTTTTAGAAAATGAATACGACCTTAGAAAAGACAATGGAAGGAAAAGTAGGATTAGAAGTGCAAGGTTTCCGTATAAAAAATACCTTGAAGATTTAATCATAGAAGATTTACCAGAAGATGCAAGAAATAAAGTAAATGTGTTCTCGACCCTTGAGTTTATTGAAACAGGTCAAAATATTATCCTGGCAGGCAATCCAGGTACGGGGAAGACCCACATGGCTATTGGTTTAGGCATAAAAGCCTGTAATGCAGGCTATAAAGTGCTGTTTACCACCATTCCCCTACTGGTGAATGAATTAAAGGAAAGTAGGTCAGAAAAGACTCTTCGAGCCTTTGAAAAAAGGTTTGAAAAATATGATTTAATCATAGCCGATGAGCTAGGGTATATCTCCTTTGATAAAGAAGCTTCTGAGCTACTTTTTACATACTTATCTTTAAGGGCGGGTAGAAAATCAACCATTATTACCACCAACCTTTCCTTTGAAAGGTGGGATGAAATATTTAAAGATCCAGTTATGACAGCTGCTATGATAGATAGGTTGACTCATAAATCCTACATAGTTAATATGAATGGCAATTCTTATAGACTAAAGGAAACCAAACGATGGCTTGAAGAGCAATAATTTTTTACTCCCCTAGGGGAAATTTCAATTAGTATATAGGGGAATTTTGAATTGACAAATACA
>NZ_WBXO01000018.1 GCF_008933955.1 Heliorestis acidaminivorans
AATATTCCTCGATAGCTCAATCGGTAGAGCAACCGGCTGTTAACCGGTAGGTTGTAGGTTCGAGTCCTACTCGAGGAGCCATAATGACGCGGGGTGGAGCAGTTGGTAGCTCGTCGGGCTCATAACCCGAAGGCCACAGGTTCAAGTCCTGTCCCCGCAACCAATCTCTCTGGAGAGATGGCCGAGTTGGTCGAAGGCGCACGATTGGAAATCGTGTAGGCGGCAAAACCGTCTCGAGGGTTCGAATCCCTCTCTCTCCGCCATTACAAGAACAAGATATATATCGGGGTGTAGCTCAGTTTGGTGGAGCGCCTGCCTTGGGAGCAGGAGGCCGCACGTTCAAGTCGTGTCACCCCGACCATTTCATATCCTATTTATTGCTTCTAGTGTAGTGTTCTCACTTAGCATCAATATTAATAACAAATGCGGGTGTAGCTTAATGGTAAAGCTCTAGCCTTCCAAGCTAGCTACGTGGGTTCGATTCCCATCACCCGCTCCATAATGTGGTGGCTGTGGCGAAGTGGTTAACGCACCGGATTGTGGCTCCGGCACTCGTGGGTTCAAGTCCCATCAGCCACCCCATCAAAACTTCGTTAATATGGCGGCATAGCCAAGTGGTAAGGCAGAGGTCTGCAAAACCTTTATCCCCCAGTTCGAATCTGGGTGCCGCCTCCACTTTTATCTATAAAGCTAATAATAAGATCCATTAGCTCAGTTGGTAGAGCACCTGACTTTTAATCAGGGTGTCGCTGGTTCGAGTCCAGCATGGATCACCATTACATGGCCCGTTGGTCAAGTGGTCTAAGACACCGCCCTTTCACGGCGGTAACAGGGGTTCGAATCCCCTACGGGTCACCACTTAATTTTGGGCGATTAGCTCAGCTGGGAGAGCACCTGCCTTACAAGCAGGGGGTCGGCAGTTCGATCCTGTCATCGCCCACCATAAAATTTTATAGTAATGCCAGCGTAGCTCAACTGGTAGAGCAACTGACTTGTAATCAGTAGGTTGCGGGTTCAAGTCCTGTCGCTGGCTCCATTAGTGATTAAACCTTCCACTTTGTGGAAGGTTTTTATTTTGCTTACTTATAATAAATTCACTTGCTCCATCAAGCTTAAAAATACTAATAAGATAGGTTGATGAATTAGGTAGATATATAGTGATTTTCTACCCAAGTAACCAAGTGGCTTAATATTCCAAACAATTGGAAGCACACTTTCATAAGAAGGGTAAAGTATTTTTTTCAAGGCCACACCATAAAGAAAAACACCAAAATAAGGTAGCAAAGGATAATAATCAAAGGACATATAACTAGAGGACGTCAAACCAAACATAAGAAAATAATTATGAGAAATAGAAACTTGTCCAACCATATAGCCAATTAGAATGACCAATGAGCCTATTATAAATAAAGAGAAGATATCTAGATTCTTAACAAATATGTACAAAAAAATGCTAATAGCTAAAAAATGCAAAATACCAAATGTGATAAAGCGCTCAGAATCAAATAGATATGTTACAAATGTAATCAAAAAGGCATAGAAGAGTATTTTCAAACCTCGTTGGAAGTTATTCTTGCTAAAAGAACAACTTATACCTGTAAGTATTATAAATAATAATGCAGATGCTTTTCCAATAAAGAAAATAATACCACTCTGGTAATCGATATTAAAGCCGTAAAACTCTTTTAAATTATAAAGCAAATGAAACAAGACCATTAGAATTATGGCAATTCCTCTTAGTAAATCTATCTCCCATATTCTTCTATTAGCACTTGTATCACTCATAAAAAAGCTCCCCTCTCTTGATAGTGAAAATGATAACAAAAAATATAGCATCTTCAAAGTGCTTATATCAAGAAAAAAGGCTATTTTCTTTACCAATAGTCCAAGAATTTACATATGCTTTTAGCAAACAAAATTTTTTGACAAAAAAAGTCTATGATCCCCTAGAAAGAGATCATAGACTTTTTTATTAAATTACTGTTGACCATAAATCTTCATTAAATCAACACATTTTTTTATTACTATTTATACATGAACAAGGTTCTTAAGAATCATCGTTAGAGTCAGATCTAGGATCTAGCTCATGGGTTAAGGAGGCGATAGTAATGAAGAAGCTTATAGCAGTTGGAATTATCGGCATTGCAGTAGGTGCAGGCGTTTTTCAACTTTCTGCGGCTAACGCAGAAACAACAACAGTCCAAGAAACTACTAGCGATAGAACTTGTATGATGAGCAATATGATGAACGGTATGACAGGTGAAAAAAGTAGCTGGATGTCAAATATGATGGGACCAATGCACGGCAAAATGCAAGAAAGAATGCAAGCAAAAATGGACACACCAGAAGGTCAAGCCATGATTGAAGCATGTAATGACTTTTGGAATCGCCAAAACATCGATAACAGTGAGGGATGAGGCCAAGCGCCCCGTAGAAGTCAATATACGGGGAAAGATAAGGCCACTGATAACTGAATAGGGAATATACTTTAAGAAACTGCTCCAAAATTGGGGCAGTTTTTTCTCTTTCGTCGTTAAAGTAGGTAAGAGGCGAGGTAAGCCGCTTTAATTACTTCTTTCCAAGAAAGTGAGGCTGTTGCCACAGCAAAGCTCCTTTTTACATATAAAAATGTTTTTATATATAAATGCTTACTATGAATTTAAGAAGTACTAGACTTATTTATTTCTTTTGAACCGTTGAAGAGGCGAAGAAGAAAGATTATAGATGCTGTAATTGCTTCGGCAATAGGAAAAGCAAGCCAGATTCCATTAAGGCCAAAAAAGTAAGGCAATAGCCATAAAAATAGCAAAACAAGTACCAAACCACGGCTTAAGGTAATCAAAATAGATAATCTGATCTTGCCAGTAGACTGATAAAAATAAGCATAGATAAGGTTATAGCCTAAAAATATATAACCTAAAAAGAACAGGGAAATACCATGTATAGTATGAGAGTAAAGCTCTTCTGTAGGTACACTGAACAAAGACACCAAAAGGTCAGCAAAAAACCATCCAACAGACAGAGCCAAAAGACCCATTAACAGAGCAGTTTGCAAAGCAAAACGCAAGCTCTTTTGTAAGCGCTCAGTAAGACCTGCACCGTAATGAAAACTAGCAATAGGTTGTAATGCAATACCAATACCAATAAATAATAAAAGAATAAAAAAGTGAATGTAATTTACAATAGCATAAGCGGCTACGCCGATTTCGCCGAGAACCTTCATAAATGTGATGTTATAACCAATCATAATGATTGCTAATGAAATTTCGGAGACAAAACTGGGGAAACCGATAGTAAATATATCTTTCCCAATAGAGTGAGAAAAGTTAAAAGGAACTAACTTTAAATGGCTACCTTTCCGAAAAAAATGGCTTAACAAAATTAGAAAGCCTAGAAATGTGCTAAGAATGGTAGCATAGGCGGCACCTTTAACGCCCCAACCAAACTGTAAAATAAAAAGATAGTTGAAAAATATATTAAAAAGAGAAGTTATAACTATAGCACCTGTAGCAAGATTAGGATTGCCATCATTACGCACAAAAAGACTTAAGATATTTTCAAGAACATAAACAATACCAAACATCAGCAAAATAGATAAGTAATCAACTACATAAGGCAAGATAACCTCGTTAGCACCAAAAAACCAGGCCAATTTTTCGATCTGCCACAAGCTAGCGAACAACAATAAACCAATAATAGAAATAGCCAGAGCAAAAGCATGGGAAAAAACTATTCTAGCCTTCTGCAATTCTTTCTGTCCTAAGGCAATAGAATAGAGAGTTGCTCCGCCAATGCCAATCCATAGAGATATAGAAAAAAAGATTGAAAAAGCGGGAAATGCAACGTTAACTCCGGCAAGACCATGAGGACCTACACCGTGACTAACAAAGATCCCATCAAGAACAATATTGATAGACATTAATAACATCCCTAACACAGAAGGGATAAGATAAGCGAAAAAAAGCTTCCTAATAGGTGTTTCTTGCAATTTTACAATAGCATCAGACAGGAGAAGCCCTCCTATAATAACATTGAACAACATTTGGAAAAATTAACTGTCTAGAGTAGATTTAATTATTATAGCACACAACAATATAAGTCTAGTAAGAGCCTAGAAAGGGCAAACTTTTCATAATCATTATTTTGCCTATAATAGAGTAGCCTATAATGGATTGATAATTTGGATATTTCTGAGCATAAACAAATAAACTAAACTCATGTTATAATTGCGCAATATGCATTTTCTCTGCATAGAAGGATTGGAGTCGTGATTGTTCAATCTTTCATCAGGAAAGGACTATCAGGAATGAAAACAATATGCAAAATTGCGCTTTTTCTATTAGCTGGAATACATCTAATTAAACCATTCGTTCCTGTAGATTTTACAATTCTTTTATTTATAACGACACTCCTAGTCCTAGGGACAGGCATTGTCTTGATGGGACAGGGCTTTCGTATTATTACTTTTGTTTTCCTGATCTTAGGAGTAGGACTGTTGCTCTTTTATGGTCAACCTTTTGAAGTCTGGATTTCCTCTATTAATGCTTTAACTAACGTTGTTGCCATTGTTGCTATAATGCAGTTATTCGCCATTCCCATAGCTGTAGGTCAATATGATAGAGTTGTACGTTACTGGATCACCAAATCTTCACAAGGGGAAAGAGGCCTTTTTCTCATCACCACAGCAGGGACGCAGTTTTTGACTAGTCTCTTGATGTTCGGCTCTATTCCTGTAATGATTGCTATCTTAGGAGATACCTTAAAAAACTGTGTATCTAATTACCAAAGATTTGTTGCCACTGCAACAGTAAGAGGTTACGGACTTGCCGCCTTGTGGGCACCTGGTGCGATCAATCTATTCTTAGTTATGCAAGCTACAGGAGTCTACTGGTCTGATATAGTATTGCCTGGCTTTCTTTTAGGGATCTTGGGTATTTTCATATCTTATCTCCTTGAACGAAAAGTACAACTATCCTCACAAAATTATTCCCTTGCCGTAGAGGATAATCAGCAAAAGGTAAGCCCTTCAGAAGCTCAAAAAAAATCATTTTTTCTAGTCTTTGTACTAATATGCTTAGGACTACTAATTTTCTTGTTCGACCAATTAGCAATTGGTACTTCCTCGAATCGAGTTGTCATGGCTGTAGCACTGGTTACATTCCTTTGGACTATCCTTCACTTTAGAAACCCTGCTTTAACCAGAACGTTAAAGCAATATTGGGATCATGGAGCTCTAAAAACAGTTGATCTAGGTCCTTTTCTGGTAGCTATGGGACTTTTCTCTGGTGCTCTTGAACATAGTGGGCTTATCACCGAGCTCCAATCTTTGTTACAAATCTATATTAACAGTCTTGGTATCTTTGCTATCTTTCTGATACCTTTCTTAATGATTGTAGCCTCACTAGTAGGTATTCATCCTTTTATCACCATTGTCATGTTCGGCAAAATTCTGATTGCTTTACATTTACCCATCTCAGACGTGACCTTAGCGCTTTGTTTGGCCTTAGGGGGTTCTCTCTCCTACATCATTTCACCTTTTGCAGGCGTTACAATTGCACTTTCTAACTATGTTGATGCAAAAGTATGGGATGTAACAATTCGTTGGAATTGGCTTTTTGTTGCTATTTACTTTATAGTCGGCGTAAGCTTTGCTTACTTTTGGGGAACTTTGATTAGATAGAAACCACATCATATTAGTTTTTAAAGATTCTTGCTCTATTATCGCATATACAAGTTAGCTAAAAAGATTCCTAAGCTTTCCTCATAAATCTCATTAAACTGAGTAAGCGGTAAAGGATTAACTCCTCTGCCTAACTCTACTGTAAAGCCTGGGCGTCTCCATTGCTGAATAAACCAATCTTTATAACCAGCATAACTGTCAACATAACGAATCGGTACATAGCCACTGACACGAAAAAACTCGTTAACCAGCAACTCTGATTCTGGCGGCTCTAAGCCTTGAAAGCCCCAATAAATTACTTTTCCTTGCGTGTGGTAAGCTAAGACTCGATCGAAATCTCGTCGTTCAGCTAGTTGAGCCATGGCTATTGATTCGGGTTCTGTCAAAGGGGCTGTACCTGGAAAGTCAGTAGGTGCTGGTGCTTGTGGCTTTCGAACCGCTTCTCTTTGCCACAAAGCAGGGTATTGATTGTTTAGATCGACACCTCGAATATTAGCACGCCAATTAGAGAAATCTGTACGACCTTGATTAACTGACAAGACAAAAGAACGGTACGGTTCTTCCGGCGGTGCACCACGAATTACAAGATCTACACCATCGGGATTGACCATGGGAACGATCGAGAGCATGACATTTTCATAAAAAGGGGCCATTACACGACCACGAATCGGTCTTCGATTTGTTAAAGCAAGTAAGTACTCATTAAGCGTTTGCATTAAAATAGGCGTAGTTATCCATTCCTGAGCATGAAAAGAACCATTGAAGTGAACTCTTGTCTCACCAACACCAACACGTATCTCTGGAATAACTTTTCCCATAACGGAGCGACCAATAGTTTCATTTACAATAAAAGGATAAACATTTTTTAATCTTTGCAGGTCTTCCATCATAGCTCTGTAGTCGTAATTTCTTTGTCCGACCACAATCGGTGTAGTGACCCGCTGTGGTAGACTGATAGATTGACCAACCTGTAAAGCGTCAGGTCTAGTAAAAAGGTTCAGTAGATAAAGAGCATCCAAAGCAATGCCTGTTCTCTGGGCAATACGCCAAAAAGTATCACCAGGCGCTATAGTATAAGGCACAGCAATAAAACCAGGCACATTAATTTCTTGACCGACAAACAAGCGATTGGGATCAATTCCGCGATTAGAATCAACAACTAAGGGAAAAGGTACATCAAAAAGCAGACTATAGTACCATAGGCTATCTCCTCTACGAACAATAACTCTCACGATTATCTTCCTCGCCTTCTGTTTATTCAAGGGTTATTAAGGCAGTGGTTGATTAAAGGTATGAGGAAAAATAGTTATTCATCATAGCATTTTTTTCTTGTATAAGATGGTTGCAGGAGTTTACAAAAAACCCCTCTAAACTGTACCGAAAAGGGACAGATTAGAGGGGTTAATCTTTTTTTATACTTTCGTACCCGGTGGTATAGGATTATTGGTAGCCACATCTAGCAAAGTTGGCTCAGGAGAAGATAAAGCTTCTGGAAGCGCTTGTTGGAGAGCTTGTTCACTATCGATGCGATATGCTTGCCAACCACAAGCACGAGCCATTTCGTCAAAATTAGGCGGTTCGAAGGAATTACCGAGCGGAATTAAAGAACCGACTTTCATACGATTTTCTTCTGTAGCCAGTGTTTTATTTCGAAAAAGGATAACTTTAATCGGTAAATTTTCTTGTCGTGCTGTTACCATTTCACCAAGACTCATCAAGAAGCCGCCGTCGCCGACTAAAGCGACAACTTGCTTTTGTGGCAGTAAGTTTTTTGCCGCTATGGCATAAGGTAGGGCCGAACCCATAGAGCGCCATTTACCAGACAGAAGAACTCTTTGTTCCTTAGCAAAAAAACTTCGAGCAAACCAGAGAGTATGATCGCCTACATCAACAGAAATAATGGCCTGAGGATCAATTTTTTCAGATAAGATTTCCATGATTCGCTGTGGCATTATAGGTGAAGTATTAGTATTACTACTGCTCCTGTCAAGATTACTGTTACATATATTAAGCTCATTAGGTGAAGCTTCGTTAAGACAACTTCTATAACGACTTAACCAAGCTATTTTAGCGGCCTCTATGCTTTTTCTCCAGTCCTGACGGACTTGCTGTGGTAAACGCGATAGGAGTTTTGTTAAAACTTTTTCTCCATCACCAGCTACAGCATAAGTAAGGGCTGTAGCCCCTCCTAAATTATCGGCACGGCGATCAATTTGAACAACAGGAATTTTAGAAGGTACATAGCCACTAGGCCACCAAGTTGCACCGATTTTGATACATAAGTCAGCTTGAAAAAGAATTTCAGCAGAGCTTTCGCGTCCTGCTTTACCTAGTGCTCCTAAGACAAGAGGGTGTTGATGAGGGATTACACCAGTAGCCGGTAAAGTATGAATCACGGGAGCTTCATAATGTTCTGCAAAGCGTCTTAACAGATCACCATAACCAATAGTCCCTTGACCAGCTAAAATTACTGGTTTCTTTGCTTGTTGTAAAAGAGGTAAAAGACCATCAATTACTACTTCATCACTTTTGCTAGGAGTAAGAAGATAGGGCTCAGGTGAACGAAGAGTTCCTTTGCAAGGAGCTGGAAAAAGATCTTTAGGGATAGCTATGTGACTAACACCCTGGCGTGCCATAGCCGTTCTAACACCATAAACTGTCATAGGCAAAATAGCTTCAGGAGCAGTAAGCTGAGCGCTGTACTCTGCAACAGGATTTAGCAAACCTACCATATCAATATATTGTTTATGCCAAGTACCGATATAGAAGGACTCTACTTGTCCTGTAATAGCTAGGACAGGCACATTGTCAGCCGCTCCATCGGCCAAGCCATTGATTAAGTGTCCTGCACCGGGTCCAGCGGTAGCCGTACAAACACCAATTTCTCCCGTTAGCTTAGCATGAGCTACAGCCATAAAAGCGGCTGATTCCTCGTGGCGCGTAGGAAAAAAGCTAATACCTTCAAATCGCGCTAACTCATCGAGTAAATAGATAATGCCATCACCAGGAACACCATAGATCGTGCGTACACCATAAGCGTGAAGCTGTTCTAATAGCCAACGGGCTACTGTTTTTTCTTCTTTTTTCATGCTATTTCCTTTCCTACTTCAATTTTGGTTTGCTTTATTTTTTCTTTTTTGCTGTGAAAAAATAAGGCCTAGTAGGAAGTTAAGGATATAGTATGACTTTAAGGACTACTTTATTTTTTAAGCTGACGTAAAAACTGCACAATATCACGAGCACTAGGAGGGCAACCAGGTAAATGTTGATCCATTTGGACCGTACAGTTGCCGATGCCGATTGCCTTGCCCTTTTCTTTTTGACCATGATAACCGCGTCCGATACAAAGCGGTAGATCAAGATGGTCGAGCTCGCCTTTTTCTTCTAAACGATCGAGTGCATGGATTAAACTACCATAACAAGGAGAGCAGGATTGATTTTCTTCAATGTATTGAGCTAACTGTGCTACACGATAACTAGGCCGCAAAGTTCGGCCTGGCTTTTTTTCTTGATCTAGTTCAACAAGAGAAGTTTCAGTTCCATATAAGTTGCCTCTTCCTAGCTGATGACTTATCTGAAGGTATTCAATGTCAGATACTTCATAGCCTATTAAGGAAGCTACGTAGGAATCAACAAGAACAGGATCAAAGCCTGCAATGATACGACCCATCTCCACAGGGTTGCCGCCTTCTTCAAAAGTAAGATCTCCCATTATACCATCAACAATAATTAGATCGGTTCGCAGAACTTGATTAAGATAAGCTATAGGCCTATGTAAGCCTAAAGAATGATAGCGTCTTTTTTCTTTGTCTGGAATACAGCCTTTCAGATTTTTCAAAGAACAGGTTAAACGAGTTTGACAATGGGCTTTCAGTACGGGCAAATTAATTAAGTAATCCACTTCTGTGGCCTGTTTACAGAGCAATAAATTCATATCTTCATATGTGACTTTAATCGTTCGATCATCTTTGAGATCGATAAGAGGAATATCGTAACGTTTGGACAGTTCTTCATAACCACAGATCTGGAAAGCTCGCTTCGTATTATCACCGACCCAAGAGCTTTCCATGATTACAAGGTTCTTATAGCCTCTTTCTTGAAAGTGCTCAATCAGTGCGGCCGCAATCTCTGGAGAAGTGGTAGCACCAGAAGTAGCAGGTTTAGCTAATACCAGATTAGGCTTTAAGGCAATGCGTGAATCAAGAGGAAGAGCTTTCTCTGGTTGAAGCAGTTCCAACAAAGTTCGAACCATTTTTTTAGGTTCCTTACCGTAAATTATGGTGAGCTCAGTCATAAATCCTCCAAAAACAAAATCCTTTTTATGTCTATAATAGCATCTCCCAACAAGTCTTTTCTTCATCCTAAACCCTAATTAGATTTAGAGACAAGCTTGCCTTCTTCTTTATCAAGGGGTAATTATAAATATGGAAAGTTTTTCATTTGACAAGATGCTATTAAGTTGTTATTCTATATCTCACGTCTCATATATGCGGTCGTGGCGGAATTGGCAGACGCACTGGATTTAGGTTCCAGCGGGCAACCGTGGAGGTTCAAGTCCTCTCGACCGCACCATTCTCCTTTATCTTCTTTTCTTAATATTTCTGACTACGGTTTTTACCAAAAAGAAACAGTAGACAGCAGATAGGAAAAATGATAATATGTACTTCCGCCCAACAAACGGCGGGAACAAAGAAAAGAAAAAGCAATCAAGCTTTTTTTCGACAATCAAGTACATTCAATCAAGTAATTAAGCTTGAGGAAAATGATTGAGAAACAAACTGGTCCTTGAAAATCAAACAGTTGTAAAAAAAGTCAAGCGTGCGAAACGTCGAAGCCGAAAGGCAGAGACACCAATCAATTCTGAAACTATTGCTTGAATTAGCCTCCTGCGTTGTCGTAACAGACAATGTAGAACTGAGGGAAGTAACAGTTATCATTAAAGTCTATTTAGAGCTTGTCAAAGCTCCGGAATATAAGGATATAAAGGATGTTAACCGCTATTGCCATCCATGGCGCAGTAGAGTAAAAAGGATGTTAACCGCCAACGGCCATCCATGGCCGCGGTTAACTGAATGACATCCTGTCATCCATATTTTTGGAGAGTTTGATCCTGGCTCAGGACGAACGCTGGCGGCATGCCTAACACATGCAAGTCGAACGGAGTCGATTAAGTA
>NZ_WBXO01000019.1 GCF_008933955.1 Heliorestis acidaminivorans
AGTTATAACCACTGTCCTTGTTCTACTGATCCATTCAACTTTAGCACCAAAACTCTCTGATACAAACTTTAAAGGTACAAAAGTTCTTGCTTGTGTGATTACTGCCTGTGTATCAAAATATACTGTTTTGCCATTGACTGTAGCTTGTCTTTCGCCTATCTTTAACTTCACTGTTGTGTCTGCATCGGTGAAGGTCACTAATTGTTGACTTCTATTCCAATCCACTTCAAGTCCTAGTGCTTCTGCTATAAATTTGATTGGGATTACTGTTCTATTGTTTTTGTCTACATAGGCTTTTGGTTCTCCTACTGGTATTCTTAGTTCCTGTCCATCAATCATTATCTTGACGCTTTGTTGACTTGCAAAACTATAACTTGTTACTAATGTTACTGCTAATACTACTAACACCATCATTACACTTAATTTTTTCATAATTCCTATTCCTCCTTTGATTTTTGTATCTTTTCGTTATAATATCGCATCGAAACATACTCCAAAAACTGCGATAAGTTACCTTTGCTGTTCACCATGAACCCCATTCTTTCTGCCCCTAGTCGTGCCTTCTCAATGACTTCTGGATTCATTGTGATAGTTACTTGTCGTTTTTTCTTTTTACATTTTTTGCTTTTTAGCATTTCAACTTCCCCCTTTTTATTTTTGTGAGGAAATAAGAGTTGCTATCTAGCCTTTTTACATTTATTATTAAGGTGCGGGTTGTCATGTAAAGTAGCTTTTGCTACTGGATGAACTGATCCTTCATCCAGCATGGCAACTTTTATTTTCCTTTTTTGTAATATAATTAGATTTTTTTCTGATAGCCCTCTAGCAGCTTGTCCATTATTTTCAATCTTTCTTTGCCAACAATCCTTTTCAGTGACTTACTGTAGTCATCTCCCTTAAACAACTTCCCTGTACTGGCCCACTTCCAAAGAAGCTCCTTCAACTCTATTTCTGTCAATTCCCGGTTCCAGTAATCATTAAAAGCTTTGTTGATCTCTTGAGCTAGATGAACTACGTTTTTGTGAAAAATAATATATTCTTTTCTACTCATTTAGAGGACTCCTTCCTGCTCTTGGTTTGGTTTGATTTAGTTTATTCTATTTTACCACTAATTTTATAATTTTGCAACTATTTTTACATTATTTTTATATTATTTTACAATAAATTTTATATTATCAACCTTAACTATTCCCAAAATTCATCTTTGAGGAATAGTTAGAATTATATAAGAAATAATGCAGGGCGATTATTTTTTCGGTCATTAGACGCCCACATTTCCATTCTAAGGCGTTTTTTGAACCAACCCTACCTAGACACCATCCAACCCCTAAAAACTATTCTAACCCCCCTAGATAGACGTAAGCTATGCTATCACGACTATGACCTAGCATTTCAGCAACCTCTAGTCGAGCATCCTCTTTGTCTAGCCCCTTATCCCTTAATTCAAAATACTGCTCTCTGGCGAAGGTATGGCGAAGTCCATGAGAAGTTAGTGCACTTTGACCTCCAACTTCTATATTGTGTCCGCTGGATGCACGACCAGTTTCTTGTATTTTTTCTCGATGATTATACAAAAAATTTTGGATTGATTGCTTGAAATCGTGTATTTTGTGGGATTCTACATAATTTTTTGGTGTGAAGGCATACTCACCTCTACCTACAACTTGAAGCTGTCGCTCGAATAGATCCCTGGCACGATCTGTTAGAAGTACTTCTCTAGGTCTACCTCCTTTTGTGTTAGTTAAGCTTAATTTTCCTGTAGAGATAGCATTTCTAAGGTGGCTATCTCGGAGTGTGATAGCTTCGTCTATTCTTGTTCCAGTGGATCGCATACATTCGATTACGCTAGATATTTCTTGTCTACCTAGGTTATTGGCTATATCTTTCATTCCTTGCACTTCTCGTTCTGTCCATGCTCGATCTATTCCTCTGTTATCCGGTGTACTGCCTAGTCCCACCGACCAATTGAAAGCCCTACTGTCGCTTAATTCATGCTTGGCTATTGGCATATGATTATGAAAAAAACGTATTGCAGATAATTCTGTCTTGATATATTTGTCGGCTCTGCCCTCATTTTTGAGAGACTGGACATAGCTTTGCAGGTGCTTGTCTTGTATATTCGACAATTTTTGCAGGTTAAATTCTTTCGATGTATGATGAATGAAGCGTTGCATTGTTTGTATATACCGTTCCCTTGTTTCAAATCTGTTCTGATTCATGGTCCGTATTGTTTTAGCTAGTTGCCTGCCTAGATTATCTACCTTGTTATTACCTGTGGGCTTCCAGTTGTATTTCATTTTGAACCTCCTGTATTTCAAAAGTTCTATGGATCATTCTACAGTAGAACAATGACTTTCATTATCTTGCCTGCCAAAACTACACACGAAAATACCACTGTGGTACTTTCTGTTTTTGGACACAAATATCCCATCTACAAAGATCTCACATAAGAGCTCATTTCCTGTCCTTTTCTTGCCTTATGCCTTCTGAAACCCTTCAAAATCTTGCTATGAGGTCTATCTCTGAGGTCGTCTCTATTTTCTTCCTTCGTCAAAAAATAGAGACGACCTCAGAGATATGCTATTTTTTCATTATCTGCTTAACACCAATTTGTCACAACCCTTACGGGTGTTGCTACGCAACAGCGACAAAGCATCGCTACACAGCATCAGCATTCGCTGACTCTATATTAGTGCTACACACTAATCACTAATATAGAAACGCTTTTCTGATTTTTGCAAAATGCTTGTGCTATCGCACTTCACATTTTGCAAAAATCTAGGAATTTCTTAATGACTTGCTTTTAGTTTTTTGATGAGCTCCTTGATATCTTTCCTCTCCTTAGCAAGAGCATCTTCTACAGCTTCTAATTCTGCTTCCAAGATCTTAATTCGTGCTATGGTTTTTCCTTCTTCAATTGCTTTTTCGTAGAAATCATCAAAACTCACGTCAAATAACTTTTTTACAAAATTAATATTTTTTTTCACTCAATCATCCCTCCAATGACTTCGAGCTTGAATTTTTTCAGTCTGGCTATTTCTAATTTTTGTTTTGTAATAAGCCCACTTACTAATTGGATTTCCAATTGAACAGAAGCTAGTTTCGACTTCAAATAATCATTGCTAGGAGAATCTTTAAGGAGTTCTTGGTAGTATTCTTTGTAAGCAATCAGTTCTCCATAGTTTTTCAGGTTCTTGTTGTAATCTAGCTTCAATGAAAAAGTTTTTACTAGCAGAATCGCCTTGATTTCTAGCATGATGAAAACTACCATAACTTCATTTTTTACTTTTTCAACCTCTCGTCTCACCATTGTTGTTAACATTAGCAGTATGAATGTTACTGTTTCCATTGCCATTTTTACTTCCCCTTTCAATTTGAATTTTTACAAAAAATATAAAAAACAATAGCAAATAACTATTGTTGAATTTTACTACTGTTGAGTTTTTTTCCAAAAAATAAAAATGGACAGAACTCACCCAGTTTCTAATAGATTTCTTTCAAAGAAATTTTTTACTGGTGGTGCTGTCTTTCGACTTTTTACAAATCATGTTTTTTTACTAAAATTTTATTTTTACTGGTTTTGATACTTTTTACTATCGTCATTGGCATCTATTGATCCGTAACGACCTGTTATATTATTTTTTACTATGCTTAAAGTATAGCATTATTTTTTTCTCTATTCAACATTAAAATGCAAGTTATTTCAATAACTCCACTGGTTGATTACCTATTTACATTCAAAAAAGAGAAAATAGATTGTAGTTTGCCCACCTCAATCTATTTTCGCTAACACATCATATTAAATTCCTACAAACTGCTTTCTTGCAGATTTATTTTACCACATTTTTGAAATAAATACATGCGAACATATGTTTTGCTCAAAGAATACCTTTTGGGAATATAATCTGTTATAATAGAACTGCCTTCATGAAAGAAAGGAGGTGAGTTTTCGTTGTCTTACTTATCACAAAAGAAAAAAACGGGCGTAATTGCACTATGTGAAGCTGTAGTTTTCATTATCAATTTCATCAATGCAATCATTACCGTAGCAACATGGTTTCGACCATAGTTACTAAAAGGAAAAGAGAGTCTAGTCAGCTCTCTTTTCTAGTTTTTGCAAAAAAGTAAAGCAGGTAGGTTAGTCAGACCTACCTGCGAGCCTTCGTTGCTCTTACTTATCACATTTTGTATCATGTATGTTACATTTTTATTATATCACGAAAGCATGATTTGTAAACTCTCCGTTCACCTTTTTTTATACTTTTTGATAGTCTAGTGAACTTATCGACTCCGTGAGAATACTACCATCATCATTATATATCCCAACACATTTTCCCGAAAGCATATGACCATCACTTATTTCTAATAATTTTCCTTCTGCAATTTTCTTAAACCTTTCCATCGCAGCTTTTTCATTGTCATCTTCAATCGTCACTTGGCCGTTAATACTGAATTGAAATATATATTTTTTCATATTCCACCTCAACTCCCTAAAAAATTTTCCTGCTATTTCTAAACCAGGCATTTTTGGCTTACACCCTATTATTTTTTTGTGAATAGGGTTATTTGGTTCAGTTATATCAATATTTTTCACCGAATAACTTGTTCCAAAAATTCTTTTTCTTTTCTTCTTTCCTACTCTAAATCAATGCCTATTTGACTTGGATTTTCTTCGGAAGAAACTTTTTTTTGCTTTTTAACAGCTGTCCCCTTCTTCTCCAATTCTATCAGTAATGATTTAGTCTTATTATTGTACTCTTCATTGATTCTTTGGATTTGCTCTTGATGTTGTCTTTCTAACTGCAACACCCTCTTTTCACATTCAAACTCAAGACGATCTTTTGTAGTCTTTATTTCTTCCTGGTGTTTCTCTTTTAATTCATTAATATTAGTCTGTAACCCTTGAACAGCATCTTTGAATGTTAAGTTCTCTTTTTCTATAGCCATTATAGATTGTTGAGAGGTTTCAAGTTCTTTTTTTATCGCTTGGTTCTCAATCTTGTACCCTTTATATTCCTCAACAATACCAGATAGGGTATCTATTTTACTCCTATATTCCTCTATAAGGGCTTTGTTGCCTTCAAGAATCTCTTCTAATTTTTCTATCTTTTCTACATAATTTTTTTTCTTCTCGTTAGACTCTTGTTCTAAGTCATAGAGTTTGTCTTTAAGGTTATGTATGTCTGTGTTATAAATGGCGTTAATTTCTTCTACTGTAGTTATCTTCTCTTTAAGAGATATTATTTTTTCATCCTTTTCTTGTAGTAAAACTTGAAATTTTCCTTCTTTTTCTTGGGCAATAGTGTTGATCCGTTCACCAATGTTGACATAGATGCTATTAATTCTTCTAGTTAAGGTCTGTAATTCATTTAAGTCTTGCTCAATGACTGGAACTATTTCTTTTGTTTTATTAATTTCGTAGGTAGTGATTAATTCCTGCATAAATTCTTTGGAGCTTAAACCTGCTTCATCTACAAGATGATTGATTTTTTCTTTGATTTCTTCCGGCATCCTAACACTGTATGTAACATCTGACATTTTACACCCTCCTTTTGTAAACATTAAAATATAGTAATTACAATATGTTTACATTGTTTATATATGTTTATATATATTATATCATTATGGCCATGAAACTAAAATACTTTTCATAAAAATTAAACAAATAAAGAAAAGAAGGCACTAGCTTTAAGCCAAGTGCCTTCTTTTCTCCCCACCTCAATCTTTCTTCAATAACCATAGCATTAAATCGAATCATATAAGCTTTAAATATATACCCAAGCTTTTCTCAACTTCTTCTGCAACCAATTTACTAAAATCATCATAATCATTCGTTGTATGTGCTTTATCTAAAGCAGTGTAGTACTCTAATCTTTTTTCTGTTCTAATAATTGTGGCAGGATATCCATTTTTCATAAGTTCTAAATTCATTAAAAGTCTAGCTGTCCTTCCGTTACCATCTACAAAAGGATGGACTCCAACAAAGATAGCATGAAGATGTGCAGCCCTTTCAACTGGATGCAGTTTTTGAGCTTCACCTTCATACCAATCAATGAGTGCTTTCATTTCATCTGGAACAACCATGAAATCCGGTGGAGTATGTTGAGCTCCACTAATCATTACATTTTGATTTCTATATACTCCTGCATGTTCATCGCTTATTCCTTTTAAGACTAATCTATGGATATTCTTTATTTGCCATTCATTAAGATTTTCTTTGCCATTCACTATTTCCTCAACATACAAAATAGCCTCTTTATGATTAATTACTTCCAAGTGTTCTCTCATAGTTTTACCACCCACAGTAATACCTTCTAAGACAACTTTTGTTTCCTGTAAAGTCAAAGTGTTCCCTTCTATAGCGTTAGAATTATATGTCCATTCAAGTAGTAAATTCTCTCTGATACTTTTAACAGTATAAGTTGGTAAAGGTCTTTTACTATCTAATAATGCTTTTTTCTCATCTATTTTTTTTAATAAACCCCTCATTCAAATTTCACCACTTTCTTTTAAGCTCAATGTATAAAGCCTTAGTTAAGTATGTACCCTCATACTATTTATTAAACAACTTGCTCCAAATAGACTTCTTCTTTTCTTCTTCTCTAGTTTCAGTTATATACTTCATTAATTTTTCGTTTTCCACCTTGATCTGTTCCTGCTGCATTCTGAACTCTTGAAATTCATTTTTGAGTTTTTCTATTTCATCTCTATTTTCATTAGCTTTTTTCATTTCTTCTTTGATACCTTGTAACGCTGACTCTATTCCTGTCAAAGTACTTACTAACTGTTGTGGTACTGTGGTAATTTCGTGAGAATTACTTTGCATGTCTAATATTTGCATATTTTCTTTTGTTAGTTTTTCTCTGATTTCCTCTGTAGAATAGCCTTCTTCATACATTGAGAAAATGTTTCTGAATAACTCTATGGAATTTTCATTGTACTTAGTCGAACGCCCATATTTTTTCACAATGAAGAATTCTCCGAATAGATCAGCATATCTTCTCAGAGTATTCTCTGCTATCCCTGTTAAATTAGCGATTTCTTTTATTAAATACCACATTCCCACCACATTATCATTATCTACCATCATCACCATCACAACTCCATCACCGTATTTTTATATGTATTTCTTCTATGTTTTTTATGCAAATCCTTTATTTTGGTGATGAACAACGATTGTCTATATTTTATATCCTCGACTTTACATTTCTTCTATCATTGTAATCTTAGCTTTAGCATAATCTTTTTCTAAGGCACCTTTTAAAAAAGCATATAAATTTTTCTCTGCTTTCTTCAAAGAATATATGTAATTTAATTCTATGTATCTATATGGATCTAAATTAAACCTATCGGTCTTTTCAACTGCTATTTCATATAGCTGCATAATCTGTTTCCCACTAAACTTTTCATCTTGTAATCCTGCCTTATTTCTAATTAACTTTATTTCTTCGGTTTCATAAAGCTCTTCATCTTCTTCAAAATGCTTAGGCTCTATTTCAAATTTCAATCTTGCTATTTTTCGACCTCTTTTTATTTTTTTGCAATCAATCCAAATGTCTGTCTTTTCGTTGATTTCAGTCTTTGCAGGAGCTAAAATTCTTCTTTCAAAATTATCAAATCTATTATATCCATCTCCTACACCTAATAGTTCCTTGAGTTCATCAACCTCAAATTCTCTTTTTTTAATTTTTTCATACTGTTTTAAAAGTTCATACAATCTTATTGCATGAGATCCTTTGATGCCTAGAACATTTTTTGTCTTGTATTGCGTGAAAAGTTCTTTAAGGCCTAATAATTCACTTTTAAGAGCCTTATCAAATCTCATTATAACTTTACCTTCACCTTCAATCGTCTCAGCAAAACTCAACAATGCAACAGTTCTAGTTCTTCCGTTTTTCCTATAAGTTATAACTTTCTGCATGAGTTTTTTGGCAGATTCATGTATTTGAGCATATGCTGATTTTTCATTCGTTCCAGTAAGTTCAGCAAATTCCTTAATGCTGAATTCATAGTCCTTGAAATCTTCGTCGTTAGGACTTATCTCTGATGCAAGTACCACCATTATTTTTTGTTCCAGTGCTGTCATTCTGGTTCTGCATTCTATTAGAGCATTTGATTTCACGATCCAATTCTCTCCATTCATTCTAATTTCCCCCTTAAATCTCTATGTATAATACTTTACTATATAGTTAAACTACATTCAATATTTTTTGTAGTTATTTTAGTGATTTTGCCGTATTTTTGTAGTGGCTCTACCGTATTTTTGTAGTGGCTCTACCGTATTTTTGTAGTTATATAAGTTCTGTAGACAAGCTATTACAATACGTCTAGACTGCCGAAAAAGGGTTAAAAAGGGTTAAAAAGGTTTTTATTATATTATTTATATTTAATACAAAACTCTGGAAAGGATTTTGAAATATTTTTTAGGTGACAGTCTATATTAACGCCTAGACTGTCACCTATATCTAATTCCTAATGTTATATGTCCATTCTTCAGGATCGTCATAACCAAAATAGTTTAGAAATCGTTGAACAACATCATCTGAAAAATGTTCAAATAAATATTTTGTAGGCATCATTTCTCCATCGGCTTGTCTAATCCACCAATCGTATAGATAATATTTTTCGCCTTGATGCTCTTTTTCATATCCATTAAAAAATTGTTTTTTAAATACTTCGTCGTCTTTATATTTTTCATTCTCTATTCCTTTTCTGTAAATAACTGCTATTAAAGGGTTATAATCAGCGTGGAAGTCATATAATAAAAACGGATTGTCTTTGTCTAATTTATAATACTTAGCAGGAAATTCTTTAAGTCCTTTTTCGTGTGTCCAACTAGACGCTTCAACCAAAAATTCATCGCTTAAAGTCGGTTCTGCATCTATCGGTCTAAACATCCAAAACTCATACTTTTTTCTATCGTCATTAGGGTTTTTCTTATGTGTCATGCTATACCTGTGAAAAGCTGAAAATTCATAGTTATCACTATACTCTATTTCCTTTTCTTTAGGTACTCTATATTCAACTACTGTAGGTACAAAGTACATATATCCTTCTACATTAGCTGCGAAGTTGCTTGGTTTTAACATTTCTATAGCGTTTTTAATTTCTTGTGATACATTTCGTTCTCCACCCATGTAGGCGTATACTTCTTGTGGTCCAATGTATTCTAAAGTTTTCTTTACGTCATACAGAGCTTCTCTTGGCGTAAGTTTTGCTTTAAAATTAACTGTTAAATTTCCTGTTTTGTTGTCATAATTTTTGTTGGCTACATTGATATTATTGGAGGCGTGACGATAAAAGTTTTCGTCATATTCAAACTGATCCTTAGCTTTAGGACTTGACCATCTTCTAAAATTTTCTGTGTCAAATGAATGTTTGCTGGGGCTATAGGGTTCCACTTTAACCACTTCTATGTCCTCTTTATTGATTTTCCCATGTGGCAAAGCTCCCATGTTTAATGTATAGCTACTTTTGTATGTATCATTAGGCTTTAGGTTGTTTTGCCATCTTCCATCTGAATGTTTCCAAACAAAGACTACACCAGTATCTAAAAAGTAATGGGTTTCATATTCTATTGGTTTGCTTTGACTATAGGAATACTCTAGGGGAATTGCCACTAGAGTAAATATCGCAATAAGTAAAACTGCTAGTATTTTCTTTTTCAATTTTTTCCCTCCTTCCTCTCTACTTAAATGGGTTAGGAATTAATGTTATTGTGTCGTTTCTAAATGTATAACTACCTAGATAATCATATTGAGAAAAATCTACATTTTTGTCTACGATATAGACCACTTCTCCTGTTCCTGATGCCCTTTGAGTTCTTAATGCAACTTCTCCATCTTTTATCAATACAATACCTCCTAAATCATCACCTTTTACTCTAATAGCTCTTGATGTTTGTCCTTCTGAAATCTCCATTTTATAAGGATTATTGGTTAGAACTTTTGCTTTTGTTACGTTGATGCCATCGGTTCTATTCAGTTCGTTTACATTGCTAATCACTTGATTTACTGGTACTGTATCGGAAGTTGCTTCTCCTGTAGTTATAACCACTGTCCTTGTTCTACTGATCCATTCAACTTTAGCACCAAAACTCTCTGATACAAACTTTAAAGGTA
>NZ_WBXO01000001.1 GCF_008933955.1 Heliorestis acidaminivorans
CGGAATCGGCAGACGCGCACGTTTGAGGGGCGTGTGGGTAACTCCATGAGGGTTCAAGTCCCTCCTTTCGCACCAAAATGAATTTTTGAAACCTTCTATGGCGGAAATGCTATAGAAGGTTTTTTGCGTCTTTCTATAAATTCCTAAATATTTTTTCATGAGCTATTGGCAAACTATAGCTGAGGTGAAAAAAATGATTTCTGATGAATTTTGGGTAAAAGTAAATGGTAAGTATATTGGTGCTTCTGTTATTCTAATGCTCATAGGTGCTCTGGTCTTTGGATATAGTCGTATAATTGGCCTCTTACTCCTTCTAGGTGGTGCTATCTGGCTACTCTATGAAATCGTTAAATCTAACAAAGAAAAGCCAGAGAAAGTAAAACCTGGTGATAGAGACTAAAGTAATAAAGATTCTTATAGATATCTTCTTAAATATTTCTAGAAAGAAAGCGAGTAATTTAACACTATAAGGCCGTTTCATGTTAGAATATTGAGGACTGAACAATACTATTCTTTCAAAAAAAGGTGGTGTCTTTGTGAACACAGTAATAACTTTAGTCCTCTTTTTTGCTATCTATTACCTCTTAGGTGCACTTTTCTGGTATTGGATGCGCGCTAATAAGGATGTAGATCGTAAATGGAAAGATTTAAGTACGCAATACAAAGGTCTTCTCTTTGTTGGTTGGCCGATTATATCTATTAGCACTTTTTTCTTTAAAATGAAAGAGGCCTTTAATAAAAAACCAAGCAGAAAATAGTAATTTCAAAGAATTAATTTAAGATATCAATACATAAAAAAATCGCTTACATAAAAAAACCGCTAACTTCTCCAAGAAGGAGATTGTAGCGGTTTTTTGTTATCTATCGTAGCGATGTTGAATCGTAAAGGTAAGGCCTAAAACTTTTGTTCCAGAAACTGTATACTTGTAATCATTATATACAACTTCGCTCTTCATAGTTGAAAGGTTAAAGTTGGACCCTTGTAAGCCTAATTCATCTAAGATTTGTTGACGCGATTCTTTGTCTAAACTAGTATCGGTAGAAGCAATTAATAGATTAATGAATACTAATAGATCGTCTCCACCTGGGCCTATAATAGATATGTTACGCAAAGTCCCATCATCTTTGTTGACTGTGCCCATAATTTCATAAAAATTATTGAAAGGGAAACGCACTACATCTTGTACATTACCTTCCGTTATGGCAAAAGAATCAATCTTTAAATCGTCAAATTCTAAAATGGCTGATTGGTTGAAGTTACTTTTGAACTCTTCTGTTGTAATTCCTAATGTGCGAATTGGTTCACTTGGTCGCTCTTCTTGAATTGGTGTCGTTACAGCTAACGATTCCTCAGATGTTGCAGGGCTGTTATCTTGTGGATTAATTTCGGAACTACTCGTTGCTATTAGATAGGCATAAAAAAGGACGAAGACGTAAAGAGCACCAGCTAAACCCATTTTCCAGGGTGTACCAGAGCGAAAGCCAGGAATCTTGGAAATCATAGAACTGTTTTTCTTACTACTCATCAGTGATGTCTCCTTTTATACAGAGAATACTCAATAGTTATATTACCAGAGGATTGACAAAAGAGCAAAAGAAAAAAAGCAATCGACCCTGCGATTGCTTTTTTATAAAAGTTTATTATCGCTTTTAGCGATAAACAGGATAACTAGATGTGCCGAGGATTGCAATGATGATGATCAAGATCGCCAGTGCAACGATATCATTTCCAAAGAAGCCATATGCTCCCGCTGTGCTCACTTTAATCCCTCCTCCCTTCCAATCTATAAATATCTGCAATCATTAACAGCGGCGGTCAAAAAGAAAGGGGAAGAAGGCACCAATAACGATTAATGCTATAACCAAGCCGGCGATGTTCCGAAGGCCACCGAAAAAGCCGTAAGCGTGACCCATTGTAATAGCACTCCCTTCTGCATAACTCTGTAAATGGTGGAAAGCGTTTCCACTACATGGTATGCATAACAGCGTAAGGTGTGCTTTATTAGGTCAGTTAGATTATTGCACGGGAGTATTTTCGTTGAGAATGTCTAAGGGTACATACTGGCGATGATGTTCAAAGATAAGTCTAGATATCTGAGCTATTGCACCAACAGCTTCTTGTTCATGAATATGGCTTGTTAACACTGCTAGAATGTAAGGTCTGCCTTCCAACAAGACAATTGCTGCATCATTAATTACATTGACTTGTGTTCCAATTTTATTTGCTACTTGAACTCCCTGAGGAACACCAGCAGGGATACGATCTTCAAACTTACTATTAAGAAGATGCTGTAAAATTTCTTGGCCATATTCAGGATGAAGCTCGCGAAGCACCATGACTCCTTTGAGATAAAGTCCGGCGTCACGTGCACACATTATGTTCCCCTTACCAGGGCCTAGGGGAATTATTTCGGCACCCATGAGGCGGAGGAAAAAGTAAAAGTTTTCTCTACCAACTCTTCGCATAATCATATTAGTAGCGCTATTATCACTGTACTCTATCGTGTATTGTGCCAGTTGACGAAGTGTATAAGAAGAACCTACAGCTTGAGTTTTGAGAATGCCCGTGCCTGCTTCTCTGTCTTTTTCTTCAAAGACAATCTTTTCGTCAAGATCAACACGGTCATCAAGCGCTAAAGAATAGAGAAAGAGTACAAGAGGTACTTTAATGACGCTGGCGGCGGGGAAAGATTTATCTGCATTAATCTCTAGCTTATTCCCCGTTGTAAGATCTTCAACATAGAGACCGTAAGTACCACCAAAGCGATAAAGTTGACTTTTAATTTTTTCTTCTAGCTGATTATAATTTATTGTTTCAGTTGATGCAGTTTTGTCTTCTCTTTCCTGGAAATAGACAATAAATTGTAAAGAAGAAATTTGCTGTTGCTTCCATAAATACCAGGAAGTCATGATGGTACAGGTGAGAAGAAATAATGTGCTGAGGTAGATAAAACTTTTTTTTCGCCCTCCTTTTCTTAACAGACTAGCCAATACAAACTCCTCCCTTTTTTGCTAGCCTGTCATCATCATACGGGTAGATGAACAAGAGTATGAATAATCTTAGGTAAAACCTCTAAAAGGAGAATTAAAGGGGAAGGGAGACGGCTATGTTTGTTGCCATTCATATTAAAAAGTTTCGTTCGGTTTTAATGGGACTCTTGTTAGTAACCCTCTTAGGTGGTGGGTGGTTACTGTGGAATCAAGTAGATGGGAGAGAAAGAGTTATCTACGACGAGGAGCACTGTATCTTTTGTCTTGAAGAAGATCGATTGCTCTATCCAGCTGTACCACCTCTGCAGGGAACAGATGTAGAAGAGCTACAAGAACGTCTTCAAGAGTTAGGTTATTATGAAGGTCCTGCTCATGGTATCTATGACTCCGAAACGGTAGAAGCTGTAAAAAGACTGCAAAGTTCCAAAGGTGTTGAAGTCGATGGTTATGTATCTGCCGAAACATGGCCACTAATGGAGTCACCTATGGAAGTGAGTCAATCGGCGGGCTCAAGGCCGGTGACACCACCACCGCCTGGGAAAATATCTATTCGTGCCGATATACAACAACATACGCTCTCAATTCTCTCCGATGGAGAAGTTTATATGGTTTACCCGATCTCTACAGGAAAAGCAAAAACACCCTCACCAATTGGAGACTGGAAGATCATAGAGAAACAAAAAGGTTGGGGTGGAGGCTTTGGCGGCTACTGGTTGGGCTTTAATGTACCTTGGGGACTTTATGGAATTCATGGAACTAACAAACCTTGGAGTATCGGTCATAGCCAAAGCCAAGGCTGTTTTCGAATGTTTAACGACGATGTAGGAGAGATTTACTCTTGGATTCCCGTTGGCACTATCGTGGAAGTAATTGATAATAGAACGTTCAAGTTAACTAAGAATCAATATCGCATAGGTCAAGCTGGTCAAGATATCGTATTTATCCAAAGAAAGTTAAAAGAAAAAGGTTACGATATTGGCATTAGCGATGGTAGATTTGGTCCTGCTGTGGAAAGAGCTGTAAAAGACTTACAAGAAAAAAACAATTTAAAAGCTGATGGCCTAGTCAATGAAGATATTCTAAAACTCTTAGGTCTTGAATATGAGCAAAAAAACTAAAAGGACCAACCTTATCCGAGGATATTTCTAAGAAGACTTTCTTACACTATAACTAAGAGGGGGACATGAAAGGAGGTAATTTTATGTGGGAACGCCGTGGAAAAACGGCGATTCATGACAGCGGTTTTGAATTCGGAAAACCAGGATGGTTTGCTTTTCACGCAGTGGCAATTCCTGCGGCAATGTATGTAGGTTCTATGTTGATGAAGAAAAAACAGCATCCTCATCGTTATCGTTGTTAGTTTTTAAGATTTCGGAGAACTCTACTAGCCGGGCCTTGGTCAGCCCGGTTTTTAATGCAAAAAAATCCAGCGCTAAAAGGCGCTGGCAGGGAGAGATATATCCACCAAAAAGCGGAGCAATTATAATATGACCTGTAAGCTTTATAGTTATACCTTAGTGCAAAATCAAAGGTTAAAAAAGTTGCAAATAGTGGTATAATGGTAAGGAAGGCTATGCTTGGCCATCAAGGAGTGAAAAGGCTTTTGTCAACGATACATCTTGTAACAGATAGTACGGCCTACCTTACCGAGGAAGCTATGGCTTCTTTACAAGTCCATGTAGTTTCATTAAGTGTTGTCTATGATAATGAAAGCTATCTTGATACTCAAAAAGATCATTATGAATTTGCTGAGTACCTTCGACATGCAAACCCCATACCAACAACATCGCAACCTACATTAACAGAATTTCAAGATCTTTATGATAGACTAACAATTGATGGAAGCACAGTACTATCAATCCACATATCATCAGGACTAAGTGGTACCTATCAAGTAGCTTCAATGGCTGCTCAATCCCTAAAAGATAGAAGTATTCATGTTATTGACTCTTGGTCGACCGTTGGTGGTTTGCAAATTCAAGTTGAATATTTGCGTCAATTGATTGATGCTGGTCTACCTGTAGAAGAAGTTGTATCGAAAGCCTTAGAGATGCGTGAAAAGCATAAACTGCTACTTCTTTTAGACTCCTTAGAATTTTTACATCGTGGAGGCCGGATAGGCAAAGCGCAAAGTCTTTTTGGTAGCTTACTCAGCATCAAGCCAGTGCTCTGGTTACATAACCAGGGTAAAGTAGAAGTTTATGATAAAATACGCACTCGACGCAAAGCTTACGGTAAGATCGCTGAATATGTAAAAGAGAATTGGGAGCTAATGGGACCTTTGCGAATTGCCTTATCACATATTAAGGCAGAGGCAGAAGTCAAAGAAATGCAAGCAATGATACAAAATGCTATCCCAGCGGCAAGTCCTACCATTCACTCGGCAGGATCTGTCATAGCTGTTCATACAGGACCCGGCTCTATTGCTGTGTCCTTCCAACCCTTGGAAGTTTGAAAGGAGAGTACAAAAGATGAAAGATGTTTTTCGTAAAACTATGATGGCAGGTCTTGGGGCTATTACGATCACTAAAGAAAAAGCAGAGCAACTAGCTGAAGAGCTCGTTAAAAAAGGCGAACTCAGCAAGGATGAAGCTTCTAAAATGGTTACAGAAGTTTTAGAAAAAAGCCGTGAGCAGAAGGAAGCTCTCTCTGAAACAGTAAAAACAGAATTCTCCCGTATTCGTGGAGATATGGGACTGATTACGCGTCAAGAATTTGAAGGCTTAGAAGCACGTATTGCTGTTATTGAAGAGAAGCTTGGCATAATTAGAGAAGTAGAAGTTATTGACCAAGTAGTAGAAGAAAATCAAGAACCTCAAGAACCTCAAGAACCTTCAGAAGCTCAAGCAGAAGGTAAATAAAAGGAGCCAGACCTTATGCCTACCTATGATTTTGAATGTAAAAATTGCAGTCATGCCTTCTCAGAATTAACACCCTACCATAGTCGAGATCAAGTAGCTTGTCCTAACTGTGGCACCAAAGGAGCTACAATAAAAATAACTACTTTTTTTGTTGGCAAATCACAAAGCAGTCGCTGTGATACAGGCGGATGCAGTAGTAAAGCATCTCCTTCAGCCTGTCCTGGAGCCCTTGCTGGTGGTTGCCCAGGCATGAGGTAAGGGTTCGAGAAAAGAACTAGAAAATAGCTAACGTAAGCCGGTGAAAGCATTCAATGCTCTCACCGGTTTTTTCATTCATAGGATGAATAACGACGCATATATATTCATAGTAAGGCGGGACAAGGGTTAGGAGGGACGAGTAGCATGATAAGGACTCGCACGAGTAGAGCAGTAAAAATATTTGTCTTTTTTCTTGTATTATTCATGTTAAACAGTTCCGCACTATGGGCACAAGAACAGGCCCTGCAAGAACGTGCACAAAAACCTGTAAAACATGTCATGATCCTGGTCATGTCAGGTGTTAGCAGAGATAGTCACTTAAAAACATATACACCAACCTTCCACGATCTATCCAGAATAGGTGTCAAATTTGATGAAGCAATAGGTGTATACCCACCGAACAATCCGTCGGCGCTTGTATCACTAGCTACAGGTGCTACTCCTCATCGTCACGGTCTTGTCAAGCCACTGCAAAAACTAACTGCAGAATCAATCTTTCATGTCATGCTCAGTCATGGACGAAAAACTATGATTGTAGCTACTGATGATAGTGCTGTTGAACCACTTTCCTCAGGCTTCAATGAGAAAGTAATAAATAATAAAAAGAATGATGTAGAGATAACAGATCAAGCACTAGAAGCATGGAAAAAGAGCAAACCTTTCGCAACTATGGTTTTATACACTAGTCCAGCTCTAACAGGAAAGCAAGAAGGTGTTGATAGCCCTGAGTATCTTAAAGCAATAACAGATACAGATCATCAGATAGGTCGATGGCTAAACATGTTTCAAGAAGAAGGCATCTTTGAAGATACACTGTGGATCATTACATCTGATCATGCTTTACTAAGACCGGGAACAAGTATAGACAAAAAAGTAGAAGCTGAAATGATTTTGCCTCTTGTCATGGCAGGACCAAAAGTAAAAATGAACGTAACTTTACCTCCCGTAAGAACTATTGATATAGCTCACACTATTACACATTTATCTGGACTAACAGAGCCAGCACAGTCAGAAGGAGATGTTATCTGGAATGCTCTATTACCAACACAGGATATTACAGAAGAAGCCTACTACGAGCTCAGAGTAAGAGACTTAAGCTTACAAGTTCTCGATTTATCAAAAAGTGCTTATCAACTTGCAGAAGACAAATTAACCATAGATGATCGAGTTGAGAGCTTACAAAAACAAAAGCAGGAGATAGAGATTTTTACAGCTGAAAAAGAAGATGTTATAGAATCCTTAGAGAAGAAAGTTCTTTATCAGCGTTACCTCATTGGAGGCATAGTACTTTTGGCTTGCATAGGCTTTTTTATTGAATATCTAGTTTTAAGAAAGAAATTTCTTATGTTTTAACTAAGCTATAAGAATGAAAACTAAGCTATAAAAAGGAAAAGCCCTTTCGATTGCTTTATGCTGAACCGAGAGGGCTTTTTCTTCTTAATTATCCAGGGAGATTACTAACCTACTTGATCATGAAGTTTTTTTCTCAAATTATCAACATTAGAAGAAAAAAGCTCAAGTTTACTCTTTTCTTGGTCTTTCGAATAGTGTCCAGACTCTAAATCAAGAGTAACAATTAACTTAGCATAAAAAAGTTTTTCTTCTATCGTCATATTACGAGTACGAAAATATCTATCTACTCGTGATAAGATCTGATGTTCTAATTGAGAAAGCTCAACCTTTTTATTCATAACAGACACCCCTCTGATATATCATAAATCGCACTCTAAGAATATATGCCAAAAAGTAAATTACTAGAACTGGTCTATCTAAAAAACAAATTGCATAAATTTTACAGTAAGTAGGACAAGCAAGAACCTTGAAAGGAGGAAGCTCATGATTACGGAAGACCAGCGTCATTTAGAGCAACAAATTTTACGTCTATTAGATCAGATTATTGATGAAGCTAGCCAAGTTAGTATGATGGTTGGCCCCTATCGTGATGAGAGATTTGTAGAAGGCGCGCGAATGATGGAACAACTCGTAACACTATGTGAAATACTTGTAGAGGGTCGAAAAGAGTATGTTGAGCCAACACTGCGTCAATTATTACAACAAAAATTACCGCAACCCAAAATATTAAGAAGTTTTGGTGAGTTTCAAAATACTTTAGAAGAATACGTAAAAGTAGGTTTAGAGCGAAGAGAAAAAGATTGGGAACGATCTCAAGAAGTTCAAATACCTGCTTTAATAAATCAAAACAGAACTCCACATATTGAAGAAATAGTTGCCACAGAATCTATAGATAATGAGAAATATCGGGAGAAAGATATAGAAGAATATGAAATAGATACAAAGCCAGAGCCTGTTGAAGAAGAGAAAGTAATCTTAAAAAAAGAGAAAAAAGTAGTAGAAGATTATAGTGAAGCAATATTAATGAGAACCTTGCAGGAAATATATCCCACTTGCGAAATCGTTGCAGGAAGCCCTCCAGGTACAACAGGTATTACAGCTTACGTACCTGCCAAAGGGTTTGCCATTGTTTGTACTTCCTCTCCTCGTCGATCAGGTCGCAGGGAATACAACTGTCGTCAACTAGGTCTTCAAGTAGTTTATATTGCTCATACAGACTTACACAGTCCTAACAGATTAAAAAGAAGTATCATGCGCTCTAGACTACGTTAGTACAGGTACTATTGTTAAGAAATAGCTGAAGTCTTGATCTTTTGTAACAAGCCGTGTACAATACGAATAAAATTGGATTTGAATAAGAAAAGCAATGATGGGGAAGAGTACTTATCAAACCTGCTAGATAGCGAACCGGAGATGGTGGAAGCCGGGCTAACAGAGGTAAGGAAAGCCGCCCTAGAGCTGTGACCTGAACAGTTTTACTAAGTAGGGAAACCGGTAACCACCGTTATAGGTAGATATGAGCAGATTAGTCTTTTGGACTAATAAGTAGGGTGGTACCGCGTTGGCAGAGCCTTCGTCCCTTAGTGGGGACGGGGCTTTTTTAATTTTTTTTAACCTAGGAAGGAAAAAGGAGTGTTTATTGTGTGTCTAACAGAGAAAAAAAGGATTCTTGAAATATTACAGAAGGATTGTAGACTTTCTATCGAGCAAATTGCTCTAATGCTTGGCTTAGAAAGCAAGCAAGTAGAAAAAGCAATTCAAGAACTCGAAGAAGAAAGGGTTATTCTAAAATATGCGGCCTTAATCAATTGGGAGAAAATAGAGGATGAAGTCGTTACTGCTATGATCGATGTCAAAGTAGTCCCCCAAAGAGATGTCGGTTTTGATCAAGTAGCCGAACGAATCTATCGATATCCGGAAGTAAAGTCCCTATGCCTAATGTCAGGTGGTTACGATCTCTCGGTGCTTATTGAAGGGAAGTCAATGAAGCAAGTTGCTTTGTTTGTAGCAGAAAAACTTGCTGTTTTGGAGCATGTGCAATCTACAGCCACACATTTTGTCTTAAAGAAATACAAGAGTGATGGTGTAATTTTTGAAGATCAAGCAGAAGATCATCGATTGAAGGTGAGTCCATAATCATGAGAACAGCTAGAGAATATGTCAATCCAGTAATTGAGAACCTGCCACCTTCTGGCATTCGACGCTTTTTTGATCTTGTGGCTAACACCAAAGGCGTTATTTCACTAGGCGTTGGCGAACCTGATTTTGTCACTCCCTGGCACATTCGAGAAGCCTGTTTTTATGGTCTAGAACGAGGGTATACCATGTATACCTCTAACTTTGGAATGCCTGAACTTCGCAAAGAGATTAGTAGCTTTGTGGAGAAAAATTATGAAGTTGCCTATGAGCCTCTAGAAGAAACATTAGTTACCGTAGGTGCTTCTGAAGCTGTTGATCTTGCTATGAGAGCCTTATTAGTAGCAGGGGAAGAAGTCTTAGTACCTGAACCTTGCTATGTTTCTTATGCTCCCACAGTAACCATGGCAGGTGGCATACCCATACAAGTTCCTACTTATGTGGAAGATGATTTTCAGTTAACTAGCAAAGCTTTAGAAGCTAAGGTTACGGATAAAACGAAACTTCTTGTGCTATGTTATCCAAATAACCCTACTGGTGCTATCATGGCTCGTGATGAACTTTTGGAAATTGCACGCTTTGTAGAAAAGCATGATTTACTAGTCTTAGCTGATGAAATTTATGCAGACATGACATATGAAGGGAAGCACCAGTGCTTTGCCGCCTTGCCTGGTATGAGAGATAGAACAATTTTAATTAATGGATTTTCAAAAAATTATGCTATGACTGGATGGCGTATAGGTTATGCTTGTGGTCATGCCGAATTCATAGCTCAAATGACTAAAATTCATCAGTACACCATACTTTGTGCACCAATAATGGGACAAATGGCAGCACTAGAGGCACTAAAAAATGGCCAAAGTGAAAAAGAACGTATGCTTATAGAATATGATCAGCGTCGTCGCTTTGTGGTAGGTAGATTTAACCAGATTGGATTACATTGCTTTACACCTCGTGGCGCTTTTTACGCCTTCCCTTCAATAAAAGCTACAGGCTTAACTAGTGAAGAGTTTTGCGAGAAATTACTTAAAGAAGAGCAAGTTGCAGTTGTCCCTGGCAATGCTTTCGGCACTAGTGGTGAAGGCTTTATACGGGTCTCCTATGCTTCTTCCATGGCCAATCTAACAGCCGCTTTAGATAGAATAGAAGCTTTTGTACAACGTTATAAAGGTTAGAATTTAAAGAACTTTCCTGAATAGGCAAGGACATCCGTTGGTTACATTATCAATGGAGGTGAGTCTTATGACACATATTATCAATGATGACTGTGTCAATTGCGGTGCCTGTGCACCTGAATGTCCTGTTAATGCCATTAGTGAAGGTCCTGATAAGTATCACATTGATCCAGAAACTTGTATAGACTGTGGTGCTTGTGTAGATGTTTGCCCAGTAGATGCACCTAGGCCAGAATAATAATCTAAAGAAGAACAATATGGAATTAAAAAGTCTCCCGTCAGCTTTATTTCTGACGGGAGACTTTTTATTCTTTTTTTCTCTTATGTTATAATGACTAACAGGGTTATGAAGATAGGAGAGAATCGGCTTGGCTGTTGAGAATAATAGTATGGGATTAAGAAATTTACCTGCTGTTCATCAAGTACTAGGAAGAATTGGCGCAGATAAGCTGCTTCAGGATATAGACCATAGCCAAGCTGTGAAAATAATACAAGGCTATCTAGAAAAAGTCAGAAGCGATCTAATAGAAGGAAAAGTAAATAATCAAGATAAGGAACAATGGCTCAACGATATATGTAGCGACCTTAAGAACATCTTGCTACAGAGAAAAGAGCGACAATTTCGCAGAGTAATTAATGGAACAGGTGTAATCTTACACACTAATTTAGGCAGAGCACCGTTAGCAGAGGAGGCTCTTTCTGCTATTGTGGAAGTTGCTCAAGGCTACTCAAACCTAGAGTTTGATATAACATCAGGGAAGAGAGGAAAACGCTATGACCATGTTCGCACCTTGCTTCGGGAACTTACTGGAGCAGAAGATGCCTTAGTAGTTAACAATAACGCAGCAGCTATCCTCTTAGTACTTTCTTCGCTAGCCAAAAATAGAGAAGTAATTATCTCACGAGGCGAACTTGTAGAAATTGGCGGCTCTTTCCGTGTGCCCGATGTAATGGCTCAAAGTGGCGCTATAATGATAGAAGTAGGAACAACAAATAAAACAAAGTTAAGGGACTATCAAGAGGCTGTAACAGAAGCAACAGCTCTTTTATTAAAAGTTCATCCTAGTAATTATAAAGTTATCGGCTTTACCGAATCAGTAGAGCGAAGCGAGCTAGTCAAGTGGTCTCACAGTCAAGGAATACCTGTTGTTGAAGACCTAGGTAGCGGAGTGTTTTTCAACCAAAGCGGTCAAGGCGACTTTTTTGGAGAACCGACTGTACAAAAGGTGGTAGCTTCCAATGTAGACGTTGTTACTTTTAGTGGTGATAAGCTTCTTGGAGGTCCACAAGCTGGAATTATTGTAGGTCGCAAAAAGTTAATAGATAAAATTGCCCAACATCCACTGACAAGAGCATTACGAGTAGACAAGCTGACCTTAGCGGCCTTAGAAGCCACCTTAAAACTCTATGCAGAGCCAGAAAAAGCCAAAAAAGGAATACCAACCTTATATTCTATTTATCGCTCCCTCGATGAGCTAGAAAAAAGAGCCCAAGCAGTAGCAAAGATAGTAAGAGATTTTGATGCTACTTGGAAGATTGAGGTAGAAGCAGGAAATTCTCAAATCGGTGGCGGTTCTTTGCCAGAGCTTGCTTTACCATCTAGGATATTACGAATAACATCAGATCATAAGAGTACCTATCAATTATCTGAGACACTTAGAGCCCTTAAAGTTCCAATCATAGGAAGATTGCATGATAAAGCTTTTTGTATAGATATGAGAACCATTGGAGAGACAGAAGAAAAAGAGCTATGCAAGATGTTACAACTGGCCTTTGAGAAAATGGAAAGTTGTCAGAAGGAGGGAACTAATAATGGTTGAAAGCTTCATACAATTAACAGCTTTATCGAGCAAAGCTGGCTGAGCGGCCAAAATAGGTCCAGCGGACCTGGCCCAGGTTCTGGGTCACTTACCAGTTGCTCCAAAAGATCCGAATATACTCGTAGGTTTAGAATACAGTGACGATGCAGGAGTCTACAAACTTAACGATGAGACAGCTTTAATACAGACTCTAGATTTCTTTACCCCAATTGTCGATGACCCTTATCAGTTTGGACAAATCGCTGCTGCTAATGCTCTATCTGATGTTTATGCTATGGGTGGAAAGCCCCTCACGGCTATGAACATTGTTGGCTTTCCAACACAGACATTACCACTTGCTGTTTTGGGAGAAATTCTGCGAGGTGGTTCTGAGAAAGTACAAGAAGCTGGTGCTGTTTTACTAGGTGGTCATTCTATACAAGATAAAGAACCTAAGTATGGCCTTGCTGTGACAGGCATCGTTAATCCCAAAAAGATTTGGACTAATGGTGGAGCACGCCAAGGAGATGTACTTATCCTAACCAAGCCCTTAGGTATTGGCATCATAGCAACGGCAATTAAGAATGGTAAGGCCTCTGAAGCGGCCCAGGATAAAGCAATTCAAGTGATGTCAACATTGAACAAAAAAGCTTGTGAGATTCTGCAACCTTTCGATGTAGGTGCATGCACCGATGTTACAGGCTTTGGTCTGCTAGGGCACAGCCTAGAGATCGCTAGAGCTTCAAAATGTACGCTAGAACTTTACGCAGGTAATATTCCGGTTATACAAGAAGCATGGGATTATGCCTTAGCCGGCTATGTGCCTGGGGGTAGCAAATGCAACTTAGAAGTTGCCAAAAAAGCTTGTCATCTATCACCACAACTAGTACCTCAGGTCGGCTTAATCTTAGCAGATGCGATAACTTCAGGTGGTTTACTTGTAACAGTACCACAGGAACAGGTGCAAGAAGTTTTATTAGCTCTTCATCAAGGTGGGGTTCTAGAAGCAAGTCCTATTGGATTTGTTATAGAAGGAGAACCAGGGACAGTAATTGTAACGCAATAAGCCCTTACTTTGGGAAGGAAGGGAATATTTTTGGATTTTCAGAGAGTTGACAGTCTCTTTACTGGCTTAGCACAAGCCTATGTAAAAAGGGAGGCAGACGTGGCCTCCCTTTTCCCCTACGATTATAGTTCTTTAGAATCATACTGGCGTCGTAGCAAATGGATAGACGAATATTGCTCTATACCACGGAATGCAGTAGCTGAAATATTAGTTGAAGAACAACATCGTCTATCTTTGTTAGCAGGTACTAATGGCGATGATAATAAAGCTCTAGAAGCAGCAAAAAATATTAACCACAGTCAGAGCCTTGTCGTAATAACAGGTCAACAAACTGGCTTATTCACAGGACCGCACTTTACCCTACTAAAAGCTTTTACAGCGATAGCTCATGCTCAACGACTGCAAGATTTTTTAGGAAGGCCTGTCATACCTCTTTTTTGGATGGCCACAGAAGATCACGATTTTGAAGAAGTGTCCAAAACAGAGCTAGCGCAAGGTGAAAAAGTACACACTATTGCTCTTGCGGACAAAAGAGCATCTAAAAAGCCCATTGGTCAACTTAATTTACCAGAAAAATGGTTAGAAACTGTAGATGCTTTTACATCTTTATTACCACAAAATGATAAAGGAAGCGAGTGGAAACGTTTTCTGATGGAACTTTCTTCTCGAACTAGTTCCTTTAGTGATTTTTTTGCTGTTCTTATCCATCGCTTAACTGCTTCTTATGGTCTCGTTATTTTTGACCCCATGAACAAAGCTTTCAAAGAACTTGATGAAACAAAAACTTTTTATAAAGAGCTAATAAAAAAGCATGATTCATTAGCAAAAGAATTGAGCCATGCTTGTGGTCATATCCGATCACTCGGTTATGAACCGCAAGTAGAAAAGCCTGCGCAACAGCTTTATTTGTTCTATCATCATGATGGTGAAAGAAAAGCAATTGTAAAAGAATCTGGGCTAGATAAGAGTAGTGTACCTTGCTTTCAAGTACTTAACTCAGAAGTGTCTTTTTATGAACAAGAATTAATAGAGTTGCTCCAGCAAGAACCGACAAAATTTTCAAGCAATGTGATCTCGCGACCTTTGTGGCAAGATCGAATTTTTCCCACTATTGCCTATGTAGCTGGTCCTGGTGAGATTGCCTATTATGCCTCTTATGGACCGATTTACAATCTAATGAACCAACAGATGCCACCTATCTTGCCACGTTTAAGCGTTACTTTTGTGGAAGGTTATATAGGGAAGTTATTAAATCGCTATAATAGTACTTTTGAAGACTTCCGAGAGCACGCTGACCATATTATGGCTCAGGCAATTAAAGCTGAAGATAAATTGTCAATAGATTTGCTATTTGACTTACTTCGATCTGATGTTCAGGAATCTTATCAAAAAATAATTGAACCTCTAGCTAAATGGGATCTGCATACAGGTAAGTTAGCAGAAGAAAATTTTGAACGCGTCATAGGGCAGATTAATTATCTAGAAAAAAAAGCACAGCAACGACATCGCCAAAACTGCCAAGAAATAAAAAAGCATTTCAACAAACTACAGAGTCATCTATGGCCTGGTGGACCGCAAGAACGAATCCTTAATGTACTGCCTTACCTTATAAAGTACGAAAGACTAACTGATGAACTTTTGGAAGTTCCTATGGAATACTTAGACTCTCACTTACTACTTTACTTATAAATTTATAGAAATTAGAGAATTTATGTTAAGAAAAATGTCATTATACTTTCTTTTTTTTTTTAAGAGCAGGAGAAAGTACAACTTTGAAGAATAGTGTTTTTGTTTAGGCCATTTAACAAGGGGGGTGAATCCTGGTGCATGCATCAAAGAGTCAATCTAATCCTTTGATGGGAGACACTCCTGTAACTAAGTTAGCTCCTGAACAAGAGCAATTTGATAAAGAACAACTTATTGCAGAGTTAAGCAGAGTAAAAAATATAAAAAGAACCTTAGAAACGATTCTTGAACATGCCTATGATGGCATTGTTGTGGTTGATAGTCAGGGTATTATTACGATGGTAAATTCTGCTTTTTGTCGCTTTCTCGGCTTTGAAGAATCAGAACTATTAGGCAAGCCTGTAAAAGAAGTAATAGAAAACACACGTCTTCATGTAGTATTAGAAACAGGACAGGCTGAAGTCGGTGAGTTACAGCGCACAGGAAATCAAGACTTTATTGCCATGCGCATCCCCATCTTCAAAGAAGGTAAAGTTGTGGGTGCTGTTGGTAAAATCATGTTTAAGAATATACATGAACTAAATGCCTTGGCCCAGAAGATGAATCGGCTCAAAAATGAACTAGCCTACTATAAAGACGAACTGCAAAAGTTTCGTGGTGCAAAGTATACCTTAGATTCTCTCGTCGGACAGAGCTATTCCATTGAAATGCTGAAAGAAACGGTTAGACGAGTAGCGAAAACTTCAACACCTGTATTAATTCGAGGGGAAAGTGGAACTGGCAAACGTTTATTAGCTCATGCTATTCATTTGGAATCTTATCGAAAAGTAGCACCTTTTGTACAAATACATTGTGGAACTTCAGCACCGCAAGAGCTAGAGTTAGATTCTTCGGCAACAATCCATGGAAAAGTAAGATTGGCTCAAGGAGGTACTTTACTTATCGATGAGATAGGTGAAATGCCTCTGACTATGCAACATCAACTGTTACAGCTTTTGCAGGGCAAGGGTTTGCAATTAGATGGAGATAGGGAAATCGAACCACTCGATTTGCGTCTTATCGTAACGACTAATCGCAATCTAGAAGATTTAGTTCGTAAAGGACTCTTTCGAGAAGATCTCTACTTCAGACTTACAGTAATCAGTCTGAATATCCCACCTCTTCGAGATCGCCTAGAAGATATTCCTGAACTGATAAGTCATTTTATAGAGTGTTATAACGAAGAACGTGGCATGGGTATAAAAACTCTTTCTAAGGATGCACTGGAAGTTATGGAAAAGTATGGCTGGCCAGGAAACATAAAAGAGTTAACAACAGTGATTGAAAGAGCTTATGACTTTGCAGAAGGAGATACAATTAGCCTGAAAGACTTGCCAATGTATCTACAAAAACTAGCTGAATCTAAGGAAGAGCATAGTATCGTAGCAAATGAACCTGAGAATTTGCAAAGTTTACTAGAACAAACTGAAAAAAATGCCATAGAAAGAGCTTTAATAAAGACAAAAGGAAATAAAGTACAGGCGGCACAAGTTTTGGGTATATCACGGGCAGGCCTGTACCAGAAGTTGATGAAATACAATATTTTAGAGTAAAAACCCTCCAAACGGAGGGTTTTCTTTTTTTTACGTATAGGGAAGTGGAGAGAGCCAAAAAATAAAGCAGAAATACATCTAATCAGGGAGGGAAAAATAGTTGAGTTACTCTAAGCTTACGGCTACCCTTGCTATTGTTTCTGTAATGGGATTAGTCGGGTTACTAGGCTGGAGTCTTTGGAACGATTCGATATCGGATCTCAATCAACAAGCTCAGTTCAATGATGGTGTATCCGTAGCACAAGCTCAAGAAGGTGCTGTAGGTTATCCCAAAGAATCGGATCTGCAAATGATGGCTCGTGCCATTCACGGTGAAGCTAGAGGTGAACCTTATGAAGGTCAAGTTGCTGTAGGTGCTGTCATTATCAATCGAATTCGACACCCATCTTTTCCGAATACAGCACATGGTGTCATCTTTCAGCCCAGAGCTTTCACAGCTGTAGATGATGGGCAGATCTGGATTCCACTTCCTGAAGACGCTTCAGCTCACCGAGCAGCTCGCGATGCCTTAGCTGGTTGGGATCCTTCAGGCGGTTGTCTCTACTATTGGAATCCAGCTACGGCAACTAGTCAATGGATCTGGACCCGCACGATCGTGAAAAGAATAGGTAAGCATAATTTTGGTTTATAGAGAGGTGCAATAGTTTTGTCTGATCTACATGATAGCAAAGATTTTTCTGACCATGACAGAGAAGAAAAAAGAGAACTAAAGAAAGAAGAGAGTTCACTACGCAAAGCAAGAAACTCCGTTGCTTTTCTAGCAGGAATATTAGCGATCACAACTATTGGTTTAGGTTTAGCTACCTATAATCAGTACACAGAAAACAGATTTTACAGAATGTCCACGGAGAATCACTATCAAAGAGCTTTTATGGATCTAACAGGCCATGTGGAAAATATGGAGCTTGAAATGTCTCGCGTTCTTGTTAGTAATTCGCCTAACCAAGCTGTCCTAGGACTTACTGATGTATGGCGTGAGTCTTCACAAGCGGCTACGGATCTAGGTCAGTTACCTATGTCTACATTACTATTAAGTAGAACTAACGAATTTGTTAACCAAACTGGTGATTACTGCCTAACCTTAGCCCAAGAAAAAGTTGATCAGAATAACGCTCTTACTTCAGATGAAATTCGTCAACTTAGTGAACTGCATAGACAAACAGTATTTCTTCGTGATGAACTGCGAAAAATGAGTGAACAGATCCATGCTGGACAACTAGCTTGGGTTGATATGGAAAGAGAATCAAGACGCCAGGAAATGCAACAAGGTCAAAGACCGCAAAATGCTTTAAGCTCTCTTTGGAATAGAGTAATTCCAACAGAAGCAGGTCAAGGTCCAGAAGCTCAAGCACCACCTATTTTTGCTAACTTCCAATTTGTCGAAGAAGAACTTCAAAAGTTTTCTCCTGTTGATTATGATGGTCAGTATTCTAGTACCATTAAAGTAGAGCCTAGAGGATTGGGTACAGGTCAAATTACTCAAGAACAGGCTTTACAAATTGCTCAAGCTTTCTTAGGACCAGAGGCTTTACAAGGCCATACCTTACATGTTCTTGGAGAAGGTAAGGCCAACATTGATGCCTATTCCATTGCCGCTTCTCCAGAAAATGATCCTGAAAGAATTGCCATTAACTTAGATATTTCTAAGCAAGGTGGACATGTAATCTGGATGCTTAGCGATCGCTCAGTAGGCAACGCTACGATTACTCGTGATCAAGCAGGTAGAGTAGCTCAAGAATATATGGATGGCTTAGGTATTCGTAACCTAGAAGTAGAATCAGCAGAAGAATACACTAACTTAGCTGTTGTCACTCTTGTGCCTAGAGATGAAAACATTAGCCTCTATCCTGACAAAATCAAAGTTCGCGTTGCCATGGATAACAGTGAAGTAGTAGGGTATGACGCAACAGCTTACTTGACTTTCCATCATGATCGTAATCTACCAGAACCACAATTATCTCTTGATGAAGCACGACAAAGAGTTTCTAACAATGTAGAGATTACAGGCTCAAAGCTAGCGCTGATTGCCAAAGATAATTATTCGGAGGAACTTTGTTGGGAATTTCGTGCCGTCCGTGGTAATCAAGAGTTTCTGATCTATATTAACGCACAAAATGGAAAAGAAGAGCAGATCTACAGAGTCATTAATACAGAAGCTGGTAAATTTATTTTCTAACTATTGCTAACACTACAAGCAAAGCTGGCCTAGAAAGCACGATTTGAGCTTCTATCAAATCGTGCTTTCTATATAATGAAGAACCATTGGGAAGAATATGGTATTCAACTTTACCTCTATTGTGCTAGAATAAATAAGAGTGGGAAATCCTTATTGGGAGAGTGATGCCAGTGCTCATAACGACAGGAGTGTCGGCTAGACATATCCATCTTAGCCCGGAGCACCTGGAAGCTTTATTTGGTCAGGGTTATGAATTAAAACCCAAAAGAGAACTGTCTATACCCGGGCAATTTCTTTGTGAAGAAAGACTGCGAATCCAAGGACCAAAAGGTGTTTTGGATCACGTTGCTATCATTGGTCCACCTCGTCCTCGCACGCAAGTAGAAATCACATCGAGTGATGGAATTAAGCTTGGGATGAATCCACCAATTCGTTTATCTGGCGACTTAGATGGAAGTGAACCATTAACATTGGTCGGTCCTCGTGGAGAACTTTATCTCGAAGAGGGCTTAATAGTAGCCATGCGACATATCCATATGACAGAACAGGAAGCTAGCGAATTAGGTTTTCGTCACAAAGATTATGCCATGGTAATCGTTCCAGGACCAAGAAGCCTTGTTTTTGATCACGTAGTCGTTCGTGTTTCTCCTGAAAACGTAGCTACAGAACTGCATATTGATACGGACGAAGCGAACACTGCGAACCTAAAAACAGGTGACCAGGTAAACCTCTTGCGCATTAACGACAAAAAAATTCGCATAGAACGTTTGATCAATATGTTCGATGAAAGACAAATGAAGCTAATCGAAGCTTGTGTAGCTAACATCGTGGAAGAAGAGCGCAGAAAAGTTTCTCAAATGGAAGATATATTGGCTCGCTTACGTAGTTAAACAAAAGGACCGGTCTTTTTTAGACCGGTCACTTTTTTCATGAAGGAAGGGGAAAGTAGATGCAACTGGGGGAAATATATCGATGGCTTATAGAAAAAGGCAAAGAAGCTGATCTTCGATCTAGAGAAGAATTAACAGAGTTAGCAGAAGAGAAAAAGAAAGCCATAAGAAATACTAGAGATAAAGCATTTCTTATGGCTGATGATGGACAATGGTATAATCCTTACGGTGATAGCAGAATTCTTTATGGTCAAGAAAACCGTTACGTTTCTCGGGCGCTTGTAGGTATTGATATTGATGGTAGTGAATTTTTGCTAGCTGATCGGTGGCGAGAATGTTGTAAGCCAATTGACTTAATCATAACTCATCACCCTCAAGGAAGAGCACAAATCCAGCTTTATCAAGTAATGAAAGTTCAAGAAGATATGCTCTACGAGGCTGGTGTTCCGATTAATGTTGCCGAAGCCTTAATGAATCAAAGAGTTCAAGAAGTTCAGAGAGCCTTGTTGCCAGCAAATCACCAAAAAAATGTAGATATGGCTCGTTTGCTTGATATTCCTTTTTTAGCTGTCCACTCACCAGCTGATAATCAAGTGCAAAAATTTCTCACCGATTATCTAATTAAGGACCAAAAAAATGTAGAAAAAGAAAAACAAAAAGTAAAAGATGTAATTGAAAAACTTTTAGAACTACCAGAATTCCGTAAAAGTGCAGAATACGGTCTTGTTCCACAGGTAGTGTCTGGAAAAAGTGAAGATAGCACAGGAAAGCTTTACATTAAAATGAACGGTGGAACAGCAGGTCCTGAGAAGTCTATCGAAGAACTAGTCAAAGCTGGCGTGGGCACCATGATCTGTATGCATTTACCAGAAGCTCAAAGAAAAAAAGCTCAAGAGATGCATTTGCGAGTTATTGTAGCCGGACATATGCCTTGCGACTCTTTAGGCATGAACCTGCTTATGGACGGATTGGAAAAGCGAGGAGTAGAGATTATTGCCTGTGGTGGCTTTATACGTCATCGTCGGAAATAACTACAGGCATCTCTAAGGGAGTATTCACCATGATCTCATCGTTATTAGTACTCTCATAAAGGGCAGATTCAGTTCCTATCTCTACAAAATCTGCTCTATTCTCTACTCTTTCTCCTATAACTTCAGGAGGATTTTCTACAGCTAGTTCTTCTGTCGAAGCTACAGATCTAAATGAGGCCGGTTGACTTGCAAAAAAACTACTTTGTCGAGGTTCCACAAAGGCAGAGGCACCTTCATTAAAATGGCGGAAAACTCTAGCCGGATATGAGCCACCATAAATTTGGCGTAAATAATGGTTTGCATCAGTTTGATCGTAGCCCATCCATACAGCTGTTACAAGTTCCGGTGTATACCCTACGAACCAGGCATCACGATTGCCTTTTACATTCTGAAAAGTAGGAAGAGGCGGTAGTTCAGAAGTACCTGTTTTTCCGGCCACAGGTCTACTGAGCCGAGCTTCTGTACCTGTTCCATAAATGACAGCACTCTGCAAGAGTTCTGTCATTTTTTTTGCTGTAGCAGCTGAGAAAAGCCTTTTAGATTCTGCTGGAGATAGTAGACTTTCATTATTTTGGTCATAGATTTGAACAATTGTACGTGGTTCTATAGTCAGTCCACCGTTTGCAAATACAGCATAGCCTTTAGCCATGTCAAGAGGTGAAAAACCATCCCGCATACCTCCTAAAGCTAAAGCTAGATGCTTATCTCCTTCTGACAGAGGCATGCCCATAGCTTGTAGAGCTTGAAAGCCTCTGTTAACACCAATTTGATCTAAAAGCCAAACAGCAGATACGTTAATCGAAAGAGCTACAGCTTCATTCATTGTTGGTTGACCACGGAAAATACCATCATAGTTCTTAGGCTGGTAACCACGGAAGCTAAGAGGTTGATCGATCAGTCTTTGATGAGGCTCCCAGCCTGCTTCAAGAGCGGGACCATAGACAGCAAGAGGTTTAATCGTTGAACCTGGCGATCTTTTCATCATGGTAGCTCTGTTAAAGATCCGTCGTGCTTCCGCTGCATAATGCCGTCCTCCTACAAGTGCCTTCACATGACCTGTAAGGGGATCAATACTTGCTAAAGCCCCTTCCACTGGTCTTGTACCGTGACCGGGAGGAAAAAGATCTGGCCTAGAGAAAAGCTCTTCAGCAAATCCCTGAATGGATTGATCAAGTGTCGTATATATATGTAGACCGCCACCATAAAGAGCCTCTTCATCAATTCCATGTATATTAATAGCTTCTCGAATTACTTCATCCATAAAATAGGGATAAGGGTAGTGTTCACTATCCGGCTCTGCTACTAAGGCAATCGGCTCTTTAAGACTTTCTTGCCATTGTGAATAACTAATAAAGCCATATTGATACATTTGATGCAAAACTGTATTACGTCGTAATAGAGCCGCTTCATTAGAATTTACGGGATTATAGTAGATAGGCATTTTAGGGATGCCAGCTATTAAGGCTGACTCTGCAATAGATAAGTCTTGCACTGACTTACCGAAATAACGGCGAGCGGCCGCTTCAACTCCGTAAGCACCTTCACCAAAATAGATCCGATTCAAGTAGAGCTCTAATACTTTATTTTTGCCAAACTCTTTTTCTAAATGATAAGCCATATGTATTTCGCGGGCTTTTCTCTGCCAACTCTTCTCTGGTGTGAGATAAATATTGCGGACAAGTTGTTGTGTAATAGTAGAAGCCCCTTCAACAATTTGACGTGATTCAAAATTTACTTTGAGTGCTCTAACCATACTTTGAAGATCAAAGCCTTGATGTCGATAAAAACGAATATCTTCAGCGGCAAGGACAGCATTACGCAAATGAACGGGAATTTCCTCTAGACCTAAAGGAATGCGGTTTTGAGATCCTTGTAACTGATAAATCAATTCACCATTACTATCATAAATAAATGATGTAGCCGGTACGGCAAAGTCTTCAACAGCAAAGTGGGGTTTTTCACGTAGGAATTTATAAGAACCATAGGCAATGAAAGAAAAGAAACCCCAGAGAAAAGTAAGCAACAATAGAGCTACAACGACAATAGTTTTTTTAAGGTAGAGGTACTTATTTGACAGAAAGAGGACCTCCTTTGGAAACGAGGTTATTATGCTACTAAATTATAAAACCTTTTGAGCTCTTTGAACAGTGACAGGAAAAAATAACCACTCTGCACGGCATGAAGTAATAATGGTAGAATAGAAGTAAGCTTTTTCCGCATTAGGAGGCTTTAATAATGAGAGAATATCTTAACGCTACTAGATTGGTTACAAAACTTAAAATGCTTAGGTCACTTTATAAGAAAACAGCCTTTTTAATAGTAGAAGGTGTTTCTGATGCACGACTTTACGGCAAATTTATGAATAAGCAAAGCTGTCACATCATAGTAGGAGAAAACAAGCAAAACATATTAGGAGCACTAACCAGACTTGAAGAAGAAAAATTTATTGGTTTTTTAGCCATTGTTGATCTGGACTACGATTATCAGCAGAAAGAGGAGAAGAGAAACCCTAATCTTTTTTACACCGATTCGCATGATCTAGAGACATTACTCCTCAATTCTTCTGCTTTAGACAATGTATTAGTTGAATATGGAGACGAGAAAAAAATAAATCATTTAGAGCAAAAAAGTGAAAAAAGATTAGTAGATATTATTGCTGGATCTGCAGCAACTGTTGGTTACCTACGCTGGTGCTCTTTAGAGAAAAAGCTAGCATTTCGCTTTGAAAATTTAGACTTTTCTGCTTTTATCTGTGAAAGAACATTAGAAGTTGATGAAGACTTAATGTTGAAATATGTGCTCAAAAACTCTAAAAGGCCAGTTCCCGTAGAAGAAGAGCTTTTAGATACCTGGCTGAGAGAGTACAAAGAGAGAAAATATAACCCTTGGATGGTCTGCTCTGGTCATGATGCGGTACGCATATTATTACTTGGACTTTTGAATTTTTTTGGTGCCTATAATGCTAAGAAATTAACAGCTAATACCTTAGAAGGAAGTCTTAGACTAGCTTATACTTTTGATGACTTTAGAGAAACGGAGCTTTATTTCTTGATTTCTCAATGGGAAGCAAAAAATGAACCTTTTGCAATATTAAAGCAAAGAAAAGTAATGGCTAATGCTGGATGATATAGAGCTAGATAATGTATTGGAGTGAAGTTAGTGTTTAAGATTATCAAGATTAGGATAGAAGGATTATTTGATCAAAGTAGTCATGAATTCAATTTACATCTAGAAGGCATTACGATTTTACATGCACCTAATGGTTTCGGAAAAACAACCATGCTTAAGCTAATTGATCATATCTTTAATGGTCGACTTTTCGAATTAAAAAGAATCCCTTTTCGTAAAGTAGATGTCTTTTTTTCTGATCAATCCAGATTAGAAATTATAAAAGAGAGAAGAAGCAGAAATATTGTCGATGAAACACAAGTAGAACGAATAAGCTACGAGTATCATAAGGTTGACGGGGAAAGTCAGATTTTCCAACCAAAACTTCGTCTTACGAAACGTTACTCTATAACTGTCTTGGAAGAGCTATTACCTTTTCTAGAAAGAGTAGGACCAGAACTTTGGGAGCACACAGAAACTGGAGAAATATTAGATTACCATGATGTAATTAAGCTATATGGCACTTTTTTACCTTTGGCGCCAGAATATGATTGGCCAGATTGGTTAAAAACAATTAGAAAAAAAATCTCCGTTCATTTTATTGGTGCCCATCGACTTTTGCAAACTTCACCACTGCAAAGTAAAAACAAGCGGCAGAATAGAGAAAAGTATCAATCTGCCGTGCGGCATTTTTCTAATGAACTTGTCTTATCCATTCAGTCTAAGCTAGCACAGTGGTCTGCTTATAGTCATGAAATGGATAGAACTTTTCCGGAAAGGCTCTTAAGTGCAAGAAAGGAACAAGAAAAGCTTAGCCTTTCTTCCAAAGAACAAATTGAGAAAAAGCTTAAGGAATTAGAATTTAAAAGAGCACGCTTAGCTCGAGTAGGGCTTATCGATCAAATAACGGAAGATCAGAATTTTTCGATAGACAACCTTGATGAATTTACTTGTAGGCTTTTATCTCTATATATTGAAGATACAGAAAGAAAATTAAAATACTTTGATGATTTAGAGGAAAGGCTTAATCTCTTACTAGAGTTAGTTAACAAGAAGTTTTTGAACAAGGAACTAGTTATTCAACGAGATCAAGGTTTTGTTATTTATGTAAACAATCGAAAAAAGAAGCTAGAAGTAGATGAACTTTCATCTGGCGAACAGCACATCCTAGTTATGTATTATCAACTTTTGTTTCAAACAGAACCTGGAGAAATTGTTTTATTAGATGAGCCTGAATTATCACTGCACATTGGTTGGCAAGGTCAATTCGTAGAAGACCTTTACGATATTATGACTTTGCGCAAGATGACCATTTTAATTGCAACGCACTCGCCAGATATCATCGATGGGCGATGGAACCTTACGGTCGCCCTTGAAAATCCCTGATCATAGAGACATGCTTTTTACAGTAGAGACATAGAATAAAAAAAGAATAAAAGTGCTTGTCGAAGATCTTCGCTTAGAAGTTGATTAAAGAGGATAATAGGAAAGCACTGTCGAAAAAATGAATAAGTTACCGCTGTGGAAAGGATGGGCTCTAAGTGGAAGAATGGACATTGAAGACAGGAGAAAGACCTTATAGAATTATTATAGCCCTTAATGATGGAACAAAAGAAGGACTAGAAAGTCTTCACTTTTTCTCTAAAATAAAAGAAAACGACATGATAGACTGTTATATAGTTTTTGATTATGGAGAAAAAAAATCAACACGACAAGCAAAAGACTTTCCCCTTGATCAAATTGAGTTTTTTATCGAAGGGATCAAGAAACGTTGTCCATTACGATGCCAACAAATTAATGGCGATGAGGAAGAAGAGCTAGCTTTTGAAGTATGGGAGCATTTCTTTGGTAGAAATAATAAAGTTTTAGCAGGGTAATTTAGAGATTCTTTAGACAAGAGGGGGGGGTATCCCTTGAAGCTTATTACTAGAAGTATTTTAATGAAGCTAATTTTTTTAACTGTAGGTGTGGTACTTCCCATCTTTGTTACCTCTTTTGGTCTTATTTTATATCGATTGGCGCCACTTGTAGACCAAGCTTTTCTGGCTACTGTTTTAACAGAAGCTATTATAAGCTTACTTGTACTTGGCTTAATTGGAACCTCCATATGGATTATTATCCTGAGACAGACTATTGTTTCAACAATCCTATCTCTTTCTAATTACATGACTAAAGCGACTAAAGAAAGAGATCTACGCTCTCAGAGCAGTGGCAACAATGTCTCAGAAGATGAGATAGGACAAATGGTACAAGCTTATAACACGATGTTGAATGAGCTCAGACGAATTATGGGGACAATTAATTCAGCGAGTAAAGAGCTTAACAGTGTAGCTGAAGTACTGCGTCATAGCTCTCAAGCTACAGGTCATTCAGCCGAAATGGTTGCAACGAAGATAGATAACATTGCTGAGGAAGCAGAACAATTAACTGTTGCTTCACAAGAAAATCATCTAGCCAGTCAGCAAGTTAGGGATGTAGCTGATCAAGTAGCTAACTCTTTAGAAGAAATGATGACTACTATTCAAGAATCAGCTCGACTTACGAAAAAGGGATATGAGAACTTAGCAGATAGCATTTCTGCTATGGATTTGGTTAAATTATCAGCACAAACAGGTTTAGAAACGATTCGTAATTTGAATGAAAAAAATAAATCAATTGAGCAAATCATACAGTTAATCACCCATATTGCCGAACAAACTAACCTCTTAGCTCTGAATGCCGCCATTGAAGCTGCCCGAGCAGGTGAGCAAGGCCGTGGCTTTGCAGTAGTAGCTGATGAAGTTCGTCGTCTAGCGGGACAATCTTCTGAAGCAACGGAAAAGATTACAGAATTAATCAGAGAAATACAAGGGGAAAGTGACCGAGCTAATGAAGTTATGACTGATAATGCACAACAAGTTGAAGAAGGAGTCAAAAAGATCAGTAGTACGGGAGAAGTTTTTCAATCTATACAAAAGATGACAGAAGCGGTTGTAGAAGAAGTAGACTCCCTAGAACATAAAATAAGAGACTTACAAAGTACAGGAACAGTACTTAAAGAGAAAGCAGATACCATAGCCCGAGTTGCCCACATTACCTTTACGAACATTGAAATGATTCAAGGACAGAGCCAACAACAAACAGCGGCTGTGGAAGAAGTAGCAGCTAATGCTCAAGAACTATCTGAACTTTCGCATCTACTGAAAGAAGAAGTAGAGAAGTTTAAGATCAACTAGAAGGGTAGAGAACTATGACCCCCACAAAACCCTGGGAAGAACCTATCGTACCAAGGCTTGCCCGTGAACTTAACATAGCAGAATCAAGAATTCAAGGAGCCGTTGAGCTCTACGACGAAGGCAATACCATTCCTTTTATTGCTCGTTACCGTAAAGAGCGTACCGGTGAAATGAATGAAGTAGAACTACGTCAACTAGTAGAACGATTAGAATACTTGAGAAGTCTAGACAAAAGAAAAACAGAAGTATACCGTCTCGTCAAAGAGATGGATAAAATTACTGAACCTTGGTTAACAAGCTTACAAAAAGCCCAAAGCTTAGCAGAAGTAGAAGATCTATACTTACCCTTTAGACCAAAACGTAAAACAAGAGCCTCCGTGGCACGTGAAAAAGGACTAGCTCCTCTGGCAGAGGCTTTGATGAAGCCTCCATATAATGAAGATCCAGTTCAAATTGCCAAAGCTTACATTAATCCTGAAAAAGAAATTAAGGACGAACAGATGGCTCTTGCTGGTGCTATAGATATCATAGCAGAAGAAATCTCCGAAGACGCCAAAAGTCGTCAATGGGTGCGTCACAGTCTTAGAAGAGAAGCTTATCTAGTTGTTACAGCAACGAAGCTGAAAGAGTCAGGTCCTTATGAAACTTATTATGATTTTCGCGAAAAAATAAAAACTATTCCAGCCCATCGTATCTTAGCCATCAATAGAGGAGAAAGAGAAAAAGCCTTAAGTGTGAAAATTGAAGGACCAGATACAGCAATTCAAGAAGGTCTGTATCGCAAGTGGATTCAGCAAGAAGAGACAGCAAAAGCGATATATATTATTAAAGCTATCAACGATAGTTATAAAAGATTAATAAGGCCTTCAATAGAAAGAGAGTTGCGGGCAGAGTTAACAGAAAAAGCAGAAGAACAAGCTATAACTGTCTTTGCTACTAACTTATCTCCCCTCTTACTGCAAAGGCCAGTACGTAGAAAAATAATTATGGGATTAGATCCAGGTTATCGAACAGGTTGTAAGCTAGCAGTAATAAACGATACTGGCAAAGTTCTTACTACTAAAACCATCTTTCCACATAAGCCTCAAAGTCGTTGGCAAGAAGCTATTACAACTCTTAAAGAGCTCATTGATCAATATGAGATTCAAATAATTGCCATAGGTAACGGGACGGCTAGTAGAGAAAGTGAACAACTTATAGCTCAAGTTATTCAAGAAAGAAACCAGACTCTTCAATACACCATTGTTTCTGAAGCAGGCGCATCAGTCTACTCAGCTTCACCACTTGCTACAGAAGAATTTCCAGAACTTGATGTAGCTATGAGAAGTGCCATATCTATTGCTCGAAGATTGCAAGATCCGCTGGCAGAATTAGTAAAAATTGAACCTTCTGCTATCGGCGTAGGTCAATATCAACACGATGTAAATAACAAACGGCTTCATCAGACCTTATCAGGTGTTGTAGAAGACTGTGTTAATGCCGTAGGTGTAGACATAAACACGGCATCACCATCTCTGCTATCCTATGTAGCAGGGATCAAGCCAGCTATCGCCAAAACTATAGTGTCTTATCGAGAAGAAAATGGTCCTTTCCGTAAACGGAAAGATCTCTTAAAAGTACCACGCTTAGGCGCGGCAACTTTTACACAATGTGCAGGTTTTGTTCGTATTCCTGATGGAGACGACCCTATTGAAAACACACCAATTCATCCAGAATCTTATGATCGAGCACAAGCTTTAGTAGCTCTCTTAGGTGAAGAGCAATGGAGCTTAAAAAAAGAAGCAGGATTAGAAAAGCTACGTCAAAAACTTTCTTCACTAGAACTAGAAAAAACTGCTCAGCAGTTACAAATAGGTCTACCTACATTGCGTGACTTAATAGAGGCTTTATCAAAGCCTGGCCGTGATCCAAGGGAGGATCTTCCCAAACCGTCCTTTAGAACTGATGTCATGGAAATGAAAGACTTGCGCCCAGGTATGGTCTTAGAAGGAAAAGTAAGTAACGTCGTCGATTTTGGGGCTTTTGTTGATATTGGCGTAAAGCAAGACGGACTAGTTCATATATCGGCACTTACTAATCGATTTATCAAACATCCCTTTGAAGTAGTATCTGTAGGTGATCAAGTAACAGTTCGTGTTCTAGATATAGACCTCTCTCGAGGACGAATCTCCTTGACTATGCGCTTAGAAGACAGTTGAATATATGACTAGAAAAAGGCAAAGAAGCCATTTCCCTTATAAAAGGGATGGCTTCTTTTTGCTTTCTAGAGGTTACTAGCGACGTTTCAAGTTATTGCGAATGTCCACAACAGCACTTGTCATCGTCTGCACTTCCCGCAAGTACCAGGCCGTAAGAGCTAATGCACCAATAGCAATAACAGGCATATAAGAACTATGCTTACTAGCTTTATAGGGACTTGAGCGGTAGTACATTACTTCACCTCCGTAAAACTTATCCTGCCCAAATGAGGAGCGAAAAATAGGACTAAAAAGAAGGAAGGATTTTTGAATATTCCAAAAAGATACCAGAAAAAATATACAGAAGCTTTTTGTTCTAAAATAGAAACTACAGGAATATAATTGAAAGGTCTGACATTAAAGGAAATGAATTATTTAGATGATTCAAAGCTTTAACAAAAAGATAACAATAGTTATACAGAAAAAGGGGTTAGTGCGGTGGAAAAAGAAACCTGCTATTGGTATAATTAAGCTATCACAAGATCAAGTTATGGTTATTTGACAGCATTGATTTGACATAAATTCAAAAAAATTAAAGCACAATTCTTTAAGGAGGTTGTTTTTCATATGAAAGCAGTTATAATGGCCGGAGGGCTAGGAACAAGATTAAAACCCTTAACAGACAATTTGCCAAAACCAATGGTGCCTATACATGGTAGACCCGCTATGGAATATGCAGTTATGTTGCTAAAAAAACATGGTATAACTGATATAGCAGTAACACTACATTATCACCCCAAAATGATTATGAATTATTTTGGGGATGGATCACAATTTGGTGTACGCTTTAGCTACTTTATTGAACGAGAACCCTTAGGCACTGCAGGGTCAGTTAAGCAAGCGCAAGAATTTTTAGATGAAACTTTTCTTGTCATCAGTGGAGATGGAATTACCGATATTCATCTTGGTAAAGTAATTGAATTCCATAATCAAAGATCCTCCTTAGCTACTATGGCTCTGACACAAGTAGACGATCCAACACAGTTTGGTATAGTTATTACAGACAGTGATGGACGGATAAATCGTTTTATTGAAAAGCCAAAGAAAGAAGAAATTTTTTCGAACACTGTCAATACTGGAATCTATGCCTTAGAACCTGAAATTTTTTCACATATTCCTGATGGTCTTTATGATTTCTCTAAAGAGCTTTTCCCAACAATTATGAAAAAACAGTTACCATTCTTTGGAGTTCCTATTAAAGGATATTGGCGTGATATTGGCACTATTGATCAATATCATCAAGTTCAGATAGATATAAAAAATGGACAATTAGGCAATTACTACCAAGAAGCTATATAACGACAAGATTCGTGAATGTTCGAGCGATATGCTTATTATTTTCAGTAGTATTCGATGTATAGGGTAGATTAGAGTCGGTAAAAATATGGATGTAGGGGATTTACCCCCTTTTGTTCCCCTATGTTTCTCCTCTAGAAGCCCCTTCCCCGGGGGCTTCCCCCCAAAAAAACAACAAAAAATTAGGATCAGACTATCATGGCAATCTCTTTAGAACTATTCCATGATAGACTGATCCTTTTCTTTTTATTGAACAATGTAAAAGTGTCGATGTAAAAGGCAGGAAAGAAAATGGCAGGTAAAAAGAAAATTATGACGAAATATAGTTTAAGAGCCTGCTTTAACTCAACTGCACTGTCACAAAAGGCGGTCGACAACATTGGAACAAATCGAAGGTAAATTAGTACGCACTTTATTTCAAGAAGAGACCTATACAGTCGTGCTTTTTAAAAACAAAAAAAGCACTATTACTGTAGTAGGACATTTTTTATCTCCCCAGATAGGTTTAACATATGCATTAGAAGGTGAATGGGTAGAACACCCTAAATTTGGCAAGCAATTTCGCCTAGCTTCTTACAAAGTAGTACCACCTACTACAGCCAAAGAAATGGAGAAGTTTCTAACTAGCTCTGTGTTAAAAGGAATAGGTAGGAAAATTACAAAAAAACTTGTCAAAGCCTTTGGTTCTGATGCAATTAAGATCCTTCGTGAAGAACCTGATAAGCTAAAAGATCTACCAGATTTGAGCGAAGAAGATATTAACGAAATCATGGAAGCTTATCATGACTTTGATTATGGCGAGAATCTTTTTGTTTCTTTGACACAATACGGGCTTGAAAGCGAACTTGTTTACAAAATTTTTCGTCACTATGGAAGAACCAGTTTAGCTGTCATAGAAGATAATCCGTATAGCCTTTGTTTAGATATTCGAGAGATAAACTTTGAGAAGGCCGATAGAATAGCATCACAACTAGGGTTTCCACATAACGACAGCAAACGGATGGAAGGAGCTATGCTCTTTAGCTTGCTACTAAGCCGTGATGAAGGCCATGTTTTTTTACCTACGTCAACTCTAGTCAATAGAGCTATAGAAGTATTACATTCTTCCAGTTATTATATAGATATAGCAAAAGAACAAGACATAAGTGAACAGCTTCTTAAAACTATTCAAGATGGCAAAATTAACTATTATTGTGATGGTTGTTATTTGCCAGACCTTTTTTGGGCAGAACAAGAAGTTGTAGAACATCTTTACCAGATCAAAGCAAACAATAAGCTTTGGCAAGTCAAAGTAGAAAAAGTTATCAAAACAATGGAAGAAGACTTTGGCATTACTTATGCACCGGAACAAAAAGAAGCCTTCTATGCACTAGCCCACAAAGGTGTAACTGTTATTACAGGGGGACCTGGAACGGGAAAGACTACAATCGTTAAAGGCTTAATTGCTCTTGTTAATAGAGCAACACCAAACGGAAAGATTACACTCTGTGCACCTACTGGTCGTGCTGCCAAGCGACTTGCCGAAACAACAGGACAGCCTGCTTTTACTATCCATAAAGTACTTGGACTAACTGGTCGTGAGAAGGAATATTCCTCTTATGACATAGAAGTATTAGAAGCTGACGTGATCATAGTGGATGAAGTATCCATGGTAGACATCCTGATGATGGCAACGTTGCTTAGATCTCTAAAAAAAGGTGTAAAACTAGTACTTGTCGGTGATAAAGATCAACTACCTTCTGTAGGGCCTGGTCAAGTGTTAAAAGACATTATTGCTCAATCTATGGGGGAAATCATTCGATTACAGCATGTTTTTCGCCAAGAAGACACCTCGGAAATTGTACTTAATGCACATCTCATTAATGAAGGCCAATTCCCTGATATTAGCAGCAAAAAAGATTTTATTTTTATACAACGTTCTCGTCTTCAAGCATCACGAGATGCTCTAATTGAGACAGTTCACCGGGCTATAGAAAGAGCTGGTTATACCCTTGATGATATTCAAGTATTATCACCAATGCGATATACAGATGTAGGTGTCTGGAACCTTAACAAAGCATTGCAAGAATTACTGAACCCTTTAGAAGTAGGTCAAAGAGAAGTAAAAGCTGGCTTTTATAACTTACGCTCCGGTGATAAAGTCATGCAATTGAAGAATAACTACGAAAAAGAAGTATTTAATGGTGATGTAGGCTTTATCACGGAGATCCTATTACGTAGTGACGAAGAAACGGACGAAGACACTATTATCGTACAGTTTGATGATACTATTTCTTACCCTCGTTCTGAATGGGACCAGCTTACCTTAGCTTACACAACAACAGTTCACAAAGCACAGGGAAGCGAATACCCTATAGTTATAATGCCATTAACTTTTCAACACCGAAGAATGTTGCGACGCAATCTCTTATATACAGCTGTAACTAGGGCTCGGGAGAAGGTAATTTTAATTGGGGAGCAAGAAGCACTTGCTTATGCAGTTCAAAACAATATAGATAGCACGCGCTTTAGTGCAATGACAAAACGATGGCAGGAAAATGTGAGTAAGGAGGAATGACTTTTTGACCATTGAGGCTTTTGTGATGAGGAATCTATGCTCTGGTTGTGGTGTTTGTCTGAACAGTTGTCCTTTTGGTGCTTTCATGAAAGTTGATGAGACAATTCAAGTGCTAGGTGTCCTTTGTCGTTCTTGTGAAGCTTGCTTAGAATGTTGTCAAGCAGGAGCAATTGCATTTAAGCCTAAATAAAACATAGATAACAATAAATGTTCCACCTTTGCCAGATGAAGTTTCCGGGGTACCAGGGGAAGGAGATAGCATCTTGGAATTACGATATATACGAATACGCAAAATATATAAGCATCTACACTTGAAAGAAGTAGAAGAAGTATGACATCAGCGGAACGAAAAGAGAATAAGCAAGCTATTTTACTGGCAGAAGATAGCTCTGTACAACAATTAGTCATAGTAAGGCAACTAAAAAAACTAGGCTATACAAACCTTACTACTGTTTCTAATGGCCAAGAAGCAATGGCAATGGTGAAAGCCTATGAATATGCTCTTATCTTAATGGATTGTGAGATGCCAATTTTAGATGGTTTTGAAGCTACGCTTCTAATAAGGGATTATGAATTTAAGCTAGGCAGACATACGCCAATCATAGCTGTATCAGGTCATAGTTTTGATAACAATGCTCAGCGTTATCTTGAAAAGGGTATGGATGATTGTCTTATAAAGCCAATAAAAATAGAAGAGCTTAAAATATTATTAGAAAAATACCTTTCATAATACTATTCAGAAGGGGAGAAAAGATCTAGTTTACGAGGTGATGCTATTGAAGGTCATGATAGATCCCGGACACGGCGGTCGAGATCCTGGTGCTGTAGGGCCTACAGGCTTACGAGAATCCGATGTAGCACTAGCTGTAGCACTAGAAGTCGCTTCATTGTTAAAACCAATCGTAGACTATAAATTAACGAGAGATAGGGATATTGCACTAGGACCTGATGTAAATAGAGATTTGCAGGAAAGGGTGCGCAAAGCAAACGAATATGATGCTTCCATATTTGTAAGTATTCATTGCAATGCCGCTACGAATAAATCAGCCAAAGGAACAGAAACATTTTGTTATCAGAGAGGTGGCAAGGGCGAGGAACTTGCCAAAAAAATTCAAAATAATATAATCAAAGAACTATCTTTAGTTGATCGTGGAGTAAAAACAGCTTCTTTTTACGTACTCAGGCAAACAAAAATGCCTGCAGTTCTAGTGGAATTAGCTTTTATCACTAACCCTGAAGAAGAAAAGCTATTGAGACAAAAAGAAGTACAGCAAAGATTTGCTAGAACTATTGCAGAAGCAGTGGCATCTTTTTTTAGCTTAACATTACCTAAAGAAGGTGATCATTTGTCTTCAACAGGCCCTTTTTCCGACGTGCCAGATGATCGTTGGTCGGCCAAAGATATTCAAGAAGCTTTTGACCGTGGAATTATAAAAGGTGATGAGCAAGGAAAATTTAATCCACAGGAAGCAATAACAAGAGAAGAGACTGTAGCCCTAATCAACCGTGCGATAAACTACATCATGTCAAAAAAATAATAAAAACCCCCTGAAAAAATAAAAGAACCCCCTGAAAAAATAAAAGAACCCCGCATTGTCCAAAAATGGACGGCGGGGTTATCTCCGTAGTAGACGAAAGAGGATTCGAACCTTTCAGCACAGGTGCCACTTTCCTGAACCTTACCATTTCTTCGTCTACCACATCGCCCTCTTACTTAAGGGAGGGCCAACAATGGGGTGCGGACAGCGGGACTTGAACCCACAATTGGCATTAGAACCTATTTGCTCCCTTTGAGCAGTATCCGCTTGATGAATTGTACAAGATTTTTATAAAATGGTCAAAGCTTTTATTCACCATAGATAAGAAATAATCCTTCTTAATAGATAATTTTTATCAAAATTCGTCAAATCAGGTAGTAAGAAGTGCGAAAGCATCTCTTGCTTTCCTATAATCACCAAATTATCAAATGATCTCAAAGAGAAATTTAAAACATGATCACTTATAATATAAAATATAATAAGTGATCAAACATAAGCTGTGGAAAAGGAGGGTACCTGTTGAATTTTAGCGGAGAACAACTACGCAAAATATTGACCAAAATAGTCTTACTTTCAACTTTTCTGCTTCTACTGCTCCACGGGTTCTCATTCTTTTCCGACTATAGTACTCAACAGATGGCTTTAGCCCGCGAGAAAAAAGTAACGTTAGAAAGCATAGAACAAGAAGAAAGAATTGTCAATATGTCATCAGCATCGCTTTTTACAGAAACAAGTTCAACCATTTCAGAAGAAACAAATCAAGAATTTCCTGATGACGAATATTACAAGGAACAGCAAAAAACAGCCTACTTAACTTTTGATGATGGGCCTAGTGAGATTACACCTCTTGTTCTTGATATTCTAAAGCATTACCAGATCCCGGCCACTTTCTTTGTAATTGGCAAACAAGTCGAAAATCATATTGAAATAACAGAACGCATTGTTAATGAAGGACATCAGATAGGGAATCATACTTATTCTCATCAATATAGTAGGATTTATAGCAATCCTGATGCTTTTATGCAAGATTTATGGAAAGCAGAAGAAATATTATACAATGTTATTCAAGAAAGACCTCGGATTATTCGTGCTCCCGGTGGAACACAAGGCAATTTTACAAAGCTTCTAGTAGAAAGATTATATGCCAACGGTTATATCTTTCACGATTGGAATATTGATGCTAGGGATACTTCTGCACCGCTAGTTTCAGCGCAAAGAATACAAAGAGAAGTCATCCAACAAGCTCAAAACAAAGATAGAATAATTGTTCTTTTTCATGATGGTCCTGGTAAGATAACACTACCTGAAGCTTTACCTGAGATTATTGAATATCTAATCTTAGAAGGCTTTACATTTAAGGTTATCGACGAAGATACAGAACCTGTTATACTTATGAAATAAGTAGTCACAACGATCAAGCCTCTCTTTGTCATAAAGAAGAGGCTTTTTTCACATAATTTTTAGGTTTCCTTAACGGAAAGGATATTGGTACAACAATGGAATATAGGTTTTTCTTGCCTTGATGTGCTATAATTGAAACATAATCGCCTGACAAAGGAGGGCAATCTGACAATGTTTGATGAAACAAATGAGACAGGAGCTATAATCCTTGTTGTTGATGATGTAATAACTAATGTAGAGTTAATGCGTCTTCAGCTAACCCGGGCAGGTTACCAAGTCTTAACAGCTCTTAATGGCGAGCTGGCTCTTGAGATAATCGAAAGCACACTGCCAGATCTGATCCTCCTCGATGTAATGATGCCGGGGATGAATGGGTTTGAAGTATGTGCCAAGCTAAAAGAGGATCCCCATACTCAACTCATTCCTGTTGTTTTAGTAACAGCACTTCATGAAGTAGAAGATAGAATAAAAGGGATTGAAGCAGGGGCAGATGACTTTATCAGCAAACCTTTTAATCGCGTTGAACTACTTACACGTGTAAAGTCACTGCTTCGCATTCGAAAGCTCTACCGTCAACTAGAGCGAAGTTATCAAGAAATAGAAACTAAGAACTCAATATTAACGGAAGAATTAAGAATGGCTCGACATGTGCAACAGCACTTATTGCCGGTAAAGTTTCCTAAAATGAAAAAACTATCTTATGAAGTCGCCTATCGTCCTACTATTGAAATCGGCGGTGACTTTTACGATTTTATTTCAGTTAGTGACGATAAGATGGGTATATTTGTTTCTGATGTTTCAGGTCATGGCGTTTCAGCGGCTATGCTAACTATGGTGGTTAGCACTATGATGCGTTCCATTACTCAGGAATTCAGCAAACCTGTGGAAATTTTAGACAAACTAAACCAACAATTCGGCGCAATGGTAGACGGGGAGCTGTCAGGAACTTTTGTTACCGCTTTTTCCTTGCTCATTGATCAGTCAACAGGTCGTCTTTCCTATGCTAACGCAGGTCATCCTAATCCTCTATTGGTGCGCGGTGAAAATGGAGAACTTGTTAAGTTAGATGCAGAAGGATTCCCCTTAGGACTTTTTGATACGTCGGAATATGAGTTCAAAGAAATTGACATTCGACCAGGCGACAAAATAGTTCTTTATACAGACGGTATTTTCGATGTCGTCAACAAAGATAAGAAGTTTTATGGATTAAACCAATTTTTTAAGCTCGTAGAAGAAATGGGCCACCTCCCAGCTAAAGAGATGACCCAAGCTATATTACAACGTATTGAGGAATTCTCAGAAGGTCTTTCCCAACCAGACGACATCTGCCTAGTTATTGTTGAATATCTAAAGTAAATTCTGGCTTTGTCATAGAACCTATCATTCTTGAACGTTCACCGTACTCAATAGTAATAGGTTCACGCCATTGTAAGGATGATAGATTGAAGATAGTAGAGGGTAAACGAAAAGTATTAACTTCACCATCGACTTCCAGGCGAAGATATAGATGGCCATTCTTTATACTACTTCCTAGATAGTAGCCTTCTGTCATTATAGAATGATTCGTATCAAGGTACTTGTAATAACTATCAACGCCTTTGAAAGCAACCATTGCAAACTGAATAATAAAAAATAGAATTAAACTGAGCAATATCGTCTTAACTCGCCACAATGATTTTTTGTTGGCCGGTGGACGCTTAGCAGTAAGCCTATAGAAGATGTGAAAAAGTAGCAATGTGGCTGTTGTACTGAAGGCTAACAGTAAGGTTACAAGTAGGTTTTGATAAAAAGAAATAGTAAAAACATAATCGTATGTAAGTTCTGCTGAGAAATCGGGTAAATATAGCAGGATAAGGGAAGTAATTAAACTTCCTAAGAGGAAGAAGAATAGTAAGAGACTAAGCGAGAATTTAGTTGGATCGACGATTCTACGTCTTTTTCTACTGTGAACCCTTCTAGCCCTCGAAGGAGGTATAGAGCGTCGTCTATTAGCCAGTCGGTTACACCTCCCCTGTTTTACAGTGCAAATATACTGTCTTATTTTTTCGAGATAAGTTCTTTTTTCTCCTTCTTTGCTTTTTAATGACGACGTCTTTTCTGTAAACGATTAGAAAATGAACGGTAAGGCGAAGGTGGGTTATGCCATGACCATCCAATTAAAAACACCGAGAACGCCTCGTGTTGTTAATACCCAAAAAGGTATAGTATCGGTGGCCGGCCCTTATAGCCCTGATAAGATATTACACTATCAGATGGATGAAGGTCTTTGTGCTTTTAGACCTCCTCAGGAGCAGTTAGAAGCCTTAGCAGAGATTGCAGATTTACCGCAAGGTCAGATAATATTGGCACTTCACGATAACCTAATTGTTGGCTATGTGACTTTTCATCCTCCTGAAGAATTTGCTCGTTGGGCCAAAAACCAGGTGCCTGGCATGTTAGAGATGGGGGCTATTGAAGTAAGTCGTCAATGGCGAAGCATGGGCGTTAGTAGCGCTCTTTTAGACGTGGCTTTTGGTAATTGTTCTATGGATACAGCAATAGTAATTGCCACTGAATATTACTGGCATTGGGACCTGAAAGGTAAGGACATGTCCATTTGGGAGTATCAAAAGTTTCTAGAAAGCCACTTTGGACGGATTGGGTTGAAGAGAATTGGAACAGATGAACCAGATATTTTAGCCCATCCTGCCAACATGCTAATGGTTCGTATTGGTTCTAAAGTGCCTCAAGAAACAATTCTAACCTTTGAAGAGTCACTTTATCTTAATCGTTGGTTTTTTTGAGATGATTAGATAAAGAGGTAGAAATAGAAGGGAGGACTTTTGCAACATGTTGATAGAAGAAATTATGGAAAAAAATGTTCACTTCGTAGGGCCTGAATCAACAGCCTTAGAAGCCCTCTTAATTACCCAAGAGAAGAGAGTGCGTCACATTCCCGTTGTAGAAGAAGGCAAGGTAATTGGGATTTTGTCTGATCGTGATTTGCGCGATGTAAAACCTTCTATCTTAAGCCCTGAGCAAGATGATTTATTAGCAACTACCAAAGTTAAAGATATTATGCGCAAGCCTGTTATTACAGTTCATCCTTTAGATGCTATGGAGGATGCAGCTAGAATCATTTATGAACATAAAATTGGCTGTTTGCCTGTTGTACAAAATGATCGCCTAGTTGGAATAATAACATCAACAGACTTGCTTCACTCCCTTGTTGTTGTGATGGGTGTAGCACAACCAGGCTCTCATGTGGAAATAGATGTTCCAGATAAACCAGGAGCTCTGCTAGACATTACCAGAATTATAAAAGAGCAGGGAATCAATATTATCAGTATCTATGTAACACCTGGCAAAACAGAAAATCGACGAACTATTGTTTTAAGGGTAGGAGCTTTTGATACTCGTGCCATTGTCGATAGCATCGTAGAAGCCGGATATAATATGATTTTTCCACTCCCCAAAAGACTCTATGAGGAGCATCGTAATGAATAAGTTGCCATCACTCATCTATTCGCCGGCACTACATGCCTACAAATTTGGACCTGATCATCCATTCAATCCATTACGTTTGGAATTGACCGTTGATTTAATAGAGAAATATGGCATCCTACCAGCGGAACAGAAATTCGAACCAGAGACATGTGAGTTAGAAGACATTTTAATGGTTCATCAAAGCAATTTCGTACATCTAATTGAAAAAGCTAGCCAAGGTGAAGCTTCTAAGGACTTGCTTCGTCCTTATGGTCTAGGTAGTGATGATACACCAGCTTTTCCTGGTATGTTTGAAGCTACCAAAACAGTATTGGGAGCTACTTTATTAGGTGCCAAAATGATCATGGAAGGCAAAAGCGATCACGTCTTCTCTATCGGAGGAGGCTTACATCATGGTCATCGCAATAAAGCATCAGGCTTTTGCATACTTAACGATGCTGCTGTAGCTATTTCCTATCTTCAGAGAAAATATGGACTTAAAGTAGCTTATATTGATACAGATGCTCATCATGGCGACGGAGTACAGTTTATCTTCTATGATGATCCTACAGTCCTGACTATATCGCTCCATGAAACAGGAAGATATCTATTCCCAGGAACAGGTCAAGTGGAAGAACGAGGACGATTTGAAGGCTATGGTTTTTCCGTTAACTTACCTCTAGAAGCCTACACAGAAGATGATTCTTTCATTGAACTTTATGAACAATCAATAGAACCACTTCTAGAAGCTTTTCAACCCGATATATTAATCACACAAAATGGCTGTGACGCCCACTATCTTGACCCTTTAACTCATTTAGCTGTTACAACGCGAACCTTTGAAGTAATTCCACATATTGCTCACCGTTTGGCTCACAAATATTGTCAGGGTCGTTGGCTCGCTCTAGGTGGTGGCGGTTATGATCATTGGCGTGTTGTTCCTCGAGCTTGGACTTTGTTATGGGCTGAGATGAATGATATTACCTTACCTAATGAAATACCCCAGGAATGGCTACAACGTTGGCAGAAACAGAGCCCTGTCTCTTTGCCTTTATATTTACGTGATGGTGAAAATGAGTTTCCACCAATACCTCGTAGAGAGATTATTACCGACAAAAACAAGGTAACTCTACAGCGTACAATGGGGGATGCTGTTGAACTAATCATGAGCAGAAGAGCTTGTTGAGTCAGAGCCGGCGAAGAAAAAGCCGGCTTTCCTACGTTGTTCAACCTCCTCTTCTAGGGCATGCTACTTCGTAAAAAGGAGGTTGGCAAAATCATTGTCCGCACCTTATCTACCCATGTCAATGCCAGAGATGGAAAAGTTAGGTTGGCAACAATGTGACTTTATCATCGTCTCCGGCGATGCCTATGTGGATCATCCTAGTTTTGGTACAGCTATTATAGGTCGTGTCTTAGAAAGTAAAGGATATAAAGTAGGCATAATAAGTCAGCCTAATTGGCGTAACACTAAAGATTTCAAAAAACTAGGACGACCTTACTTAGGTTGGCTCATCACAGCAGGAAACATTGACTCAATGGTCAATCACTACACAGCAGCCAAAAAAAAGCGCTCCAACGATGCGTATTCTCCAGGAGGAAAAAGTGGTTTAAGACCAGATAGAGCAACTCTTGTTTACTCCCAGCGCTGTCGTGAAGCATACAAAGAACCTCCCATTATTATTGGAGGTATTGAAGCAAGTTTGCGTCGCTTTGCCCACTATGACTACTGGGATGATAAAGTTCGTCGCTCCATCTTAATTGACGCGAAAGCAGATTTGCTTATCTATGGAATGGGAGAAAACACAATCCTAGCATTAGCTGACGAACTACGAAGTAGGCGAGAAGGAGCGCAAGAAGCAACAAAGCTCCTCGGGTCATCATTACAAGGCCTTTGCTATGTAGCGCAAGATAAGACAGCTTTTCAAGAGCGAGAAGATATACTTTTTCTTCCCTCTTACGAAGAAGTAAAAGAAAGCAAGACAGCTTATGCTAAAGCTTTTCAACTTCAAGAACGAGAACAGAATCCTTATCAAGGTAAGACTTTAGTTCAACAACATCAGGAACTTTTTCTCGTTCAAAATCGCCCCCCACTTCCCATGACGACGAAAGAAATAGATCAAGTCTTTGCTTTGCCTTTTTCCCGTAAGGCCCATCCTGCTTATGAAAAATTAGGCGGTGTTCCAGCTTTAGAAGAAGTTGAGTTTAGCCTAACAGCTCAACGGGGATGTTTTGGTGGCTGTTCTTTTTGTGCCCTTACTTTTCATCAAGGACGTATTATTCAAAGTAGAAGTGACCAATCATTGCTTACAGAAGCCCAAAAAATGGTTACGTCACCAAACTTCAAAGGATATATTCATGATGTTGGTGGACCAACGGCTAACTTTCGTCGGCAAGCTTGTAAAAAGCAATTAAAAGCTGGTGCTTGTAGAGACCGTCACTGTCTCTTCCCCAAACCTTGTCCTAATCTAGAAATAAATCACGATGAATACTTAGATTTGTTGCGTAAATTACGTAAACTTGAAGGAGTAAAAAAAGTTTTTATTCGTTCAGGATTGCGTTACGATTATCTCATGGCTGATAAGAAAGAGCGACGACGACGTTTTCTAGAAGAAATCTGTCAGCACCATGTTAGTGGACAATTAAAAGTTGCTCCTGAGCATGCTTCAGCAAAAGTTCTTCAGTATATGGGAAAACCTGGTATCGACGTCTATGACGCTTTCAAAAAAGAGTATGAAGAGATTAACAAGAATCTGGGCAAGAAACAGTATCTAGTACCATACCTCATGTCTAGTCACCCTGGTGCAACTATCCATGAAGCTATAGAACTGGCAGAAAAAATTCGTGATTGGCGATATACGCCTGAACAAGTACAAGACTTTATACCCACACCGGGTAGCTTATCAACTTGTATTTACTATACTGGTATAGATCCTAGGACGATGGAAGAAGTTACAGTGCCTCGAACACAAAAAGACAAGGCTTTGCAAAGAGCTTTGCTACAGTTTCGAAAGCCTGAGAATTATGATCTTGTCTATCAGGCTCTCTGTAATGCAGAACGAAAAGATTTAATTGGCTTTGGAGCTAATAAGCTAATCGGACCACGTAAGCATCAAAAAGCTAAAAAGAGCAAGATTGAAAGCACTGTAGAAAAGAAAAACAAAGTCATTCGTAAGAAGAGAAGACTTTAAGTTTTGACAGAGATAAACCTATCCAGTATACTTTTATTTTAACAAGTGGAAAGGTGGAAAGGACTTTGGCAACAAAATTCAATATAACTAGCCTAGGCTGTGCCAAAAACCGTGTAGATACGGAAGTCATGATGGGACTTTTGCGCAGTGCTGGATATGATTTGGCCCATCGAGAAGAAGATGCCGAAGTCCTTATTGTTAACACCTGTGGCTTCATTCTTCCTGCAAAAGAAGAATCTATTAATCGGATTCTAGAACTAGCTGCGTTGAAGCAAAGTGGAGCTTGTCGTGCTCTTCTAGTTGCTGGTTGCCTATCACAAGGTTACTCATCAGAATTAGCTGATGAATTGTCAGAAGTTGATATATTCTTAGGACCAGGTGAAGTACCTCAAATCGCCGATCTTGTAGCCAAAGCATTAGCTGGCAACAAATTCGTAGAAGTTGGCAAACCAGATTATCTTTATGATCACAATACTCCAAGAATGCTTACAACGCCTTTTCATTATGGATATCTAAAAGTAGCTGATGGCTGCGACAACTTCTGTAGTTACTGTGCCATTCCAAGCCTAAGAGGAAATTTTCGTTCTAGGAGCGAAGAATCTATTCTTGCAGAAGCACAGAATCTCGTACAGCGAGGCGTTCAAGAAATTCTACTAATCGCTCAAGATACGACTCGTTATGGCTTTGATCGCTACGGTGAAGACCGTTTACCTCAGTTATTGCATAAGTTTCGGGAAGTAGAAGATTTACAATGGTTAAGATTAATGTATTGTTATCCTGATCATATTACACCGCAACTTATTGAGGCCATGGCTAAAGATCCCAAGATATGCAAATATATCGATCTTCCTTTGCAACATGGTGATGACTATATCCTGCAAGCTATGAATCGTCGTGGATCTAAGCAAGAGATAAAAAAACTAGTTCAATCTTTGCGCGAAAACATACCAGGCATTGCGATTCGTAGCACCTTTATCGTTGGTTTTCCTGGAGAAGAGGAAAGTCATTTTCAGAACTTGCTAGAATTTATGGAAGAAATGCGTTTTGATCGTGTTGGTGTTTTTACATATTCGCAAGAAGAAAGAACACCAGCTGGGCAACGACTCGACCAAGTCCCCGAAGAGGTCAAAGAAGAACGATTCCATCGTGCCATGGCCTTACAACAAGAAATTTCTCTTTCCGTTCAAAAAGAATGGATTGGAAAAACGGTAAAAGTACTAATTGAAGAAGAAGTGGAACAGGGACTCTATCGTGGTCGAAGTGAAAGAGAAGCGCCTGAAGTAGATGGTTTCATTGAATTCTCTGGCAAAGACTTGATGCCGGGACAGTGGGCAACCGTAAAGATTAAGGCGGCAGGGCACTATGATCTGATGGGGGAAGCGTTAGATGAATCTGGCCAATAAAGTAACCTTAACGAGAATAATGTTTGTCCCCCTCTTTATGATTATTTTGCTTATTCCAGAAATACCTTATCGTCAATACATTGCCGCTGGCGTATTTATAATCGCCGCGGCAACTGATGGCTTAGATGGCTATATTGCACGTTCAAGAAAACAGATAACTCGCTTGGGACAATTTATGGATCCTCTAGCAGACAAATTGCTTGTTTCAGCTGCCTTGATATCACTCGTTGAGCTAGGCAAAATTTCAGCATGGATTGCTGTGATCATCATTGGTCGAGAATTTGCTGTTACAGGATTGCGAGCAATCTTAGCTGGTGAAGGTCAATCAGTAGCGGCAAGCAATTTAGGTAAGTTAAAAACAGTTTTTCAGATTATCACCGTAGTAGTTATTCTTATTGATGAAGCACTTAGCATAGTTATTCCATTACCTATATCGCAAGTAATTCTCTACCTAGCTGTTATTTTCACCATTTGGTCTGGTGTTGACTACTTTATGAAAGCCAAAGGAATTTTACAGAACCGTCTGGAGACATGATGTTTTCAGACGGTTTTTTCTATTCCCAGTCCTTTACTAATGCAATTGCTCTACACAAACCTTATAATCACTATATGAATAGTAGATATGATTCTTTTGTTTGTTGAGAGAGGAGAAAAAACAGATGGGAATGAAGTTACTGCGCATCGGTGCTGTGACAATTGTGACACTAGCAATGCTTTGGAGTGGTCACAGTGTTTATGAAAAGTATGTATCAGAAAAACCTTTTCACGAAGCTGTTATTAACCTTCTTCCTAATGCTGTTGTAGAGCACAAGAAAGAAGGAAGTAAGGTTATTGTAAATGTAGAAAGCGACAAAATAGATGATCTTGGTAAACAATATCGTGATATTTACAAAATGAGTAAAGAACATTTAGGATCAGAAGTTGAACTTAACTTTTTAGATCATCCTGATGAAGATCTTACAGATCTTTGGAAAGTTATTCAGTTTCCTTTGTACCAAGGACTAGCAACAGGTAAATATATGGATATGCATAATGAAATTAATTTCATTGTTAGCCAAACAGAAATGGATTACCTTGTTACGCTAGATGAAAAACATCTCTATCTACAAATTGCTAAAAATGATAAATATCTATATAGGATCATTTCTCGTGAAAGAGGCGGTGAAGCATCATGAATCAAGCAGAAAAGAAGAGTTGGTTAGAAGAAGCCTTGTTAGGCATACTCATTGCCATTACTCTCTTTTTGTCCTACAAGCTTATGTCTCCACTTCCTTTAATTCTAGCTGGTATTTCTTCAATGATTTATTTGATTTGGCAACAACGACAGCAAGCAACACAAAGCTTAGGTGACTACAAAGTGGAATCTACTTTTTCATTTGAAGAAATTGGTGGACAAAGAGTTGCCAAGAAAGAGCTTTCAGAAGCCTTGGATTTTATGGTGCAAAGCAAAGAAGCACAAGATCTAGGCATTCGCCCTCTCAAGGGAATCCTATTATGTGGACCTCCAGGGACAGGAAAAACACTACTAGCCAAAGCATCGGCAACTTATACAAATAGTGCTTTTTTGAGTTGCTCCGGCAGTGATTTTATTGAAGTTTATGCAGGTGTGGGAGCTAGTCGAATTCGAAACCTTTTCAATAAAGCACGAGAAAAAGCCAAAAAAAGTGGCAAAAAAGGTGCCGTAATTTTTATTGATGAAATTGATGTACTTGGTGCCAAACGTGGTGGCAATCGAGGTCACATGGAATACGAGCAAACACTTAATGCTTTACTTGTTGAAATGGATGGTTTGAAAAGCCATGAATCGATACAAATTCTGATTATGGGAGCAACAAACAGACCAGATCTTTTGGATCCGGCTTTACTAAGACCAGGCCGTTTTGATAGACAGATTCAAGTAGACTTACCTGACAAAGAAGGAAGAGAACACATTCTCAAAATTCATTTGAGAAATAAACCAGTTTCTGATGAAGTAGATCTTTCTATCTTGGCTAAAGAAACAGTAGGTTTTTCTGGTGCTCAGCTGGAAAGTATTTGTAATGAAGCGGCTATTTTATCGCTGAGACTGGGAGAGAAAATGATTAGTTTCGATCAGTTGAAAGAATCTATTGAAAAGGTACTACTAGGAGCTTCCGGTGATCGTAAAGCTTTAGAAGAAGAACTATGGCGTGTTGCCGTTCATGAGACAGCCCATGCCTTAGTTAGTGAATGGGAACGACCTGGATCCGTAGCTCGCTTAACAATTTCACCTCGAGGAAGAGCTCTAGGTTATTTACGTCAGGTACCTCCTGAAGAAAAAGTTCTAGAAACGAAAACAGATATGCTTAGCTCTATCCGTGTAGCTTTAGCGGGTCTTGTAGCTGAAGAAGAAATTTTAGAGCAAGGCTCAACAGGTGCAAGACAAGATTTGGCAATGGCTTCACAACTGGCACAGCAAATTGTACTTTCAGGATTATCTGATATAGGCCCTAGTGGGGCCACAGAACTTCCCGAAAAAACTCGTTTTCAAGAACTACAAAAAATATTAGATAGTGAAAAAGCACATCTTGAACTAAAAATAAAAAGCCATCGTTATCAGTTAGAAAAGATGGCTACTTTACTGCGTGAGAAAGAAAGTCTTTCTGGCGATGAGTTTCGAGGGGCCATGAAAAACTACATGGTAGCTTAAAAATATTTAAAAAGCCCTGCTTTCATTTAATTGAAAGGCAGGGCTTTTTGCATACAATAAGCAGGATTTAACATGCTATTGGCGAAAATGGATATTTTATGAGATAATATAGTAGTTAGAGATGCTTTTTCATTGAAAAAGTTCGAAGTGGGTGTTATGATGATAAGCGCTGAAATTGTATCTACAGGCACGGAGCTTCTGTTAGGGCAGAATCTAAATACCAACGCCCGTTATCTTTCTGAAAGGCTAGCCTCTCTCGGTATTAGTTGTTATTTTCAGACAACAGTGGGCGACAACCAAGATAGAATAGAACAGGTTCTAGAAATTGCTAGAGGTCGTGCTGACATAATTATCACGACCGGTGGTTTAGGTCCGACAATGGATGATTTAACGAAAGAGGTTGTTGCGGAACTATGTGGTCGTTCTTTGCAACTTCACGAACCAAGTCTTCATCATATAGAATCATTTTTCCAGCGTCGTGGCCGTTCAATGCCAGAAAACAACAAAAAACAGGCGCTTATTCCTGAGGGAGCTATTATAATTCCCAATCACCAGGGTACGGCACCCGGTTTTATTGTCGAAGAAGGAACCAAAACATTTATTCTCTTGCCAGGTCCTCCTAACGAAATGGAACCGATGTTTGAAGAAACAGTAAAGCCTTACTTATCGATGAAAACTAAAAGTGATCCAACCATTCTTTATTCTCGCCTATTAAAAATTGTTGGAAGGGGAGAGTCTGTTGTAGAAGATCAGCTTCGTGATCTTCTCATGGAACAGAGCAATCCAACTATTGCCTTGTTGGCCAAACAAGAAGGCCTGCATATTCGCCTTACAGCTAGAGCCAAGACAGAGGCGGAAGCAAAAGAGCTTATCAAAGAACTAGAAGCAGAAGTAGTGCATCGTCTTCGCCCTTATATTTTCGGCTTTGACCAGGACACATTGTCAGGTGTAGTAGGTCAAAGCTTACTTAAAAAGGGTAAAAAGCTAGCTATTGCAGAATCCTGCACTGGTGGACTGATTGCACACGAGATTACTAACGAAGCAGGTTCTTCGGCCTACTTTCTTCTTGGGGTTACTGCATATGATAACAGTGCCAAAAAAGCACTGCTTGGTGTGGAAGAGAAGACTTTGCAATCTCATGGAGCAGTCAGTGCAGAAACAGCACTGGCTATGGCTCAGGGTGTAAAAAAAATAGCTGGTGCCGATATTGCGGTTGCTGTTACAGGGATTGCTGGACCCAGTGGCGGAACTAAAGAAAAGCCAGTAGGACTCGTTTACGGGGCTATCGCCGATGACGCTTATAGTGAAGTGAAAGAGTTTCGATTTACTGGCACTAGAGAAATAATCAAAGAGAGAACAGCAACGGCTGTCCTCAACTGGTTACGCTTTCATCTTAATGAAAAACCGTAGCTATTATTAAGAATTATTCATGATTGAAAGGGTGCATACGATGACATTACATCGCAACTCAGGTAGTGAGGAACAAGAAAGAGTAAGTTTTGGAGATATTACCTTAAAGAGCATGGTTTTCAAAGCTATTTCCGACATGGGCTTTGAAGAACCATCACCGATTCAAGCCAAAGCAATTCCTTTTATATTAGAAGGAAAAGATCTGATTGGGCAAGCCCAGACTGGTACAGGTAAAACAGCTACATTTGGTATTCCTATGGCAGAAATGATTGATACAGACGATAGTAGAGTTCAAGCTTTGGTGCTCTGTCCAACAAGAGAATTAGCTATTCAAGTTGCTCAAGAAGTTAGCAAAATTGGTCGCTTAAGCAACTTAAAATCTCTACCTGTCTATGGTGGCCAATCTATAGAAAGACAAATCAGAGCTTTACGTCATGGTGTACAAGTTGTTATTGGTACACCTGGACGTATTCTTGATCACATTAGTCGTAAAACCTTACGTTTGAACAATGTGCGTATGGTTATCCTTGATGAAGCTGACGAAATGCTCGATATGGGCTTCATTGATGACATTGAAGCAATTATCAAAGAAACGCCTGAGGATAGACAAACCTTATTGTTCTCTGCAACTATGCCTGGTCCTATTCAAAAGCTAGCTCGTCAATATATGAAAAGTCCTGAATTTGTCACTATTTCAAGGGACAAACTGACAGTACCATTGATCGAACAAGTTTATTATGAGTGTAAAGATTCTCAGAAAGTAGATGCTCTCTGTCGTGTTCTAGACATGGAGGAAATTGGTGCGGCCATCATTTTCTGTCGTACCAAAAGAGGTGTCGATGAATTAGTTGCTTCTTTAAAGACAAGAGGCTTTTTTGCCGAAGGACTTCATGGCGATTTAACGCAAGCACAGCGGGATCGAGTGATGAAGAAATTCCGCGACGGCAAGGCTGAGCTACTAGTAGCAACAGACGTAGCAGCACGAGGTATTGATGTAGAGAATGTTACTCATGTTGTTAACTACGATATTCCACAAGATCCTGAGTCCTATGTACACCGCATCGGTCGCACTGGTCGAGCTGGACGTAAAGGCATTGCAATAACTTTAATTAACTATCGTGAATATCGTCAATTGAAACTCATCGAAAGAGTTACCAAAGCACGTATTCAACGTCGCGATCTACCATCAATGGCTGATATTGTAGAAAGACACAAAGAGTCGCACAAAAGCAAACTACTTACCCTTTTGGAGCGAGGACACTTTGGTGAATATAAAAGTATTATCAGTGAGCTTGCCGATGAATACGATCCAATGGAAATTGCCGCGGCTACTTTCAAACTTCTTGTAGAAGGACCAGAAGCAGAAAAAGCAGAAAAAGAAGTATCCGAGTTTGGTAATACTGGTGCAGAACCTGGCATGGTGCGACTCTTCATGAATATTGGTCGTGGTCAGGGAGTAAGACCTCAAGATATTGTAAGAACAATTGCTGAGGAAGCAGGAATTCCTGGAAACGTGATCGGTGTAATTAATATCTACGATAAGTTTACTTTTGTAGAAGTGCCTGAAGATGTTGCCGGACGTGTTCTTGGTGTAATGCACCAGAATATGATCAAGGGGCGCAAGATTAGCGTAGAGCCAGCTAAAGCAAGATAATATTTTGTAGACCCTGGGGGTGAAAGGCTTTGAAGTTGAATCAGCGCACGCAAGCGATCCTTGTTTCGACAATTGTATGTTTTTTTGTCGGTTTTTCGCTCATGGTGCAATGGCGTACACAAGCAGAGATCACCAAAGAAGCGGCTGCCTACTCTGTTGATGAGTTAACGTCTAAGCTGATTCAGATGGAGCAATCGAAAGATACCTTGAACACCCAGATGATAGAACTAAGGTCTCAGTTAAACCGATATCGCGATGGAGAAGATTCCCGACAGGCCTTAGAGCAAACCTTAGAGAGAACTCGTCTCGAAGCAGGTTTTTTGCCCTTAGAAGGTCCAGGTATTGTAATTACCTTAGATGATAGTCCTTTAGCACAGGATTTTGAATTTTCTAGCTTGGACAATATAAATGATTACTACATCCATGACTGGTACTTAAGGGAGTTAGTCAACGCATTATGGACAGGCGGGGCTGAAGCCATATCGATCAATCATCAAAGACTGATTAGTAGCTCAGAAATTTTCTGTGGTGGCACTACAATTTTTGTAAACCGTGACTATATAACCCCGCCTTTTGTCATTAAAGCAGTTGGTGATCCCAAAAATCTAACATCTTCTGTAAATATGGTTTCTATTTCCTTGATGCTTAGAGATTATCGCCAGCGTTACGGAATTACTTATGATGTTCTGCCGAGTGAAAAGCTAGAGATACCGGCTTATCGTGGTGACGTTAGATTTCGATATGCCAGAACAGTTACGGATCTACAGCAAGAGTCGGTGAGAAGATAATGAAAATGTCCGTTAAAATGAAATGGAAAAGATGGCAAGTAACAGCGACCATTGTAGCGCTTGCCCTTGGTATATTGCTTACAACGCAGTTCAATACAGCCACACATCTTGCAGAAGGTCGAACAGAAATGATCGAGCGACAAAAGGCCTTAGAAGATTTACTGGAAAAAGGGGAACTAGAAAGAGTAGAGTTAGAAGAAGAAATTAACCGACTAAAAGCAGAAGTTGATAAATACGAAGAAGTTGCTAAAGGCTACGTAGGTACTGGTATTTCTTCGGAAATTGATCGACTGAGAATCTTAACAGGTTATGCATCTGTGGAAGGAGCCGGTATTCGTATCACTTTAGACTCCCAACAGGCAACTCTTTTTCCTGTAGACATTATTGATTTGATGGAACTAGTAAATATCTTACGCTATGCCGGTGCAGAAGCGATTGCTGTTAATGCTCAACGTATAGTTGCCAATTCAGAAATCTATGTGTCAGGCAAAAACATATTAATTAACAAAACACCAATTAGTAGTGACCGAGAGCAAATTTATGTAATAGATGCTATTGGACCACCTGATCAATTGAACGATGTAATTCAAGTCACTGATGGTCGCGTTAATAGCTTAAAAGAACGAAAAATAGATGTAAAAATCTCCAAACAAAACAGTGTCGAAATACCTGCTTACACAGGTTCTATGCGCTTTCGTTATGCCAAACCTATGACACAAACGCCATGATTTATTCAGGGATTGACAAGTAATGACAGGAAAGGTATAGTCAGACATAGAATCCTACTTGTCCCGTTAAAGTGAATAAAGGAGGAAGATCATGGCCGCTGATAAATTACAAGCCCTTCAACAGGCTCTGAACAACATTGAGAAAGCCTTTGGTAAGGGAGCAATCATGCGTTTAGGAGAAGCATCGGCGAAGCTATCGGTTGATGTGATCCCTACAGGTTCTATTGCCTTAGATATAGCGCTAGGCGTTGGAGGCGTTCCTAGAGGTCGGATTGTAGAAGTCTATGGTCCTGAATCTTCAGGTAAAACAACAGTAGCTCTACATATTATTGCCGAGGCTCAGAAAACCGGTGGTATGGCGGCATTTATCGATGCAGAACATGCTCTTGATCCCGTATACGCTCGCAAGCTAGGCGTTGATATTGACAACTTGCTTGTATCTCAGCCTGATACAGGTGAACAAGCCTTAGAAATTTGTGAGGCCCTTGTTCGTTCTGGTGCTGTAGATATTGTTGTTGTTGATTCCGTGGCAGCCCTTGTGCCGAAGGCAGAGATAGATGGTGAGATGGGCGATACTCATGTGGGATTACAGGCCCGATTAATGTCTCAGGCACTACGTAAGTTGACAGGTGTTGTATCAAAATCTCGAACCTGCTGTCTATTCATTAACCAGATCCGAGAAAAAGTAGGAGTTATGTTCGGAAACCCTGAGACAACACCAGGTGGACGAGCCTTAAAGTTTTATTCTTCTGTAAGGCTTGAAGTACGCAGAGTTGAAACGATCAAACAAGGTGTAGAAATGATCGGTTCTCGTACTCGGGTTAAAGTTGTTAAAAATAAAGTAGCTCCACCTTTCAAGCAAGCAGACTTTGACATCATGTATGGTGAAGGCATTTCTCGAGAAGGTAGCTTACTAGATTTAGCTGTAGAGATGAAAATTATCGACAAAAGTGGAGCTTGGTACTCTTACAAAGGTGAGCGTCTTGGACAAGGTCGTGAAAATGCAAAAGAGTTTTTGAAAAATAATGATGCATTGACTAAAGAAGTCGAAGCGATCATCCGAGGACAAGAACCTGTAGGTGTCATGGAGTTAGCTGTCGAAAATGAATAGTTTCACAATGAAATATTTGTCTTATGAGGAGAGCTGGAAAAAAGCTCTCTTCTGGCTTTCTAGACGTTCCTTAAGTTCCTTGGAAGTTGCTCAGCGTTTGCAACGAAAGGGTACCAAAGAAGAAGATATTAATGCGATTTTAGACCGATTAAAAGAACTAGGTTACTTAAACGATCAACGTTTTGCCTACTCTTTTGCTCGTTATCGTAAAGATTGCTCATCTTATGGGTCCTTACGGATTCAACAAGAACTAAACAGAAGAGGTATTGCATCTAACATTGTAGAGCGTGCTATTGAAGAGACCTTGTCAGCAGAAGAAGAATATGAACGAGCCAAAAAAGTAGCTCTTTCTAAACTTCAAGAACTATCAAAAAAAGAAAAAAGTCATAAAAGCGCACGTCTGGGAAGACATTTACAGCAAAAAGGCTTTCCTTTAGAATTAATTTACAGACTAATTGAAGAATTAAAATCAGAAGAACTTTTGATGAATGACCAGAAAACTTGACATGATATATGAAAAATTTTATAATGACCAATAGACGGAAACTTGTATCGTGGAGCATCACGCCACTGTGGAGGCGTTTCTTATATATTTCATCAACAGCAATTCCCTTCTTAGTAAGAACAGCAGTATTAATGAACCATGCAAGGGGCTGTGATTGGCATTATAAGGACATAGGCGCCAACGGTTTTAACATATGTTAAAACCGTACTTAAATGTGGAATGATATCTCCTCGAAACCGAGTTTTCGCTCGGTTTTTTTCATTTTTAGCAAAAAGCATGCAAGATAATAGTCATTAAAGAGGAGGTGAAAGACCCTATGGAATGGATAGTAGCGATAGTAACAGCAGTTGTAGGTTTTGTTGCAGGTGTTATGTACCGCAAATCTATAGCTGAAGCAAAAGTTGGTGTAGCAGAAGAGCGTTCAAAGCAGATTGTACAAGATGCTCAACGAGAAGCTGAAGCAAAGAAGCGCGAAGCTGTACTAACTGCCAAAGACGAAGTTCATCAGATGCGTACAGAAGCAGAACGTGAAAACCGCGAAAGACGCAATGAGTTACAACGTTTAGAACGCAGGTTGTTACAAAAAGAAGAATCTTTAGATCGTAAGATGGAATCGATTGAACGCAAAGAAGATTCTTTGCATCGTCGAGAAGAAGAGATAGAGACTGTTCGTAATGAACTTTCCAAAACGTTAGAACAACAGATCTCAGAATTGGAGCGCTTATCTGGCTTAACGTCAGAAGAAGCTCGTTCCTTCTTACTTGCTAACATCGAAGAAGAAGTGAAATACGAATCGGCTATGATGATCAAAAATATTGAGAATCAGGCCAAAGAAGAAGCAGAGAAAAAAGCTCGCGAAATTATTTCATTAGCTGTACAACGTTTTGCAGCCGATCACGTGGCAGAGTCAACAGTCTCTGTAGTAGCCTTACCGAACGACGAGATGAAAGGACGAATCATCGGTCGTGAGGGTCGTAATATTCGCACTTTAGAAACCTTAACAGGCATTGATCTAATTATTGATGATACACCAGAAGCAGTAATTCTTTCTGGTTTTGATCCGATACGTAGAGAAGTTGCCCGCGTTGCTCTGGAAAAACTAATTCTTGATGGTCGAATTCATCCAGCAAGAATTGAAGAAATGGTAGAAAAAGCACAAAGAGAAGTAGAGCAAAGAATACGTGAAGAAGGCGAACAAGCTACTTTTGAGACAGGCATACATGGCATTCACCCGGAATTGGTCAAGCTTTTAGGTCGACTCAAATGGCGTACCTCTTATGGTCAAAATGTATTAAAGCATTCAATTGAGGTAGCTCATTTAGCTGGTTTAATGGCCGCTGAACTTGGAGCTGACGTCTCTTTAGCAAGAAGAGCCGGCTTGCTTCATGACATTGGTAAAGCTGTGGACCATGAAGTTGAAGGAAACCATGTGAGTATTGGTGTAGATTTAGCGAAAAAATATCGTGAATCACGCGATGTAATTCATTGTATTGCGGCACACCATGGTGATGAAGAGGCTCACACAGTAGAAGCTGTATTAGTAGCGGCGGCAGATGCTGTTTCCGCGGCTAGACCAGGCGCTCGTCGAGAAACCTTAGAATCATACATCAAGCGCTTGCAAAAATTGGAAGAAATCGCCGACTCTTTTGAAGGCGTTGAAAAGGCATTTGCAATTCAAGCGGGTCGAGAAATTAGGATTATGGTTAAACCGGATAAAGTTGAAGATGCTGAATCAATTCGAGTAGCTAGAGATATAGTAAAACGAATTGAAGCAGAGCTTGAATATCCAGGTCAGATCAAAGTAGTTGTAATTCGAGAAACCCGTGCTGTAGAATATGCCAAGTAGATTACAAAAAGGAAAGTCGATCTCAAAAATGATCGACTTTCCTTTTTTAATAAATCTTTTTAAAAAGTATTGTTACGAAAAGAACAGGATTTTTGTCATCTTTGTAGAAAAAGTTTTAAAAGGGTGGCATAAGGGAAGGTGACATTTTGACTGCTAAGATCAAGATAAACGAAGAAATGAAAGGTAGCATGGGTCTTTTAATATCAATTCTAGCTCGTTATCCTGAAGTAGGTACAGTTACATATGACCCTCTTGAACGAATGATTCAGTTTTCTTTTCTACTGCATCAAGATGCAGAAGAAAAGAAGATGAAAGTTTCTGCAGCAGTCATAGAAGAAGCATTGCTTCTATTTCACAAACTAACAAAAACAAATCCTCAATTGCTTAACGTTAAAGTAGAGAAACAAAACCCCATCTCAAGTCTTTATATTAATCGTGATGTGGACAGCTTGACTTTTCATGAAATTGCACTTCTAGTAGAACTGTTAAAACAACAAGTTGGCTCATTCTGTTTATCTGAAAAAGATAATAGCAATATAATAGAAGATGATGAGCAACTGTGGCAAGAAGAAATGATTACTCATCTACTTGATAACTTACCAGGCAATGAACCTTCTCAATCTTTGTATGCTTATCGAGAAGAAGGACGTGTCATGGTATTTAATAAATAAATTACCTTTACATACCATGTAAAGGTAAGAAGCTTTAGAAGTGAAAGTAGTTTATAATGGGGAAACTGTGGTATAACACAGTTTCTTTCTTGCCTTAGGGCAATTTTTACTGTAGAAAAAGAGTGGAGGCCTCGTCGAGTGCGTCTTTTATTTATTGGTGATATCATTGGAAAACCAGGACGTCGAGCTATTGAACTATTACTACCCAAAATTATCAAAGAACGAAATATAGATTTTGTAATTGCTAATGGAGAGAATTCTGCTGGCGGTAATGGTATAACAAAAGATGTAGCTTACGATTTATTTAACTTAGGTGTTAATGTTATCACAATGGGCAACCATACTTGGGATAAAAAAGAAATTTTTGACTTTATCGATGGTGAACCTAAATTGATTCGACCTGCTAATTATCCAGTAGGCACACCTGGTAGAGGTTGGGGTATCTTTACTTTACCTAACGGCAAAAAAATAGCTGTTCTTAACTATTGTGGTCGTGTATTTATGGATAACTTAGATTGCCCTTTCCAAAGCGTTGGTCGAGTGCTAGAGCAACTAAAAGGAAATTGTGATTATGTTTTCGTTGATTTTCATGGTGAAGCTACATCGGAAAAAGTTGCTTTTGGCTGGCATCTAGCAGGTCGTGCTTCCGTAGTCGTTGGGACGCATACTCATGTTCAGACAGCTGATGAAAGAATTTTGCCTGGTGGAACAGCTTATATAACTGATGTTGGTATGACAGGACCGAGAGATTCTGTAATTGGTGTAAAAAAAGAGCTTGTGCTCAAAAAATTCATAACATCTTTACCTGTGCGTTTTGAGACAGCAGCAGGTACTTTGCAATTTTGTGCTGTAATAACGGAATTGGCTGAAAAAGGAAAAGCGGCGGACATAGAACGGATAAACTTGACCATAGAGCCTTAATATGGCAATTTTCCTGATTGAAAAAAAGGAATTTTCGTGTTACTGTAGAAATATACAATAGTGGAAATTGAAGAAAATAATAACAATCAAGGAGGCCGTTCTAATGGAAGTTCTGAAAGTATCAGCTAAATCCAGCCCAAACCGCGTAGCAGGTGCTCTAGCAGGTGTATTAAGAGAAAGAGGTGGCGCTGAGATTCAAGCTATCGGTGCAGGTGCACTGAACCAAGCAGTAAAAGCTGTAGCTATTGCTAGAGGATTTGAAGCACCTAGAGGAGTAGATCTCATCTGCATTCCTGCTTTCACTGATATTTCTATCGATGGTGAAGAGCGTACCGCTATTAAGCTTATTGTTGAACCTCGTTAATCCATATCGTTAATCCATATCGTTAATCCATATTGGTTTTATATCTTACTTAATAAATAAATCTTTAGTTTCCAGGCCTGCTCAGATTTCTGTGCAGGTTTTATTTTTTTATCGCGGAAGCTAGCAAACCATAATCTTCTAGGCAATCTTAGAGGTCTCCTTGACTATAGAAGACTAAAAGCAAAGGGTGATAAGATTGCCAACTTATGCTGTTGTCGATAGCCACTGCGATACCCTAAGTCGACTTTATCATATAAAAAACTGGGATGACTTTGATTTTAATACTTTTAAAGGTCCTATTAACCTAAGTAACTTAAAAACTGGCTCTGTAGTAATACAGTTTTTTGCAGTATTTGTAGATCAAGCACACCAACATTCGGGAAGTCTTCGTTACGCTTTACAATTAATCGAAAGCTTCAATAAACTTCTAAAAAAAAATTCTTCCGCTATGACTTTTATAGGCTATCAGGAAGATGTAGAAAAGCTGAAGCTTCATAAAAATAAAGTAGGTTGCCTACTTACTATCGAAGGTGGCGAAGCTCTTGAAGGCTCCTTAGAAATCCTTCCTCTTCTCTATCAGCTTGGTGTGCGCTCCATTGGTCTGACTTGGAATCATCGCAATTTACTTGCCGATGGTTGTCATGAAAGAGAGAGCGCAGGTGGCTTGAGTTCTTTTGGAAAAAAAGTAATTGCAACAATGGAAGAATTAAATATGATTGTTGACTTAGCCCATATATCAGAAAAAGGTTTTTGGGATGCTTTAGCTTGTACTACAAAACCTTTTATAGTTTCACATAGCAATTGTAAAAGTCTTTGTGATCATCCTCGAAATCTAACAGATCGACAAATTCAAGCTATAAGTAAAAGAGAGGGAATGTTGGGAATAAATTTTTATCCACCTTTTTTATCGACTAATGCAAAAAAAGTTGATATAAATAGAGTAGTTGATCATATTGAGCATGCTTGTATCATAGCAGGTACTTATAAGCATGTAGGCATAGGTAGCGACTTTGATGGCATAGACCAATTTGTTGCAGAATTATCTAGTTCTGCTCATTATCATCGACTATGGGAAGCTTTATTACGTCGCGGCTTTAATGATAGTCAGGTTAAAGCAATATCTAGTGATAATTACTTTGAATTTTTAGGAAAAGCATTACCTTCTTACATGAGTTATGAAGGGAATCGATAATTCGCAAAAAAATAAGAGGTGACATTGACATCATGAAAACAGCATCAAGAATAGCCGCTCTCTCCTCTGCCGTTTTTTCTCAAATGGATAGTCTGCGCCAAGAGGTTTCCGCTCAGGGAGTGGACGTTATTAACCTAGGCATAGGTAGTCCTGATCGTCCTCCTGCACCCCATGTTCGACAAGCTCTTATGGAGGCCTTAGCTAGAGACGATGCTTATGGTTATGCTCTATCAGATGGACTTCCCGAGTTTAAGAAAGCAGTAGCTCAGTGGTATCAAAAACGCTTTCAAGTGCAATTAAATCCTGCTGAAGAAGTTCTTTCCCTTATGGGCTCTCAGGACGGTCTAGGACACATCTACTTGGCCATAATCAATCCAGGTGATGTTGCCTTAATTCCAGATCCAGGCTATCCAATTTACACAGCTGGGCTCATGTTGGCAGAAGGTAAAAAGTATGCAATGCCTTTGCTTAGAGAAAACCAGTACCTTCCCGACCTAGAAGCTATTCCAGTTGACATAGCTCACAAAGCAAAAATGATGGTCTTGAATTATCCCAGCAATCCTTTAGCGGCAACTGCAGATTTAGACTTCTTTGAGAAAGCTGTCTTTTTTGCACGCAAATATGATCTAGTCATCTTACATGATGTAGCTTATTCTGAATTAGCTTACGACGGCTATAGACCTGTCAGCTTTCTTCAAGTTAAGGGAGCAAAGGATGTAGGTATAGAGCTGCATTCTGTATCAAAGTCCTATAATCTAGCAGGATGTCGTCTCGGAATGGCTGTAGGCAATGCAGATTTATTGAAAGCTTTAAATCGCATAAAATCAAACATCGATTATGGTGTATTTAAAGCGGTACAGTGGGCCGCTATTGCCGCATTACAAGGTCCACAAGACATGGTCCAAGAGAATGCCATGGTCTATCAACGCCGAAGAGACCTTCTAGTCAATGGATTAGCAAACCTAGGATGGAAGATGGATAAGCCGAAAGCTTCTATGTTTGTATGGGCTCCCATTCCTTCCGGTTTTGACAGTTCTTTTGACTTTGCTGAGCAAATGATACGTCAAGCTGGTGTATTAGTTATCCCTGGCAACGCTTTTGGCGAGCGCGGTGAGGGTTACGTACGCATAGCTCTTGTTGTACCTGATGAACGTATCCAGGAAGCAGTACAACGCATTGGAAAAGTTTTTTCCTTTTCTTCATAAGAGCTCTTTTTCCTAGAATTTTTTACCTAATCTCCTCTGGTCTTCGAAAGGTCTATATAAAGTAGGGATATTCCGCTTTTTACAGACATAAACTGGTGTCAAGAGAAGAGCAGGAGGCATAACCATGAGAGATGTCAGAGAAGATTCCATAGATCTACTCAAGGATCAAGTGGTTTACCTGCGCTCGCGCCTGAACCAGTTACGGACGAGCCGTCGTGTATTGATGGCTCTTTTGGAAACAGTAGAAAGTGAACGAAGAAATACTATTATAAAGCTGGAAGAGGAGAATCGACGACTTCGGCGAGAGCAGAAAAGAGAACGTTATAAACAGTCTCTGTATAAGAACGATGGTGGAAAAGTTTTGTGGTTATGCAGGAATGAAGAAAAAATTGACGAATAAACAATGCAATAAATATTACACAGTTTAATTAAGATGGGGTCAGATTAAGTTTTTAGCACATTAGCTAAAGGGAAGTCGGTGAGAATCCGACGCGGTGCCGCCACTGTGAGGGGGAGCGTACTCAAGCCACTGGATTGACTGGGAAGGCAGAGTAGTATAAGCGCGATGAACCTTAGCCAGGATACCTTATCTCTCCCCCCACCGTTAAGACCCGCGAGTCACGGGAGGTGGATTGATCAGGGTTCTTGCTGTTAACTATGTATAGTACCCTGTCTTTCTATATGTGGTCACCAAAAGCCACACCTCTTTGTTATAGAGGTGTGGCTTTTTAGGTCTGCCTAATCGATTATGCAAAAAGGGGATTGGTAATGCGAAAAGGCTACAGCACAGGAGCTTCGGCGGCAGGAGCGGCCAAGTCAGCAACAGCCTTGCTCTATAATACGTTACATCAAGTAGATGAAACATTTCCACCTGATCAAAGTTTTATCGTCGAAATTCCCTTACCTTACGATGGAAGATTGCGATTGAAAGCAGAATTAATAGAGCAAGCTCAAGACTATATAACGTGTCAAGTAATTAAAGATGGTGGCGATGACCCTGATGCAACTAGTGGACTGGCTATTCAAGTTACAGCTTCACGGTCACCAAAGGGAATTGTCATTAAGGGTGGTAAAGGTGTTGGTCGTTTAACGAAGCCGGGCTTAGCTTTACCAGTTGGAGAATCTGCTATCAACCCTGTACCTCAAGCTATGATCCGAAAAGCTGTAGAAGAAGTATTACCCCACGGAGCCGGTGTACATCTAGTCGTCTCTGTTCCAGAAGGAGAAAGAATTGCCCCCAAAACATTAAATCCCCGACTCGGCATAACTGGTGGCATTTCTATTCTTGGAACAACAGGTCTTGTTCACCCCATGTCTGAAGAAGCTTTTAAGCAAAGCTTAGAAAGCCAGATTGATGTGGCTTTACAAGCTGGCTATAAAACACTAGTTCTTACACCTGGTAGAATAGGTCAAAAAGCAGTAGAGGAAATGGGTACTCCTACTGATGCTGTGATTTTAATGAGCAACTTTATTGGATACATGCTCGATCAATGTAGAGCAAAAGGGGTAGAAGAAATACTACTGTGGGGACATATCGGGAAACTCGTTAAAGTAGCAGGCGGTATTTTTCACAGTCACAGCAAAATTGCCGACGGGCGCAGAGAGATTATGGCCTCGCAGGCGGCATTATTAGGACTTTCTCCTACCTTAATAAAAACTATTATGGAATCTAATACAGCGGAAGAAGCATTATTGTACCTGCAAGAAACAGGTCAAACAAAACTACTTCAACATCTCGTCAATCTAGCAACTCAAAAAGCCAGAGAACGCTTTCAAGGACCTGTAGAAATAGTCTTTACCAACTTGAAAGGTGAGCCTGTCGCCTGGAGTGAGGGGGCTAAGAAAGTAGGTAGCATATGGCGTTGGAAAACCTAATCACAGTTATTGGAATTGGTCCAGGAACAAGAGAATACCTAACAGAGCAAGCTATTCGAGAAGTTGAAAATGCCCAAGTACTAGTAGGTGGAAAAAGAGCACTTGCATTATTTGCAGAATTAAAAAAACCACAGAGATTAATTGATGCTGATCTTGAAGGACTCATTAACTTCTTAGAAGCAGAAAAAGGCAAAAAAAAGATTGCCCTTCTTGTTTCCGGCGATCCTGGATTTTACAGTCTCTTGCCGCTATTGAGTAGAAGGCTTGGTGTAGAACAGCTAAAGGTTATTCCTGGCTTAAGCTCCTTACAACTAGCCTTTGCCAAAATTAAGCAATCTTGGCAAGAATGCCGCTGGCAAAGCTTACATGGACGAAACATAGAAGATATGCCTTTGCATCTAGACCACTCTGGATGGGTTGCTTACTTAACAGATCCTCAGAATGGGCCTGAAAAACTTTGTCAACATCTAACGGCTCAAGGAGAAGGTTGGCGAGAAGGAATAATTCTTTATAATCTAGGCTATGAAAAAGAAGAAGTTCAAACAGGTTCTTTAGAAGAGTTAGCTTCTCAAGTTCGCAGTCCTTATGAACCAGCCTTACTTATGGTCCGTGGTGGTAGAGTAGATAAAGAAAAAGAAAGTGCAACAATGGAAGCGGAACGCTTCTATCCTGGTCTACCAGATCAAGCCTTTATTAGAAAAAGTACGCCTATGACCAAGTCGGATGTTAGAGCACTAACACTGCTTAGAGCAGGTATTCAACGAAAAGATATCGTCTGGGACGTAGGTGCAGGTACAGGTTCTATTTCTATAGAGGCGGCTCAGTTAGCCGATCAGGGACAGGTCTATGCCATAGAAAGAAATGCAGAAGCTTCTTCTTTAATCCAAGCTAATCAAGAACATTTTAGAGTAAATAATCTAACAGTCATCTATGAAGAAGCACCTGCTGGTTTACAAGAATTGCCTGACCCCGATGTTGTCATTATCGGAGGATCAGGCGGTAACTTGAAAGCTATCTTGTCGGAAAGTTGGCAAAAGCTTAAGCAAAAAGGTCGTATCGTTATTAATGCTATTACTGTAGAAACAGTAGCAGAAACAACAGCATGGCTAGAAGAACAGAAAATTCCTTTTCAAGCTGTGCAAGTGCAAATTCAGAAAATGGAGAAAGCTGGCTCTTATCACCTTTGGAAAAGTCTAAATCCTGTCACCATCTTGTGGGCCTCGAAGGAGGAAAACTAATGGCACTTGGAAGACTATATGGAATTGGCGTAGGTCCTGGAGATCCAGAACTACTTACCCGAAAAGCTTATCGTATATTGCAAGAAGTAGAAGTCATCTTCACACCGCAAGGGAAAAAGGGTAGAGAAAGCCAGGCCTTAACCATCATTAAAGAGCTTATTACGGAAAACACAACAGTTATTCCACTTGATTTACCTATGACACAAGATCAAGCAATACTAGAAAAAGCATGGCAAGAAGGAGCTAGCCAAATCTATAAAGTTTTACAAACAAAAGATTGCGCTTTTGTTACCATTGGAGACTCATTGCTTTATTCCACCTATGGTTATCTTCTTCAAGCTTTGCAGAAAAAAGATAAAAATATTGTAATAGAAAGTGTGCCAGGGATAACCTCTTTTTCAGCCGCTGCATCACGTCTCAACGTAACACTTGCCGAAGGCAAAGAACCGCTAGTGATCATACCAGCCTTAGGTGAAACAGAAGAATTAAGGACCTATATAGAAAGCTTTCCTAATCTAGTTCTCTTAAAAGCCGCTTCTTCTTTTGATGAGATCTATAAAATTTTAGAAGATGAAGGACGTTTGTCATCTTCTTACTTTATTTCTCGCTGTGGAATGGCAGAAGAACATATAGAAAAAGACCTTAGCAAACTACAAGGAAAAAAACTAGACTACTTAAGTTTGCTTTTAGTAAAAAAGGAGGCCAAGGCTTGATTACTTTTGTGGGAGCAGGACCAGGCGATCCAGACTTAATTACATTAAAAGGTCAAAAAAAGCTTGCTCAGGCCGATGTAGTCGTATACGCCGGCTCTCTAGTTAATCCTGAAATATTACAACATTGTCGTGAAGAAGCAACCATATACAACAGCGCCTCCATGACCTTAGAAGAAGTATTAGTTGTGATGATTGAAGCTTACAAGGCTAACAAAAAAGTAGTTCGACTCCATACAGGCGACCCTTCAATTTATGGTGCTATTCGAGAACAGATGGATGAACTTGATATCCAGGGAATTCCTTACAAAGTCGTTCCAGGAGTAAGTTCATTTTTGGCTGCCTCTGCCACATTGAAGCGCGAATTTACGCTACCTGGTCTTTCCCAAACTGTGATAATAACACGACAAGCTGGCAGAACAGCAGTGCCAGAAAAAGAATCTCTCCGTTTGCTAGCACAGCATGGTACATCAATGTGTATTTTTTTGAGCACTCACAAAATAGAAGAAGTAGTAGCAGAGCTAATACAAGGTGGCTACGACCAAAATACACCAGCCGCTGTTGTCTACAAAGCTTCCTGGCCCGAAGAAGCAAAAGTAGTAGGTACATTAGAGACAATAGCAAAGCAAGTGAGAGAAGCTGGCTTTACCAAAACATCTATGATCCTTGTAGGCCCCTTCTTAGAAGGACCCTATGAACGCTCCATGCTCTACGATCCAACTTTTAGCCATGGCTTTCGAAAAGGAACGGAATCTAGAGAGTGAATATTATTGCACTTACACCCGGCGGTACTGCTCTAGCTGGTAAAATTAGCAATCACTTTCCCCATAGCACGATCTGGTTGCCTGAAGACTTACAAGATAAGAAACCTGAAGGACTAGAAGCTCTTTGCAAACATTGGCAAAAGCCTTTACGAGAAGACTTTCAAAAGATTTATCGACAAGGACAGCCGCTCCTTTTTATAGGTGCTCTTGCTATCTTAGTACGCTTTCTAGCTCCATTGATTGAAGATAAACAAACAGATCCGCCTGTCCTAGCACTTGACGAAGAAGGACAGTATGTTATCTCCGTTTTATCTGGTCATTGGGGTGGCGCCAACGAATTAGCTCACAAAGTAGCCCAAGCTATTCAAGCTAGGCCTGTGATCACAACAGCTACGGATGTGAAAAAATTACCGGCCATCGATACTTTTGCTCGTCGATTCAATGCCCATCTTGAACCTAGAGAAGGCATAAAAAAAATCTCTTCTTCCTTACTGCGCCAGCAACCTTTGCAGTGGTACATGGAAGAGAAATTTCTTAAAAATTGGAAGAGCTATTTGCTTGCAGAGCAAAGCAATCATGAAGAAGAACCCCAAACTCCACTGCCTCCGGAGACTTTAATTGCTTGGCAAAGCTGGCCGAAGGATAAGTGGAAGCAGAGCGATAACTGCCAAGAAGGAACCCTAACAGTGCTTTGCACCACCGCAAGGGTAAAAGAGCAGGTAACCTTAACGCTTTATCCTCGCTATATAGTAGCTGGTATAGGTTGTCGACGTGGTGTTTCTCTAGAAAAAGTGGAAAAAGCTTTAGAACAAGCTTTTGAATCAGCGAAGATTAGCGAGCACTGCCTTTTGGCCATAGCCAGCGGCTGGATCAAAGCGACAGAAAATGCACTTTTAGAGCTCGCCCAATCTCGTCAAGTACCTTTTATTACCTTTACAGCAGATGAAATCAACGACTGTTGCCAGCAACATCAAGAAATTAGTACATCTACTTTTGTCTATCAATCGATTGGAGTGAAGGCTCTATGCGAACCAACAGCTCTCCTTGTTCACCCCAACAGCCAGATCATTCAGAGCAAGAGAAAGTACGGACCTGTAACAGTAGCACTAGCCGAGGTTCCCTGGCCATTATTGGACTTGGACCAGCTGGTCAAGAGGAAATGACTGTTAAAGCACGACAAGCCATAGACAATGCCGAAATTATAGTGGGCTATCATCGCTACCTTGAATTAATAGCAGATCTAACAGAGGAAAAAGAAACTTACAGCTCCGGCATGAGAAAAGAGATTGAACGATGCCAAAAAGCCGTAGACTTTGCTCTATCTGGCAAAAAAGTAGCCATCGTCTCTAGTGGTGATCCTGGCGTTTATGGCATGGCAGGACTTGTCTTAGAAATCCTAACAGGGACAAAAGGCGGTCGTGAAATAGAAGTAGAAGTCATCGCTGGTGTTACTTCCGCGACAGCTTCAGCAGCGCAACTAGGTGCTCCTTTGATGCATGACTTTGCTGTTATTTCTCTTAGTGACTTACTAACCCCTTGGGAACTAATCTTACGTCGCGTTGAAAATGCCGCCCTAGGTGACTTTGTTATTGCTTTATACAACCCCAAAAGCACCAAAAGAGTCCATCAAATAAAAGCAGTTCAACAATCTTTACTGCAATACAAAAAAGTAGAGACACCTGTGGGCATTATACGCAACGCAGGTCGGCAAGGACAAGAAAAAGTGCTGACCACATTAGCTGACTTTACCGACCATCCTATCGATATGTTCACAACCATCATTATTGGCAACTCACAAACTTATATAGACGGCAACTGGATGATTACACCGCGAGGCTACCCTTTATGATTTGGGTGGCCGCTGGCACAAGTGAAGCCTCCCTATTGCTGAATAAACTGCTCCCCCTTAGAGTCCCCCTAATCATTACAGTAGTCAGCCCATACGGAGCAGAAATACTTACTAAAGCTCATCAAGATGCTTTGCAAAAAGGAGACCTTCAGATTCACCAAGGTGCCCTAGCTAGAACAGAAATGGAATCCTTCGTAGAAAAGAATAAAATAAAAGCAATTCTAGACCTTACCCATCCTTATGCTCAGATTGCCTCAGAAAACCTAATCAATCTAGCGAGAAGCAAGAATCTTTCATACCTTCGTTATGAAAGACCAAGAACACCCTTGCCAGCGTCGGAACAACTCATCAAAGTATCAAGTTGGTCTAACTGTTTGCAACACCTAGAGTCAGCAAAAAAAGGAGAAAAAATCTTCCTCGCTACAGGCAGTCGTATATTAGAACAAGCTATTCCAGATCTACTTACTCGCCAATTAATCCCTTATGTGCGTCTCTTGCCAGAAAGCGAACCTATTAAGCGATGTCAGGAACTAGGTCTAAATCCAGGGCAAATAATTGCCATACAAGGTCCCTTTACTTATGAACTAAATAAAGCTCTATATGAACATAGTGGTGCCCAATGGCTAATTACCAAAGAAAGTGGTGCACCAGGTGGTACTATAGAAAAAATTCAGGCTGCTCTAGAACTAAAAATGACAGTACTTGTAATTACAAGACCAACGATAGAATATCCACTTATGACAAATTCTTTTGATGAACTTTTACTCTGGGTTAAGAAAACAATCTAAAAGCTTACAGAGCCATATTAAGAGACCAGAAAAAGGACTATATGAAATAACAAAAAGGAGTCAAGTAGAATGAAAAGCGGAGTAATTCTTTTATCCCATGGAAGTCGCTCAAAAGAAGCTAACGAAAACGCCATAATAGTTGGTGAAATGGTGAAAAAAAAATATAACATAGAGCCACTGTTAGTTACCTTTATGGAACTTGCTGAGCCATCCTTAGAAGATGGTGTCCGTCGTCTAATAGAAGAAGAGAAAGTAGATCACATCAAAGTTGTGCCACTCTTTCTTAACAATGGCATTCATTTGAAACGAGACGTACCTAGAATGCTAGAAGAATTACGGACCCAATATGGTCATGTAACCTTTAATCAAGGAAGACCTTTTGGCACCGATGAACGTTTAGTCGATCTCGTCTACGAGCGGATTGAGGAGTTATCGTAAGATGGAATATATAACTAACCCCCAGGCCATCGAAGATAAAAGTATGGCTATAATCGCCAATCAACTAGGCCCCCTTAAGCTATCGGAAGCAGAGCAAAAGGTTGTCATGCGAGTCGTCCATACGACAGGCGATGTAGATATTGCGCCGCTTGTAAAATTTCACCCCTCAGCTGTAACAGCAGGAATTGAAGCTCTTTCGCAGGGCGCGTCAATTTACTGCGACGTAAACATGGTACTTACAGGCATTAACAAAAAGCTCCTGCAACCGCGAGGTGGCCAATTATTATGCGCCATCCATGACGAAACTGTAATAGAAGAAGCCAAAAGAACAGGCGAAACAAGAGCGATGACGGCATTCCGGCTCTTAGCACCGCAGTTTAACGGTGCTGTGATAGCTATTGGCAATGCACCAACAGCTTTATTTGAATTGATTAAAGCGATAGAAGCAGGCATCTGTCGACCAGCCCTAATCGTAGGCGTGCCTGTAGGATTCGTTGGCGCCGCCGAATCTAAAGAATTACTATCAACCTTATCAGTACCATATATAACTATAGAAGGCACCAAAGGCGGTAGTACCGTAGCAGTAGCTATCATCAACAGCCTGCTCTTACAAATGCCTTGAACGTACACTTAACCTAACTCGTCTTAACTTTTTTCATCAGCTGATTGTAATATCCCAATCAGCTTGTCTAAAGGCTCAGAAAGCACTACTTGTCTGTCATGGTGATGGCGAATCAAAGCTACAAGATCAGGAGACCAATTAAGTTGCGCCGCTTCTTCAGCACCAAGGTTACTGTGTTGAGCCATCACCCACAAAGCCTTGCCGAGAGAGGATTTTTCCTTCAAAGCTTTTAACCACCAAGGGTGATTTTGAAGAAGCACATAAACAATGCGATGCCACAGCTGAAGTGGATAGTGCCTTTTACCCATATCGTGCAGTAAAGCAGACTTTAATAATAAAGTGCGCTCTTCATTAGAAAGAAGATGAGTAGAATTGGCACAGAGCCAAGCCACATCAAGAGAATGGCGTCGATCAGCTCTGGAAAGTTGGGTAAAAATAGCATATTCATTGGGGTTAAGTAGGTTTTTCGCCCAAATTACTTCTTCTGGTTTTATGTTGCTCTTTAAGGCCCAGTAAACTTGTCGGCCACGATAGATTATCTTGGAAAATGCAGTTTTCATGGCCTAAGTATATCACAACAAAATGACGAGACGAAGGGGAGACAAGGGTGTCAACAATTACAGAAAAGCCTCAGCAACAAGAGCTTCAACAAGGTTCGTTGATACTTATAACAGGTGGCGCTAGAAGTGGCAAAAGCACCCTTGCAGAAAAAATAGCTCAGGATAAAACCTCAAAAGATGGAAAAGTCATCTATCTTGCAACAGCAACAGTTTATGACAAAGAGATGGAAAAGCGAGTGGACTTACATCGTCAGCGCCGTCCTGACTATTGGATTACAGTAGAAGAGCCTATTGATATGGAAAAAGTAATCGCCCAATGGGATCAGCCTGATCATATAATTCTCATTGATTGCTTAACCTTATGGCTCACCAACTTGATCTTACCTCATTATCCTGAACATTGGTCTAATGAACATGAAGAAGCTATCTTGGAAAGAGCTAAACAAGTAGCCCTACAAGCAAAAAAATCTCTAGCCACCATTATAGTTGTAGGAAACGAAGTGGGCATGGGCATCGTACCAGTTGACCCTTTAAGTCGTATATTTCGAGATCTTTCAGGCCTAATTCAACAAGCCTTTGCAAAAGAAGCAGATCAAGTTTTTTTAACCGTAAGCGGCTATCCTCTGCAAGTCAAATAATCTAAGAGAGAGCCTAGAAGGGAGCGATTCCTATAGCCAAGGCAATTATGCTACAAGGTACTAGTTCCAATGTAGGCAAAAGCGTTTTAGCTACAGCCTTCTGTCGCATTTTCTACCAAGATGGTCTGGCAGTCGTCCCTTTCAAATCACAAAATATGGCCCTAAACTCTTTCATCACCAAAACAGGGGGAGAGATGGGCCGTGCACAAGTTGTTCAAGCTGAAGCGGCAGGTTTAGAACCAGATGTAGCCATGAATCCTGTACTTCTGAAACCAACTGGCCAATCTTCTTCTCAAGTAATTCTAATGGGCAAAGCAGTAGGCAATCTTAATGCCCGTACTTACCATATGGAATATGCCACGAAAGCTCTTTCTACCATTCAAACGTGCCTCGATCAATTTCATCGTGATTATGACGTCATTGTTATTGAAGGAGCTGGATCGCCGGCAGAAGTAAATTTAAAAGCAAGAGATATTGCCAATATGCGCGTGGCAAAAATGGCCAAAGCACCAGTGTTACTAGTAGCAGATATTGACCGTGGTGGTGCTCTTGCTTCTGTGGTGGGAACATTAGCTCTTCTAGATCCTGATGAACAAGAACTTGTCCAAGGTATTATCATCAATAAGTTTCGTGGTGATATTACACTGTTACAGCCGGCTATTGACTTTCTAGAGGAATATACTAAGAAACCAGTTTTAGGCGTCATTCCCTATTTTCAAGGGTTGCATATTCAAGCAGAAGATTCTGTAGCTTTAGAAAAAGCAGTCAGTAGACCTATGGATGATAAGAAGCTAGATATAGCTGTCATCAGGCTACCAAGAATATCTAACTTTACTGATTTTGATGCCTTAACATTAGAGCAAGCAGCTCAAATTCGTTATATAACGTCGCCAGATCAATTTGGCGAACCTGACATGGTCATTCTACCTGGTACAAAAAATACTATTGAAGATGCCATCTGGTTACAGGAAAGCGGTCTTATCGAAAAGATAAAAAAGCATGCAGAGCAAGGAAAAATGCTTTGGGGTATCTGTGGTGGATATCAACTTCTTGGTCGTGAAATTGTCGATCCCCAGGCTGTAGAAAGTAACCAAAAAAGAGCTGAAGGACTAGGCTTTTTCAACATGGTCACGCAAATGGAAGCAGAGAAAGTTACCCAGCAAGTGCATGGTAAGCTATGTGGCACTGGACCTTTCTTAGGGCCATTACAGGGAATGACCATTGAAGGTTATGAAATCCATATGGGACGCAGTCATGTAGCAGGACCATATAAGCCTTTTTGCCAACTTCAAAAAGAAAGTTCAGAGGAAGCATTATCTATAGATGGCATAGTTGGAGAAGATGGCTTGATTATAGGTACTTATTTGCATGGAATTTATGATAATGATGCCTTACGGCAGGCTTTACTGAACTTTTTACGTCGTAAAAAGGGCTGGGAGCCACTAAATTTTGCACATAGTCTCTCCGTTAAAGCAAAGCAAGAAGAAGACTATAATCGCTTGGCAGAAATAGTTCGAGAAAGCATAGATATGAAAAAACTTTATGAGATTGTGGGCCTGCAAGATCTTTCTTAATTAATTAGATTCCAAGCAGATTCATAAAGGATAGAAAGTAAAAAATGGACAATATTTTGCTGTTAAGCCCTTTAATTATCTTCCTAGCCTTGCTCATCGACTTGCTCATAGGTGATCCGCGCTGGTTACCTCACCCTGTTGTAGCTATTGGCAAGATGATCTCTTGGCTTGAAAAAAAACTATATCCACAGCGAGAACAGAAGCAACAAGCTTTGTACTGGCGAGGAGCTTTGCTTTCTCTTCTCGTTGTGACTACTACAACCTTACTTACAGTAGCTTTACTATATAGCACCATATCCCTTACAGAGTGGCTCTATACCATTGTAGCCGCTATCCTACTTGGCATAGCTTTGGCAGCACGAACTCTGGCCGGAGCGGCCTTAGAGATTAAAGAGCTATTAGAACAAGGTAATCTAGTGCAAGCTCGTCTAAAGCTATCTTATATAGTGGGACGAGACACAGAAAATCTAGATGAAAGTGAAATTGTACGGGCTACCGTAGAAACGGTGGCAGAAAACACGGTAGATGGCATTACAAGTCCACTATTCTACGCCTTTCTTTTTGGCTTACCCGGTGCCTATGCTTACAAGGCCATAAACACCTTAGATTCCATGATCGGTTATCGTAACGAACGTTATCTTTGGTTTGGTCGGTTTGCCGCTAAGTTTGATGATCTGGCCAACTATGTACCAGCTCGACTAACAGGCTTTTCTATGATTCTTGGTGCTACCATCCTAGGCCATCCTTGGAAAGCAATGATGAAGACATGGCGCCATGATGCCTCTGCCCATCCTAGTCCTAATAGTGGCATTTCTGAATCGGTCATGGCTGGTGCGCTAGGTATTCAATTAGGTGGGTTGAACTATTATGGTGGCCATCCTTCTATGCGGGCTACCATGGGAGAAGCTCATCAACCTTTGCGTGCCCACCATATAGGACAAGCTGTTAAGATAATGACAGTTACAACGATTATTTTTTCCTTTTTCGGCATGTGTATTTTATATGGAATAGGAAAGTGGTTCCTATGATACCCTCTGCAATGATCGCCGGTACCCATAGCGGTGTAGGCAAAACAACTTTAACAATGGGTCTATTAACAGCCTTCTGTCAAAGAGGAAAAATAGTTCAGAGCTTTAAATGCGGCCCTGACTACATTGATCCTACCTTTTACCGATGGATTACTGGTAGGAGTTGTTCCAACTTAGATAGTTGGCTTATGGATAGGCCTACGATTGAGCGCTTATACAAGCGTGCTCTAGAAGGGGCAGATCTGGCCCTTCTAGAAGGCGTCATGGGACTTTATGATGGAGCGGCTGGAGAAAAACCTGGCGGAGCAGGTAGTTCAGCATCTTTGGCCAAAATGCTTCAAGTACCTATTATCTTAGTCGTAGATGGCTCTTCTGCCGCCCAAAGTGTGGCCGCCACCGTCTATGGCTTTGCTAAGCTAATGCCAGATATAAAGATACTTGGTATAATTGTTAACCGTGTCGGCTCTGAACGCCATGGCCTGATGATCCAGAAAGCTATTGAAGAAAGTTGTTGCTTACCTGTATTTGGATGGCTATTGAAAAACAGTATAGAAGCGATTCCAGAACGTCACCTAGGACTCGTTTCCGCTGTAAGAGATGATGAGGCTCTACAAGAATATTGCACCCAACTAGCCCAGGTGATAGAGAATCAAATAGATATTGACCAAATCATTAGCTTGCTCAGTAAATCAACGAAAAAATCCACCTTAAGAACATTAGAAATAGAAGAAAAAGAGAAGCTAGAAATACTAGAGAAAATTCCTGTAGCCATTGCTAGAGATGAGGCTTTTCACTTTTATTATGAAGACGCTTTACGAGATCTGAGCGACCGAGGAATTGAGTGGATTCCATTTAAACCTGTTGCAGGTGAAACCTTTCCAGCACATGTAAAAGGAGTGTATCTTGGAGGCGGTTATCCGGAGCTCTATTTAGAAGAACTAACGAAGAATCAGCAATTCATAAAAGACTTACGCTCTGCTTATCAAAATGGAATGCCGATTTATGGAGAATGTGGCGGTTATATGTTCCTAAGCCGTTCAATTGAAGATAGCAAGCAAAAAGAATATAGCTTAACAGGTCTAGTGCCTGCAAAATGTAAAATGCAGAAAAGGCGTCAAGCCTTAGGTTATGTGACAGCCCAGGCTACAACCGATAATTTGCTTGCCCATCAAGGGGATTTATTACGTGGTCACGAGTTTCATTACTCGAGTCTTAACTATGACCCTGCAGAATTACAAAAAAGCGCATTTAGAATAACTAAGACTTTTTTGCCTGGTCAAGAACCTCTAGTTCGTCAAGTTGGTTATGTTGAAAAAGCGCTAACAGCTTCTTATGTTCACTTTCATCTTTCAGCCTATCCGACTGCAATGGATCGCTTAGTTTCCTTTTTTGCAGGGCAAAAAATATAATTCTTAGGATAACGAAAAGATTTTATGGAAAGATTTGAGGAGGAATTCACAGATGTCCCTTACAGAAATTATCGGCAAGATTAAACCTATCGATCAAGAGATCTTAGATGCGACACAAGAGCATCTTAATTCATTAACGAAACCACTAGGAAGTCTTGGTGTTCTTGAAGATATTGGCAAGCAAGTAGCCGCTATTTATGGAGTCTTTAAGCCAGAGCTAACGAAGAAAAAAGTAGTTATCATGGCAGGCGATCATGGTGTGGCTGAAGAAGATGTAAGTTGTTTTCCTCAGGAAGTAACATACCAAATGGTTCGCAACTTTATAAACGGTGGTGCTGGTATAAACGTACTAGCTCGCCATGCAGGTGCAGAAATTGTTTGTGTTGACATAGGTGTAAAAGTAGATATGCATGATTTACCAGACCTAGTTAATAAGAAGGTAGCTTATGGTACTCAAAATATGACCAAAGGTCCTGCAATGACGCGATCAGAAGCAGAACAAGCTATTATGGTTGGGGTAGAAATTGTAAAAGATCTAGTTGAAAAAGAAGGCATTACCCTGGTAGCACCTGGTGATATGGGTATTGCCAATACCACCTCTTCCTCAGCAATTATCGCTGCTCTTAGCGGTCTGTCTGTAGATAAAGTGGTAGGTCGTGGAAGTGGAATTGATAATGAGCGATTAAAAATAAAAATCAAGGCTATAGAAAAAGCACTTACTGTAAACAAACCAGATAAGCAAGACGGTCTTGATATACTGGCCAAAGTAGGCGGCTTGGAGATAGCAGGTATGACTGGCGTTATTCTTGGTGCGGCAGCCTATCGCATTCCTGTGATCATTGATGGATTTAATTCCACAGCGGCGGCCTTAATTGCGGCAACTATTGCGCCTTTGTCACGCCAATACATGATAGGCTCTCACCTTTCGGCTGAGCCAGGACACAAATATATGTTAGCCTATTTAGAACTACAGCCTATGTTAACGATGAATCTTCGCCTTGGAGAAGCGACAGGCTCGGCACTAGTAATGTCGATGGTTGATGCGGCTATAAAAATCTTAAGAGAAATGGCTACTTTTGAAGAAGCCGGTGTGGCCAGTGGAAATAGCTAACAGGTGATTGCTTTGGTACAGCGTTTTTTTATGGCTTTATCTTTCTTTACACGATTGCCAGTACCTTCTATTGCCTTCAATGAGCAAGAATTCGGTAAATCACTGGTCTATATACCTTTAGTAGGCTTAATTCTTGGCTTAATTTTAGCTGTAACTGCTTTTTTCTTATCCTACCTAGCTCCTTTCACCTTACTAATACCTCTTTTGATAGCTTTTCAAGTTTATCTCACAGGCGCTTTAAACCTTGACGGGTTCATGGATACTTTTGATGGAATTTTTTCAGGGAGAAAAGCAGAGCAAATTCTTGAGATCATGCGCGACTCTCGCGTTGGAGCTCATGCTGTTATCTCTGTTACACTGTTATTTCTCTTGAAAATAGGAGCTTTCGCATCTTTCTATCCTTTAGAAATAACAAGTAATGGTGCTTTTATGGGAGCTTGGAATTATCTAAATGGTTTTTATGGCTCCCTAGAAGCTTTCATTCTTACCTTATTATGGCTTCCCATGATGGGAAGGTGGGCTATCACTTTTGCTTTATACCATTTTCCCTATGCGCGTCCTGAGGGATTAGCTTCACTATTCCACCGTCATCGACCAAAAAAACCTGTTGCCAAAACAACAGCTTTTACGGCCTTCGTTATGATGGTAACAGCTGGCTTTATGGGCCTTTTCATACTACTACTTACAGCTCTTTTTGTTTACTTTTGGGCTCGACAGCTTACAAGTTTGCTTGGCGGGCTCACTGGCGATATTTATGGTGCTATCTGTGAAACTGTTGAAGTTTTCGCCTTAATTCTATTAGTTCTATGCTTACAATGGCCCTTTTGGGAGGTGCTCTCATGAAAGGTTGGGCGCAGGTACCAGGAACGTGCGGTGAGCTTGCTCAAGGAATCCTAGGCAAGCAAGCCTTACATATTACCTGTCCCATTGATTGCTGGGTCTCGGCAGAAGTATCTCTAGAGCCTGGGCAAGGTAATATCGATGGTTTGCAAGACCGTAGTAAAACTAGGAGAGCTCTGGAGAAATTACTAGATCAGTGGCAACTTAGAAATCATTATGATGTGCAGATAAATCTCCACAATCCCTTACCAAAAGGTAAAGGCATGGCCTCTAGTACGGCTGATCTTTGTGCAACTTTGTACGCTTTAGCCCAGGCTTGTCAACGCACATTAACTACCCAAGAACTAAGTAACTTGATCTTAGCTATAGAACCTTCTGATGGTCTATTTTTGCCTGGAATTTCTATTTTTGATCATCGTAGTGGTTCTAAAGCTGAGACGATTACTAGTAAAATTCCTGCTATTGATCTGCTAATTTACGATATGGGTGGGGAAGTTGATACAGTTATTTTCAACAGTCAAGAAGAACTAATAGAACTTAACATAGCGAAAGTAGGACAGGTTCAACAGGCTTTTGACTTATTAGTTTCAGGTTTACAATCAGGAGAGAGAAAAAAAATTGGCCAAGGAGCAACTATAAGTGCCTTGGCCAATCAAAATATTCTACCGAAAGTAAATTTAGAAATTATTGCTGAAGAGACAACTGCTTTAGGTGCGCTTGGTGTTGCTATTGCTCATAGCGGTACTACATTAGGTATACTAGTAGAAAGAGAGCAAAGAGAAAAGCAGGAAAAGCTTTGGCAGTGGATGAATGAGCAAAGCCAAGCATACACCTATCTTGGTCACTATAGACTTGTTGGCGGTGGTCCTCGTTATCAACAGAGCTGATTGATCGAGCTAGGGGGAGGAGAAGAGACCTTTTTATGTTTAAGCAAGATGAACGGAACAACTATGCTCATGGTGGCGATGTATGGTCTTATGCTTATGATGTACTTGACTTTAGTGCCAATATTAATAACCAAGGTCTTTCAAAGCAAGCCCGACAGGCGATGGTAGAGCAGATCGATCAAGTTATTCACTATCCCGATCCTCATTGTCGGCAACTCTTAGGTTCTTTAAGTAATTACCTTGATATACCTTCTAGTGCCATTTTATGTGGCAATGGAGCAGTTGATTTACTCGATCACTGGGTACGTTATTGGCAATTGCAAAAGGTATTGCTTTGTGAGCCTGCTTTTGGCCAATATCATCGTGCAATCAGAGCTCAAGGTGCTCAACTGCATAGCTATTATTTAGATGAGAGTAGGGGCTTTATTTTTAGTGTGGAACAATGGCTCAAGGAACTAGAACAATCTGGTTGTGACGGTGCCATACTATGTTCTCCACACAACCCCCTAGGTTGGACCTTTAGTAGAGATACTCTTAATCAAGTTATTCAAGCCTGTGAAGCGAGAAAGATTCATCTTCTGATTGATGAGTCTTTTATTGATTTTTTGCCTGTTCAGGAAGCTAATAGTGCTGTAACCCATGCTGTTAAGAGTAACTATGTAGGAGTACTATATTCCTTGACAAAATTCTTCTCCATTCCAGGACTTCGCCTGGGTACATTAATAGCTGAACCTTCCATAATAGAGCAATTAAAAAGCCATCGAGATCCCTGGTCTGTTAATCATTTAGCACAAGTTTCTGCTGTTGCCGCATTGCAAGATAGGGAATATCAAGAAAAAACAAAAGCTCTTTTACCAGAGCAACGAGGCTATTTGCAGGAAGCACTGCTTTCCTTACCAAGCTTTGAACCTCTACCGTCAGCAGTTAACTTTATGCTTGTTAACATAGAGAAAAGTGGCTACAGTTCCACATGGTGGACTGAAAAATTAGCTCAGAGAAATATATTAGTAAGGAATTGTAATAGCTTTGCGCTATTAGGAGAACGTTATCTGCGTATCGCAGTTCGCAAAAAAGAAGAGACAGAAATATTGCTAGGAGCCTTCGAGTCCATATCAAAGGAGGAGACTTAGTATTGACGAAAATTTTTTTAATTCGCCACGGTGAAACTGAGTGGAACTATAATCGAAGATACCAAGGACATAGTGATGTAGCCTTAAGTGAAAAAGGACGCTATCAAGCTCAACAATTGAAAAATCGATTAGCTCATGAAAAAATTGATGTACTCTATGCTAGTGATTTAGGTCGTGCTGTAGAGACAGCAAAGATTATTGCTCAGGAAAAAGATAAAGAAGTATCCTTAGATTGTCGTTTTCGTGAATGTCATTTTGGGGATTGGGAGGGCATGACTTTTCAAGAAATCGAAGAAGCTTATCCCAATGAGATAAAGTTATGGACAACAAAACCAGGGCAACTACTTATTCCAGGAGGCGAAAGCTTTGCTACCTTGCAAAAGCGAGCCTACAAAGCTTTATTAGAAGTAGTCAAAAAACATCAAGGAGAAAATATTGCCATTGTAGCTCATGGTGGAACTATTCGCTCTTTGCTCTGCGCAATCCTTGACCTAGACTTAGATCGCGCTTGGCAATTCAAGCAAGACAATACAGCTTTAAACATTATTTCATTTCACGGTGAAAGTGCCATCATAGAAACAGTCAATGATTGTACTCACTTGTTAGCAAGGGCTTTCCCTAACTGTGAAAACAAGGTAGAATAGAGCTATAAAGGATAGGTCTGGGGGAATTACCATGCCAGCACGAATGCATAGAGCCAAAGCGACTACATGGCAACGATTAAGAGTCCTTTTTAATCTACCTCGTTCTTCTCGTCTGATCATGGCTTTGTTGCGAGATGGAAGAGTCCCCGTCGTTAACAAAGCCCTTTTATTAGGGTTAGGTACGGCTTATTTTTTGTGGCCCCTTGATGTGGTGCCAGATATGGTTCCTTTTTTTGGTCATATAGATGATCTAACAGTTGTGCTTTTTTTAGTGGATCGCTTTCTTGCTTCCGCACCCTCTTATGTAGTTCGAGAGTATATGGAGAGGATAGACTAATTGGGAGCACCCTATTCGAGGTGACTCCCTTTTTTGTTGCCGTATTTAGTAAGATTGTGCTACAATTAGGGATAATACTTTTGGCGAAGCTTTATTCTATGAAAGGAGAGGTTTTTTTTGCACGAACGTTTTACTACCTCTGAAGGACTTACATTTGATGACGTACTTCTCATTCCAGCTAAATCGGAAATTCTTCCTAGAGAGGTTACTGTTGTGACCCAACTAACGAGAAAAATCCGTTTGAATGTTCCTATTATGTCTGCAGGTATGGATACAGTTACCGATTCTAAAATGGCCATTGCCATGGCTCGGGAAGGTGGCATTGGCGTTATTCATAAGAATATGACGATTGAAGAGCAAGCTCATGAAGTAGATCGAGTTAAGCGATCTGAGCATGGAATTATTACTGATCCTATTTTTTTATCAAGGGATCACAAAATCGGTGATGCACTAGCTATCATGGAACGGTATCACATATCAGGCGTACCGATTGCAGATGACAAGGGTAAACTTGTAGGGATTATTACCAACAGGGATTTGCGTTTTGAGACGGACTTTTCTCGAAGCATTGATGAAGTAATGACGCAGGAGAATTTAATTACCGCGCCTGTAGGGACCTCTCTTGATGAAGCTAAAGAAATTTTGGGCCGTTACAAAGTAGAAAAACTACCCATAGTTGACGATGAGGGCTACTTGCGTGGTCTTGTAACAATCAAAGATATTGAAAAAGCTCGTCAATATCCTAACTCTACTAAGGATCATCGTGGACGTCTTTGTGTTTGTGCCGCTGTTGGTGTAACTGGTGATACTATGGAGCGCGTAAAAGCTCTAATAGATGCTGGTGTAGATGCTATAGTCGTAGACACTGCCCATGGCCATTCTCGTGGCGTTTTACAAACAGTACAACAAATTAAAAACACTTATCCTGAAGTTGATGTGATCGCAGGTAATGTAGCAACTTACGAAGGAACTAGAGATTTAATTGAAGCTGGTGCAGACTGTGTAAAAGTAGGTATAGGACCAGGCTCAATTTGTACAACTCGTGTTGTTGCCGGAATTGGAGTTCCTCAGATCACAGCAATTTATGAAAGTGCCAGAGCGGCAAGAGAAAAAGGTGTTCCAATTATTGCTGATGGTGGCATTAAGTTTTCTGGTGATATTACAAAAGCAATCGCCGCAGGTGCTAACGTAGTCATGATTGGTAGCTTGCTAGCAGGTACAGAGGAAAGCCCTGGAGATATTGAAATATATCAAGGTCGTAGTTTTAAAGTTTATCGTGGCATGGGTTCTTTAGGAGCCATGAAGGAAGGATCAAAAGATCGTTACTTCCAGGATAACGAGAAAAAGTTAGTGCCAGAAGGCATTGAAGGACGAGTTCCTTATAAAGGGCCTGTATCAGATACTCTTTTCCAGATGATCGGCGGTTTGAGAGCTGGCATGGGTTATTGTGGTTGTCGTGATCTAGATGAACTAATGACTAAAACTAAGTTTATTCGTATTACTTCAGCTGGATTGAGAGAAAGTCATCCACATGATGTAACAATCACCAAAGAAGCTCCCAACTACAGCCTCTAACCAAAGTATAATCTAAAGTAGCATAATAGGTGGTGGCCATAATGGGTAGCTATGTCTTAGCGGGAAGTGAATATTTTAGCACAGACCCTAGAGAAGGCGTTCTAGCCGAATCCCTAAAAAAAATACAAGGTTGTAAAGGAACTTTTTATCTAAAAGTTGGACAACATACAAATATCTTAAAAGGCTCTTGCAGGGTAAAAGATATTTTACGTCGTGAAGAACGAATTGAAGAAGGCCACTTGACGATTGAACAAGTGGCTTTTCACCTAATGCCTGATGACTGTAATTCTTTATCTTGGGAAATCCTTTTTCCTATAAGCCAATTTGTTTCCTACGAAGAATATGGTCGCTATAAGGTTTATAGCTTTAGCACTTATTCTTGGATGTGGGAAGAGCATGAATGAAATTAAGCTGGTTGCCCTAGAAGCATTAAACAAATATTTTACTTAAAACTTAAGGATATAATAAAAATAATTAGTAAAATCATCTTAGGATGATCTTACTAATTATATGGAAAAATGTTACAATGATGGAGATGAAATACGTACAGAGAAAGCTATTTTCTTTGTTATGCAATATATATCTCGTTCAACTAAAGGAGAAGTTATGAACAATTCTCAAGAACCAAATCAAACTAATAAAGAACAAAGCCTTCAGAAAAAAGGGTATCGTCCTCGTCGAAGTAAAGCAAAGGTACCTCAGAGAAATCGCAATATTGGTAATGGCTATAGCAATGGTAAGCCAACAGTTTCATTTATTCCTTTAGGTGGCGTTGGAGAAGTTGGTAAGAATATGTCTGTTATCGAATACGGTGATGATATAATTGTAATCGATGCAGGCGTAAAATTTCCTGGAGAAGAACTACTGGGAATAGATCTAGTTATACCTGATATTAGCTATCTTGTGCAAAGAGTAGATAAGATCCGTGGTATTTTTCTTACTCATGGTCATGAAGACCATATTGGCGCTCTGCCTTTTGTGCTTAAGCAAATTCAAGTACCAGTTTACGGAACAAAGCTTACACTTGGTCTCGTTAAAAATAAACTAACAGAGCATGGTCTTATTCGAGAAGCACAACTACATGAAATTACAGCAGATGATGTAGTTAACGCTGGACCCTTTCAAGTAGAATTTTTTCGTGTAAATCATTCAATTCCCGATGGTATTGGTATAGCAATTCGTACTCCTGTTGGTTTGATTGTTCATTCCGGTGACTTTAAACTTGATCAAACACCAGTAGATGATAAAGTCTTAGAGTTTAACAAACTGGCTCGTTATGGCGATGAAGGTGTTATGCTATTTATTTGTGACTCTACTAATGTGGAAAGACAAGGTTATACACCTTCTGAACGCACCGTTGGCGATACCTTTAGAGCAGTTTTTGCTAAGACTGATAGTCGCATAATTATCGCTACTTTTGCTTCTAATGTCCATCGCATTCAACAAGTCATCAATACAGCAGCTGAATTTAACCGTAAAGTAGCAGTTGTTGGACGCAGTATGGTTACTGTAGTTGACGTATCCCAACAGTTGGGCTATTTATCGATTCCCAAAGGAATGCTTATTGAACTAGAAGAAGTAGATAAACTACCTGATCATCAGGTTACAATTATTACAACAGGGTCACAAGGTGAGCCTATGGCCGCGTTAACTCGCATGGCTACTAATAATCATCGTCAAATTGCTATTCGTCAGGGCGATACAGTTGTTATTTCAGCAACACCTATTCCTGGCAATGAGAAGTTAGTGTCAAGAACCATTGATAATCTCTTCCGTATTGGTGCTGACGTAGTTTACAAAGAAGTAGCTAATGTACACGTCTCAGGTCACGCGGCACAGCAAGAAATAAAGCTAATGCTTAATTTTCTAAGACCTCGTTATGTAATTCCCTTTCACGGAGAATATCGCCATCAGGCAACTTTTGCCAAACTAGCGCAAACTATGGGTATTCCTGATGAGAGATGTATTCGTTGTAATATAGGAGAACGTGTTGAACTTAACATGGAAAATGCTATGATTACAGGAACTGTCGATTCAGGTAGTATCATGGTTGATGGAATTGGTGTTGGTGATGTCGGTAATATCGTATTGCGTGATCGTCATCATTTGGCTCATGATGGTGTTGTAATTGCTGTAGTAACCATTAACAAAGAAGACGGAACCATCTTAGCTGGCCCCGATCTAGTATCTCGTGGCTTCGTATTTGTCAGAGAAGCAGGCGATCTACTAGGGGAAGCAAAAAGTCGTGTTCGTGATGCCTTGAATCAAAAAACAGGTAAAACAACAGAATGGTCTATTCTAAAGAATTTGATACGCGATACTCTTAATGAGTATTTTTATCAAAAAACAAAGCGCCGCCCCATCGTATTGCCTATCATTATGGAAATATAGATGGAGATTTAGACAAAAGCAAGAGCAGGGGGACATTACAAATTGTAATACCCCCTTTTATTTTGCCATAAATCCTTGGCGCTCCTGACTTTATTTTTGACGTCTATTATTGAAGAAGATCGAGAGCTACCAAGGAGTGACAGAAAGATGAAAGCATTATGTCAACGTATTATAGCCTTACCCTACTTTGAACACTTTATTGTAGTACTAATTGCTATTAATAGTATTATCTTAGGCTTAGAAACATCTACCTTTCTAACTACTAGTTATGATTCATGGTTTTTACTTGCTCACCAATTGATCTTAGCTGTCTTTATTCTTGAAGCGATTATTAAGATCACAGCAGTAGCACCACAATGGAAAAAATATTTTGGTGATGGTTGGAATCTTTTTGACTTTTCAATTATTATCCTTTCTTTGATACCAGCTACAGGTCAGTTTGCTATGATTGCACGTCTTGTGCGCTTGCTCCGCATCTTACGTCTAGTATCAGCTATTCCAGAACTTCGACTCATAGTTAGTACATTAATACGTTCCATTCCTAGCATGGGTCATGTCTTAATCTTATCGGGAATCTTATTCTACATATATGGAATCTTAGGATATCATCTCTTCCATAAACACGATCCAGAGCTTTGGGGATCTTTTGGTCTATCCTTACTAACACTTTTTCGCGTAATTACTTTAGAAGACTGGACAGACGTTATGTATGTAGCCATGGATCTTAATCCTTACTCTTGGATCTATTTCGTATCTTTTGTTGTCTTAGGAACTTTTGTAGTCATCAACCTATTTATTGCTATAGTGCTAAATAATTTGCAAGATGCGAAAGTAGACGAGCAAGATGCAGAAAAGCAGGCCTTAGCCACATCTGTAGAAGCGATTCATGCAGAAGTAGCCGTGGCAAAAGAAGAAGATTTACAAGTTGCTCAGCTACTAGATCAAATCAAAGTTACCCAGCAAAAGTTAATAGATTTACAAAGCCAATTAGAGAAAAAACTAAAAGAATAATACAATTTCTAGACTGCCTCACTAGAGGCGGTTTTTTTTATTTTCACCCTCTAATTTCATTTTTCATATATTACCTTAGACCTATGAGGGGGTGAAGATTTTCGTTCTTGGCATTTTAGTTCACCCTACATCTAAGCCGACAGGCTTTCAAGGAAATGGACTTTTTTTTCGTCAATTAGCTGATGAAGGCGCTAAGCTGGGTATAGCTATTTTCGTTTTCTCTCCTATCCATGTCTATTGGAAACAGAAGGTCCTAGAGGGTTATCTCTACGATCTAGCTAACAACAAATGGCGATGGAGAAAGATACCTTTCCCTAAAGTAGTCTATGATCGATACTTCAATCTTGGGAAAGGATGGAGAGCCGCTCTCTATTGTCGTCGTAATTTTGGCAAAAAAGGCGTTAGCATATTTAATCCTGTAGTTGCAGATAAATTTAAAATTCATTGTCAGTTAAACAAAGATCAGGAGATTGCTTTACACATACCAGAAACTTATCTTTTTAAAGGTGTAGAAAGCGAACAGCGTCAATTGCTTAATCTATGGGATAAGGCATACTTGAAACCTGTATTAGGAACAAAAGGTGAAGGTATCATTCGCATCAGTCACAATGGAAAAAATGGAAAAATATATATAGAAGAGGCCAGAAAAAGTAGGGGTAACTGGGCTAGTGGAAGAAAGGCCATTATTTTCCTACAAAGCCTTACAAAAAACAAAAAGTATATTATCCAAAAAGCAATTGAACCACTGCGTTGGAACGATAAGATTTTTGATCTTCGAGTGCTAGTACAAAGAGGTGGAGAAGGCAATTGGCAAATTACAGGTATGGCGGCACGTCAAGCTTCTAATGGCATAACTTGTAATCTTCACACTGGTGCTTCAGCAATTTCTTTAGATAGCTTATGGGATGACAAGGTAATTACAATAACCCAAGAAGAGATCGAAAAGCTTTCGCTAAAAATTGCCCAAAGATTAACAGCTCATTACCCTTCTCTAGGCGAACTAGGCCTTGATTTTCTTGTTGATCAAGATAATAAATTGTGGTTTTTAGAAGCCAATGCACGGCCTGGTCGAATCATCTTTCAAAAAATTGGCGATGAAGAAAAACGGTTGATGGCAGTGCGTCGCCCTCTGGAGTATGCTAAATATCTTGCATCTCAAAAGAAAAGCCAGGTGAAATAAATGGAAACGATTACCTTGACAACTCGAGAAGTAATGCGCTATGGCCTACAAGAAGGTGCCTTCGTTCCTGTTCGTGCTGGCGTAATAGAAGCAGTCGCTAGAATTATTGTGCGTTCAAAAGTACAACCTTCATCAACTGCTTCTAAAGACTTATTAAAAAAACTACAGTGGCCCTCCGGTGTGCCTTATAAAATTGCCTTCTCTTCTCGAGAAGGAGCATTGCTCTTAGGACCTTTGATTGGTATCCTTGCTAATCGCAAAAAAGGAAAAAAATACTCTTGGTCTGCGCACTTAAAGGAAACACAAAGGCATGCTCGTCGCCTGGGCATAACAGCACCAGTTTTCGCCGTTCAAGACATCTCTTGGGAAGAAAAGACAGTAGAAGCTGTATACCTTCAATCAGGCACTTGGGTACGCAAAATTTTTCCTCTACCTAAAGTACTTTATAACCGTATTCTCAAAAGAAGTATGGAGAATCATCCTGAGGTTGTTGAAGGCAAAGAAAAATTCGAGAAGCTAGGTGTAACTTTATTTAATCCTTGCTATCTCGATAAATGGGAGACTCACAAGCATTTAATGGAAAATGAAGAAGCTAAAGCTATCTTACCAGAAACAATATTAATCAATGAGCCTGAAGAGATCTGGCCTTTGTTGACAAAATATCGCTTAATCTACCTCAAGCCTATTCATGGTACTCATGGATATGGTATCTATCGCATTGGAATTCGTTCTACAGGAGGATACTACTTCCAATCACGCAACAAAAGTAACTTCGGACCTGTACTTTCTAAAGAAACCATAGAAGTAAAAGTAAAAAGATTACTAGATAAGGCCAAATACGTAGCCCAACAAGGATTAAGATTAGCAACTGTAAGAAGAGCTCCCTTTGACATTCGCCTTCTCGTTCAAAAAGATGGAAAAAGTAATTGGCAGATCACAAAAGCTTTTGGCCGTGTAGCCGCACCAGGTCGCTTTACCTCAAACTTAAGCCAAGGTGGCACTGCTATGGGAATACGCAACACTTTAGCCGCCTCTACAGCAGGCAGAAAGAGAAAGCGAACTTTGTTAATCAAAGAAATGAGACGTTGGGGTATCAAGCTACCACTACTACTAGAAGAAGGCTCGGGAAAAAACTTTGGTGAACTAGGGTTAGACTTAGCTGTCGATCGAAATGGAAAAGTATGGCTTCTAGAAATCAACTCTAAACCACGGAAGCGACTTTCTACAGAAGAAGGTGATCCCGAGCAAGTGCGCTTGTCTTTGGAACGACCGCTCGTCTACGGACGACTTTTAGATGGCTTCTAAGAACTCGAAAGGGGATTATTACGTTGAATACGCCAGATATAGGAATTTTAGCCTGGGGTAGAAAATCAACCAACAAGCCCTTCGGCAGGTGGTCCTATATGTTGGCCCATATTATCATAGCACTCCAAAAACGTGGCATTTACGCTGTTGCCATACCGATTCAAAACGTAGAAAAAAATGAAAAAGTGACAGCCTGGCGTCCTAGCTTTTTGGACCGCAATGGCAGTTGGAAAGCCAAAAAAGTCCCATCACCGCTGATTTATTACAATCGCATTATGGGACGCAAAAGAGAGCGCACCGAGGTCACCCAAAAAGCTATTGAAAGAATAAAAAAAAATCAAAAAATATATTTTAACCCGCGCTACCTTTCTAAAGCAGACGTACACAATCATCTCAATAAAAGCACATTAACAGAATACATTCCAACAACAATCATAAAACCAACACCGCAAGAAGCTTTAGACTGCCTTTCAAAATGGACTAAGGTTTATCTAAAACCTTTAGAAGGCTGTCAAGGAAGAGGAATATATAGAATCGAAAAATGGCACCACGGATGGAAGGCAATTGGGATCCAACAGTACGGAACAAAAAACCTGTTTTTTCAACAAGAACAAAAAATATTATACTGGCTTAGTAAAGTCTTAAAAAAACGTGACTATCTCTGTCAGCAAGGCATTAACTTGGATAAATGGAAAAATCGCCAATATGATTTTCGTGTACTTGTACAAAAAAACGGGCAAGGTTACTGGACTTATGTAGGTGCCGGTATCCGCCTAGCGGCACCAGGCCATGTCGTTACCCATCGACCTAATGGAGGTCAGGTAGTAAAACCGGAAAGAGTAATGGTACGCAAACTAGGCTATAAAGGTTGGAAAGACAAGAAAACTGAACTAGCAGAATTAGCTGAAGAAGCATCTAAGACGATAGAAAGAGAATACAAAAGTCTTTTTGGTTTAATCACAATGGACGTGGCTTGTTCAGAAGAAGGCAAACTATGGATTTTAGAAATGAATTCTAAGCCCGGTTCGTTTGATGAAGGACCTATTCAGCGCAAAAGTTACGATCTCTTAGCTGATTATGTACGCTATTTGCAAGACCAGAGGAGGAATAGTAATGAACATATACATTCATTATGATCAATACTCATCCCTATCTGAGCTTATTCGCAAACTTAGCGCAAAAGGAATTAAAGTAACCTCTGGTCGAGAAAAGCCTGAAAATCCCGTAGATTATTACATTCACTGGACCTTATCTCCTGAAGCAAGAGAAGTAAAAGCTTTACAGAGAAGTTATAACAGCCAGAGCAATCGCCTAGGGCCAGAGAATTATCAAGAAATAGAAGCGATCCTACATCAAAATCACTTACGAGCTTTTCTTGGCGGTCAAGGTACAGCTTGGCCAATTACAATTTGGCCTAAAGAATACTTGATTTACCTTTGGGATTCAAAAGTAGTAGCCACAGAAAGGAAAATCGTACTAACTAGCCAAATCAAAGATATAAAAAACAGAGGCTCACAACAAAATTTTCAATGGTTGAACAATCTAACGGAATGGGAAAAAGATAGACTCATTCCTACAGCCATGCGCGCCTTACACTGTCTAGGTTTAGATTTTGGCAAAGTTCAAATAGGTATCAATCGTTCTAATGGACCTGTTATCTTAGGCATCGATCCTGCACCGTCCTTACCAAAAAAATTAGCTCACGCTTATGCTGATATTATCGTAAAATCCATAAAAAAAGGGGAAGAAAAAAAGTCTATCACCATAGGTTCTGATCCAGAATTTATGCTTTCCTTACAACCAGGTCATCGCATGGTGCCAGCATCTCGATTTTTTCCTCGACAAGGCCTTATTGGGTGCGACAACAGAAGAGCTTTTGGTGCGTCCGATGATTTACCCCTAGCTGAAGTAAGACCTGAACCAGCAGACAGTGTAAACGAAGCAATGGAAAAAATACGAAAAGCTTTACGGGAAGCTACTAGACTTTGTCCTTACGCTAACATTGCCTGGATGGCTGGCTCAGAGCCTTACCCAGGCTATCCTACTGGAGGACACATTCACTTCGGTGGTATTGAACCAAACAACTTAATATTAAGAGCACTCGATCAATATCTTGCTTTTCCATTATTATTTTTAGAAAATAGAGAAAAAGCAAAACAAAGAAGACAGTTCTATGGTACCATCGGTGACTTTAGAGTCAAAGCTCATGGCTTTGAATATAGAACGCCTGGCTCCTGGTTAACAACACCTGAACTTACTCGTGTAGCTTTAACACTTGCCTACCTGACAGTAAAAAATTATCCTATGTTAAAACGCTGGGATTTCGCTGATTTATCATTTCAGGAAGCTTTTTATAGTAGTGAACTTGAAAAACTAGTCCCTGCCTTTCAAAGTACACTAGCTGAACTATACCAAGTAGATCGGACTGAAGATACAAGAGTTCTAATAAACATGATCTGGTTAATGTATCAAGAAGGTATGGGTAATAACGAAAAAATAGACTTGCGCAAGTCTTGGAATTTGCCTATAGGTGTACAACGGTATCGACATGTGGCTAAACCGCGGCACTCTTTTTCCTGGTTGCCAGGAAGTGCCATACGATAAAGCAAAAAGAACAGGGTGTCTGCCTCAGATACCCTGTTTTTTGATACCTAATAATTAAATAGACGAGATAAGAAAAAAAGAAAGAAGAACCTTGTGAATAGGATGACAAATGCAAGCAATTGTGTCATACTTATTGATTATTTTCTTTAAAAAGTAGGAGGATATTTCCTTTGAAAGTAGAATAAATACCTCATAATTGGATACAAGGAGGCATTTCCGTTGTCCATTCGCTTAGGTATCAACGGTTTTGGCCGCATTGGTAGAAATGTTTTTAGAGCGGCCCTTGAAAGAAATGATCTTGATGTTATGGCTATTAACGTCACATCAGATCCTGAGACTGTAGCATATTTGCTCACTTATGATTCTGTACATGGCGTTCTTAAAGCGGATATTCGTACAACTCCTAACAGCTTGATCGTAAACGGCAAAGAAGTACGTATCGTATCAAATCGTGATCCTGCCCAGTTGCCCTGGGGTGAACTTGGTGTAGATATCGTTATTGAGTCTACAGGCAAGTTTAATAACCGAGAAGGTTCAGCCAAACATTTAGAAGGCGGCGCTAAGAAAGTACTCATTACAGCACCAGCAAAGAATGAAGATGCAACTATTGTTATGGGTGTTAACGATCATATATATGATCCTGACAAGCACCACATTATCTCTAATGCATCATGTACAACGAACTGCTTAGCACCTGTCGCGAAAGTGCTACAACAAGAATTTGGTATTATACAAGGTCTTATGACGACAGTACATGCTTTTACGAATGACCAGTGGATCTTAGATAACCCTCACAAAGATCTTCGTAGAGCCCGGGCTTTAGGCATGTCTATTATTCCTACAACAACAGGTGCTGCCAAAGCTGTATCACTTGTCTTACCGGAACTTAAAGGCAAACTTAATGGTTTTTCCATGCGTGTGCCTGTGCCTAACGTTTCAGTTATTGACCTCGTTGTAGATTTAGAGCGTAAAGCTAATAGCGAAGAAGTAAACACAGCTCTACGCGCAGCCGCTGAAGGTGAATTAAAAGGAATTCTCGGCGTTTGCGATGAACCTCTCGTTTCTCGAGACTTCTTAAGTGATCCTCGTTCTGCCATAGTAGATGCTCTTTCTACGATGAGCACAGATAACAACATGGTAAAAGTCGTAGCTTGGTATGATAACGAATGGGGTTATTCCTGTCGTGTGCTAGACCTAGCTAAGAAAATTGGTCTTTCTCTATAATTAAGAGAATCACTGAGTAGAGCGTAATTATGAATAGCTCTAGTAGCTTATGATAATAAGAAGATAGACAAAAAAAGCGAGATTGCCTTTGAGCATCTCGCTTTTTTTTGTCGCTTTTTTTGTACTAAAAAACCGTTGCTCTACATTATAGGGCAACGGTTTAAGGTCTTATATATCCTTTTTTATTGATTTTCGGCGCAATGTCGTGAAGCTTACGAAAAGCCCACAAAGCCCGATACATCAATGTTTACAAAAGTTTTGGCAGGGGAGACAGGACTTGAACCCGCAACCTACGGTTTTGGAGACCGCCGCTCTGCCAGTTGAGCTACTCCCCTGTGGACGCAGATTATAATACTACAAAGCTCTTTAACCTGTCAAGATTCCAAATATGACAAAATGCCCAAAAAATGTAGAAGCACTTCGACAAAAGAGGATAAATCTTGATAAAGGAATTTCTGGAAGATAAGGCGAATACAAGGGTTCAAATGGAATAAATGGAACTTTATGGGAGGAGAGCAACTTTGGGTATTTTATTAAAGTTACTACAAAAGCGTGTTTCTCTATCATCTAGCCCTGGAACTGCCAGAGAAAAGGGTGGTTCTCCCTCTGTTATTTACAAAAGCCATAGACCGAAAGTAAAAACAGATCAGGAAACAAATCGAAAAAACCTAATGTCTGGAGTCTACCTCTATGACGAAGAAGAAAGGAACTTGCTCCGAGACATCAATCTTTCCCTAATTATCATCAAAATGGCCTTTCAACTTGCTGAAGATAGACGCTTAGCTACAGGCATAATGGCCAAGAATCTGCAACCTTTTGTCGTCTTAGATCTTGACAAGACAAGAAAGTTCTATTTGCAACAATTGGCAAAAGTAGCAAGAGCAGAATCTGCACAATTTACAGCTAAAAATAACTTTATCAGCTTTGAAGAACTAGGTAAGCTATGGCAACGCTCAGGAAGAGATCTTTACGATCATAGCACTTCTTTAGGACCAATGGGAGAGCAATTAGAAAATAAATTGCAACATGTCTTACGCAAGTATGCCCGTAAAGAAAATGCACCCTATCTAACCTTAGTTACCCGTCTTCCTGCAGAACCTTTGCGAGTAGAAGTACCACGTTTTCAAGTAGTAAGACCATTTGTTATTGGTGGTATTCCTTGTGCTAGCTTTGAGGATGCTAGAGCACTAGCTCAAGTACTAGCACCTGCTGTGGCAAGAGATGAAAAAGATGGTCTCATTGAGCCTTATACAAGTTATTACTTTGATTAAGACTTGATCCCCCTTATGGAGTCGTGTAAACTAATGGAGACATAGGGGGGTGGGGTATCCTTGGATTCCATATCGATCATGGTTGCCTTCTTAGCAGGTATTGCATCATTTTTATCACCTTGCATTTTACCACTTGTACCAGCCTATATTACCTATCTTACAGGCACTTCTCTAACCAATCTATCTAAAGAACAGCAAGATGATGGTGTCCACAAAAGTAGAATCCACCTAACCTCTTTTTGGCGTGCACTTGCATTTGTCATCGGCTTCTCTACCGTCTTTATTGCTTTTGGTGCTTCGGCAACTTATCTTGGTCAATGGTTATGGGGTTATCGAGGAACTTTACAAAACATAGCTGGTGTTATTATTATTCTCTTTGGTCTTCATCTGACAGGACTATTGCCGATCAAGTGGCTATATCGAGAAGTGCGCTTTAATAAAGTACCAAAGTCTGGTGGCTTTATAGGCGCTATTCTTCTAGGGATGGCTTTTGCCGCAGGGTGGTCACCTTGTGTAGGACCTATCCTTTCGGCTATCTACCTCTATGCGGCTACAACAGAAACAATGGCGCAAGGAATCTACTTACTCCTTGCTTACTCAGCAGGATTAGCCATTCCTTTTCTAATTACGGCCCTCTTTATTACTTCAGTAGAAAAATATCTTTCCAAGCTAGGAAGATACTTGCCTATGGTTTCTATCGCTAGTGGTGCGATTATGATCATCTTAGGTATTCTGATTGTAACTAATCAGCTAGGCAGAATTACAGCCTACTTTAACTTTATGCTTAACTTTTAGTTAAGCTGGAAAAAAAGAAATAGAAGAGTACTTCATTATAAGAAGTCATCTTGAATGAAAAGATCAGTCAAGATGGCTTCTTTTTTCACATCCTTGATTCCTAGGTGACCAAACTTTTCTTTACGTCCACAACAGGATATAATATCATAATCAGAATAGTAAGCTGTGAGGAGATAAAGCAACGATGACGAAAAGGCTCAAAAATGGCTATTTCATCTACACTTTTGGATGTCAAATGAACGAGAGAGATTCCGAATCCTTAGCTGGATTCTTAACTCAAATGGGATATGAAAAAGTACTTCAGCCTGAAGAAGCGGCTGTTATCTTAATTAACACTTGCTGTGTTCGTGAATCGGCAGAGCAGAAAATCTTAGGCAGGCTCGGTGAACTAAATAAACATAAAAAAGCCGATCCGGAAGTGATTATTGGAATTGGTGGTTGCATGGTGCAACAACCAGGCATGAGTGACAAGATTCGTACAAGCTATCGACATGTTGATCTTGTTTTTGGAACCCATAACTTGCATCAGTTGCCCATAATGATTGAACGCTGTCGACAAAGTCAAGAAAGAATCATTGATGTATGGGATAGTGAAGGCGAGATTATTGAGGAGCTTCCAGAGCGCTCTGTAGAAGGAATTAAAGCTCATGTAACAATTATGTACGGTTGTGACAACTATTGTAGTTATTGTATTGTTCCTTATGTACGGGGAAGAGAGCGGAGTAGACAACCCAAAGACATTGTCGCCGAGGTAGAAAGCTTAGTTAAGCAAGGTGTTAGAGAAGTAACTCTACTGGGTCAGAATGTTAATTCTTACGGTAAAGACCTTCAGCCGCCTATCTCTTTCGGCACTTTGTTACAAGAAGTAAACAAAATTGATAAGTTAGAACGCATACGCTTTACTACATCACACCCGAAGGATTTTGATCCTACTTTGATTGAAGCTATGACTAAAGCCCCTAAAGTATGTGAGCAAATCCATTTACCTGTACAAGCTGGTAGTAACGCTGTCTTAGAAGCCATGAACCGTGGATATAACAGGGCATACTATCTTGATCTTATCAGTAAGATTCGTCAAGCTTTACCTAATGTAGCCTTGACAACCGATCTAATCATAGGTTTCCCTGGAGAAACAGAGGAAGATTTTGCTGACACTCTTGATTTGTTAGAAAAAGTCCGTTTCGACAACGCTTTTACCTTCCTTTACTCTCGTCGTTCTGGTACACCAGCGGCAGAAATGGAAAATCAAATTAGTGATGAAACCAAGAGAGAGCGTTTTCAGAAGCTCCTAAAATTACAAAATAAGATTAGTTTAGAGCAGAACGAGCCTTTAGTTGGACAAGTCTTAGAAGTGCTCGTAGAAGGACCAAGCAAAACTAATCCTGACAAACTTACAGGACGTACCAGAGGCAACAAAATTGTTGTTTTTGACGGTCAAGAAGACAGCATTGGTCAAATAGTTTCTGTAAAAATAGAGGAAGTAAGAACTTGGACGCTTTTAGGCAATTTAGAAGATACAAGGCCCTAAGAAGCACCATAAAGTAGTGAAAGCAGTTGAGAAGAGAAAGGGGAGAAAAGACTTGAAAGGGCCAACGCCTATGATGCGGCAATATCAATCGATTAAAGAGCAATATCCCGATGCTTTTCTCTTCTTTCGTCTTGGCGATTTCTACGAAATGTTTGGAGAAGATGCTATTGTAGCATCAAGAGAGCTTGAAATTACCTTGACAGCTCGAGATGGAGGCATGGAAGAGCGTATACCGATGTGCGGTGTTCCCTATCATGCCGCAGAAGGATACATTTCTAGACTAGTCAGCAAAGGCTTCAAAGTAGCCATCTGTGAACAAGTAGAAGAAGCGGGAAAAGGAAAAGGCATAGTTAAGCGTGAAGTTGTTCGTTTAGTCACACCAGGTACAATTACTGATGCAACAACTCTAGAAGATAAAACAAACAACTTCTTAGTCGCCTTAGCCAGAAACCAAGGTGACTGGGGACTTTCAGCTATCGATGTGCTGACCGGTGATTTCTATGTAACCTACTGGCCTGAAAAAGAAAGCATAGGCTTACAAGGAGAGCTTGCACGACTTTCGCCTAAAGAAATAGTCATTACTACACAATTAGCAGAACAAGAGCCTACTTTGACTAAAGAATGGACAGCCCAAGGTTTTATCATTACTTTAGCTAAAGAAAGTTTTTCGCTTGAACAAGCGCGTAAGCTTTTGAAGAAGCACTTTGGCGTATCTTCTTTAGAAGCCTATGGCTGTGCACAATGGCCTGCAGGCTTGCTATCAGCGGCTGTAGCGTTACATTACGTACAAGAGACGCAAAAAACAACATTACAACATATTTCAGCTTTGCAATCTTATAGCACCGAACAGTTTATGCGTCTCGACACAGCAACACGGCGCAACCTTGAACTAACTCAAACGATGCGCGATGGGGTTAAAAAAGGTTCACTCTTAGGCGTAATAGATAAAACAGTTACAGCCATGGGTGGTCGACTCTTAAAACGCTGGTTAGAGCAACCATTGATCAAACTCTCAGAAATCAAAGAACGACAAAAGTATATCAAAGCCTTAGTTGATGATGGCTTAATCAGGGAATCTGTAAGAGAAGCATTAAAATCAGTTTACGATTTAGAACGTCTTTGCGGCAAAATTTCCTACGGCTCTGCCAATGGTCGAGATCTAATTGCCTTAGCATCTTCCTTAGAAGCCTTACCGCCAGTTCTAAAGCAGTTACAAGAAGGAGAAGCCGCTTTGCAAGAGCTAGCAAAGCTAATAGATCCTCAAGTAGAGATTGCTACAGAAATTCGACAAGCCCTGCTTGATGATCCACCTTTTTCTATACGTGAAGGCGCTTTAATTCGGACAGGTTATCATGAAGATGTCGATGAATTACATAATATTGCAGGAACAGGAAAAGAATGGCTAACCCATCTGGAACGGCGAGAACGAGAAAGAACAGGTATTAAGTCCTTAAAAATTGGCTACAACAAAGTCTTCGGTTATTACATAGAAGTGACTCGCTCTAACTTAGCTCATGTACCAGATGACTATATTCGCAAACAAACATTATCTAACGGTGAAAGATATATCACCAAAGAACTAAAAGAATATGAAGACAAAATTATAGGAGCAGAAGATAAACTAATTCAGTTAGAATATAGTCTCTTTATCGATTTAAGAGAAGCAATAGAGAAAAAATTACCTCAACTACAGCAGACAGCCAAAGGAGTAGCGCAATTAGATACCCTTCTATCGTTAGCCCAGATAGCAGTTGAAGGCGCTTATACTTGCCCAGAAGTTAACAATAGCGATCAAATAGAAATCTACGGTGGACGCCATCCTGTGGTGGAAGAACATGTAGGACCTGGAGTTTTTGTACCTAATGACACATTGCTAGATCAACAACAAAGATTGCTTTTAATTACAGGGCCAAATATGGCTGGTAAAAGTACTTACATGCGTCAAGTTGCACTTATCGTATTGATGGCACAGATTGGTTCTTTCGTACCTGCATCTGCATGTTCTATCGGCGTAGTAGATCGTATTTTTACACGTGTTGGCGCTTCTGATGATCTAGCAACAGGACAGAGTACTTTTATGGTCGAAATGACAGAAGTAGCTCATATTCTTCATCATGCTACAGATCAATCTCTGATTATTCTTGATGAAGTAGGTCGCGGTACTAGCACTTTCGACGGCATGGCTATTGCTTGGTCTGTAGCAGAAGCAATTCAACAACGTCAATCAAAAGCACTTTTTGCTACCCATTATCATGAACTAGTACAATTAGAAAAAACCTTGTCAGGTATTTGTTGTTACAACATAGCAATAGATGAAGTAGGCGATGAGATTGTTTTTTTACATCAAATTCGTCCTGGCGGAGTTGACAAAAGTTATGGCATTCAAGTAGCCAGACTAGCAGGACTTCCTGATGAGGTCATTAACAGAGCTAGAGAAATTTTAGCTACTTTAGAGCAAGAAGGTATTGATAAAGAGGAGACCTTACCTGTAGTTAGAGAAGAAAAAAGTAAAGAAAAGGCGCAAGTAACAGAGCAAGAACAACTAGCCCTTTTTTACGGAACATTACCGGAAAGAAAAGTAGTTCCTTCAGTAGACTCAACAGTTAACAAAATGGTGACAGAGTTAAAGAAATTGGACATTAACAATTTGACACCACTGGAGAGCTTAAACTGGTTGGCCAAATGGCAAAAGAAAGTGTAATGAGGTGGTTAGCCAATGGCCTTAATCAAAGTTCTAGATTCCCATACGGTTAACCAAATTGCGGCAGGTGAAGTAGTAGAGAGACCAGCATCAGTCGTCAAAGAATTAATGGAAAACGCCTTTGATGCGGGAGCGACTCGCATAGATATCCATCTTATTGAAGGTGGAAAAGAGAAAATACGTATAGTCGATAATGGCTCGGGTATGGATGAAGAAGACCTAACGCTAAGTGTGCAAAGATACGCCACCAGTAAGATCTCAAAAGCTAGTGACTTATTGACTGTACATACACTAGGTTTTCGCGGAGAAGCACTTCCATCTATAGCTTCTGTAGCTAAGGTTGAGATAACAACCAGACAAGGGGATGAGCAAGGTAGACGCCTTCGCATCGAAGGCGGTAAGATTCATCCGGTAGAAATAGTAGGAGCTCCACCTGGTACAACAGTAGATGTAGAAGACCTTTTTTATAATACACCAGCTAGAAAAAAATTCTTAAAGTCTACTTCAGCTGAAGCTTCTCTGTGCGCAGAAGTAGTACATCGACTTGCTCTTTCTCATCCTGCTGTTGCTCTATCACTACGACAAGGCAGACAGGTTACATTTCGCACTGCAGGGAATAATAGGACGATAGAAGTTATCTCGTCTCTTTATGGCAAAGAATGCTTACCTTATCTATTAGAAGTGAACAGTACTATGACCGAAACAGGTTGGCAACTTCGTGGTTATATAGGTCAACCAGCTTTAAACCGTTCAAATAGAAATCAACAAAACTGGTTTGTCAATGGCCGGTGGGTTCGCTGTCGTGCTCTTTCTGTAGCTGTAGAAGAAGCTTTTCAAGGAACACTCCCCTTACATCGCTTTCCATTTTTTGTACTATACTTAACTATCCCTTCAGCCAACCTCGATGTTAATGCCCATCCCACTAAGCAGGAAATAAAATTTAATCGAGAAAAAGAAGTAAGCCACTTTGTCTACAAAGCTGTGGCCTCGACCTTAAATCAGCGTTCTCTAACAAGACCTCTCTGGGATGGGCCTCAAGAAAAAAAAGAACCATTAAACGAGAATAGCTCAACAAAAGCTAATAATCTGAAGAAAGAATTGTATGAAAAAGCCATAGACTTTCATAAAGACATTGACCAAAGCTCTAATAATCAAAGCTTTAAGCAAGACATTAATGCAAGCTTCTCTAAGCCCATAGTTTTTGAAGCAGATCTTGCTTCAGAAAAAGAGTCCTTGCAAGAGCAGAAAACATCTTGGCAAGAAAGCAGGTCAACACTTACTAATCTAGAAGGGGAAAAGGAGGTACAAGAGAAGTTACTAGCTGGGCAAATAGCGCAGTGGATTCCTATAGGTCAATTTCGCTGTCGTTACATTATTGCAGAAGGTGATGATGGTCTCTATCTGATTGATCAACATGCGGCTCATGAGCGAGTACTTTACCAACAACTAAAACAAAAAGTTGTTAATTTGTCAGAAGAAGAAGCTAGCCAACAACTCCTCATAGCCCGTTCTATTACCTTTACAGCACTAGAATTTCAAACTTTAATTGAAGAAGTTCAAATTCTAAGAGACATGGGCTTTGTACTAGAACATTTTGGTGGACAGACTTTTTTAGTGCGAGCAGTGCCTGTGAACTTACCAATAGGAGAAGAAGAAGAATATCTACGCACTTTTATCGAAAAAATCATGAAAGGCAACAGGAGAGATCGAGCACTGGTGCAAGAGGCGGCCTTAGAAAGCTTAGCATGTCAAGGAGCTATTAAAGCAGGTCAGCGGCTCAACTATAGTGAAATGACTGCCTTACTACAAGATTTAGCGCTTTTAGAAGGTACAGACACCTGCCCTCATGGTCGCCCCTATCTAATCCGCATCGGCCTTAAGGAACTAGAAGGGAAATTCCATCGCACATGATGACAAAGCAAGAAATAGAATCGGTAATTGTGACAACTTCCCAAGACGACATAGTGCTACAAGAAAAAGCGGTTGAAAAAGCAAAGTTTCTGGGGTTGCCTTTTGTAGAGCGAAAAAAAAGATCTATACAATCCCTTTGTCAAGCTTACGAATGTAACAAAATTTTGGTACTCGAACAAAAGCGATGGGTCTTAAAAAGTGTCGTAGGAGACTTCTTTTTTCATCCTAATATGGCCATCTTACGCATATTAGCTTTGCAAAGAGGAGATAAAGATCATCTAGCAGAAGCGCTAAATTTACGGCATGGCGACAGCTTTTTAGATTGCACTGTTGGATTAGCCTCAGACGCTATTGTTGCTTCTTATCTAGTGGGGGAAAAGGGCAAGGTAGTAGGTATTGAACATAACGCTTTGGTAGCTTTTATCGTTGCTGAAGGACTAGCTCAACCATATCATGATATAAGTGAACCTATTACTAGGGCCATGACTCGAATCCAGATCCAACAAGGCGATCATAGAGAAATATTAGAGACAATTTCAGAAAAATCTTATGATGTTCTCTACTTTGACCCTATGTTTCGTCAAGAAGTCACTGCTTCTTCTGGTATTAACAACCTTCGTCAACTGGCTGATCAACGCCCCCTAGCGCTGGAAAGCATAGAAAAAGCAAGAACTATTGCCAGACGTCGGGTAGTAGTCAAAGAGCGTCGTGCTAGTAAAGAGTGGGAGCGACTACAACCACCGCATTTAACAAGCAGTCAGAACATGAAGGTGGCTTATGGTTACTGGGAAAGGGAGTGATCATCTCGTGGGGGATAGGGAAGCAGACTTGCACCCTCTTGTCTTAATTATTGGACCTACGGCAGTAGGAAAGTCAGGATTAGCTATAGAACTGGCAGAACGTATCGGTGGAGAAATAATCTCTGGTGACTCTATGCAAGTTTATCGAGCTATGGACATAGGAACAGCCAAAGTTTCTTTGGAAGAGCGCCGAGGTATTCCTCATCACTTAATAGACATTATCAATCCTGATGAACCTTACAGTGTAGCTGATTTTCAAAAGCAATGTACAGAGCTAATCCCCGCTATTGTAGCGCGAGGGAATTTTCCTATCTTAGTGGGAGGCACCGGTCTTTATGTCCGTTCTGTTATTGCTCATTATGAATTTGCAGAAGAGGCAAAAGATATTGAGCTTAGAGCTCGCTTAGAAAAAGAAGCTGATGAAATAGGATTAGAAGAGATCCACAAAAAACTAGCACAAGTTGATGCCGAGTCAGCACTTCGCATTCATATAAACGATCGTAAGCGAATTATACGTGCCTTAGAAGTTTTTTATCTTACAGGGAAAAAGCAGAGTGAATTTCATTATGCAGCATCAATTAAAAAGCCTAAATACAACTTTGTAGCACTTGGATTAACAATGGAACGCTCCCTTTTGTACCGTCGCATTGACCTTCGTGCCCAAAACATGATAGAATCGGGTTTAGTGGATGAGGTGAAAGGATTGCTAGCAAAGGGATATCAATCTGACCTTCCTTCAATGCAAGGCTTGGGATACAGACAGATTACGCCCTATCTAAATGGCGATTACGACCTTTCCCAGGCTCTCTATCTTTTGCAACGAGATACACGCCGTTATGCCAAAAGACAGCTAACGTGGTTTCGTCGCGAATCTTCTATAGAATGGTTTGCAGTGGACCAACTTGGCGAAGGCAGGTTGATTGAAGAGAGTGAGAGAACTATCAGAAGGGCTCTAACAGGTTTATAGAGAGAAGATGAATTTTTTTGGAGGGGCGCTCACATGACCAAACAGCTTAACCTTCAGGATGCTTTCCTGAATCAAGTTCGTAAGGAAAATCTCCTTGTTACCATTTTTTTAGTGAACGGCTTTCAAATCAAAGGGATGGTAAAAGGATTTGATAGTTTTACCGTTTTCCTAGATGTGGAAGGAAAGCAACAGATGGTCTATAAACATGCCATATCAACAATTATGCCTTCTCGTACTGTTTCCTTAACACTAGAAGGTAATAAAGCCTAAGAATAAAATTGTAGAAGAAAGACACCTCGCGCAGAGGTGTCTTTTTTACTTCAAAGTTTTTTCGTTTTTTTTCATTTTTAGCAGGATATTACTGTTTAATAGAGAATTCAATAACCATAATATCCCATTTGAGGAGTGGTATATTCATGGATAGGGAACAATCCGATCTTTCTTCTGATATAGAGAAAGATGATATTTACGACGGTGCTACAGAGCGAGAGTATAGACCTAATCAAAGTAGAATAGTTTCCGTATCAGGCTTTAATCCTTATCCCGTAGAGCCAACATTACCGCCATACAGGTATCAAAAGAAGAAGAATGGAAAATTTAGAAGATGGTCAGTAATGATTCTTCTACCCTTAGTCTTATTAACAGGAGCTTTAGCATCATCTACATACTTTGGCCTTATACCTCTAGGAGACGGAAAAGAGCCTTTAGAAGCAGTAATGTCCTGGTTTGAAAAGGATGATGATTCAACAAATAATCAAACTGATGCTCTTGATAGAAGTGAAGAACTATTAGCTGATCAGACTTTGGCTGTAACTTCTGATCAAGTGCAAGAGACTAAGTGGCAAAGAGGGCTACAAAAGGAGCAATTGTGGTCCATTATCACCATAGATAGCGATAATGGAACTAATCAAGCTAATGCTACTCATTCAGTGCAAATTGTTCCTTTGCTTAGCGGTGATTTCTTAGCAGTAGTTGAAGAATCAGGTACCCTTTATGGTCTAGATGTGAGAGGAGAACTGTTGTGGTCTAAAGGCCCAGAGGAGTGGGGCGTTAGTGGAGGCAAAAGAGTTATAAGAAAATGGACAGGCTTAGCTCGCTCAGATAACGGGCGCGTCGCCGCTTTTACGACAGGAATTGAATCTGTTGTCTGGTGGAGTAACCCCCAACGTCCTTATGAAGAACACCCACTTCCTGAAGAGAGCATTGCTCCTATTTTAGGTGTTACAGCAAATAATGAATTAATCCGTTTAAGTTCTACAGAAAATATTGAGATTGTAGACAGACACGGAGAAGTTATTAAAGAGATAAAAGGCTATGGCCCATCTCATCAACCTAAGATTATTGAACCGCTAGCTCAAAAAGATCTGCTCATTGTAACAGAAGAAGGCCTGCTTTATAGTGTAAATAGTGAAGGCACAATAGAGTATGAAATAGGGCATCTACCGAAAGAACGAGGACCGATTAACGCTGTTGCGGTAGACAAAGAAGGCTATATTTTCATAGGCACAGACCAAGAGATTATCATCTGGCAAGATAAAGGCGAAGAAATATACGCTATGCCTTTTGATTCTGCTTGTGTATCTTTAGCCTTAACAGAAAAAGGTCAACTGCTTGTTGGTGATCGTTACGGTCAAGTTCATATTTTTACGCAGAATCAATCACCAAAGCTGTAGAAGATTGAATCTAAAAAAACCAGCTTCTCATGGGAAGAGCTGGTTTTTTTCTTTCTCCAAAAAACTTCTGAACCTTGACTAACTTAAAAGGTCAGCTACTTCTAAATACTTTCTTAACCTTTTAAGCCTTTCCTTACTGTACAATAGGTTGAAGTGATCGAAGGGTAATGATAATATAAACAAGCAATAAGAATCATTCCTATTGAAAGGTAGGTTACAAATGGTAAAAGTTCGACAAGTGCAAGCCTTTGCACTATTTGCTGCAGTGCTCTCTATATTTTGGTTCATTGGTTTACTCTTAACAATGCAAGGCTATATTGGCTCAACTATGCCCGTTATGACACCTATAGCAATAGATGAGCATTCTAAGGAAGAAAAGTCAGCAATACAAAAAGATACACTGGCTGTCCTTGCATTAGGCGATTCTTTAACTCGTGGTACTGGTGATAGCACAGGCAAAGGTTATGTAGGACACCTGATTGATGATCTTCGCCAAGGCTCTGATCAAAATGTATCCATACATAACTTAGCTATTAATGGACAACGGTCCGACCAACTCGCACAACAAATTCAACAAGCTGATGTGCAAAGAACGATTCAAGGGGCTGACCTGATTGTCCTTACAATTGGTGGGAATGACCTTTTTCGCAGAGGCGAAACACTGCTTAATTTTGACATGAATGCCATTGATGGCTATCGAGAAGCTTACATTCAGAATCTAAACTTTATTCTCTCGGAGATTCGTAAGCATAATAACGAAGCTACTATTTTCTACTTAGGTTTATATAATCCCTTTATCAATTTAGGCGATAGTGAAACAACATCAAAAGTAATTAGAGAGTGGAACTATGAAAGTGCAGAAGCACTAGCACTCTATGATCATACAGTTTTTGTTCCTACTTTCGATCTTTTTCAATTAAATGTGAACCAATATCTTTACTCTGATCAGTTTCATCCTAACTCAGAAGGTTATCGAATCATGGCAGATCGTTTAACTTCACTCCTTACTAATGCGAGGTGAAAAATAGTTCGTGAACAACAATATGAACAAAGAGATAACGTTATCAGTCCAAGGGTTACGTAAAACAATTGGGAAAAAAGAGATTATTCATGGCATAGATTTCGAGCTACATCGTGGTGAAGTCTTTGGTTTTTTGGGACCTAATGGAGCAGGTAAGACCACAACAATTCGTATGCTTGTAGGGCTAATTCAACCTACAGCTGGTACGATTGAAATCTGTGGTTATGATCTAAAAAAGAATTTTACAGAAGCCATGGAGAACTTAGGTTGTATCGTAGAAAATCCAGAATTATACCCTTATCTATCTGGGTGGGAGAATTTACAGCTCTTTGCTAACATGCTACCGAAGATAGGCATAGAGAGAATGAATGAAGTAGTAGAGCTAGTGGGGTTACAACAACGGATTAACGATAAAGTGCAAACATATTCACTGGGTATGAGACAGCGACTCGGCATTGCTCAAGCCTTGCTGGGAAGGCCCAAAGTACTTATCTTAGACGAACCGACTAATGGACTAGATCCTTCAGGAATACGAGAAATGAGGCAGTTTATTCGTTTTCTAGCTGAACAAGAAGGCTTAAGTGTTTTCGTATCGAGTCACTTGCTAAGTGAGATTCAACTTATGTGCGATCGAGTTGCCATTATCTCTAAAGGTCAAGTGCTTCAAGTTGGGGAAGTTAGAGAACTATTAGGACAACAGGAACGATTACTTTGGAAGTTAAGTCCCCTAGAGAAAGGGACTGCTATTTTAGAGAAGCATACAGAAGTTACAGTAACAGAAGAAGGTCAAGTAATCACAGCTTATGTAGACGGTCACCAGACTGGGCTATGGATTCAGCAACTTGTTGAAGCTGGAGTAATGGTGCAAGAAATGAACCGTCAAGTGCCTACATTGGAAGACTTGTTCCTCCACATTACAGGAGGCGAAACGATTGATTAATCTAGTATTTAATGAAATCACGAAACTTCTAGGCAAACGGCGCTTGCTTGTGGTAACGCTAATTATGGCCATGCTCATGGCTGTCTTTACTTATGCTCAGGCAAAAGAAATAGAAAGAACGAGAGAAAGACTAGGAACAGAAGATTGGCGTACAACTTTACAGCAACAGATTATTGACACTCAAAACCGTCTGGGAAGTACTAGAATTTCTGATGAATGGAGACAAACACTACAGATTCGCATTGCCCAACAACAATACTACTTAGATAACGATATTAATCCCGCTGAGCCTGGTGCACCTACTTTTTTACGTGGTTTTATAGAAAACTCCGTTCAACTATTACTACCGCTAATGGTTATGGTCATAGCGGCCGATCTTGTTTCATCAGAAAAAAGCTTAGGCACTATTAAGCTGTTGCTTACCAGACCAGTAAAGCGATGGCGCATCCTCTTAAGTAAATACATCACCTTAATCTTAGCTGTATCTTTCATTATTTTTATCTTCGGCTTATTAGGTTACCTGATATCAGGCCTTGTTTTTGGCTATAAAGGATGGATGGCTCCGGTCATTTCAGGCTTTGTCGTACAAGGTGGCGAGCTTGATACGGCCTCAACATTTATCATTCCACAATGGCAATACTTATTAATGGCTTTTGGCCTAGCTTGGTTTGTATCTATTGTCGTAGGCACTCTATCTTTTCTCTTATCAGTTCTTGTAAGAAGCACTGCCGCTGGTATGGGCATCATGTTAGCCGCACTAATATCGGGCACCATCTTAAGCAATATGGTTTCTTCCTGGGAAGCGGCTAAGTATCTCTTCATGGTTAACTTAAATATTACGAGTTACTTAACAGGACAATCGCCGCCTATCGAAGGTATGACTCTCGGTTTTTCTGTGACTATATTAACGATTTGGGCCGCTGTTGCTCTTTTCCTATCCTTTTTTGTCTTTACACGGCAAGATGTTTATTAAGTTTCTCAACCAAAAAAAGAGGTATCTGCTCAACAAGAGCAGGTACCTCTTTTTTTATTGTAGGAAAAAATTAAGATTTGTACATAAAGGATGTAAGAATTGATGGCTATGATATAAACAAATGAAAAAACTTCAGGGAATGAGGAGGGAAGGCCCATGGAAAGAGCAACTGTTCAATTTGATAAAGTTACAAAAAAGATCGGTAAAAAAACAATAATCGATGAAATATCATTTTCCATTGCGCCTGGTGAAGTTTTTGGGTTACTAGGACCTAACGGTGCAGGGAAAACTACAGCTTTACGTATGCTTACAGGATTAATGAAACCAACCAAGGGAGATATTCGCCTCTGTGGTTATAGTATTCAAAAAGATTTCGAAAAAGCTATTCAGCATGTAGGAGCGATTATCGAAAACCCAGATTTATATAGCTACCTGACGGGATATCAGAATTTAATTCACTTTGCTCGTATGTCTGGAAAAGTTAATAAGGAGCGACTTACTGAAATTATTGCTCTAGTAGGTCTTGCGGAAGCCATCAATGATAAAGTGAAAACCTACTCCTTAGGTATGCGTCAAAGGCTCGGCCTTGCTCAAGCTTTGCTTCATTCTCCTTCACTTGTTGTTCTTGATGAACCTACCAACGGTCTTGACCCAGCGGGAATAGGAGAGTTGCGACAATATCTCAAAAAAATAGCTCATGATGAAGGAGTTACCGTTCTAGTTTCCAGTCATCTCTTGTCGGAAATGGAACTGCTCTGTGACGGCATCGCAATTATCCAAAAAGGGAAAATTCTTCAGATTCAAAAAATGCAGGACATTGTTAAGAACAGTACCTTAGAAGAACACTTTCTTGAAGTGACCGATAGGTAGAGGATAAAGTACCGGAGCACATTGAGAAAGGATGATGATTATGTTTTCCTTGCGTCAGACCCTCTCTTTGGTACAAAATGAGAATATGAAGATCTATAGCCGCTTGAGCACTTGGGTGATGATCGGCCTATTGTTACTTATGATTCCTGTTACAGCTTTTTTGTTACCGCTAGCAACAAATGTCACCGAAGACTTCTGGTCTTTCCTTCATTCTTCAGCTCAAATCAGTGCCATGGTAGCTTTACCTGCTATCGTAATCGCCGGCAACAGTATTGCTGGAGAATTTGCAAGCGGCACGATTAAGCTTTTGTTAATTCGTCCTATAAGTCGTAGCAAAATCTTAGTGACAAAATATATATCGCTTCTGCTTTTTGTACTTTTACTAGTCTTTCTTCTTTTTAAGGCCTCCTTGCTAACAGCCCTAATCTTTTTTGAAGCACCTTCTGTGAACAACCTTGCCGAAGCTACAGCAGTACAAGAAAATCTTAATAAAGTCATAGCAACCTATCTGTACAGTACTCTAGAAACAGTGATGATGGCGACCCTAGCTTTTATGCTTTCAGCACTTTTTCGAAGCAATTCCTTAGCTATTGGCTTGTCTTTTATCCTTCTATTCTCTGGCCCAGGCTTGATGATGCTTCTACAATCTTTCCCATGGTCTAAATACTTTCTCTTTGCTAATACGAATTTGCGACTAATCGCCGAAGGAATGGCACCTGTTGAAGGCATGAACTTATCTTTTGCCCTTGCCCTGTTGTTACTTTACTTCATCCTCTTTCAAGCACTAGCCTGGTATGGCTTTGTCAAAAGGGATATCTAGATACCAAAAAGGAGGCCTAGAGCATGAAAAAGATTTTAATCGTTGATGATGAAGAAGAAATTGTAGAACTGCTCAGTGATTACTTAAGCGTAGAAGGCTATAGCATTGTTACAGCTTATAATGGTGAAGAAGCACTTAATAAAGGGCAGGTAGAAAAACCAGACTTGGCTATCTTAGATATTATGATGCCTCAACTTGATGGTTTTGAAGTTTGTCGCATTCTACGTAAAGACAGCAATATACCTATTCTCATTATCAGCGCTAGGCAAGAAGAAAGTGATAAAATCTTAGCTCTAGGCTTAGGTGCTGACGATTATCTCGTTAAGCCTTTCAGTCCTCGTGAAGTAGTAGCACGAGTAAAAGCACTGTTGCGTCGGGCAACAGTGCTTTCAGGTGCTCAGCAAGAACAGGACATACTGCGCTTTACAGGGTTAGAAATATATCTGAAGGAATATCGAGTAGTACGAGAAGGTCAGGAGATTTCTTTACAAGCCAAAGAATTTGAATTGCTTCGCTTGCTAGCTACGCATCCCCGACAAGTTTTTACTAAGGAGCAGTTAATGGATCGACTTTGGAGCGGTGACTACTATGGAGACCCCAACGCTTTGTCTGTCTATGTCAGAAGACTGCGGGAGAAAATAGAGAGCAATCCTGCCCAACCTCGTTATATCAAAACAGTCTGGGGTGTAGGTTATAAGTTCGCAGGTGATAGTTCATGACCTCTTGGAAACCTGGCATTCGCCTAAAACTTTTTATAGCTTTTATCTTGGCTGTAACAGTCCCACTGTCAGCTCTCTTCGGATCATTTATCTTCTTAATGAACCAAGAAAAAATGGCTTCACCGGATGATATCAGATCGCCTCTATATGCGGAAAAGATAGCTGAAGAAGTGATCAAAGAGTATCATCAGGAAGGTTCTCTCTTAGGTGCACTTACTAAGCTTGAAGCCCTGGAAATGCCTGCTGGTAGTGGCGTTGAAGTTCTCGATAGCGAAGGTGTAGTTCTCTATGACAGTAGAGGTTTACGACAAGGAGTGACCGTAAGGGCCTATGAGATAGCGCAAATGTTTATCTCAGAACAAGAAAACTTTTCTTTAGAAGAACAAATGAATTATCATGTTGTACCTTTGAACATAGAGGGAGAAGAGCAGGGGCTATTGATCATCTCTTATCCTGCTACTCTGATTCTTGATCCACTTTTTCGCAATCTTGTAAGCACTGCTTTCATAGCTATTATTACGGCCTTAGCGCTTTTTCTCTTACTTGCTACCTTCTTGTCACGATGGCTGATCAGGCCTCTGCAAGAAATGGTTTCTGCTACGGAAAAAATTGCCCATGGCGATTATGAAAGTCCCGTTAATATTCAAAGCAAAGATGAGCTAGGTCGCGTGGCCTTAGCTTTTAATGAAATGACGAGAAAACTAGCTCAATCGAGAAAAAGAGAACAGGAACTAGAGCAATCGAGGCGTGACCTCGTTGCGAACGTTTCCCACGATCTGCGCACGCCTTTAGCTTCTATTCGCGGATATGTAGAAGGTCTTTTAGATGGATTAGCCTCTGATCAAGAGAAGCGAGATCGCTATTTACAAGTAATTTATGAAAAGGCTCTTACCTTAGAAAGGCTCATTCAAGATCTCTTTGAACTCTCCCGATTAGAGCAAGGAATCTTGAGAATGGAAAAAGTAGAAGTTCCTGCCTCAGAGATGCTCAAAGAACTAGCAGAAAAGTATGCCCATGATGCTGAATTAGCGGGCATTTCTTTTCTTGCTGAGATTCCTGAGCATTTACCGATGATTGAAGTAGATCCCGGTCGCATTGAGCAAGTATTAACTAATCTATTTCAAAATGCTATTCGTCATAGCGGACCAAGAAAAGGATTTGTTACTTTAAGAGCTGAATATAAGGAACGATTTATCTTCCTATCCCTTGCAGATAATGGCGAAGGCATTACAAGATCAGAGCTACCTTATCTATTCGATCGCTTCTACAGCGGCGAAAAATCTCGCTCTCGTCAAAAAGGCGGTACTGGCTTAGGCTTAGCCATCGCGAAAGAAATCGTTGAAGCCCACGGTGGAACTATCAAAGCTGAAAGCGAATTAGGCCAAGGTGCAACTTTTACTTTCACCATACCAGTGAAATAGTAATTGCAAATAAAACCTTGAATAGGTTTTATATTCATCTCTTCTTTGACGCCTCAGCAATTTCCGTTAGATAGAGCCAACGTTCCATCAGTTTTTCCAGTTTTTTTTCTAAACTTTCTTGCTTGGCTGTTAGCTCCTGTAAGAGCACATAATTACTGCCTGCTTCGTTTATAGCTTCAGCATTTTTGGCGATTTCATCTTCTTTTTGAGCAATCAGCTCATCCATTTGCTCGTATTCCATTTGTTCTTTTAGTGTTAGCTTGACAGGTTTTTCTTTTTTGAGATAGGCTTGTTGAGAAGCACTTTTTTCTTGCTTTTTTTGCTCTTTTTGGACATCATGGCTTTCAATTTGCTCTTTACTTGCAACTCTTTCTTCTTCTTTTCGTCGCTCTTGGTACTCAGAATAGTTGCCAACAAAATAACGGATCATGCTAGGGCCTTCAAAAGAAAGAATTTTTTCAGCCATGCGATCGAGAAAATAGCGATCATGTGATACAGCAATAACAGCGCCAGGAAAATCATCGAGATAATCTTCCAAGATTGTGAGCGTCTGAATGTCTAAATCGTTAGTGGGTTCGTCAAAAAGCAAGACGTTAGGAGCGCTCATGAGCACCCGTAGCAGATAGAGTCTTCTTTTTTCTCCGCCAGAAAGCTTGGCTATGGGAGTCCATTGAAGGCCTGGGGCAAATAAAAACCTTTCTAACATTTTACTCGCGCTGATTACAGTTCCGTCTGCTGTCGGTAAATACTCTGCTTCTTCCTTGATATATTCAATGACGCGCATAGAATCTCTCATATGACTGTTTTCCTGAGCAAAGTAACCGATCTTTACTGTCTCTCCGATGTCAATAGTTCCGCTGTCTTGTTGAATTTTTCCCGCTAGCATATTAAGCAACGTCGATTTGCCTGTACCGTTAGGTCCAATAATACCGATGCGATCGTTTCTGCTAATGACATAGCTAAACTTATCGATAAGTTTACGGTCACCATAAGCTTTGGTAAGTTCGTTGATTTCGATAACTTTCTTACCTAAGCGGGTAGAACCTACGGAGATATCTATTTTATCATTACTAATTTCACGCTTAGAATCTTGAAGAGCTTCAAAACGATCAATACGAGCTTTTTGCTTCGTCGTCCTTGCTTTAGCGCCACGGCGAATCCAGGCGAGCTCTTGACGATATATGTTTTGTCGCTTTTTCTCTGATGCTAGCTCTTGCTCTTCCCGCTGTACTTTAAGTTCCAAAAAAGTGCTATAGTTACCTGTATAGGTGTACAGCTTACCTTGATGTATTTCTACGATACGATTAACAACACGATCGAGAAAATATCGATCGTGGGTGATCATGACGAGAGCGCCTTTGCGTTTGTTCAAGTATTGTTCTAACCAGACTACTGTTTCGTTATCAATATGGTTAGTAGGTTCATCAAGAATGAGAAGATCAGCGGGACTGATCAAGGCACTAGCTAAAGCAACCCGTTTTCTTTGTCCTCCTGATAAAGTCATAACGGGGACATCGTACTGAGTTATGCCAAGTTTGCTCAGAATCGCTTTGGCGTCACTTTCTAATTGCCAAGCACCGAGTTCATCCATTTGGGCTTGAAGCTTTAATAGTTCAGCACCAACCGTTTCATCATAGGTGCTAGCTTGATTTGATTTTTCTAAGGTATGCTCATAGCTCCTTAAGAGCTTCATCAGGGGACTTTGGCCTTTAAAAACTTGTTCTAGCACCGTAACTTGCTCATCAAAGTGAGGATCTTGAGGCAAATATTCTATAGATACTCCGTTACCAATGATCAGCTTTCCTTGATCCGCTTGATCCAAGCGAGCCATGATTTTGAGAAAGGTAGACTTACCTGTCCCGTTAACGCCAATAATGCCTATTTTTTCGCCTTCATTAATACCGAGAGAGACTTTATCGAATAATACTTTTTCACCATAGGTCTTAGTAATCTCTTCCATCGATAGTATGTGCATTTTTTACTCAATCCCTTTTTTGCAGGCCATGATATCTATTTTAACTAGATCAAGATAAACATCATTCCATTAGTTTTACTTTTTCCAATTATAACATGAACTTTTTCATCTCGAAATGTATCTAAGCTTGTAAGAATAAACCGAGACTATTCTAAGGGGTACTCTTTTGCTGAATCTTTTACTAACAGAAAGGGTTCTTAAGTGGTGACGAACCAATCCAACGAATTTAAGTGGACATTTTCTATGTGGACCAATATCTTATGGGTTGCTCTAGGAGGTGCTTTAGGCACCTTACTGCGCTATGGGATTAATCTATGGGCTCTTCCTACAGGTTACCCCATTGGCACAGTGCTGGAAAATATCATAGGAAGTTTTCTGCTGGCTTTTTTAGCGGCTCTTTTTATCTTTTACAGTCACCATGAATGGTTTCGCTTAAGTGCTGGCGTAGGCTTTTGCGGTAGTTTGACAACCATGTCCACTTTCTCTGCTGATACTTTTTTGTTAATTGCGCGAGATGAAGCTTTACTAGCCTTGCTTTATGGTGGCACAACTTTTATCGGTGCATTGTTCAGTGCTTTTCTAGGCCTTTATCTAGGGCGGTATTTAATAGATTGGTTAAAAGTTAAGGGACTGAATGAAAGAGAGTAAATCAATGAACATAATGGTTTGGTTAATGGTGAAATTGAAAAATTAATCAAAAAGGATACTAAGCCATGAAGCTACTATTATTAAGCTTAGGAGGCGCAATAGGTGCCGCTTCTAGGTATACTTTAGGCCTTTATCTATTACAATTTCAAGAAGAAGCAAAGCTTCCTTTGCCTATGCTTATAGTTAATTTACTTGGCTCGGCAGGCCTTGCTTTTTTTCTAGCTCTTTATTACCAAGACTATCCCTTAACGCTTTATGATGATAGCCTATATCTTGCTGTTGTAGTCGGTTTTTTTGGCGCTTTTACAACTTATTCGACTTTTTCTGTAGAAGCGCTCTCTTTGCTAGAAAAGAAAGAATATAAGCTATTTCTTCAATATGTAGGTCTTTCTCTCCTAGGATCTATCTTACTTTTTACTGTTATCTTTTCATGGGCTGTATAACCACATGGGTAAAAGTATGGTCGAAACAGATCATAAAAAAGGAGTGTGCTCTCTATGACTGAACAAAAAAGTAAGCAAGAAGAAGCTACATCATTCTCACTAGAAACGCTTCGGCAAGCTTTTGAAGATCGGGCTACTTGGTTTTATCTCTTACTGAAAGAAGCAGAAGGTAGAGGTTACGATGCTGAAGCAATAGCTCAAAGCGCTATCTACAAGTATGGTGTTGATAAAGGCAAAAAGATGACTTCTACTGATGACTTAAATGAATTCTTAGTTCAATTTGCTAATCCTGTGACAAGAGAAGTCTTTGCCATGTCTGTAGCGGAGATGAGTGATGACCATCTAGTTATTGAGTTTCACCACTGCCCTTTAGTGAAAGCCTGGCAAGATCGTCATGGTGCTACAACTGAAGAGACAGATAAATTTTGTCTGTGGGCTGTGCAAGGTGACTATGGTCTTATGTCCGCCTTTCCTAACATAGAGTTCACACCAGAAAAGCGCATTGGTGCAGGTGATAGCTATTGCAAGATGGTATTTCGGAAAAAAGATAAGTAGAAAAAGGATATGTCAATAAAAATATAATGCTGTAGATTAGATTCCGATTATGTTAATGATGAGGATAGAGTCAAAAAGGAAGATAAAGTATTGCAGAAAAAACTGAAAGATACTATAATTGTAAGCAAGATTAAAAAATCAAGCAGTCAGAGAAGACTGCCGACCAAAGACGGTTACACAAAGGTAAGGTACTTTTGTGTGACCGTCTTGTTTTTTAAAGAAAAAAAGGAGTGGTTTCTATGAAGAAGCATGCTTTATCCCTAGCTTTACTAATCCTGGCAACTATCGTTATTACAGGTTGTACAGCCTCTACGGTAATTATGAACCCTGTCCAAGAAAGCTGGGCTAGTTCACAAAAAGAAGAAAAGCTTTATATTGCCGCCGCTGCAGACTTAACTAAAGCCTTTCAAGAATTGGCAGTACAATTCAAAGCTGATACAGGCATAGCTACAGAAATCTCTTTTGGTTCTACGGGCACTTTCGCTATGCAAATTGAAAATGGAGCCAATTACGATGTTTTTGCCGCGGCAAATATAGCTTTTGTAGATCGCTTAAGAGAAAAAGGCTTAACAATTAAGGATACACAAAAATTATATGCTCAGGGGCGCATTGGTTTAGCTACGTTGAAAAAAGAGGGGCTTGAAATAAAAAGCTTAGATGAACTTATCAATAATGACAAAATCGGTAGAATTGCTATAGCAGATCCTTCCCATGCTCCTTATGGTACAGCGGCAAAAGAAGCTTTAGAACATAGCGGCCTTTGGGAAGCTTTGAAAGGTAAGCTTGTCTACGGTAAAAACATTCAAGACACATTAGTTCTTCTAGAAACAGGAAATGTCGATGCCGCCATTATTGCTCTTTCTATCTATAATCCTGAAAAAGTTAATTTTCTTTTAATTGATGATAATTGGCATAAACCATTGAATCAAGCAATGACAGTAGTGCAATCAACAAAGCAAGAAGAAGCAGCTCGCTTATTCGTGGACTATGTAATGAGCGACAAGGGTCAAGTAATTATGAAAAAGTACGGCTTTGTTCTTCCTGAATAAAAAAAAGTCGCTAACTAAAGGAAATGAAAAATATATTCATAGCTAAATAAAAAGGCAATGAAAAAAGTAGAGAATTAGAGGTATGAGAAAAGCATGAAAGAGGAGGGGAAGTAGCAATGGACAATATGGACTTATTTCCCCTGATGCTATCTTTTCAAGTTGCTTTTATCGCTTCTATTATAGGACTTATTATTGGCTTGCCTATAGCATGGTTACTTGGAAAATCTAAAGGACGCTGGGTAGAAGTTGTGGACTCCTTACTTACCTTGCCCATGATCTTGCCTCCTACTGTACTCGGTTATTATCTTCTTGTCTTGTTAGGGCGCAACAGTGTCATAGGTCAATTTTTTGAATCCTTAGGCTTACCACTTATCTTTACTATACGAGGCGTTATTATAGCGGCTACCGTTGTTTCAATTCCTTACTTTATCAAAACTGCTCGTACAGCTATAGAAGGTGTATCTAAAGACTTACTTGATGTAGCTAGAGTTTTAGGCCGTAATGAAGTGGAAATATTTTTCCATGTTATCTTGCCTAACGCCTGGCGAGGAATAACTGCTGGTATTGTTCTAATGTTTGCTCGAGCCTTAGGCGACTTTGGTACGACCTTAATGGTAGCAGGTAGTATTCCTGGCGTAACTATGACTATGCCCATAGCGATTTATAATGCTATGTTAGCAGGGGAGCAAGGAAAAGCTAATACACTTGTCTTAATAATGACCATTACAGCCTTCATAGTGCTTATTGCGATCAATCTTTTGAATCGAAAAGTCTGGAGTGATCAGCGATGATCAAAGCCCAAATCACAAAAAAATTACCTTCTTTTGACTTAGAATTGCAATTTGAGATTCCACAAGGAGCAGTGTTAGGCCTTTTTGGTCCTTCCGGTTGTGGCAAAAGTATAACCTTGCGTTGTCTCGCTGGATTATTAGAGCCTGATCAAGGTTTCATCAAAGTAGGTGAACAAACATTTTTTGATAATAAGCAAAAAATATTTGTTCCTGCTAGAAAACGTAAGATCGGTTTTTTGTTTCAAAACTATGCTCTTTTTCCTCATCTAACAGTAGAAAAGAATATCACTTTTGGACTGAAAGACTTGCCGAAAGAAGAGCAAAAAAAGAAAGCCCATTCCATATTAACGAAAATGCGCTTAGTAGGTTTTGAAAATCGTTATCCTTTTCAATTGTCAGGAGGACAACAGCAACGGGTTGCCCTTGCGAGAACCCTAGTAACTGATCCAAGTCTATTGCTATTAGATGAACCTTTCTCAGCACTAGATAGTCAAGTAAAAAGCAAGCTAGAAAAAGAAGTAATAGAGCTAAAAAATGCTTACTCCGGCACTATGATTCTAGTATCTCATAGCTTAGAGGAAGCTTATCGCCTCTGTAGTCACATTGCCGTAATGGAAAATGGTCGAATATTACAATTTGGCAGTCGTGATGAGATCGTACATCAACCAGTCAATCGGACAGTAGCTCGCTTTGTAGGAACAAAGAATATTTTTGATGGCTCAATTATAGCACGTAACCAAGATTATGCTACTTTGCGCTTAAGGAGCTATCCTATTGACTTAAAAGTCCCCAATCCTAACTTTGATAACACTAAAGTATCAGCAGGTATTCGGCCTTCTAAGATTAGATTATTCAATGCTAATGATGGTGAACTTAAGCAAAGAGAAAACACGCTACAAGCTAAGATAGTTCAAAATATTATTGAACCTGATGGCCAGAAGCTTTTTCTAAAATTAGATATCCCCTTTGTAGAAGCACCAACTGCTTCAACACAAGCTATACAAGAGTACGACTTGCAAGTTCAGGTCGCAAAAAGTGAAAACCTTGATGACAGTAAAATCTATCATCAAGGCGAATCCTGCTATATACAAATGCCTGTTCAAGCTTTTGCCTTATGGCCTACTTAAGTAATTGAGATCTAGACTTCAACGAGAAATAATGCGTCTATTATAAGATAGATAAGGCAATAGAGCAGAAGCAACTTCTTCTGCTTTTGAGGAATAGGGAAGATCGACACCTTGCTTACGCAACAGCGCTACAAGTTCAAGCAGTGCTGGTGGCTCTAAGTCTGCTTCTAATAACAATGGAATATTTAGCAAGGTCTCTTCAGGCTTACCTTGGCCAATGAAGCGACCTTTTTTTATAATATATACCTTGTGAGCTAACTCAGGTAACATAGATAAATCATGAGAAGTAAGCAAAATAGCCGTGCCATACTTTTGATTGATCTTACGCAACATCTCAATAAGAGCACTTTTGCTTTTTATATCAAGTCTAGAAAAAGGCTCATCAAGAATAAGCAGTTGCGGATTCATAACGATGGCACCAGCTAAAGCTACTTTTTGCTGTTCACCACCGCTTAAGTAATGGGGAAGTTTTTCATGTAGATGACCGATAGAGAGATCTGCCATGACACTTTCCACTCGTTCAACTATTTTCTCTTCGGGCCACTTAGCATTATAAAGAGCAAAAGCAATATCATCCCATACAGTGGGGCCGAGCAACTGCTCCTCTGGAGATTGCAAAACCATACCAAGCAAGTGGCGAATTTTCTTAATCTCTTTGCGTGGATTAACTCCAAAAACTTTTACTGATCCAGTATGGGGAGTCAACTGACCTATAAGATGGTTCAATAATGTACTTTTGCCGGAGCCATTACTCCCTAAAAGAGCCACAACTTCACCTGGCGCAATATTAAAGTCCAGACCGCCAAACTCAATAGTTGTGTGATCGGGGTAACGATGAACAAGCGATTCAATCTCTACGATTGTTTTCATGGTAACACCGCCATGACTAAATAAATTAACGATGTAATATAAAGGGGAATGTCAATTCCTTGAAAAGATTTTTCTCTTTTACTATTAATACCGCCTTCATAGCCTCGAGCAATCATCATCCAATAATTTTTTTCGTTTAGATCGATGGCTTTAACAAAAGCTAAACCAAGAAAAGATCCCATATTAGTAAGCTTCCGTTGTAAGGAATAACCTTCCATAGCACCGCGTAAGCGTAAGGCACTTAGTGTTTCTAGAATTTTAGATAACAAAAGAAAAAAGGCTCGATAAGTAAGAAGAAATATATCAATTAGTACAGAAGGAGCAATCTTGCTAACTGTTGCAAAGATTTTTATGTAAGGCGTTGTTGTAATCAGCGTTAGTAATAGAATTACTGCAGTAACTGCTCGTAAGACAATTACTAGAAGCTCTTCACCAGCAAAACCAAGAAAAAAAGCACCATAAATTGTACTAAAAAAGAGGGGATATATATAGATGTAAAACTGCTTCAAAATTGAAAAATTAACTACAAAATGCAGAAATAATAACAGAGGTAAGGCTAAGCAAGCAAGTAGATAAACATTATGAGCTAGCAATACAGCTATAAGTAAAATTAAGAGGCACCACAACTTGCAAGAAACACTCACTTTATGAAGATAACTTTTTCCTGAAACGGCCAGGAAATCTACAGATGGTAAATTCATTTACTCACGGCCTCTTCACTTAAAGTCTATAACATCTCTGTTCTGCTGGCGATCTCTAGCTTATTTATGGATTTCTTCATCTTTACGGTCTTTATATCCTTGAATCACTTCAAAAGTTCTTTTCCCATTGTTTGTATCAATAGAATTATAACCATCTAAAGTCAAACCTAAATGAGCAACTAGCTCTGGCTTTAACTTGGCTAAATATTTTGCAATCACAGTGGAAACAATTGACTCTAGTATTGCACCAACGAGAGCAATAGGCAATATGATCTGAAGAGACCAAAGCATGACACCACTGGCCAGTTCATGTCCTTTTTCTAAGTAATCGCCAAGTATTAGTGGTTCTGTAGTTAAAGCTGCCAAAAAGACCACAAAAAGCATGAAAAAGGTTGTAAAGATCAAAGAAATTAGAACGGTAGAGAAAAGGGCTATAAAGGGCTGTAACATTTTACGTAAGGCAGTAAATAAATAATAAGCTAAGAAAGCTTCAAATCCTAGAATAAGTGTATTAAGTCCAACAACAGTAATACCACCATGTCCGATAAGGCTTAAAAAGCTATTAACGACAAAAATAGATATAAAAGCATACCAGGGACCAATGAGTAAACTAACTAAGACAGCTAGATTCATGTGGTAATGAATAAAGCCCAAAGGAATAGACATAGCAATAATCATCAAAGCGGAGAATAGAGCTATCAGAGAAACTTTCTTAGCAAAGTGTTCTTCTTCTTTTAACTTTTTTAGGGCTGGAACTAATATAGTAGCTGTAATTATAAGACCAAGTACAGCGAACCAAAGGGGTAAGATGCCATCGGGAAAATGAAGATGAGTCATGATTGAATCCTCCTAAAATCATCTGTCCCATTGATAAATATTATCACAATATTAAAGGAAAAGTAAGGTATTTTTAAATATAGTTGCAACCTATAAAAAGTATGTAATAGTTGTCTAAAAGCAATAAAAAAAGACCATTAGGACGGGCAAAACTAATACCCCTAATGGTCTTTTTTTGTTAACTTAATTTTACATAACCAGTATATTTACAGATAGGACAGACTGGTAAAGCATCACCGTCTTCAAGGTCGGCTACAAATCGGCACTTCTCACACTTGTAAGAGCCTTTGCCTGGTTTTTCACCTGCTGATGGCATCATCATCACCTCCATAATAGTAACATTTCTATAAAATAAGTACGAATCCTTTTCTTTAAGAAATATTTTTTACAAGATTGTTCTAGATTTTCCATAAATCTTTCTTGCACTCCATAAAGATTTATAGAGAAAATTTTAACTGTTCACAAAAAGAGCTTGCTTACATATAATTGAGAATACTTTCAATGCAAGGGAGGCGCTGGATTGAGAATAAAGTTGAACATAAATCCAGAGGCTCAGTTGGCCAATCTCAAAAATAGTGCCTGGTTGCCTTCAAAATTACCTGAAACGATTAAAAGTGCTAAAGCATTAAGAAATGATAAAACAAAAGAGAAGAAATTATCCAAAGGAACGGAAAATACTGTTAAAGAAATCAATAACGAAGCAATAGAAGAAATTCTAAAAGAATTAAATTGCCTTGTAGGACTTCAGGAAGTAAAAGCATTAATCCATGAGCTTAGATCTTTTGTAGAAGTAAGAAACATGAGAATTCAAGAAGGATTATCAAACGAGTCCATGGCATTACACATGATTTTCAAAGGTAATCCAGGTACAGGAAAAACAACCGTATCTAGAATTGTAGGAAGACTTTTTAAGGAGTTAGGCGTTCTTCCAAAAGGTCACGTAATTGAGGTAGAAAGAGCAGACCTTGTAGGCGAGTACATTGGACATACAGCGATAAGAGCAAGAGAACAAGTAAAGAAGGCACTTGGTGGTGTACTATTTATCGATGAAGCCTATTCATTGGCTCGTGGTGGAGATAAGGATTTTGGAAAGGAATGCGTGGATTGTTTAGTCAAAAGCGTTGAAGATTTTCGTGACAACCTTATTGTTATTTTATCTGGTTACAAAGATGAAATGGATATTTTCTTAAGAACCAATCCGGGGATTCGATCTCGCTTTCCTATTCAGCTAGAGTTTCCTGACTATGAAACAAAAGAATTACTGGAAATTGCTGAAGCAATGGTTAAAGAAAGAGAGTATCTTTTATCTGGTGAAGGAAAGCTGGCTTTAGAAAGATACCTAAATGAACAAGAACGCATAGGACACCCTCATAGAGGCAACGCACGATTGGTTCGTAACATTATTGAAAAATCAATTCGTAGACATGCAGTTCGATTACTAAGCACAAATAATGAAAAAAAGTTTTCTCGTCAAGAACTAATAGTATTAGAAAGACAAGATATAATCGAAGGTTGTAAACAATGTTGTGAAGAAAAAGAGATCTCCCAATAGAGAGATCTCTTTTTCTTATATTATCGATGCTTCCTTGCTTATCAGGAAGATGAAGACGTGGAATTTTTAGCAGTACCACGAAACTTATGAATCCATTGGAAAAGATAATGATCTACCCCATATCGGTAAGCGTGAGCGCCAGCAAAGAGCAATACTAATGTAACGATTAACATCTCTGGGTTAGAGGAAGATGTACCAGCCCAAAGGAAGTTCAGGTTCATAGTAAAACCGCCTAGTAGCGCAATGGTCGTAAGACCACCCACAATTAAACCTAAGCCAGCCAATACTTCAGCAACAGGAATTAGATAAGAGAAAAACTCTGCATTGGGGATAGCGAATGCCTCGATGAAGCTGGCATACCAGCCTTTGACTTCAGGCTTAGCACCTGTCTGAGCTTTTTCTAATACACCATTAAAAAAGCCCATAATCGCTACAGGTGCGTTTTCACCTGTCCATGCCGGACTGAATAATTTACCCCAGCCACTAGACAACCATTGATATCCGAGCCAGAAACGGAGTACTGTCCAAAGTGGTACAAGTCTAGGTTCAGAAAGTAATTGCCGCAACATTTACAAAACTCCTTTTCGTAAAAAAATAGTAATTGCGGATTCTATAGAATGGTTGCCTGTATATGTTAACATATTATTCGTTAAAAAGTTGAAACTTTTTTATAATTTACACCATGTAAATGTTGGATATATTGCATATAAGGGACTCCAAGTCTTTGCCGAAATAGAACACATTTCTTTACCATAGAACATATGATAGGGCTATATTACGAAAGGATTGAGCAATATGTATAAGCCTTACAAACCCTATCCATGTTCTCACTGCGCTAAAGCACCAATATATTATCCATACCGTAGGAACTATGATTATGGAAGTTATCCCTATCAATACGGATACAACACACCAACCTATTGCCACCCAGAACGAAGACCAATGATTAGATTAAAAGATTATGGACCTAACCCCTTTGTAGTTAATATAGAGGAGGCTACAAAACAAAACCAAACTTTTCGTACCGCTTTATGGACAGGTGAATACCTACAACTTACCTTAATGAGCATCAATGTGGGAGACGACATAGGTTTAGAAGTACATTACGACCATGATCAATTCCTTCGTATTGAAGAAGGCGAAGGAATTGTGAAAATGGGTGATAGAAAAGAAAATTTGGATTTCCAAAAACGAGTCTATGATGACTATGCCATATTTGTCCCTGCTGGCAAATGGCACAATTTAATTAATACAGGCCAAAAACCACTCAAATTATACTCTATTTATGCGCCACCAGAGCATCCACGTGGCACAGTTCACAGAACCAAAGAAGATGATGTAGGGCATCATGGATATTGAATTTCTTAAGTACTAACAAGATATCATCTCCTAAAAATCAATAGCTATAAAAACCTCTTAGAATAGCAAAAACTGTTTAAGAGGTTTTTTTATAGCCCAAATTCCAGATAAATGCAATTAAATAACATTACTTACAAAAGCACACAGGACGTTGGTCGATTTTTTTGATATAATAATCTATAACATAAAGGGGTTAAAGTAAGTAGCATAAAAAGGTATTAACTCCAAAATAATATATAGAAAGGGTTTGCGCTATGAGACTTAAGAACAAGTTGATGCTCCATGTGAAAAACATTTGTTCATCACAAGATCGCAAAAAGCATGCCAAAAGGTTCTTTGCACAGTCAAAAAGTGCTTTCCGTGCAAGAGCAAAAAGCAACAACCACAAAAAGTAGGGGTGTAACTGATGATCAAGAAAAGAATCGCCAAAAAAAGAGAAAAGGCCGCTTTTTTAGAAGGCGAAGCTAAAGAAATGTTTATTGCTGATGCTAAGGCCACTCGTCGCATAAAAAGAAAGCTAGAACAGGTAGCTCGCAGGCAACAGCATAAAGAAGAGCAAAGTCGTTACCGCATTATAATCAATAATGCCAAGATGTTTGTTACTAACGTAGCTAACGAAGAAGAAGCTTTGAAAAAAGCATCAACTCACCGTACTTATAAAGAACAAGTTAGACTTGCCAAAAGCGCAGGTCGAGAACCTCAAGTTACAGTTGAATTAGTAGAAAAAGTAGCCGATTAAGGCTACTTTTTCTTATAGTAAACTAAGTTAATGCAAAAAAAAGCACCCTCCATCTTTTTGAAGATAGTAGGGTGCTTACCTTTATCCTTTAATTAATAGAACCCATTACAGAGCGTTACGGAAAATCTGAATGATATCGTTAAGTCTAGCTTGTCGAGGGTTAGTAAAAGAGCAAGCGTCTTTCATAGCATTTTCAGCCATAATCTGTAAGTCTTCCTCTTTAACACCTAATGCTGACAAGCCTGAAGGAATACCAACATCAGTAGAAAGCTTACGAATAGCCTCAATAGCTTTATCAGCAGAATCTCGAGTAGATAAGCCGTTGACATTCTCGCCCATAGCAATAGCGATGTCGCGGAATCTCTCGGTACTAGCAATTAAATTAAAAGATTCAACATGAGGTAGTAAGATGGCATTACAAACACCATGAGGTAAATTATAGAAACCACCTAGCTGGTGAGCCATGGCATGGACATAACCTAGAGAAGCGTTATTAAAGGCCATGCCAGCAAGGAATTCAGCATAGGTCATAGCTTCGCGAGCTGAGTAGTTTGATCCGTTAGCGACAGCGGCTCTTAAGTTTGTAGCGATAAGCTCAATAGCTTTAATTGCACAGGCATCGGTAATTGGTGTTGCAATAGTGGAAACATAGGCTTCGACGGCATGGGTAAGTGCATCCATACCAGTAGCCGCTGTTAGTCCAGGAGGCATACCTAGCATCAAGTCGGGATCGTCAATGGAAACAGTCGGGGTAACGCGCCAATCAACAATCGCCATTTTTACTTTACGAGATGTATCAGTAATAATACAAAAACGAGTCATCTCAGAAGCCGTACCAGAGGTAGTATTAATTGCGATAAGTGGCATAATTGCTTTAGTAGACTTGTCCAGACCTTCGTAATCACGAATAGAGCCACCATTTGTAGCAACCAAGGCAATCCCTTTGGCACAGTCATGAGGTGAACCACCGCCGAGAGAAACAATTACATCTGCATTAGCTTGAGTTAAAGCCGCCAAACCTGCTTCAACATTTAAGTCTGTAGGGTTAGGCTCTGCACCATCAAAAATAGCACAACCAATACCAGAGCTCTCAATGATATTTTTAATATGATTAGCTACACCTAATTGAACAAGATCTTTATCGGTTACGATAAGAGCTTTTTTTCCACCTAAGTTTTTTATGCGCTCACCAGCAAGTTGAACAGACCCTTTACCCATAAGATTTACTGTTGGCATAAAGAAAGCACGTACATCTGACATTTTGATCTTCCTCCCAAGTATAATTAATGAGTAATTGAAACAAGAAAAAATTTTGTGGTATCAAGGAGAGGAATCAATGGGGCCTGGTTCCATATGTACTTGTTATTTCATATTATAAATAAATAACCAGAAAGCTCAAGCAACCTAGTTATTGTTGATAATAATAACAAGCACAATGCGTTTTCTATACTATAGATAGCTTCTAAAATCAGAGCATAATCAATTTTAGATACTAAGGTATTTTTGTACCTAAAGGCCCTTTTTATTCAAAAACACTTAAGCCAGTCTGCCCTGAGAAATCTAAAGCAGACTGGCTTAAGTGTTACTGTACGCTAGGGTAATTATTTAGAGTAATTTATCTAGATGAATCTGGCCCATTCCTCAAGGGGCTTGCGTGTCCTAGGAGCACTATCTTTTGCTTTGGTTTCTTCATCTAGATCATCAATAGAACCGGGATAACCTATGAATATAACGCAAAGAACTCGTTCCTCCGTTGAGATATCAAAAGCACTTTGAATAGCTTTCTCGTTCCAACCAGCAGTAGGATGGCTCATTAAACCAACTTCTGTTGCTTGGATAAGAAGATTTTGCACTGCCAGACCACAATCAAAAAGATAATATTCTCTACCCGCTAAGTTCATATCATCTTTGGGATTAGATGATACAATCATAGCAAGCGGAGCTTTAGTCGCCCAGTCGTTACCAGGAGCTATTGCTGGTGCTAGCTTTGCTTTTCCTTCTTCACTTTGCACAACTGTGACTCGCCAAGGCTGATTATTGCGGCAAGAAGGTGCCCAGCGTAAAGCTTCCAGTAATTCTTGCACCACTTCTTGTGGTACTGCCTTGTCAAGATATGAACGTTTGCTTTCTCTTTTCATAATTGCAGGTACTATAGCCATTAGTAAAACCTCCTATCTTAGCAATTATTCTTCGACAATACACAAAAAAACACCTTTTACTTTGCAATAGCTTCTTTACAATTATCAGAGATGATATTAAAATTAAATGACTTCTTTAGTTATATTACATATCATGGAGGGATTTTAACTATGGCTCATAGAATTCGTTTAGATGAATGTATCGCCTGTGGTGCTTGTGAAGACGTATGTCCCGCAGGATGCATCAAGGAACAAGAAGATGGAAAGCGCTACGTTGTTGAAGAAGTTTGTGTAGATTGCACACTTTGCGTACAAGCCTGTCCAGTAGACTGTATTGACAAAGTCTAATAAGCAAAATCTAATACATATAAGGTACAACTAAATTAGAAGTAGTAAAACCTCTGCTAATTAGCATCGCTAGAGCAGAGGTTTTTTCATTGCTAGAAAAAGCAGACAATAGAGTTGATAAATTACCGAAAATTGACGATAGCTAGGCAATTCTTTCGAAATATGGTATCATTAACCCGCACTATGTGCTCCTTACCGAAGGGAAAGGAGCTTATTTTTGTTATATTTCTGGAGGACATAGAACATAGATGACCACCACAGCGAACCAACTTTTTAAGGATTTAGTCCAAAAAGGTAGACTTTCTTCTACCATTGCGGAAGTTGCCTCTCTAACTGCCATTGATGTTGCACCTGTAATTGAGGAACTGTCAGGATTACGAGATTACCATCAATTGCGCATGCTAGAAAGCTTTCAAGAATCCCGCGTTTCAGATTATCATCTTGGTGTATCTACAGGCTATGGTTATGGCGACTCAGCACGAGATACTTTAGATCAAGTAATGGCGCAAGCCCTTTTTGCTGAAAGTGCTCTAGTCAGAGAACAATTTGTATCAGGGACCCATGCTATCGCGGCGGCCCTTTACGGCCTATTAAGACCTGGCGACGAAGTTATCTCTGCTACAGGCTTGCCTTATGATACTTTGCGTGAAGTAATCGGTATAGATCAAGCTTCTGGCAGTCTACAAGATTTTGGCATCACCTATCGACAAGTGGACCTAAAACCAGATGGCTCAATTGATTTACCGACCTTGTTAGAGCAAGTTAGCCCGCGGACTAAGTTGGTTATGTTCCAACGCTCGCGAGGCTATAGTCTAAGACCTTCTTTGTCAGTAGCAGAGATTGGACAGGCTTGTCAGACTCTTAACCAACGCCATCCTCATGTGCTCACTTTCGTTGATAATTGCTACGGTGAACTAGTAGAAAAGTTAGAGCCAACAGCTTTAGGAGCTCACCTCATCGCTGGATCACTGATTAAGAACCTTGGCGGAGGCTTAGCTCCAACAGGTGGTTATGTAGCAGGCAAAGCAGAACTAGTAGAAAAAGCAGCAGGACGCTTGACGGCACCTGGCATTGGCGCTCATGTTGGTAGCAGTCCCGGAGGCCGTAGACTTTATTTTCAAGGTCTTTTTATGGCTCCTCAAGTAGTTTACGAAGCCTTAGCTGGGGCTATTTTTGCCGCTCGCTTATTCGAAAGACTTGGTTTTGCCGTAACACCTCGTTACGATGAGCACAGGAGCGACATAATACAAGCAATCACTATTGGAACAGCAGAAGGTGTTGTTGCTTTTTGTCAGGGCTTACAACAAGCCTGTCCTGTTGACGGTTTTGTCTTACCAGAACCAAACGCTATGCCAGGCTATGCCGATCCTGTGATTATGGCTGGTGGAACTTTTATTCAAGGCGCCACCAGCGAACTTAGCGCCGATGCACCTATTCGCGAACCCTATGCTGTCTATTTTCAAGGTGGACTAAGTCAAACCTTCGTACGCCTTGGAGCTGTAATAGCGGCGCAAAAATTATATGATCGCGCTTTACTACCTTAAACCTTATACTATTTTAATAGAGAGGATAAGGAGGTTAGACTTTTGTATGATCTCTGGTTGATTGTTGCTATTGTAGTCATGTTTATCGGAGCATTGGGAACTTTCTTACCTGTCATTCCTGGCATACCCTTGATTTTTCTAGCCATGGTCGGTTATGGTTTTTCTGAGGGCTTTGTGACCATGACACCTCTATTTTTGCTAGTAAACTTACTAATTGTCATAGTGGCTGTAGCTATTGACTATCTTGGCACAGCATGGGGAGCTAAACGCTTTGGAGCTTCCTCATCAGGTGCTTGGGGCGCTGTCATAGGCGGCGTTGTTGGTTTATTAGTTTTAGGGCCACTTGGCATTGTGGCAGGTCCTTTTCTAGGAGCTGTAATTGGAGAATTAATGAAAGGTCGTTCTATCGACTTTGCTATCGAAGCAGGTATTGGAACGATGATCGGCTTAGTCGGTGCCACGGTAGTTCGTTTATTTATTGCTTTTGGTATGATTGTTGCATTCATATGGAGAATATGGTGAGCATAAACTTTTTATAATCGAAATTTTTTTGCTCAAAAGGGGGAAAGGTTTCTTTGATGAAGAAAAAGGTGGCCCTGCTCTGTGGAGGGCGTTCCGGTGAACATGAAGTATCACTCGTATCAGCCAATTCAGTTGCAGGTGCCTTAGATAAAGCAAAGTATGAAGTACTTATCGTAGCTATCGATGGCCAGGGCAAGTGGTGGCTTGGTGATGACGTAATCGAGAAAATGCAAAAAGATCACAAGCCCTACGGAGAGCCTGTCTATATGCTTCCTGAACCAGGGAGGCAAGGACTTTTACGCTACACAGAAAAAGGCTGGGCAGAGATCGCCGTAGATGTCTTTTTCCCTGTACTTCATGGTCCGAACGGAGAAGATGGTACTATACAAGGTCTTTTCGAACTGGCCAATGTACCTTATGTAGGCTGTGGCGTTCTCGCCTCAGCTTGCGGAATGGATAAAGGTGCCATGAAAAGCCTATTCGCACAAGCAGGTCTACCTCAAGTACCCTATTCTATAGTGCATCGCTCTCAATGGGAAAAAGATGTTACTTCAATAATTGAAAATATAGAAAAAAATCTAGCCTATCCTCTTTTTGTGAAACCTGCCAATATGGGTTCTAGTGTTGGTGTCTCTAAAGCGAGTAATCGTGAAGAACTGCAGAAGTCTTTTGCAGAAGCACTGCTCTACGACCACAAAATTGTAGTAGAAGAAGGCGTTGATGCTCGGGAGATTGAAGTAAGCGTACTCGGGAATGAAGAAGTATCTGCTTCTATTGCAGGAGAAATTGTTCCTTGTAATGATTTTTATGACTACAAAGCTAAGTATGTAGACAATAAATCAAGCTTATTAATTCCTGCTCCCCTTTCAGAACAGGAGATGGCTCTATTCCAAGAAATGGCCATAAAAGCCTTTAAAGCCATCGATGGTACTGGTCTTGCTCGTGTAGACTTTTTCATGGATAAAAAAAGCGGTCAGATCTTGATTAACGAACTTAATACCCTGCCAGGTTTTACTTCTATTAGCATGTACCCAAAACTTTGGGAAGCTTCAGGTCTTAATTACAGCGACTTATTAACAAAGCTTATTGAGCTAGCTACAGCTAGATATGAGGTAAAACAAAAGTTAAAATAATAAAAAAAGCGCTTCTCATCATCAATTAAAAAGATAGAGAGGCGCTTTTTTTTGCTTTTTTAAGGCTTTAACTTAAGAAAGCTTACGTATGACAGCAATGACTTTGCCAATCACGTTCACTTCCTTCATTAATATAGGATCCATTTCCTTGTTAGCCGGTTGAAGCCTATAATGATCTTTTTCTTGAAAAATTTGCTTTACCGTCACATCTTCACTAAGCCAGACGACGACGACATCACCATTTTGAGCTTCTTCTTGCTTTTGAACAACGAGCAAATCGCCATCATAGATACCTGCTTCAACCATGCTCTCGCCACGATTAGGGATCATAAAAACTTGATCAGTCTGAATGAAATCATAAGGTAAAGTAAAAGAGCCGTCTCGATTCTCACTTGTAAAGAGAGGCTTACCGGCTACAATTTTATTTACTTTAGGCACTTCAACCAAAGTTTGCTCACAATTAGTTCCATTATTAAAGAGAACCTCTATGGCTCTTGGTTTAGAAGGATCACGTCTTATATAGCCTAGCTTTTCTAAACGATGAAGATGACCATGTACGGTGGAGCTAGAGCTTAAGCCAACCGCTTCGCCAATCTCGCGTACCGAAGGTGGATAACCACGCCGTTGCGACTCATTACGTATAAATGCAAGAATATGCTTTTGACGTTCACTTAATTCTTTTCTTTTACTATTACTTTGCTCCACCATTATAGATTGGAACACCTCCCGGGACATTTCGCCCTATCCAGCCAACATTATAGCATAGTATCAAAATTCTTACATCCATTTAGATTAATAATTCTTACATGCAATCAGATAGATGAAGGAATCTTTTTTAGGTCGTATGACTTTAACATAGATGCACAATATAAAGGGGAACAAAGATTGAGGATTGTTCTTGCTATGAGGAGGTGAAACTGGTGACAACTGTCACCAGAAGTAAGGTGAACATTTATAGTGAACGTAAATATTTCCCTAGAGTTGCATATTTTTGTATGGAATATGGACTACATTACAAGCTACCTATTTACGCAGGAGGTCTAGGAGTTTTAGCCGGTGACTATATTAAAGCGGCTCATGACCTTTCTTTACCTATGGTAGCTCTAGGTATCTTATGGAAACAAGATTACACGGAGCAATTTATTGGTGAAGACGGCCGACCTTATGACGTCTATCCAGATTTTCAATTTGACAATGTACAAGACACCGGTGTGACAGTACAAGTTAACGTGCGTGGCGAAAATGTAACTTGTAAAGTTCACAAAGTAGAACAATATGGCAATATACCCTTATATTTATTAGACACTAATTTCCCAGGCAGTAAGCACGGTTGGATGACCAGAAGACTCTATGGTGGCGAAGATCAAGATAGACTAGCTGCCGAGGTAATCTTAGGCGTAGGTGGCGTTCGTGCCTTAAGAGCCTTAGGAATTAACGTAGATATCTATCATATGAATGAAGGACACGCTGTCTTTGCCGGTTTTGAACTTATTAAAGAGAAAATGAATAAACGGGCTCTTTCTTTTGAAGATGCTTGGGCAGAAACAAGAAAAGAAATTGTCTTCACAACACACACGCCTGTAGAAGCAGGAAATGAAATTCACAGACACGATTTACTTTCCTTTATGGATGCTTATAACGGCTTAACGTATGAACAAGTTAGAGAAATTGGTGGCGATCCCTTTAACATGACAGCGGGAGGGCTGTCTCTAGCCCATGTATCTAATGCCGTATCAAAACTCCATGGTGTAACAGCGTCGAGAATGTGGAAAAATGTGCCCCGTGCCTCTAACATTATTTCGATTACCAATGGTGTTCATAACTATACCTGGCAAGATAGTCGTATTCGTCAAGCTTTTGAGCAAAAAGGCGACCTCTGGAAAGCGCACATGGATAACAAAAATGAGTTTATCCAATTTATAGAGAACAAAACGGGTAGCCGTGTTAATCCTAATGCCTTGCTAGTCGGCTTTGCTCGTCGCGCGGCGCCTTATAAAAGAAGTGATCTAATCTTCCGAACTACAGAAATCATTGAACCTTTGTTGCGTGAAGGCAAGATACAACTAGTCTTCTCCGGAAAAGCTCATCCTAAAGACGGCATCGGTAAAGATATTATTCAACAACTTGTGCTTATGGATCGGAAATACAAAGACAGCGTTATCTTCATCGAAAATTACAATATGGAAGTAGCTCACTATATGATCCGCGGTTGTGACGTCTGGCTTAATAATCCAAGAAGACCACTTGAAGCTAGTGGTACTTCAGGAATGAAAGCGGCCATGAATGGCGTGCTTAACCTAAGCGTCATTGACGGCTGGGTAGGAGAAGGTCTGCAACATGGTGTAAGCGGTTGGTTAATCAACCCACAAAACACTGGAAACTTACAAGAGTGGGAGCAAGATGAGGGCGATTTAAGAGAGCTTTACCACGTACTCCTGAATGAAGTAATCCCAACGTACTATAACAATCAAGAGTTATGGGTAGAGATGATGAGAGCAAGTATCGATATGTCACGTTGGCATTTTTCATCTCATCGCATGATTCGAGAGTACTATGAGTTAATGTACCAGGTAACAAAGGATATCCAAGACGGTAAAGAAGAGTATCGTTACAGCAATGTAGAACATGCTATACAAAATCCAGTAGAAGAGCATGGTAGACACATGCCTTACCAAGGCTTTTATCCTTAATGTAAATAAGATTCATTACGAGTTTATTAGATAAGCAAGCTACAGGATAAAACATCTACACAGAAAAGAGGCATCTATTCCTAGAGAGGGGGTAGGTGCCTCGGACTTTGACACTTTAGTTTACATAATACAGTTATCTAGGAAATGACAAGAAGTTTTTAGAGGTTTTAAGATATTTGGATATTCAATTGCTATGGAGTCGGAAAAAAAGTCTAGAAGCTTTTTAATCATATGGTCTGAGGTTTTATCAGTTAACCCTAGTGAGCCTTATATATATGGTTTCCTGTATTTGAGCTTACGACTTGGAAATTCGGTCTTAAAATCGGTCTTAACTGTTAATTCAGCTGTCTTTTTACGATAAATCTGACTCGGGATATTAAGTTTTGACTTAATTAGTTGTGTGGTTCTTGTCTAAGCTTGAGATACATTGATATTGGCATTTGGTAGTTCATTATTGTTTATGGCAGTGCATTGAAAGTGATGCTGTAAAAGATATTTGATGGCAAAAGATACTTAACTTATAGATAGAATCATAAGTGGCGCTTAGATAATTCGTAGGTTAGTAGTTATATTAGATGTAATTGATTAGCCGGACAACTTTAGTGTACAGCGCCGACAGCGCCGGACCAGATAAAATTACTAGATATGAGTTGGTTTATAAAGCTTCGTAAAAGGACCGAAAAATCACTTCTCCAGACTTCACATAATAGGTATTATGTAAACTAGGATGATCCTACGCTGGGTTTTAGGGCTTTTTTTTCATGGGTTTTCTTTATGAAACAATATGCTTTCATCTCTTACCTGCGTAAAGAGCTCTATAGACTATAGCTTGAATCGACTTTGCTTTTATATAAAAAACCAAAGCCAGTAACTCTCTGATGCAAAATCGGAGAGTTACTGGCTTTTTAAGACTAAGACTATTTCTGTATAAATCAAGGTCTAAAAAGGTAATCGCTAAAGTTCAAACTCTTCGGTATAGTTAATCGTCGGTCCAATCCCGCTTCTATTAATACATTCGCCTTTTAAGTTCTCATACTCTATTCCTGCTTTAAGAACGAATTCTTTATTTTGAACTGAAGGAATAGCAAGAGAAATATTTGCTTTATATTTACCTTTAACAAAACCTTCACCTTCTTTTCCTAATCTACCAAAATCAAACCGACCATTTTCTACCAACGACTTATTCTGTGCTAATAAACCACTTGAATTTCTTAACGAGATAATCAATGAAGCCTTGTCAAAAAGATTAGTTGTTCCTTTTACATTAATTGTATTGTCACTGTTTCGTGTAATATCAAGATTAAAAACTACATCTAATCCATTCGGGTTTAAAGGTATAGTTTGTGTATATTGGTATACTTTTCTCTTAATTTTTTTAATTTCTATTTCATTGTACTCATTATCAGAAAGACCTATTGTTTCTTTCCAATATGCAGCTTGCTCCTTTATTTCATAAAAATGCACCTTCGCATCTAGAAAACATTTTGAAACCTGATATCTTTTGGTATTAAAATTCAACCCTTCTTTTTTTAACCAAAACATCACGTTATCCAGATGTAAAGCTACTTCTTGAAAATTACTCAAGTATTTATTAAATTTATCATTTCTTGAGTGTCCATAATCACTGAACTCTAGAAAAAACTTAGTGATTACACTTCCATTTTCAGTTACATATTTCTGTAAGTCGTCAATATTTCCACTCTGAAAAGCATCAAACATATATTTATACTGAAGCTCGAATTTTTCAAATGTTTTCATGTTTTGTGTAAAGAGAATTTTATCATCTACGAAGGTATACTCATTATAGTAATCAGAAAGTGTACTGTAATACTTTTCAAAACGCCATATATAGCCTAGCTCGTCCTTCTCTCCAATGAGCTGTGGTTTAAATATAGGATCTAAAGATTCTCTTATCCACTGACCTTTTATTAACCAGTTTCGCATGACATAGTCATCGCAGTTCTTCGCAATATAAATCCATACGACATCGTTACTTTTTTTATAATGATTAATAATCTGAATTCCAACATGTTTGACTTCTTCAATCTGCATAGCTTTATTTAATACCGCTACAACAGAGCATTTTCTAGCACCTGCATGAGAAACTTCAAGGATGTTATATGTGCCATCCAGATTAAAATCTGCAGTTTTGTACTTCTCCTTCAAATAGTCAGCAACCGACGGAAACTCTGGATATATCGTTGTCTCATTAATATTGTACTTTTCATCAAGCTCCTTTTTAGCAGCTTTTTTATGTTCAAAAGGAATCCTTATCACCATTGTTGGCTTAATTGAATCCAAGGGCAGTACATCTTTTTTTATCTCCTTGCCAACAATTTTATTACCACAGATAGCAAATGTGCCCTTCTGGCAAAATAATCTTTCATTAGATTCTTGAAGTTTAACAGAGTGCTCAATAAATGCTCCTTCTGACGCAAATTCTAATATTTCATCTTCAGTTATATTTTCTGAATAGCATTCTTGATAGGAACTTTTTATCCCTTCTAGTTCAAATGATTCTAATGTTGCCAGAAGTGACAATAGTTTAATCCTTTTATCATTCAAGGAATGCTCTGGCTGAACAAATACATATACATTTCCATGTGATTTATCGTCAACCGTGTTGACAGCAAAGAAAAGAGCGATTAAGGGATCAACAGTTAAATCTACTAGTCTTGTTGGAATACCATAATGTTGCATTTTAGATAAACGCTCAATCGGAGTGATTAAGTTATCAAACTCTACCGTTTTCATACTAATTGCTTCTCTGTATATGGAATTTTCGTTTTTTGTATATTCTTTATCTCTAGAAATGCTTGATGTGATATCCTTATACTCTTCTGATTGGCCTCTGTAGAACACATTCTTGTAAATGTCATATCGCGATATTTTTTTTAAATAATCATCAACAGTGTTAATTTGCTCCATATAACCCCCCTATCTTATATGTAATAGCTTCGGATAGTTTTATTCCATTTTAAGGTAGTCGTCAGAAAACACATCGTTATAACTTATTGTCGTTATATTTGGTAAACCTGGGCCAAGAACATGCTGACCTTCTTCCTCTTTTTGATATATATTTAGATTAAGATTAAGTAGCTCTTCTAAATAATCTTTTTTTGTGAATCCATAAGTTTCAATAACAGCATAGTCCAGTTTTTGCTGGGCTTTTTTTAGTGGATTTTCACCAGGTAGCTCCATAGTTCTATAAAGTTCACGCAAATTTAAATTATTTTCTTTTAACAAAAAGTCTCTAACCTGTCTAAGTTCTCTACTTGCTTTAGCAACCTTAATAATATTTTCTGAACTTGGTGTTTGTGGCCAGGGAAATGTATCGAATACTGTATTTGATGTATATCTATAATCTTCTCTCAATGTAGAGCATTTTGCTGTAAACCAAGACCAATGGACTGAAGATTGTAATATTCCAAAACTATAATCATCTTCAAAAGGAAACACTATTAACGAAGCGTTAGGTCTAATTCTTGAGCTAATAAACTCAAATATTGGTCGTTTAGTAACTTGGGAACAAACTATATATCTTTTTATTTTTGATATTTGTTCAATTAATTCTTCTCTAGCGTAAGATAAGCGCCACCAGTATCTTAAAAAATTATTATGATGTTTATTTACTTTTGCATCAGGATCTATGTCTAGTATCTTTTTATTTCTTTCTTGTTCCAGCATAGCTTTTTTCTTTCGAACTGGCAAAACTTTTTGCATAATCAAACTGAATGGTTTGGAGTATGCTCTAGCTTCCACTACATTTTTAGATTGGAAATCAATTACATACCTTGAAGGCAATCTGTTCTTTTTAACAAATAAATCTTTAGTTCCAAGATACGGGAAAACAACATCAAGGTTCTTCTCTTCTTTAATTAACTCTATTGCTTGTTCTGGCGTTAATAAAAAACCCTCATGGCCATGTGTCTGTCCTTGATAACAACCTTTAGAATTTTCATTACACTTTAATGTTTTTGTTACATTGAGGTCTACACCTGGCATCAAACTACTAGTGATCACGCCTATGTCATCTATAATCTTATCCTTAAGTATAAGTTTTTTTCTTCCAGAAAAATCGCCTTTTATCCAATTAACTATTGAAACGTGTACATTTGCATCTCCTGACCATAATTGATTAGACACTGCTTCAACAATAGTCCCATTATTTTGAGTAATATAGTCTAAACCACCGATTCTTGAATAATTTTGTCTGATTGAATTTGTACCAACTAATCCAGCTCTTGAATTAGGCTTCATAACTTCATGAGCTTTTCTAAACCAATATACACAATAATCTGCTCTTCCTGGGATTCTACTATAGCTACTTCTTAGTTTATGTAAATACTCTGTACCAAACTCATCTTGCATTTTATTCTTAGACTGAAATGGCGGATTTCCTATTATTGCATCTACCTCAGGCCAATCAACAAATAGAGCATCTGCGCAAATAATATTATCGTCTAAGTTTTCTAAAGGTAATACATCTTCGTGAACATGCAACTCATCGTAAGCAAGTTTTTTAGCTATCATTAATGTAACTTTCGCAAGTTCTACCGCAAAGTTGCTAATATCGATACCATAAAAATTTGCAGCCGACAAAAAAGACAGACCTGTTTCTTCTCTGTTTTTACTCTTGTTCCTAATTCTTACTTCTCTTATTTTATCAATAATGCTTTTCTCTACCCTTTTCAATTCCCTATATGCTATATACAAAAAATTCCCTGACCCACAGGCAGGATCAAGTACCTTGAATGACCATATCTCATTTAATAAATTATTTAATTCTTTAATTGTTGTTGCTGATTCTATGCGATTTCTCCAAGGTACTACTATAGTGGGATAAACAATCTTTTGAATGTCATTCTCACTTGTAAAATGGGCACCTGTAGCATGTCTTTCATTTTGATTCATAGAATCTTCAAATATTGTCCCAAATATTGCAGGCTTTATTTTTGACCAATCATATTTATAAGAAGCTTCATATAATAAGTTCAGTTCATCTGTATTAAGTTCTAAGGGTTCTACAGTAGCAAACAGTCCTCCGTTAAAATAATCCACCCCTTTATAACGTCCATATGCAGTTTCACCGGGTTCATTCATTCTACGAAACAAGTCCCCTAGTAAATCATATGAACTTTTTCCTCTTAAGCACTCATCAACTAAAGTAGTAAATAAATATTTGGGAAGTAAGTCGATGTCTTCTGAAAAACTAGCTAATACACACTGTAACACAAATCTTTGTGCAACTTCCCGTTCTATGCCTCTAGCTATCAAAGATTTAAACAAATCAGCTACTTTTTCTGCTGCTCCTGCAGTAACCTCAATTAAGTTGTTCCTAAACACAGGTTTTTTTACTTCAGGTAATAGAAAAGCCAAAGCTCCCCAATGTTCAGGAAGATTGTCTACTTTTATTTTATCCATGGGTTCATACAATTGATAATTAAAGTCATAAATCCAAAATTCATCAAAATTGCACAACACTACATATCGTGGTCTATCGGGGATTAGCTCTATCCAGTATTTCCATGCTTGTTCATAATGTTTAGAAAGATCGGTGTTTCTCTTTTTCATCTCTATTAAAAGTATTGGTTTCCAAACTAAATCTGCAAAGTTTACTCCTTTTTTCGCACGAATCCTGAACTCCAATGTTCCACCAGCTTCTAGTATTCCTTTATGCCCAAAAGCCTGAAACAGTCGATCTAAGAAAATTTGTGCTTCTCCTTTTTCATCACCTTTACAATAGCATCTCCACCACTCAACAAAATCTCGCAAACGCTCTTTAAAATCACCGTTCATATACTCCATCCTTTATACTCAAGCTTTTTTATTATCTGCACTCACTAATGCTGGACTCTAGCCAATCAAATTAACGAATCGGCTTTTATAATAATTAAATAGATTCATTCTACAAACACCTTAATAATTCCTTTGAATAAAATGGATAACAATAAGTGTTGAGCTGAAAAACATTCCAGATGCAATCGCTATAATAAAAATTGACCACTAGAATAAAAAACGCTAGAAAAAAAGTTGACCACCCTGACCATCAAACCTGCTAAGCTGGAGTTGACGAGACAACAGCAAAGGCAGGTAGAAAAGGATGATCAAGGTGGATACATATAAGTATATCAAAGATCTTCACATTAAGGAACGTAAGTCAATCCGACAAATTTCTAGGGATACTGGGCTTTCTCGCCAAACAATCCTCAAAATCCTATATGGTTCTGTAGAAGAAGTTACACAGTACAAAAGAAATGTACCGCCGCCAGCACCACTTAAAGAACAATATGCTCCCATCAATAGGGATTGGATAGTCGAGAATCTAACAGCTCCACCGAAACAACGCTACACCGCGAGTCGTATCTTTGAACGCCTTCAAGAGGAGAAAGGTTTTACAGGCGGTGCATCAACGGTTAGGGGTTGGGTAAAGGAAATAAAGCATGAATTGAACATTGAACGTGTTGAAACCTATGTTCCTCTAGACCATGACCCCGTTGGCCGTGCTCAATGTGATTGGACCCCTGCTGTGGCAAGAATCAACGGTAGGGACATTAAGGGCGATTTATTTTTAATGCGGTTTAGCAACAGCAGAGCTTTTTATGTTCGTTTTTACCCACACCAGAGACAAGAAGCATTTTTTGATGCCCACGAGAAGACATTTACGTTTTTTAATGGCGTACCACAAAGTATTCTCTACGATAACCTAAAAACTGCAGTTAAGCGTGTACTTGTAGGACGTAAACGAGAGGAACAGGATGCTTTTGTCAAGTTTCGGGCTCACCATGGCTTTGATAGTGAATTTTGCAATCGATCTAGGGGAAACGAAAAAGGTGGAATAGAGGCTCTAGCTCGCTACGTTAAGTGGCACATCTTCACTCCAGTACCTGAATTCCCTACCATCGAGGCCCTCAATAACTGGATTGAAGAACGTTGCCGCAAACTGAATGCTAGGCCAAGGGGACGTAATCAGCAAAGAGTATTTTATCTCACTCTTAGGTGTTCAACAAATCGGGTACGGGTCAATATGCAGGCCTGAAGGTACAGACTTTGCATCATCACCTGCATGTGGTATTGTGTCTGGCGATCTGGGTTAGATTACTAAGACCTTCAATTACATGGACTTGACTTATTCCTTGTGTGCCAACCGCTGGCTATTGTCTTAATAGAAACGCAAAACGGTAGTGTTTACTCCTAATCGCACTACTCAGTGAGAGATCTCTAATAGTTTAAAATTTTTAGTTATGAGTTCTAATGATTCTCCTGTCTAAATTATGCACTTGCACTAATAAGGGCACAAATACCACCAAATTTAAAATAACGTTCACCTTTCTCAGCAACTTCGCAAACGAACTCATCTTACGTTTGTTTGAGCACCCTTCTGGAAGCTGAGCCACTAACGGTAAAGTGCATTATTTACAGCATGTCGCATAAACAATGCCGCCTGGATTGTCCTTCCGAGCAAGCGTGATTTTTTATAGATCCTCAAAAAAATGAAATTTAACAAATCTTTTCCAATATAATTAATTTAAGCTGATAGACCCTCTTTGAGTTTCTGCTGAGACCAAACGAATACGCCAATCTTATGAGTTATCTTTCTTTATCCTTTTTTCAAATCTTTCGATGAATAACTGTGGTGTATCTTTACAGTCAATGATAATTGCCGTGGGTTCTTTTGTCCCAATGCTCCAGTAATTTATAATTAAATGATATTTGCTTCTTGTTTCCTGACCAACTCCTGATAATCCGCCTAAAACAGCTCCAAGAGGACCTAGTAAAACACCGCCGACAATAGCCCTACCCAATGCCGATTTATCTCGTAATTCTTTATCACTTAAGTATTTGAGAGATATGATCTGAGAATCGTGTAATTTCAAAAGATTTTCGAAATATCTATTAATGGCAATTCCCTTTTTGTGCAATGTAACATTTATACTCCCCTCAGGGATACCTTTGACAATGTTTTTTTGTGGGTCAAAAGTACCTTTTATATAAGCGTTATAAAACCAGTTTACTAGTTGCGTACCTATAGATAGGTCAGTAGGCAAGTCGGGAAATTTAAGTTCTTCAGTAGATATCTGCCCAATAGCCATTAGTGATAACTGGCTGATGGGAAAACCACATTGCGGACATGCATTAGCTCTATCGCTAACCTGTCTATCGCAGTCGGGACAATTTATAAGAGCCAATCTAAACACTTCCTTTTTATAATTTTTTATACGAGGAAATAGCTCTGCGGTATCACTCATAGTTAGTAGCTTTGTGTGTTGTGTGGCTCAAAACCGTTGGAAAGGTGGCTCACTTTTTCCATAGAAGTGTCTCACTCGTAGTTACTGGCAAGGGAAATAAAACCAGAAAAGTTGATATTGATGAAAGATGTGCTTGCTTCCTGCAGAAATACTTACAGACGAGGGATAAGGAGTGTCAAGAAAAAGCCTTATTTCTTAGCAATCAAAAAAAGAGGTTAAGCATCCGTTCTATTGAACAAAAATGAAAACAAGAGAACTGTGCGCATCTACATGAAATTAACGGATAAAGCAAGGAAACGAAAATACGAGGAATGTTATGTGGATAATCTTCTTAAATCATGACTCTGCCCTTTTTATCTGTGCAATATAAAAAGACGTTAGTTCTTCCATTCTTAATAATGAATCTCTTTAGCTATAACGATAAACCCAGCCATCCAAAAAACCTTGTCCTGCTGCCAAAGTTCTTAGTGGTTCCATAACTTCACTATAAGCTTTATTTATCCGCTTATAATTCAACAAATCAGAATCATCCTTCAATCTTAGATCAACAATATAAGGTTCGACATACTTTTGCCATTTTGAAAAAGGTAGGTTTTTATGTGTAACTACTAAGCCTTGATATTGAAGTTCAACAAATTTATCAAAGTATATAGAAGATGGTAGCAAATTGCTCTTTTGAGAATTTGCCTCTTTAGTAACAGGCACCAAGTTCCACAAATGATTGTGTACAATAAATGACCAGGGCAGATAGTGATCTAGGTTAATCTTAGTAACTATTTCATCACTATATATACATCGAATCTGTATATATTGGGAAACAGTACGCCAATATTTTGTTTGAGCTGTTAAAGGTTCTCTACGAATGACTGGGAACAGCTTTTTAGCCAATGCTGGAACGTTAGGATTTTTTCTTTGCATATACCCTAACCAATTCCATGCTACCCAACCTTCTAATATAGTATAGTTCACTCTAATATACTCCATCCATTCTGGATGGATAAATAGTGCATCTCTTGATTCAACAAAGCGGTATAATGGTTTCACCTCTTCAAATTTTTCAGTAGCTAATAGAAAAATCTCTCTATCTATATTAAGTTTACTATCCGGAATTCCACGTAACTGTATAAAAAAGGGGCGCAGAAAACGATAAGGAACATATCGAAGCAACTGATATCCAATATGATTTTTTTCAAATTCCTTAAGTAATGAATCTTTGTTATGTGCTTTCGATTGAATATTCAATCCATCTAATACTTGTCCGATTTGATCTTGTTTACCAAAAGATAACCGAAAGAAGGTGTGAGGATACCATGCATTCACTAGCATATTTTTAGCAATATCATTAAAAGAAATAGCTTTTTTAATATCAAACCCATTGTCACGAATTAGTTCAAGTAAAGACATAAAAAACAAATATTTATAAGAGCTTGTAGTTTTTGAAAAAACATTACTCAATACATTGACTTTTAGTTCTTTGTATCTAGGAAGATAATTCATGCAAATTCCCCCCAAGAAATTCTTGTTAATGACTATTATAGCTACTTAATATATCTGTTCATATTAAAACCTCAAAGATAGATTGCAATGTATTCTAATGGAAATTCAAAATAATTCATAACCAACCACAAGTTCTTGTGCTAACTTCAACTAATTTCTTGGAGTTTCGCTAACTATATTAATCTTTTCTATCACCGTAGATCGCATCTTTTAGATATCTCACTCGTTATTACTTAAACCTTCGGCTAAAACTTAATCGTCGATAGTCCAATATATCTTTAAGGTGATCTGTCAATGCAGGAGTAGCATATTCACCTAACTCCTTAGGCAGTGAAAAAATGCGGTTAATCTCATCGTAATGAAAAAAGGACTCTTTCCCTTTACTGAGAAAGTGAACTGGATTTTTCTTAGCTAGCTTCATAAAATCATCAAGCACCCAGTTACGCCAATCTGAATTGGATTTATCCTGCAAGTCTTTTTGATGAAGTGGATATTCATGGTAAAAGTGCTGAAAACGTTCCCCGATGGTCTTTAATGGAACTTGAAGGTGTAGCTTATCCCCATCGATAAATGCCCCAATCGTCGGGATCTTATAGAGCTTGGCCATCGATGTTTTTTCTACCTGCCTAAAAAACTGCTCAACGATGGTATCTAACCAGCTTTTCTCTTCCTCAGTTAACTCTTCAATATCGGCAAGGAAACGTAACCACCCACGCTTAAGATACTCTCGCGTAGGTATATCGCATCCCTTAAACATATCGACACGCCAAGGTTTTCTGCCAATCTGCTCTTTAATGCGGAAGTACTCATCACGCATTCGCTTGGGAAGTGGGTCGTTGTTAGCCAGTTGTTCAAAAAGTTCAATCACTTTCATATCAAACTGTACACGGCAGTTGTCAGGAAAATCGTAATTTTGAATTTTTCTGATCCGCTGAGTTTTCGGATCCATCGGATTATCGCCGGCCAAAAGACTGGGGATATAATGGGCTTTTTTGTAATTGCCGATAAAGTCAAGTACGGTCAACCGCTCTTTCCTCTCATACTTACGTAGACCCCGGCCCAGTTGTTGCAGGAAGATTACCATTGACTCAGTGGGACGCAAAAACATGACCGTATCGATGCTGGGGATATCAATACCTTCATTAAAGATGTCTACAGCAAAAATGACTTGGAGATCACCATTGTTGATTGCATTGATCGCCTCAACACGCTCCATGGATTGTCCTGATTCATTACGTCCACTATGTACGGCAGTTGCCGGAATTCCTTTTTCATTAAAGTAAGCAGACATAAAGTCAGCATGGTGAATGGAAGCACAAAAGCCAATGGTCCGTTCTCCGGCTAGCTTTCGGTAATGATTAAGCACCAAGTCAGCCCGCTCTTGGCGTAGCAACTGCATTTCCAGCTCTTCCAGCACGTACTTGCCATTGCGGTAAGCTACCTCGAAATAATCTGTTTCGTCGAAAACACCGTAGTAATCAAAAGGGACCAGCAGATCTCTGTTAATCGCATCTTTTAGGTAGATCTCATAAATCAGATGGTCATCACAGAGAGCGAAAATATCCCGATTGTCCGACCGAAAAGGCGTCGCTGTTAAGCCCAGCAAGAATTTGGGACGAAAGTAATTAAGTATATTGAGATAGCTATCCGCTCCGGCATGGTGAAACTCGTCGACAACGATATAATCAAAATAATCGGGTGAAAATTTTTCAAGATGCTGACTTCGACTTAAGGTCTGAATTGTAGCAAAGTAAATATCTGCTACTTCATCCTTGCGAAATCCGGCAAACATTCCGGTCTTAGTATTCGGACGGATTTGTTTAAAGGAGGCCTCCGCCTGTCGCAGAATTTCCTCTCGGTGAGCCACAAAAAGAATGCGCTTAAAGTTCAAAGAATCAAAGGCCGCTAAATAGGTCTTTCCAACCCCAGTAGCAGCAACTACGATTCCTTTGTTCACTCCTTCTGATCGAGCTCTTTTCAACTCAAATAGGGCTTCTATCTGAGCACCCCTTGGTTCTACAACCGCAACGGCTTCCGTTTTTCCCTTTTTTTCTGATTCGAAGGCCTCTTCGTGTTTTACAAATGATGGTTTTTTCCAGTGGGCAGCATATTCTTGTAGCACTTTATCTGTGATCTTTTCCGAATGATGATAAAATAGATCTTCAAAGGTGTTCGTAAACTTCTGATACTGATCCTGATGTTCGGCAGTGGTAAAATGGAAATTCCATTCCACTCCTGAAGTAAGTGCTGATAAAGACAGGTTAGATGAACCTACATAGATTTCACCTTCTCCTTTGCCATGCTCAAAAATATAAGCCTTGGGGTGGAAAGAACGAGTTCTTTCATAAAAAAAACGAATATCTAATGAAGCGCCAAGTCTGTCTTTAAGGTAGTAAATCGCAGACGGTTCTGTCACCGCCATATATCTTCCTGTAAGGATTTGAATTGGCACGCCTCGTTGAGCAGCCACTTGGAGATGATCGGTAATCTTCTTGGCCCCCGATTCCATAATAAAAGCAATGATTAGTCGAATATTCTGTGCTTTGGTGATAGACTTTGTCAAATAGGACAGCAGATGATCCTCTTTTCCCACAATGGCGTTAGACAATGGAATCCACCTCACTGTTACTATAGTTTTATATATCTTTAGAAGGATGATTATCTTCTTCTCCGAAAATGGACGTCTTTTCCAAATTGCAACAAGAAACCATTTGGAAATCGATGCAAGAATAAGCTACTTGTCAAAATCAAAAAGGAGCGTCTGTCTATGAAAATCTCCCAAGCAGAGCTAGATACAATCCAATATTATGATGATCATGCCGAAGAGTTTTACCATTCCACTGTAAATGCTGATGTAACGGAACTCTATCAACTTTTTATAGAAAAATTGCCACCGGGGGGAACGATCCTTGATGCTGGATGCGGCTCTGGTCGTGACAGCCTCTATTTTTTGAAGCAAGGTTTTCTAGTCACGCCAATTGACGCCTCTGTCGCTATGGTTGAGAAGTGCTCTCAACTCACAGGTGTACAGGCCCAGCAACTACCGTTTAATCAGGTAGACTTCGATTCAGCCTTTGACGGAATTTGGGCTTGCGCTTCTTTGTTACATATCCCACGCTCATCAATAGATGAAATCCTAGTTAAATTCACTAAAGCTATGAAGCCTAGCGCTTTCTTCTATAGCTCTTTTAAGTATGGAGATAAAGAAGAGATTCGAAAGGGTCGCTTATTTAATAGTTATCGAGAAGACTCTTTTCAAGAACTGATCGCTCAGCACAAGCAACTAGAGCTCGTTAAGATATGGAGGACAACCGATGTCCGTCCAAGAAGAGATGATGAGTACTGGTTGAATGCTTTGTTAAGGAAAAGGGTAGATCCTTAAACTGTTTCTTATTAACATCCTATAGCATCGATAATTAAAAGGACTAAGATCTCACGATATAAACTTAACCTAGTACAGGAAACTTGGAGCTTGCATATGAAAGACAGTCCAGCAAATGTGCTGAGCTGTCTTTCTGATCACGAAACCAACTTTGGTTGACTTCTAATGCATAACGATAGGGGTGAATATGCCAATAGATAGGACAAGGCATATGATAACAAGGGTTCATGTCTTGAATCTCTAGAAGCGTACCACTGCTATCGATAAATGCGATTGATAAGGCTATCTTTGTGTTTTTGGTTTTATCAACACAAAAGTTGACCACCTATGCTAGAGCAAAAGTTAACCAGTCCACTGATACAACGGTAAACTAACAGATAATTCTGATTACAGATTAACCCTAGCGTTAATCTTCATTAGGTTGTTGGAGTAAGGAGTGCTTCTATGACTATATCTCGTGTCATTGTACTGTTCATAGCCCATCTAACGATTTCTTTGTGATATAGCTCATTAACGGTAGTCAAGTAGTCCCAGCCCTTTTCTGTTGGTAAATAGGAGATGTCGCAAACAAAAACTTTATTTGGTGCTTACTTCAAAGTCTGAATCTTTTCAATATCTCCAAAATATTTTCCCCATACTTCTCAACTTTCACATCTCCAAATCCAGAAACCTTCAATAAAGACTCTTTAGAATCAGGCATCTTATCAATAAGAGCCTTCATCTGCTTATCGTTAAATATGTAGTAAGGTTTAATTTTTTCTTCTAGAAGCAAGTTTGATTTCTTGGTCTATCTTGGCTTTAACCGCTCCATTTGTCTCACTTCGCAGGGCTTGGAGTTTAGAGATATAGTCTGTTACATCACTTTCTTCTTTTAAAATTACCGGTCTGTCAAGTTTGTTAAAAAACAATTAGCTCACCCTTGCTCACAGTTTTTCTATAGACTGTTGCTTAATTGACTTCATAGCTACCTATGTATTTGCTCATATATAACCCTCCAAACTCGAAAGATAATGCTTTCCAATAGCAGTCCATATAATAAGAAAAACCAACCAAGAGTTGCTTTGCACAACTTGGCTGGTTAATATGTCGGTCATTTTTTTATATTGTATCATTAACTATTCGAAAAATTTGTCGAAATATGTTTTTTATACTAATGAAAAACAGCCCAGCAAATGTGCTGGACTGTTTTTTTACTTATTCTCAACCAAAGTTCTTTAATCGGAGTAACCGTTGTCCCGCCTCATCTAATGTTTCCTTGCGTTTGGCAAAATTCAATCGCATCCATTGATGAATTGGCTCGCGGAAGAAGCTTGACCCTGGTACAGCGGCAACACCAATCTCCTTGGCCAACCACTCACAAAAGGCCTCGTCATCTTGATAGCCAAAAGGTGTAATATCTACCATGACATAATAGGCACCTTGAGGATTCGTATAGTTAAGGCCAAGAGTATTTAAATATTGAAGAAAAGTATCGCGTTTTTCTTGATATTGCCGCCTTAGATCTCTGTAATAGTCGTCAGAAAAATTTAGCGCTGTCACAGCCGCTTCTTGCAAAGGTGCAGCAGCCCCAACAGTTAAAAAATCATGGATTTTGCGTGCACCATCAATCAAGTAAGGTGGTGCTATCACATAGCCTAGTCGCCAACCAGTGATAGAATATGTTTTGGAAAGGGAGCTACAAGAAATCGTTCTGTTAAACATTCCAGGAAGGGATGCAAAGTAGCTGTGCTCATAGGGTTCATAGACAATATGCTCATAAACTTCATCGGTGATCACAAAAGTATCAAATTCTTCAGCAAATTTAGCGATCAATTGAAGTTCTTCAAGGCTAAAGACTTTTCCACTTGGGTTGGCGGGATTGCAAAGTATCAAGGCTTTCGGCTTTTGTTCAAAGGCTCGACGAAGTTCGGCTTCATCAAAGTTATATGCAGGTGGACGTAAAGGAACGTAAATCGGTTCAGCTCCTGTTAAGATTGTGTCTGCTACATAGTTTTCATAAAAAGGTGAAAAAACAATGACTTTGTCGCCAGGATCGCAGACTGTCATCATGGCAACCATCATGGCCTCTGTACTGCCACAGGTTACTACAATATTTTTCTCCGGATCGATCGGCAGATTCATAAAACGTGTTTGCTTACGAGCTAAGGCTTCTCGAAAATTCGCTGCCCCCCAAGTGATTGCATACTGATGTGGTCCTTCATAAGAAACTTTATGCAAAGACTCTAACAACTGCTGTGGTGGATCAAAGTCAGGGAATCCCTGAGATAAGTTGATGGCACCATAACTTTGAGCTACTCGTGTCATTCTTCGAATTACAGACTCACCAAAATGCTGTAACCTTTTGCTAACTGGCGGCATTACGTACTCTCCTTATTTTTTTAACTGTGAGAAGTATATTTACTATCAACGTGCTTGTCAATAAACATAGAGTATAATGCATTAAAAGGCTTCTCTTATTAAAGTATGGAGATAAAGAAAAGATTCGAAAGGGTCGCTTCTTTAACAGTTATCGAGAAGACTCTTTTCGAGACCTGATCGCTCAGCACAAGCAACTAGAGCTTGTTAAGATGTGGAGGACAACCGATGTCCGTCCAGGAAGAGATGATGAGTACTGGTTGAATGCTTTGTTAAGGAAAAGGGTAGATCCTTAAACTGTTATCATTTTTACATCCTATAACTATCGATAATTAAAACTACTAAGATCTCACGAAATAAACTTAACCCTAGTACAGGAAAGTTGAAGCTTGCAAATATAAAAACAGCCCAGCAAATGAGCTGAGCTGTTTTTATATCATCAAGTGTCAGATGGCCATACAAACTTATCACCTTTCTAAACCTTCTGATCACGAAACCAACCTTGGTTGACTTCTAAAGCAAAACGATAGGGGTAAACAGGCCAATAGATAGGACAAGGCATATCATAACAAGGGTTCATGTCTTGTATCTCTAGAAGCGTACCACTGCTGTCAATAAAAGCGATTGATAGGGCTATTATTGTGTTTTCATCCAGAAACCCTCCACGCTATGCTGTTGAAAAACAAAAAGCATGCCTTCGCTATATGATAAGCTGTCCCGTCCTGCAAGGCCAAGATTGTGTTTTTCTGGTCTATCGGCTAACTCTACTTGTATAGGGATGACTTCTCCATCCTTTTTTTCAATCATTATGGTTATCTTTCGGATTTCCTCAATCGTTTTCTTAGAGAAGCTATGATTATTAAGAAAGATAAGAGCTACAGCGATCCAACATAGCAGTATTGTTAATCCTATCTTTTTCATAAATCCATTATACTCTGACTAGTAGATCTACTAACCTTTCTTACCATAAATATTAAGCTTTATAGAAATTCAAAATAACTTGCGATAAATATTCAAATAGCTATTTAAAACTACCCGCACCCCGCAACCCTTTTTATTCAAAATGAGCAATCAGCGCAAAAATATACGCTGTATTCATTGACAACTTTTTAGCTTCTTGCGTTAGATGCTTCTCGCCATTCTTCCATCTATAGTAATACGGATAGATCGTTTCAAAATCATTCTTTGTGATTTTTCTTCTTTGAGACATTTTTGTTGATGGTGTGCGGGTTGTTGAATTTTGAACATATAAATCACCGTTTTCTATGTAGCAATTGAACCATAATGGCTCTTTCTTATTGCTTGGAACAGTTGCTATGTCTTCTGATGTTTCCTTCAAACGAATCATAATATTGTTCCATGTTGTTTCAATACTCAACTTGTTTCCCCCTCAAATATTAATTTACTGACAGTGCTAAAAGTTTACGATATCACTGTGCCAGCATCTGCTTGAGCCTTTTAATCTCAGGAATTAACTTATACGCTCTCTCGCCATATCCCTTTGCTTTATCCCGAACTACAAAAACCAACCATAGGTTGCTTTGCACAACTTGGCTGGTTAATATGTTGTTTGTTCTTTCCAATATTGTATCATTAATTATTTGAAAACTATGTCGAAATATGTTATTTAATCAAAACAACAAAAAAAGTCACCCTAGCCTTTGCTAAAGGTGACTTTACTCTAAACGATTAGGGGGGGTAGTTGAGAACTTCGTATCATCAAATATCAGAAGGCCAGATAAGCTTATCACCTTTTTCAACCTTCTGATCACGAAACCAACCTTGGTTGACTTCTAAAGCATAACGATAGGGGTGAACTGGCCAATAGATAGGACAAGGCATATCGTAACAAGGGTTCATGTCTTGTATCTCTAGAATCGTACTACTGCTATCGATAAAAGCGATTGATAAGGCTATCTTTGTATTTTTCATCCAGAATCCCTCTACCCTATCCTGTTGAAAAATAAAAAGCATGCCTTCGTTATAGGATAAGCTGTCCCGTCCCGCAAGCCCAAGATTTTGTTTTTCCGGTCTATCGGCTAGCTCTACTTGTAAAGGGATGACTTCTCCATCCCTTTTTTCAATCAATATGGTTACCTTTTGTATTTCCTCAATTGTTTTCTTAGAGTCGCTATGATTATTAAGAAAGATAAAAGCTACAGCGATCAAGCATAACAATATCGTTAATCCTATCTTTTTCATAAATCCATTATACCCTGAATAGCAGATCTACTAACCTTGCTTACCATAAATTTTGGAGCTTGATAGACACTTATAACAACTTGTTTTTTATATATATCAATAGTTCCTCAAGAGACATAAGCCAACTTCTTTGTTCTTTCTTGTAGCTTTCATGTAACGCTTGGGGTAATACCAACTGCACTCTATTACTTTGCATTTCTTTAGTCTGATTTTCGCTGATCCCTGGCTCTAGGGTAAATAAATGTTTTGTGGGGATACGAGCAGCTTCCGTTAGTACTTGCCTCCAGCGATCTTTACATGTTGATTTGACACCGAGCATTACCAGTGCCTGTGTAGGAAAGCTCTGATCATGATAGGCTTCTATGTTTGGAAACAAAAAATCAGGTTTCGATTTGTTTTCAGTTATTCTGTTTCGTGAGTAAGTTATTGAGTGAGACTTAAAAATTTCCTCTAAATGATTTTCTAAGGCATAGCCGACGCGAGCCTTTCTACGATTTTGCACACTTAGAGAGAATTGAATGAATCCATCAACATCTACCGCGTTGTCATGTAAAAAACCTTCTTTCAATCTCATGGAGACAACATGTCGTTCTAGTCGTCTGAATAGTTTTTCTTCCTGTTCAATCCACTGTAATAGTGTCTTATCCGGTTCTTCCCGAGGCCGTGCATTTTTAATTGAACTACGTGCAAGTAATGAAAATTCTGAAGTAGATGGAAATCCTTTTTCTAAATAAGGTTCTATTATTGAGTCCAAAAAAAATGTGTCTTTATCTTGAACTTCCACCCCTAGCTCTTGAAGAATATATCGTACCGCAAAATTTACTTCTGGATCGTGACCATCTTCAATAGGCTGATAGGTAAAGTTTGAGCGACACTCTTCAACGCCAAACAACCATAAAATTTGATTCTCAAAAGTACTTCCCTGAGGTACGACGATAACATAAATCTGATCATCTGGTCTTCTAGAAATAATAAGTAAATCTTCCCCTTGAGCTTCATCCATTACTTCGTTAGAGTTAAAATATAGACGATATTCTGAACGGGATGGATGTCTTTCTCTGGCATCGTACCATGTTAATTTCCCTGTTGCTGTTATAGATTCATTATCATCAGAAAGCCTGATAAATTTTGCTTCATAAGTTTTTTTACTATAACCAAATAACTTTCGCAGTGAAAGATTTCCGTTAAACTCATGCTGATTTGAAACTGATGCATCTACTTCTACTGTAGCCAACTTTTTTATTGCGACACCTTCAAAGTATTGCGATAGATAACCAGCCCTCATATGACTCATCTCCATATCTTGATTTTCGCAAGTATTATATTTCTCGTGCATATTGAGCAAGCATTACTATATTTAATACTTAAAAATTTAAAAAAGAAGACAGCATAGTATTGAAGAACTAGCTGTCTTTCGTGTCTAAATTTACATGCATTCTTTAGAGTGCAATCCTTTGCTCTCTTTCATAGGTGGTCACATTAAAATCTATAGTTTTAACTAGTTGTTGGGCTACTGCTTGTACAACCGGGACAGTTACAGCATTCCCAAATTGTTTATAGGCCTGTGTATCAGATACAACAATCTTAAACCATTCAGGAAAGCCCTGTAACCTTGCACATTCTCTAGGGGTAAGTTTCCTAGGGTTTTTTCCTTTTTGAGGAATTAATATTTCTGAACCGTCTTTATAATACCTAGCACTCAATGTTCTGCTTACCCCGCTTAGGTCTACAAGCCCAAAGCCAAAGCCGTTACCTTTAGCTTTATGTTTTCTTGCATACTCTTGCAGATATGTCCAGAGGTTATCAGAAAGGGTATACTTTGGATCCACCTTTTTTTCAAGAATGTCCTTTACACATTTATTGGGATCTGGCAATGTGGGAAATTCAAATAAAAAATTTTCACCATATACATGCTTATCCAAACCTACTATAAAAATCCGTTCTCTATGCTGAGGAACAAAATGTTTTCCGTCTAGAACCTTATAGTATATTAAATAGTTTAGATCTCTAAGAGTGCTTGTAATCACCTTAAAAGTATTTCCTTTATCATGGTTCACCAAGTTTTTCACATTTTCCAACAAGAATGCTTTGGGCCGTTTTTCTTTTATAATTCTAGCAACATCAAAAAATAGAGTACCTTGTGTTTTGTCAAGAAAACCATGTTCTCTCCCCAGGCTTTGTTTTTTAGATACCCCGGCAATTGAAAAAGGTTGGCAGGGAAACCCAGCAAGCAGTATGTCATGATCTGGAATATCTTTTTCGTTAATTTTTGTTATATCACCGAAAGGTAGGTCGCCAAAGTTTTCATAATAAGTTTTTTGACAAAACTTGTCCCATTCACTGGTGAAAACACAATGGCCATTCACGTTTTCAAAAGCTATTCTCATTCCACCTATACCGGCAAAAAGATCTATAAAGCGAAAGGAATATTCTTTCTGTAGATAATCTGTATCTTTATTAAGAAATGAATATAACGACAGTTGCTCCTTTAGCGAATATTCAAGGAGAGTTGTGACATATTCCTGAACTGTCTTTCTGTTTTTTGCAGATGCTTCCTTTAATAGCCTATGTATATCATCAGAAACTTTAATATGAATCTGTTTACCCATCTAAAAAACCTCAAATCTCTAGGTATTTCTTATACCTATTCTAGGATATTTTACCCAGAGATTCAAGATTACTCTCTTGTTTTTTGGAACAAATGTTTCAGAGTTGACATTCTTTGCAGACAAGTGCTGGTTTGCAAACCTGTCTATTTATTCTATTAGACCATAATTGTAAGCTTTAAAGTCATGGAAAGGCGTAAGATGGTATGCTAATTCAATAAAGCAACTATTTATGATTGTTTTTTACTCTAAGCTTGTTATTTTCATGAAGGAACACCTCAAAAGAACAGTTTCTTATCGGAGTTAGGGACTATAAATTAAATCATTATGATCAGGAATGAACCCATAATTAATCATGTAAAAGGACTGAAAAAATGCATGTCAACTTTTCCTCCTTTCCATTGCGATAAGCCTTGGTGTGATTCACGAAGAGTATGGCATAGTCCTCTTACTTATCGGAAGCACCACTTACCCCAATCCTCACTTTCGTAGTGGTGGAAAAAAAGCGCTAAGGGTCACTGCTTCTGTGACAACTTCAATTGATCTTCCTTCCAATTGATGAAGGAGTATATCAAAGTTCTTGAAGATTACATTTCCCACTTGGTCGGTATACCAAATGTAATAGGAAGAGCCTTCTTTTGTCCGGATGTGCAAGCCTCCATTTTTTGAAGACTCAAGAAGCAGTGCGCTTCCAACTATCCTGGCACTCTGAGCCGGATTGCTGCCAAACAAGGCCGACGCTTTCGTTCCCCAGAGAAGCCACTTTGGTGGTATTAAGCGAGCTTGTTGAATATAGTCGATATCGTCATAGGAGATGGTATGCTTGCCTGTAAGGGTCATGATCTGTAAGCTCTCCCGATGGACAATTACACGAAATACTCCATAGTAGACAGCGTAAAATACCATGATACCGGCCAATACTGCCAATGACCAAAATAGTAGTGAAAAGAAGAAGTACCTTGTGGCCGCCTCGACAGCGCCTCCGATGATAAAAAGCGGCAGAGAGAAAAAGAAGAGAAAGAAGATGACGGAGAATAAATCCAAAAGGATCTGCCTCGATCGGAATAGAGTCACTTTCGTTGGTCTGCTTCTGGGCCAGGGTAGGACGATATAAGAGAAAAGACCTATGAGAATGAGCCAAGGACTGTATGTACGGTAAGGATAGGCAAAGCCTGTTGGAATCTCACTGACGGTATCACCGATGCCACGAATCTCATAAGGTTTGCTCTGGTAGACCATCAAATAGTCAGCAGACTGGCCCAGCTTCAGGTAGCTTCTATCTTCAAAGGGCAAAGAATCTTCCAAGTACGTCCAAGGAACCTCGTCGCTATGAAAAAAGAGCCAGTAAAGAGTTGTATCGTTGGAAAAAGGATCGTTCACCCGGTGTTCCCACCCCTCAACGGCTCTTCTTGCTAGAAAGGAATGCTGTACCTTCTGAAAAAAATCTTCCCATTGAGGACCTTCTACGACAGTTACTCTTCCCTTTGTAGTCTCTGCAACGTACTCTTCCAGCGGAAGTTGAGCTAGGGTTTTCTGCTCCTCCGTCCACTGCCTCATAGTCCGCTGATCTGCTTCAAAGTCAACAAGTTGGACTTTGAGATAGGGTTCGAAGTGAGTTGTGAAGTATAACCAAAGAGCCCCCAGAAGGAATGTTAACAAAAGTAAGCGCCGCATGATTTCTTTAAGACTTTCCCCTCTGATTTCCATCATCTCCCCCCCTTTTCCAAAAAATATCCCTCGAACGAGAGGTACTCAAGGAGCCTCTGCAAAACAAAGTATCCCTTTCTGTACATTTCCTTACAATTATATCATATTCTAAGTATCAGCCAGGATAATCCATCCTGGACATAAAAAGAACCCCATCCGTTGCATTGTCGAGGTTTCAGACCCATGAAAAAGCTCAAAAGGATGATCGCGATTCTGTCGATGGAGATGAAGAGCCTGTATTAAATTAAATTGCCTTTGCCTGTTATACGTCACAAGGTGACCTTACCCTTTTCTACTCCTTTTTCTCAGGCACGCTTACTTTTAGCCTGTGACATAAGCGCCGCAAAAGCATTAACGGCTTGATCATCCATGCCTTCAAGCAGATGCGCATAGACCGAATGAGTGATCGATGGATTCGCGTGACCTACTCTGCCGCTAATGGTAGTTATAGGTACACCCGCTTTGATTAAAATACTAACGTGGCTGTGGCGTAACCCATGAAAGGTCGTCGCAATCCCCGCCTTTTTCATCTTTTGGCTGAATAAGGACGACAAAGCACCCGGTATAATCGGCGAACCATCGCCCATAGTAAATACTAGATCGTGACTGCTAGCCCATGCTCCACCTGTGCTCCACCGCCGCGCCTTCTCTTGTTCTATCCGGTGTTCTTTCAAGAACGCCACAAGCTCTGGATCAATCCCTATCGTGCGCCGTGCCGCTTTAGTCTTTGGCGTGGTGAAAAGGGGCTCGCCGTCGTCATTAAAATATCGGTAGGCTTTTTCTATCCTGATTTTAGCGCCCTCTAAGTCCACACAATCCCATGTAAGACCTAGAACCTCCGTTAATCGTGCGCCCGTATGAAAAGCGACCTTTGCTGGACCATAAATATATGACCCTTTTAAGAGGTCAAACAGTCGGCCTATTTCATTTTCTGAAAGAATATCAATCTCTTTTCTCTCCTGCCGTGGAATTTTTGCCCCCTCTGTTGGATTCTTTTTGATTAATCCTGTTTCAACGGCACGTTTTAGAGCGAACCTCAAAAACCGTATAACGTATTTAATTGTGGTCGGCGATAACTCGCCGCCCTTTTCTTTTTTGTTTCCCCTTGTCTTCAATTGCTCAATTAACCGCTGAACATCTAAGGGGCCTAACTTCTGCAATGGTATGTCGCCTATCGCGGGCACTATATGGCAATCTATTACATTACGATATTTTCTAGCTGTGGCCACGCTCACTGTGTCTTCATGTTCTTGTAACCATGACTCTAAGAACTCGGCTAGAGTTGTCTTTTGTGGCTCAATCCAAGTTCCACCATCTATTTCTTGCAACATCTCGCGAAGCTTCTTTTCTACTTCTCGCTTCTTCATCATTCCAGGGTAAGTTAAAGACTTTTGTCGCCGCTTACCCTCTGGACCTTTCGGAAGGTCTATAATGACCCGCCATGACGTGCTTCTCTTACCTTCGACCTTCTTGATGCTACCTTTTGCCATTTTTTAGGACTCCCTTCGGAAAAAGGACCTCATAGGATGCCTTGTAGTCGACGATTTTTAATCCCCTAAGGTTATTGTAACTAATCTCCGCGAATGCCTCTGTAAGGCCTTCTATAGGTCATTGTAGCGTTTTGCCCTTTTTTTCGCTCTTGAGTTCATAAAAACTATAAAATGACCCTGTAATCCCTCGTCGCTTGTCTCTAATCAATCTCATAATATTTTATTATATCGCGTGGCAATGTTCAATAAAATAAGGTGATATATTTGTTAGATATTTTGATTACATTGCAAAGCGATAAGCTGATATACATAGGTTTGTGGCTTTAATTGATAGAATATTTAATTCTATAACTTACTACCTAATAAAAAAACCAACCATAGCTGTTTGCGCAACTTACCTGGTTGGTTTGTCGGTCATTATTTAATTATTTAATTATTCTATCATTTATATTTTGAAATTCTAGTGATATCCCTGCTCCCCAAAAGGTTGCAACTTATTCAGCCACTTCTGTTCAAGAGCTTTTAGTTCTTTTGCATCATCTTGGTCCGGTAGTAATTCTGTGTGCTCTACCTTTTCTAAGACTTCCAACAAAAACTGGTCGGCGCCGTAGTCATTCCAATCCTTTTGTAACTTACTGTTGCGATGAACGCCTTGATTTAATAAAAAGCGATTCTTGTTAAAGACGGCATCTAAATTTCTGCTGGACTCAAGATAGACTTTGCCGTTTGTTACGTTTTTTATCTGAATAATTCCCATTTCTCGCTTCGTTTCTTTGTACTCTCGTTTTACTTGAGAGCGTCTTTCTTTTTCCATTGTATTTCTATTACCTCCTTTCACCCAGTAAGCGCTACCGTCAAGCGTTCGTTCCATTAAGCCATAATCAACAAAGTAACGGCGAATCAATGCATAGTCGGGGTAGATTGCTTTCAAGATATCGTTGATTTCTTTCTCGCTATACTGACGCTCTGGATCAAACTTCTTAATCAGATAATTGAGAAGCATAATGCGGTCTTTTTCTTTTGTCGGGAACCGCTTCAAAGTTCCGTCGATTCCATCTGAAAAATAACGATTCAGGCCACTTTGTTTTGTTTTTTCTTCTTCTTTAGTAACTGTTCCAGTTTGATCTTTTAAGAGTTCCATCAAGGTTAAAAAAACTTTGGCTTGTCGTTCTTTTTCTTTTAAGTTAAAACGATGGTTTCTTATGGTTGAAGTGCTACCACCAATTTGCTCACTGATTAATTTGTCATTATAACCTTCATAAAATAAAGTAAGTATTTTTTTCTGCTGTTCTGTAATGCCGCTATGCTTTTTATCTAATTCTAGGAGAACATGGAACATGGAACCGTGCTCATGGAGTACATGCAATTCTGCCCTTTTTTCTGCATCAAAAAATTGATCGCCTAGTGGAAAAATCTCTCCTTTTACAAATGAAGTTCCACAAATAAGGCAAGCAAAAGCTTTGTTTTGACTGTCCCAACGATAGCCTTTTTTTAGCTCATCTATAGAGGCATCCCATAAAGATTCATAAGGTTTCATAGATACACTCCTTGTACGTTTGTTTATCTATAGATATTCTACATCTTTGTCTGGGTTTTTGTCAAATTTATCTGAGTTATAACTTTAATTGGCGAGCTTCACAAATGAAAAAAGCCCAGCAAATGTGCAGAGCTTTTTTATCCCATCAAGGTTAACGGAATAGTAATGATGGCTATAGAAGATGAGGTTACCATTGATACATTAAAACTTCAAAAATAACCTGTGCGATCAAAGTTTTCAAAAGGAATAAAGCCGTTCCATGCAAAAAAACTAGAGATTTATAAGGCTATCTTTTTCATAAATCCATTATATCCTCAGCAGTAGATCTACTCACCTTGCTTGCCAATAACAATAGAGTATAATGGACTTGCCATAGTTTGCTGAAAATGAGGTGAATAATCCATTGGCTCACTTAACAGTTCGTTCAGGATACAAAAAACTAGAAGAAAGACTCAATCTATTCCCACAGGGTGCACCACCCTCAGAAAGTCTTTATAAGATATTAGCAGTTCTTTTTCATGAAAATGAAGCGAATCTTGTTTCCCAGTTGCCTATTCGTCCTTTTACGGTGAAAAAAGCGGCCTCTATCTGGAAAAAAAGTGAAGCGGAAGCGCAGAAGATTTTAAATGACTTAGCTAGTCGTGCTCTCTTGCTTGATATTGTTCAAGGTGAAGAGCAACAATATGTCTTGCCGCCTCCGATGGCTGGTTTTTTTGAGTTCGCCTTTATGCGTTCACGAGGCGATCTTGATCAAAAGCTATTAAGCGAACTTTTTCACCAGTATATTAATGTAGAAGAAGACTTTATTAAGGATCTTTTCCTTGGGAGTGAGACACGGCTCGGTCGTGTTTTCGTGCAGGAAGCTGTATTAACGAATGACAATGCACTTCATATTCTTGATTACGAACGGGCCAGTTATATTATTAAGTCTGCTACAACGATTGCTGTGGGATTATGTTATTGCCGACACAAAATGGAGCATTTAGGTAAAAATTGTTCTGCCCCTATGAGCAATTGCATGACTTTTGGCAATACTGCTTCTTCTCTGATTAAGCATGGACATGCAAGAGCAATTTCCCCATCTGAAGGACTTGCCTTGCTCCAAGAAGCTTACGAACATAATCTTGTGCAATGCGGTGAAAATGTACGAGAAGAAGTTAGCTTTCTTTGTAATTGTTGTGGTTGTTGCTGTGAAGGATTAATTGCTGTTCGCAAGTTTGGAATGCTACAGCCTATTCATACGACTAACTATCTTCCAAAGATCAACGAAAAAGAATGCAACGGTTGTGGTCGCTGTGCCAAAGTATGTCCTATTGAAGCGATACAGATGACTTCTCAATCTTTAGATGAAAGAAAAAAAGCCAAGATAGATGAAAGTATCTGTCTTGGCTGTGCTGTCTGTATTCGTTGCTGTCCTACAAAATGTCTTATTCTAAAAGAGCGGCCTCAGCGTATTATTACGCCTGTTAACTCAGTTCATCGTATTGTTCTATCAGCCATTGAACGAGGAAAGCTACAAAACTTAATTTTTGATAATCAGGCTTTGCAAAGTCATCGTTCTATGGCTGCCATCTTATCTGTAATTTTACAGCTTCCTCCGATGAAGCAGTTGATGGCGAGTAAAGAGTTGAGATCTCGTTATTTAGAGCGATTGCTTAGTAAATCCTAGCTCATCTCAGGCTTAAAAGTTTAGTCCTAATTAAAGCAGTCTATGATTGCCTAAGGCACATGTAAAGTGATGAACAAGCACGAGACTAGCGCTGGTTTCAGAGGGTGGGAGCAGAGAGCACACTATGGTACAATATTGGAAAATAAGTCTAAGAAATGAGGAAAAGCTACCATGACCAATGCTCAGCAAAGCTGGCTGGCCAATACGGAACAAGTCCGTTGGGTCGCCCAATACGGTATATCTTCTGCTCCCTTACCAGCGACGATCACTCTCCGCGATTGGCCCGAAGAAATTAAGCAAAATCTATTCTCTAAGGATGACTTAGGGCCAAGTCAAAACCTCTTTCTGGCCGCTCTGGTTTTAGCCGGTGCTTTCGCAGAAAAAATTGAAGGAGCTCAGGGACAGAGGAACGAGCACTTCCTTTTTGTCCTGTCGCACACTCTATTTAACGAGAACAGTCAGATTGACTTAGAAAAAAAGGGACTTACTAAATTTAATGGCGCCCATAACCCTAAGCTGGATAAAAGCTGGCCTGGACCGACGGCTGCTTTTTTTGATATGTGGAAAGAAGCTTCTCAAGAAGGAGCTCCTATGGATGCTTGGATGAATGAACTTTTCTGGTCCGTCAATATGGACATTACGCTTATCTCCAAAAAAGAAGGAGCTGAAAAACACAGCAACCTACCGCTGGGCATCCTGATTAATGAAACCAGTAAAGCCGCTTATGTTATTCAAGCCCATGAAAAAGCCCAAAAGGATGATCGCGATTCTGTCGATGGAGATGAAGAGCCTGTATTAAATTAAGCATCCTTTGCCAACACTCTTGTAAAGGCTACGAATAATGAAAAACAGTCCAGCAAATGTGCTGGACTGTTTTATATCTCTGCTATTTATAATTTTCTTCTGGCAAGCTTAGTACTTATCTCATCAAGAAGGCTCTTCACAAGCAATGCTACTGATTTAGGCGGTAGCAATCAGCGACTCAATTGTCACTGTCACTACTAAAGTTGTGTTTGCTTGTCCTTTTTGGAATGTCAAGGTCGCTTTCTCTGTTACTGCTTGACCTGTCTCATTCAGCTTAGCAAAGGTTACTACTCCATTAGCAAGAGCTAGATACTCAGCTACAGCATCACCATTGGAGGCATTCACCGCTGTTACGGTTACAGATAGATCTTGATTTGCTTCTTGTTCTTGCTGGTCTTTTAATGCTTTTACTGTATCAGTTACATCATCATTTTCTTTTACAGTATTGTCTAGCATTACATGATCTTTATACTTATCTCTCACGGCATCTACTATTTCTTGGTCAGTTGGATCAGTGGGAACTACTGGAGTTGAGGGAGAGGGAGTAACTGGAGTTGGACTAGAGGAAAACACTGGAGCGGTAATCACTGGAGCAGGCATCCGCTAAACGTTAGATGGGGTGGAGAAAATTTCTGCCGCATCGGTGCTAATCTTAGCCAGTAATGTTTTAAACTCCTCCATGCTTTCTGTCTTCTTAATATCTTCCAGCAGTTGCTGAGGCACCTGCTGTCGGGTTTGGTCTAGCTGACTCCAATAGTACTAACTCTACCCGAGTCTGCGGTAATCGTTCTTCTAACTGAGTAGCAAGTATTATTTTTGTTTCTACTTCAACCTCTATATAGGCTACAGGAATATCCTCAACGAGGTTGTCTTTTTCCCAGTCATCCACATCCATTACATTAAGGGGGTCCGGTTGTGGTGGCGGATCTTGGTCACTGCGACCACTTAAGCCAACGATTCCTTCATACACTCGCACACTGGTGTCCCCTAGGTCTCCCACTCTAACCATAAAGCCTGTTCCCCGCACTCCTGCAACTGCTGAAGGGGTGTTTACTTCAAAGCGGAAGTATTGCTTGGTGCTTTCTGGCACTTTGCTCCACACTTCCCCCCTATTAGTATGTAAGATAGTAATGTCTCTTGTTGCTGTGCTAGACAACTGGCTAATTTCTATCTGGGAATTGGGGGCTATTCGACTCACACTACCGTTGAGAAAGCTTAGTTCGGCTAGGCCGTCTTTGTTGGTTATGATGCGGTCACCAGATTGAAGTGTCATTCCTTGTTTGGCGGGCAAAGCGGTTGTTTTTCCCACTGTTTGAACTAATACAGACCCTTCTAGTAAGCTAAGTACTGCTTGGGTTGTTTATTTCAACAAAAAAGCTTGTTGACCTGCCTGATTTACAGACTTAGTCAACAAGCTGAAAGCATTCTTTTATCTGTTGCGCCTATCTATCTGTCTAGTTTGGATTTAATATCGCTTGATGGGGTATGTAGTACTCTCGAAAACTTCCTGTGTAATATAGATCCTCTATCTCCCATTCAAGAGAGCCATTGCTATGTAAGATTAAGCTTGCCGTCCCTTCAGCGTCACCATAACCACTTTTCCATCTTACAGAAGCTTTGTTCGGACCAATTATTTCTCCATTGATGGTTATATCATCATAAGAAGAATCGAGTCGATTGCCAAAGCCTGAGTAAGCAAAGTGTTCACCAAATACCTTGTTGTCATGCTGTACTAAGTCCAAGGCAAACCCCCAACCTGCCTGATCATCAGCATAAGACCAGGTGCCAGTGAATTCGTTTGTGGAGATTATGGGAGCTTGCTGATTGGCCATATTAACTATCACGGCATTTCTAGTTGAATCCCATGTAACAGTAGCACCGAGTGCTTCCGCTAGAGGTCGTGCTGGTACATAAGTACGCTCATTTATTATGAGTGGCTTGTAATCAAAATGGTCTGTAATGTCTGTACCATTAACTACGAGCCTTACTTGAGATCCTGCCATTGACAGGGTCGCAAAGAATAGAGAGCCAATTAAAATACCGAGAAGTAAGTAAAAAATCCTAGATTTTATCATTGCGTCATCCCCCTTTTTCTTAACTTGTCCTAAACTTGAAAGTTATGTCCCAAATGATATCATTTGGGACGTTGCCTACCTTGTTTTGTTAGCAAGGTACTTCCTCATTGGCATTGACTTTCCTTAACAGACTATTAGCAAATTGGTTATTTTATACTTTTTTACAGTATATTATCCGAAAAGTCCAAACCATTGGAGACTTTGCTTAAATCGCTTGCCATCCCATTTCAGTACAGAAATCAGATCACCTAAACCATCGGCGCGGTATCTACCGTATACTCGCTGATAAGCCAACAATTCATAGATGCCGTCTCGATCAAAGTCAACAGCATAAAGGCCACCAAGAGGACTAACAGCACCTTCTATTGGTGCTTTTAGCTTTCCATTTTCGTCGTAGATTTCTGATAAGTATTCTTGTCCTTTGTTGCGAATGTCAATGAGGTAGCTACTGTTGCCATTTATGCTTTTTACGCTAACCTGATAATAGTCTAGGTATCTTATGTCGTACTTGTACTGCTCGTTAAACCTTTCAAAGTCAAAAAGTTTTCTAGCCCGATTATTCAAAAAGGAGAATACATAATCATAAGTAAAAGCGCCAGAACCGCCAGAGTTAATGGCAACTTGAATGTCATTTACACCATCGCCAGTAAAATCTCCCAAAAAAAGAGTTGGGTTAAATCCAGCCCTTTCTTGCAAAGGAATACTGTATTGCCTTGATGTTCTGCCATCTTGAACGATTAATGCTATATTGTCGATAAAAGGGCTGTCCGGATAAGGCTGTGCACCAGTTATATAAACTTGATCAGGTACACCATCACCATTGACATCACCAACTTGATAAGCAAAAATCTTTCTAGGTTGCCTCTTCTGAGGATCTATATTGGCCTTGTTAGAGGAAGGGAACATTAAAAAACCTCCTTCACACATAAACTCTAATATTTTATGATGCGAAGGAGGTTTTTGACATGCTTACTTTTTGAGGGCTGTTAGGCCATAGAACACATCGGCAAAAGATTCTTCTATAATTATGTCAAATCCGGCTTTTTGAAGTAGATCTTTAGTCTCTGCTTTGCTAATTCTATGATGAACTGGCGGGCCTACTTCCATTTCTTTTGCTTCAAATTCAATAATGGCAATTTTTCCTGCACTTTGCAAGATGCGGCTGACTTCTTGTAGCATTCGATTCTTGTCTTGTACTTCGTGAAGAACATTTACCATTAAGGCGAAGGTTACTGATTGATTGGGCAATTTAAGGTCGTACTCTTCGGTTTTTATTGTAATGAGGTTGGCTAATTCTACTTCTTTGGCTTTTTGCTCTACTTCGTCAAGCATTTCTTGTAGAATGTCTAAGCCGTAGACTTTGTTATTTTTTTGCTTAACTAGTTGGCCTGCCGGGATAGTGAAGTAGCCGATACCACAACCAATGTCGGCCATTGTATCGTTTGTCGTTAGGCCTAGTTTTTCTAAAGTTGATGTTGATGGTAGCACTTCTCTTCTCCAGGGGTTGTCGAGTTTGCTTTTGTTGATGGGGGAGAATTTGTGGGTCATGAGACTGCCTCCTTATAATATAGTAATAATTATTTCAGGCTCTCCTTCAGGCAAGCTGGACATTCATCTTATCAAGAAGGTCTTGATAAGTAAAAATAACTATTCCACAACAAACGCTTTCATACCTTCGTCAACGTTTGCTCTAGCATAGGTGGTCAACTTTTTTGTTGACAAAACAAGTCGATTCAATACAAATGAATTTATAATTATAAACTATCAAATTAATTGTGATCTTCTAAAGTACCATGAAATCGATTGAACTACTTTTCCTACCCTAGCCTATCAATTCGCTACGATAGGTACAAACGGTCCTATCGTCAATAAAAACATAGCAATATAACAAAGTGAAAGCCGCTGAACTTTAGAACGGAAGTTCAGTGGCTTTTATTATGCGTTATTGCGTTGCATTTTTACTCAAATGTTCATAATTTGCACATTTCTTTACTGTACAGTAAGAGGGCCTGTTCAAATGTAAAGAATCCCAAAAAGGAGGGATTAGCTTGGTAGAACTATTTTCTTTTGGCCCTTTTTCTGTTCATTTTTTCGGTGTCACCATTGCGGCAGGAATGATAGCTGCTCTTTATTTGGCAACTCAAGAAGCAAAAAGAGTCAATTTATCGGAAGATGCTATTTTTGATGTGGTTTTATATTCTCTCCTCGGTGGAATTATCGGTGCTCGTCTTCTCTATATCCTGGTCTATGATCCAGTTTACTATCTTACAAATCCCTTCGAAGTCTTTCGGATTCAAGCGGGTGGGTTGTCCATTCATGGGGGTATCCTTGGAGGCTTTTTTTTGGGTCTATGGCGTGCACTCCGAAACAAACTTGATGTTTGGCACGTTGCAGATCTGCTTGCTCCCGCTTTAATACTCGGTCAAGCTATTGGTAGAATTGGTTGCGATGTCTTTGGTGTTCCTATGGACAAGCCTTTTTTTTGGGGTGTCGAGCAAAATGGTCAAATAGTTCATCCAGTACAGGCCTATGAGCTAACACTCAATTATCTTCTCTTTGCTTGGCTTTGGACAAAAAGAAAATCTATTCATTATAAGGGCCAAATTTTTGTTCATTATCTAATTGGCTTCTCTGCAATTAGAAGTATTGTAGAACTCTTCCGAATGAATCCTGAAGTTTTAGGTCTTTTATCTGTATCCCATCTTTTAAGTTTTGTCGGTATTTTGACGGGTCTCTTATTGCAACAGTATCTTAAGAAAAGATATCCCCTGATGACACGTGAGCATATTCCTACGTCTTTGACAAGAACCATTGGGATTACGTTTTTGCTCATTATAATTTCAACAGGATTGTACTACTTTGTACAAGGATAGCCTGCAATGATAAATACTCATTTACTCACCTATCTCACGTAACGCTTCAACATTGATGATTCGAATAGTCTCCAAATGAAAGTCAATTAAGCCTTCCTCACGCATGCGAGCCATCTCTCTAGACATAGATGGCCGGGAGACATTTAGAAAGTCCGCTAACTCGTTCCGTTTCATAGGCAGGCGAAATGTAGTTGCACCGGTTTTTCGATACTGTTCTAGGAAATAAGTGCTAAGTTTCCCTCGCATGCTCTTAATCGTCAAGTATTCCACTTTTTTGTTCAACATCATGGCCTTTTCAGAGATGATTCTGAGCATGTTTTCGATGAGCTTCTGATGCCAAGTACAACTGTTATCACACTGACCGAGTAGTTTTCTCCGAGAAATGAATAATACCTCGCTCTCTTCCTGAGCAATTACAGTAGCTGGCCAGGACGAGTTCTTAGAAAAGACAACCATTTCTCCAAAAAGATCTCCAGGGTTGAGCAATATCATTATGGCTCGATGGCCTGCCGCCGTTTCCTTGAGCACCAAGGCCTCCCCTTTAAGTAAGATGCCAATACTCTCTAAGGGCTCGCCCGCTAAGGCGATGGTGTCGTTCTTTTTATATCGAAAGCTCTTCAAGTCAAGGCAAAAAAGCATTTCATCGATAACCAACGGTTCAATTCCTTGAAAGAGAGCGCATTCGGCTAAAAGATGAGTCTTTTCTGCAAGATTCTTGCAACCATCTTTTTTCTTTTGTCCCATTTTCCCTTGCTCCCTTTTCGGTAGCCATGGCTACCGATTTTTTTACCTAATTTTATTATAGTGTAGATGTAATAACAAGTGATTCGAAGGAGGATATAAGATATGATAAGAAAAGTTGTCACGATTAACGAGGAAAAATGTATTGGATGTGGGCTCTGCACCACCGCCTGTCAGGAAGGTGCTCTTAAACTTATAAATGGAAAAGCAAAACTAGTATCAGAGTCATACTGCGATGGCCTCGGTAACTGTCTCCCTGCTTGCCCTACCGATGCTATCACCTTAGAGGAGCGTAAGGCTGATCCTTTTGATAAAGTTGCCGTGAAACAGCGCAAGGAAGAATTAAAAAAAGCCAGCGAAGTTCCTACTCCTTGTGGCTGTCCTGGAACTCAAGCTCGAGTTTTTGACAGAGTGCCCATGAAAGAAGTAAAGAACTCTCAGGTTAGCGTAAATAAAGGAGAGGCTATCAGCACTGAATCAGAACTGAGACAATGGCCTTGTCAGTTAAAGCTCGTATCCCCAATGGCTCCTTTCTTTAACAATTGCCATCTACTGATTGCCGCCGACTGTACTGCCTTTGCCTATGCTGGGATTCATCAAGACTTCATGAAAAACAAAATTACTTTGATCGGTTGCCCAAAACTAGATGCTGGCGACTATGCTGAGAAACTGACAGAAATCTTAAATGCCCAAGAAATTCAAAGCGTAACGGTTCTACGGATGCAAGTACCTTGTTGTGCAGGAATTGTAAACTCCGTGAAAAAGGCGCTCACTGATAGCGGCAAAGTTATCCCTTGGCAAATTGTTACAATTGGTACGGACGGACGTATCACCAATAGAACGTAACTCGGACAAAAGTGCACGGAGGGACGGTTCTTCTGTACACCTACAGAAGAACCGTCCTTTTGTGTTTGTGTTTACAAAACCTTACCATCTTTAATACGAATCACTCTCTGCGCTTCTTCTGCAATTTCAAGGTTGTTCAATTGTTCCGGAATAGGATGTTAGCTATGAAAGATATACAATTCCGAGTAATATGAATGGACAAAAAAAGACTTCTGTTGAATTCAGAAGTCTTTTCCTAGTCACTAAAAACCAAAATGTGTATTAGTGATTCAATTAAAATTAAGGGTGAAAGAACTATTCCTGAGCAAAAGATTCAGAAAAGGGCATGAAAAACCCTTGTGGATGATCACATACATTACAAATCTTAGGCGCGGCTTTGCCTACATGAATATTACCACATACAGTACACATCCAGGCAATTTCTTCTTCCTTCTTGAATATGGATCCATTCTCTATTTCATCAGCTAGTCTACCAAATCTATCGGCATGAGTTTTTTCAACAGCTGCTACGCCCTCAAAGACATGCGCAATTTCTGCAAAGCCCTCTTCTCTTGCTACCTTACCGAAACTCTTATATACTTCGTCCCATTCTTCTAACTCATTATGCTGAGCGGCCCTGAGAGCTTTAACAGTGTCATCATACAAATCAACGGGATAAGCTCCAGAAATGCTAATGTTATCACCTGCAAAATCTTTAAGCTTTTGATAGAACAATTTGCCATGAGCCCTTTCCTGGTCTGCTGTATAATCAAAGATAGCTCCGACTACATGAAAGCCTTCTTTTTTGGCGGCAGATGAGGCAATGTTATAGCGGCTTCTGGCCTGACTTTCTCCTGAGAATGCCCTCATTAAATTTTCATAGGTCTTGCTTCCTTTTAAGTTCATGTACATCTCTCCTTTTTTTATGTTTGATAGTTTTCCCGATGGAAAAGAAAGTAAACATGAAAAGTATGCTATCCGAAAAGTCCAAACCATTGGAGAGTTTGCTTAAATTGTTTGCCATCCCATTTCAATACCGAAATCAGATCGCCTAAACCATCGGCGCGGTAATCTTTCTAGGTTGACTCCGTTGAGGAGCTATATAGGTCTTGTTAGAGGAGGTTTTTACCATGATTACTTTTTGAGAGCTGTTAGGCCGTAGAACATATCGGTAAAAGAATCTTCTATAATTATGCTAAATCCGGCTTTTTGAAGTAACTCTTTGGTTTCTGCTTTGTCAATTCTATGATGAACCGGCGGACCCACTTCCATTTCCTTTGCTTCAAATTCAATGATGGCGACTTTTTCACCCTGTTCAACCTTTGCTCTAGCAGAGGTGGTCCTAGGAGTCTTCATGACTCAACAAATCTTTTTCAAAGAATCGATCTGCAACATCTTGTATATTATGTTCTTTTGGCTTTGCATATCTAGGTAGCATTTGTGTTGTAACTAGGCCGGCCTGCTTTTGAATAATTGCCCAATCCTCTTCGCCCTGAACCATGGCTCCAATAAATGTATGGCGCAGAACACTTGTTTTGGTTTTACCGCAATACTTTTCTATGATAGACTGAACGGTGCGCACACTAATACGCTGATTGCGATTGCTCAAGAAAAGGGCTGGATCGTCGTCGCCTCTTTCATTCAAATATTCAGTTATAGCCTTTCTAATTACAGGTCCTATAGCAACTTTCCTAGTTCTTCCCCTTTTTATCTTTTCTATAACTACTGTTCCTCTTTTGTTCTTTTCGTCTATTTTAATATTCCATTTGTTAAGTGCAACTAATTCTGTCGCCGATAAGCCTGCCCCTAGCAATAGGTAAATTACGGCTAGGTCTCTCTTGTTGACGCTTGCTTTCTCTATTAACTCTATCACTTCTTCTTTAGAAAGTGTTTTGGGCGCTATTTGTTTTACATCGGGCAGTTTTATGAGCTTTATTTCTTCTGTTAAGTACTTTCTCTTTATCCATTTGCAATATGCCTTTATAGCATAGAAATGCTTATGTATTGTACCAGGTGCCATTCCCTGTTCTTCTAAGATTCCTAAGTACTTTTGTATATGAATAGCATCAAAGCTTTTTAAGTCTTTAGAATACTCCAATAGAAACTTTTCAAAAATGGCTAGTGTTGATCCGTAAGCTACTTTTGTATCGAAAGATTTCTTCTCTAGACCATACGTGAGGAACTCATCTATATAATTGCTATACACGGCTACGCCCCCTGACTTTACATCTTATTTGCTTATGAAAAAAACTTAATCTATCTCTATCACTTTAACACTATTGCGTAGAATTATACTTCTGCGCAATAGTGTCTCTTTTTCATAATAAGTAAATTTTTTTATTTGTATATACAATTTCTAGCTATTAAAAGGTGGTCCTCTCTTCTTTCTAAGTATTTGTCTCTTTGCTTATAAGGTCCTACCACCTTTCATCATTTATCCCCTAACTTTTTTAACTGTGCAGAAGTATATTTATTATCATCATACTTGTCAATAAGAATGAAGTATAATGGACTGATAGCCGCTTTTTTTGACTATCAGGTCCTATTAATATCACCTAAAAATATATGAGTTGGAGTGAGCTTATTCATGATCACCTATAAGATAGGTAATTCTCTGTACCTTAATATTACCAATGCCTGTACCTGCGACTGCAGTTTTTGCGTTCGCAACAAGCCAGAGGGGCTTTCCTGCGGTATAACGCTTTGGTTAGATCAGGAGCCAACTGTAGAGGAAGTACTTGCAGACATTAAAAAGTGGGATAGCACTGAACTGCATGAGTTTGTCTTCTGTGGATATGGAGAGCCCATGATTCGTACCAATGATGTTCTCGAGATTTGTAAAAGGCTCAAAAAAAACTATTCCCAACCAGTTCGAATCAATACTAATGGGCACGGGAGTTTAATAAGTGGTTATGATATTACGCCAGAACTACATGGTCTAGTCGATTCTATATCGATCAGTTTGAATGCGAAAAATGGCCAGGATTATCAAGCTCTCTGTAAATCTGTTTATGGCGAAGAATCTTATGGGGCTATTATAGATTTCGCAATAAAGTGCAAAAGTTATGTTCCAGAGGTTGTTCTATCGGTAGTTGATGTTTTGCCTGTAGAAGATATTGAAGCTTGCCGTAATTTAGCAGAGAAGATAGGAGTGAACTTTCGAGTTAGGCACTATGGTTGAGAGTTAAGGTCAGTGATGATTATGTTAATATTTTTTAAAAAGACTGGATTATTCTGTTAATCTAGTCCTTTTTTTGTAGAAAAAATAATAACATTTTGCGCAAGAATCGACAAAGTTTTATTGATATATACTGTAGTTTACTCCTTGGAAATTACAAAGTTACATTAATTTCTAATGATAATAAAAATTAGGTAAAAAACATAGGCAATAACCAGAAAGAATCCTTCGAGCTTTCCAATTTCATAGTCTGTTCTTGAAAAGATAAGTAGAGTTATGGTAAGAAATATCATAAATATAATATCTGCAATTATCTCACTATTAACAGCAAGTGGGTGAATGACAGCAGTAGTTCCCAGTACGAAGAAAATATTAAAGATGTTACTGCCCACTATGTTACCTAAAGCAATTTCACTTTCTTTCTTCAGTGCAGCAGTAGTAGAAGTTATTAATTCTGGCAATGACGTACCTATTGCTACTATTGTTAGACCAGCTAAAGTTTGACTCATTCCAAGAGCAAGTGCAATTGCAGTAGCATTCTTTACGACCAACTCTCCACCAAGTATAATTCCGAAAAGACCACCCATAGTAAGTAAAATATTTTTCTTCCATGAAGTAGCCTTCTGTTCCTCACTTTCAACATTCATATTTTTCCGACTATTTAAGGCAACTTCAAATACATAGTACAAGAAAATTGAAAAAAACAGTAAGATAATAAAGCCGTCTCCTCTTGTGAGAAGGTTTTCAGTAGTACCCTGAAGTGGTACATCACTAATCAATATCAGCAAAACGATAGTTGCCAACAAGGCAAAAGGGATTTCTTTTTTTATCGTTTCGCTTTGCACTTTTAAGGGATAAATAAATGCAGCCACTCCCACAACTAATGATGTATTCAAGATATTACTTCCCACAACATTACCGAGGGCAACTCCAGTATTTTCTTCCAACGCGGCAATAATACTGATTGTTGCTTCAGGGGAGCTTGTTCCTAACGATACAATTGTTAAACCTATAATTATGGGAGAAACACGTAAAGCCCGTGCAATATTTGAAGAACCATCAACAAATAAATCAGCGCCTTTGATTAATAAAACAAAGCCTAAGACTAATAAAATATAAGCCACTTTTTGACCTCTCTATCTCTAAACTAATACCATTTTGCACTAATCCGGCAGGATATTATGCACAGTTTTTGTCTGTTAAACGTGCTAGACCATAAGCTTGACGAGCTAAAGACAGAAGCTTTAGACACCTGGTTAAATAAAAAGATATATCTTTAACTGCTGAAATATTTGTACGATTGTTGCGCAAATAAAAAAAAGCCAACGCTTTCAAGCATTGAACCCTTTATCTGGTTATATCGAGCAAAACAGTCCTGTCAAGCTTCTTGGAGCTGACAGGACTGTTTTGCTTATTATTCTAGGATTCCATCTAGATGGAATTTAGTTGGCTAATAGAGGTTCAAGCAGTACAAACTAAGGTAGTCATAGCAATAGCTCATTAATATAACAAGAAATAATCAGCTAGAAAGGCGTCTAAAAGCATATGGAAATATATTACGAGTTAATGCAAAGTATCCTGCACTCCTTTAAGTGGGTCCTCTGGACGCTTGCTACTTTTCTCTTCCACTATCGACAGAATTTCTATCATTGGAGTCTCTGGGTACCTGTGATAGGACTAATTATTTTGACTGTAAATCTACAAATCGCCGAGTTCTATGAAGCACCTGTGGTGCTAACTTCTCTATTTTTTGTTCTTCTTTTTGTGATTCTTACTCATCTCTGGGGCGCCTATTTGCATTTCATTGGCGTAGGAAAAAGAGTTGGTGGTCAAAATGTTAACAACCATATGGTTGGTCCACCTGTTGTTCTCCCTTTGATTGTTGCAACAGTAGCTATCCTTGATTTGTTAAGATTATTGCAGGGAGATGGTCTCTAAATGTCACATTATAGCCATTATCCCGATTACGATGTTCTTTCATTGATTAATGAATGGGATGACCATACCAAAGAAATTGTGCTTAAAAGGCTTGGACCTTTCCCAGAACCACAATTTTTAGAAGAGAAAGAAGTAAAAATGCTCCGTCTCATTGCCAAGCATCTTTGCTATGAAAATAGAGATGATATCATCGATTGGATTATATACTTTTTAGATCAGAGACTAAAAAGCAATATTGGAGAGCATCAACGGAAATCTTCGCTTCCGCAAGAAAAGATTTTGATTCGAGAAGGCTTAAAAGCTACTGATGAAGCAACAGCACAAAAGTATGGTAAAAATTTTATATCTGCTGAAATTAAAGAGCAATTTGAGATTCTTTCTTCTATGCAACAAGGTAAAGCTCCTATGATTCCCCGATGGGATAGCATACTTCAGAAAGAGCTTTTCGATAAATTGCTCGATATTATGATTAGCGCCTATTATTCTCACCCGACCATCTGGTCTGAGATAGGCTACGGAGGTCCAGCTTATCCTAGAGGTTATTATAGAATAGAGCTTGGATGGACTGACCCATGGGAGCCTAGGAGACCTGGCGCAGATAAGAAGTAGGAGGTTTTGATGGAGAATAAAGATCCTGTACAGCATAATTGTGATCATTACGACGGACATCGTTATAAGGATATGAAGCATCGAAAATATGGCGACAAAGAAGTCGATGTATGCATTGTCGGTGTTGGTGCATCTGGTGGCGTACTTGTTTATGAATTAAGCAAAGCGGGACTTGATGTAGTTGCCATAGAAGCAGGTCCTTTCTGGAATCCACAAAGTGATTTTGCTAGTGATGAGTTGCATAGCTATTCCTTAGCTTGGCAAGATACTCGACTTTCTGATGGCAAAGATGCTATTAAGTTTGGCCACAACAATTCAGGTCGAGGCGTAGGTGGCGGAACTGTTCACTTTACTGCTGTTTTTTATCGCTTTCATGAAAATGATTTTCGTGTTAAATCAACTGATGGCGTTGCCGAAGATTGGCCCATTAGTTACTATGATCTTGAGCCCTATTACCAAAAAATCGAGAATGATATTAAAGTTTCAGGCCCTAAAGAGCTTCCCTGGGGGACTTTTCGTGGTCCCTATCCTTACCCAGTACGAGAGCCCATCAGTGCTAATTCCCAGATCTTCCGTGAAGGCTGTGAGATCTTAGGAGTTCGTAGCAGTGTTGTTCCTCTTGCTATCTTATCTGCTCCTTATGATGGACGACCACCTTGTACTAATCGAGGTTTTTGTAATGAAGGTTGTATGCCCAACGCCAAATTTACAACCCTAATTCAGCATGTGCCAAAAGCGATTCAGCATGGAGCAGAAATTCTAACTGATTCTATGGTTACTCGTCTTCTCACTGATAAAAATGGTAAAGTAACAGCTGTTGAGTTCGTTCATGATGGACAATTATATCGACAAAAGGCTAAAGTTGTCATCGTTTCTGCCTTTTCTGTTGAAAGCCCCAGACTTTTACTTAACTCAGCTACTTCTCAATACCCTTATGGTCTCGCTAATCGTAGTGGTCTCGTTGGAAAAAATCTGATGGTCCATAGCGGACACGATGTTTTTGCCAAATTCAATGAAGAGATTCGCCTTTACAAAGGCACGCCAGTAATGGCTTATACGCAGGAGTTTTACGCTAGTGAGCCTTCTAGAGGCTTTGTTAGAGGCTATACTCTCAATGCTCATGGCAATCGTCCTGTTGCTTTAGCCAAAAACCTAGCTGTTGATGGAGGGTACTGGGGTAAGGGATTACGTGATGTTATGTTAGACTTTAACTTTTATGCACAAGTATCGCTCGTGGGAGAAGTTCTCCCACGAGAAGATAATTTCATCTCTTTAAGTAATGAAAAAGATGAGTATGGCCTTCCTAGACCTTTAATTAACTTTAGTTACTCTGAAAATGACAATAAATTGATCAAAGATGCTGTTCAAAAAGCTAATGATATCTTATCAGCTCGAGGTGGTAAGCCTGCCTTTGTCATTCCTGATTCAGGTCATGTCATGGGTACTTGTCGCATGGGCCTTGATCCTGAAAAGTCCGTAGTTAATAGCTTTTGTCAAAGCCATGACATACCAAATCTGTTTATCTGTGATTCCAGTGTCTTTGTCACATCTAGCGGTTGTAATCCCACAGAAACAGTAATGGCTATAGCCGCTAGAACGGCCGATTATCTAATCGATAAGATGAGACAGGGGCCTATCTGATCTCTTCAAGAAAAACACCGCTCTATCTCTTTGAGAAAAATCTCACTACGATAAGGTTCTGGTAAAGAAGCCCCTCCTCTTTTAAGCTCCTCAGCATATTCCATCGTTGTTGGACATTTTTCTGTAGAAATGTGCTCTGGAGTAGCCTGGTACATCATGACATCTTCAAAAACTTGCTTTCCAACATTTACGGTAACAAACTCTTTTCTGTAATGTTCTGGAAAATTTTCTCGAATGTCTAAGTATCTATGACCTATCTCTGATATCTGATATAAGATTCCATAGACGTGGCTACTATGATCTTTTTCCACGTTGGCCCAGACATTTTGACCAGTGCTACTTAGTTTATTCATACGAAAACGCCAACCATCGATGCGACCAATACCGATAACTTCAAATTCCTGCAAGACTTCATGACGTTTCAAACGCTTTTTATCCATACAAGAGCCATAAGCAAAATAGAAAATGCTCATTTTTCTCTACTACTCTCCTTTCTTGACATGCTCCCCTCGGTTAAAGCCGGGGACTCGGCTAGGCCACGGTAAAAAAAACTCCTGAATCAACAATAAGTAAAAAGTTTTGATTCAGGAGCTTCCTTATTCTCTTATCTAAGAGTCATTTTAAGCATCTTACCTTTGAGGCTCATCATTATTGATGACAATTTGACCTTCAAAGAAATAAGCATTATTCATAGGGACAATATCTCTAAAGAAATGCAAAGGCACATAGGTAGTACCATCTGTTAAAACGGGCGCTGTTCCTAACTGCTTAGAAACTCCTGTTACATTAGTATAAGAATCTTTTCCTATCTGCAAGTATATGTCGTTCCCAATTACAATACTTTGCTCTTTTTCATCCCAAGTTAGGGAAAATCCAAGTGCTTCAGTTATTGAACGAAGAGGCACCATAAGGGTTCCCTTTTCATCAGCATAGGGAGATGCAGTTATTATTTCTTGATTATTTATCATGTATTCAACATTGGAAAAGTCTATTACAATCGTATCTTCACTAGGGGGTAACTCCTTTTCAAATAAAACGATTACTTTCGTAGGCGTGGTTAGGGCTGGTATACTATCAGTCGAAATATCATAAAAAACGGCTAGTGCTTTATCTGTAAGCTTACCTTTATAGGAGGTACCATTAGGTAATAGTATCTCCGTTTCGTCAGTTATATTAATACTTAACTCTTGATCTTCACTTAACAAGTTAGCATCAAAAAAATCAACTTTAAAATTAGATTCCAGTGTATCTACCACAATCAATTCAGTTGGGTATTGGGGAGGATAGATCATGATGATTGGCATATTCCTATCATAGTATCCAGTTACAATATCTCCCACTTCGATATTTTCTTTACCTGCCACATAAGTGTTGGGAGAAATGATCAGATGAGCTTCCCGATCCTGATCATTTTCAAGTAAAATTTTTATTGATCCCTCTACATGAAAGTCATCAATTTCTTTTACCTTCCCTGTAAATGTACCTATGGCAGAAACTTCTCTTTCAGTGTCAGCTTGGACAGTTCTGTTTTCCTTTAATACATAATTGGCACCAGCAATACTTGGTGTTGTTATTAAAGTAACAGCTAAGGCAGTAGCTATAGTACCTGCAATAAGTTTATTGGAAATCATATTAGATCTCTCCCTTTTTGTCTTTATTATAATATATTAGACAACAGTGAGCATAAAAAAGTTTCTACAGAATTTCTATTATGTACAAATCTTCTCAATAGCTTTCAAAAAAAGAATCTGCATAAACTATGCAGATTCTCAGGTATGACCACTTAATAAAAACTCTAAAGACTTAGCGAAAATGCAAGCTTGTTACTTCTCACCTAAGAAAAGAGAAGGCAACATTAGAAAAGGAAAAACCAAGAGAAAGGATCTATTATCCATCATGGAATTGACAGTACCTTGTGTATAGACGAAAAAAGACAGTAAAGAAAAAATAACAAAAAGGTACAGTACGATTCTTTTCACTTTTGCCCCCTCCTTCATAGAACTTTGTGTCATTTACCTTTTTTTAAGAATTTGTGACCTTAATAAGTAAAGTTAAAGTTACAAGCTTACTGAAAATGTCTTTTTGAACAATTCTAAATGTTCTGACTTCTAAGCACCTGAAATGGCACAGGAAGCCCCCGTTGACACCTCCCCATAAAACATATTCTGTATATAATGAGTTCAGAAATAATTATCTATAGAGTTGCCCTTTTTGTCAATATATTTTGAATCGTCTGACAATGTTCCATCCCTTAAAGTTTTATCTACTTTTTTTATTTCAACTAAAAAAAGTATTTTCTTAGTTGCTTTTGCTTATAAGTTTAATTTAAATCCACCTAATGCTTGTAAAAGAACGTATTGGTTGAAATTTTTGGCAATGATGTTAAGTTGCCTTCATCAGATCAAATAATAAAATAACCCTTATAGGATCTAGATCCCATAAGGGTTATTGGGTATGAAAATAGCTATATCAATTAATAAGTTTCTTTATGAATTTTTTGGTAAAGTAACTTCTCTTCTTCATAGGGCTTTTTCTCTTCTGCCGGATAACCTAGGGCTATAATTGATTCCACATGATATTTTTCTGGTATCCCTAAATTTTGCTTAATATATTCTTCTGCTTTCACATTGTCAGAGTGAAATCTTTCTCTTACTTGAATCCAACAAGAACCTAGCCCTAAGGTTTGTGCCGTTAGTTGTATAATAATTGAAGCAATAGAGGCATCTTCTATCCACACATCACAAGCTTCTGGGTCAGCTATAACTACTATCCCTAAGGGAGCACCTGCTAAAAATTGAGCACTATGTTCTCTACATTTAGCAAGCTTTCTTAACATCTCTTGGTCCGTAACTACGACAAATTCCCAAGGCCTCTTAGACCTTGAAGATGGAGCTAAGAGAGCCGCCTTCATCACAAGATCTACTTTCTCTTCTTCTACTTTTTTATCTTGATATTTTCTAATACTTCTTCGCGATTTTAATAAGTCTAACACTACACTTCTCCTTTCTATTTTCTCTATCTTATCCTACTATGTCTTCTTATATCAGAAAACGTTTTTCCGGAAACGACCACCACTTTCTCCTCTGATCTTCACGGTGGAGGTCCTACTTTCTTCACCAGTTGTTGATGTAGCTAAAAAAATGTGCTAAAAAAAATCGACTTCTCCTGATTCCAAGTGGTACTTTGCGCCGACGATTGATAATTTCCCTTGATTGATTAAGGTGGATAATTGAGGATTCTGCTTAATTTTCTCTACCATTATTGCTACATTTTTATCTGTGACAGCTTCATAAAGTGGAGCATCTTGAGTTGCTTCCTTTTTCACTTCTTGTACTGATGGTTGAATTAATGAAAGCAATTTGTTCATGTTGCTATCATTAGGATTATCGATGGCATCACAACAATTGTCGACAGCCGCTTTAACAGCACCACAGCTTTCATGTCCTAGTACAACTACTAGGGGACTATGTAGTTGCTCTACGGCATATTCCACACTAGCCATGGCTACAGCATCAATTACGTTGCCAGCTACTCTAACGACAAAAAGATCACCAAAAGCTTGATCAAAGATTAGTTCTGGTGGCACTCTCGAGTCTGAACAGCCAACGATGACAGCAAAAGGCTTTTGCCCTTCTTCTTTTAGCACTTGTCGATACTCTTGGTTAATCTCTTTTCCTGCTAGCTTTTGTTCTATATAGCGCTTATTACCTTCTAGTAGTTGTTGCATTGACTCTTCTACAGATAAAGTTACTTCTGAAGTTGTCGCTGATTGTGTTGAATTTTTCGTACTCCATGCTTTCTCTACAGCTTTTTCATCTTCTGATAAAACTGAGTATACTATAAAAACACCAATTAGAACCAGTCCAACAATACTGTAAGCTGTATACTTTTGCCATGAACGAGGTTTTTGCCAGAAGAAAAACTTCATAATAGTTTAGCCCTCCTTAACTAAATTAACATAGCGAAATAGTGAAAACTATTTACTGCTTCATAAAAAACTATGAAGGTTATAGAAAGAATTATGTGATGAATAATCAAAGCCGCTTAGACATTTTTTTGTCTAAGCGGCTTTGGAATTAAGCCTTTTTATTAAAGTAGCGATATAAGATTCCTTCCTCTAAGTTACTGTTATCTTCTATGGCAGAGTGATAAGGTAAGGCTTCCTTGAGCTTCTCAGTCTTGCTAATAGAAACTTGAGAGAAATAATCGTAAGGCATAAAGATACGGATTGATTTGATTGAAAAGAAGGAGTAAGGATTATGCTTATCTAGGGCCTCTTCATCTTCATTGTTTTCTTCCCCATATATTAGCCGATGCTGAATGTGGGGGTAACAATTCGAGATACTGTTTTGTATGTTTTGTAGTGTCCAATTGGTCTGCATACCAAAATCTATTTTTCCCTCTGCAAAAGTGAATTTTTCACAGTCTCCAGCTACACAAATATCCATACATTGCAGTTCATAAATATAAGACATAGAACCTATCCACCAGTCCCATAGTTTATCAATGCTTTGAGGGGTAAAATTTTCATAGGTAGAAATTTTTCTCAATGAATGATTCTCGTAGAGATAGGCATCTACTTGCCGATTTGCTATGTAAAACAAAGACCTCAAAGATTCTTTCATAATTTTTCCTCGTGAGCACTTTGTATCATATTGATCATTTTATTCTGAACATCCTTATGAGTCATTTGTGGATTTAGGGCTTGCATTGCATCTATGATGACCGAACTTATTGCAGGCTCTTTGCCTTTCAGATCTTTACCTTGCAAGTAATCTGACATTTCTCCCATGGTGAATAAGCCATTTTCTTTGAATTTATCTATACATACTTTGATTTCCTCTGCTGATAAATTAATTTTTTCTGCCGTTAACAAAAATTCTGCTGGAATCTCCACACCTGTTTTTTCCTCAATACTTTTAGCTAAAATGGTAGTGCCAATTGCTGTACAGGCCAGGCGTTCTTCTGGAGACATTTCATTGAACTTTTCTCGATCAAGTTCAATTTCTTCCCGTAAATATTTAATATATTCCTGATGAGTCTCAAATTCTTCTCGTGGTAACGTATCTTCCTGAATAGCTTTTGCACCTAGTTCATCCATTTTTTCGTCTTTTTGACCTATGCCTAAGATTTCCGCAATAGTAGTCACGAGAATTGCAATAGCTTCAATCGCTCTTATTGCTATCTCTAGAGTCTTAAAAGGTGATAAAATTACTGCCACACTGTTGCCAATGACACCGCCTATTTTCCCTAGATTATTGCCCACAAAATTAACTGCTGTACTGATTGCGCTACCAATGGCACTACAAGCTGATGAAAACCATCCCATTATAAACGCCTCCTCTTAGATTGATGCTCATAGTTTTATTTTTAGATGATTGTAGTAATATAACTTTTTCTCTTCCATCTTGTCAGACCTATTGAGAACATCGTTAATAAATTCATTAAGTATTGTTTTACTTTTTTCCCATGAGCCTATAGGATATGAGCCACCATGTAGCAACAATTGCAGAACAAATTCTTTTTCTTCTTCCCCTGTTATCTGCTTCAATCTTGCTGTAAAAGCTTGCTGAGCCTCTGGTTCTTTATAATAATTGCGGAAGTTGTCCACTAGTGAGCTGTCCGTACTATATTCTATATACTTAAGAAATTGTTCCAAGTCAGGTTCATGTTGTAGACATTCTAAACCAAGAAAGATGCCACGCTTGTACATTTTTCGGTAATATTCCATGACATTCTTTCTCAATTCCTCGTCTTTTACATATTCCTCTCCTGTAGTATTCGTCGTTTTATTTACTTGCACCTGCAAAGCTTTTGGCCAACCTTGTGTGAACACAATCGCTCGACCTACATCAAGATTGGAGAGGAACTTTTTTTGTTCATCTGTTAAGACCATGGTGTTGCCAATAGCTTCCTTATCATCTTGGGCAAATATTTTATGTACTACTTTTGTGTTCGTATTTTTTAGTACTTCTGGTGTTAATTTACCAGGAATCTGATCTACAATAATTAGCGATTCGCCATATTTGCGCACTTCAGCTAGCATGTCAGTAAAGGTTTCTACGCTTTGCTTTTTGTTCAGACTGTCTCCTGGCTCATACTTACTCAAGAGCCGATGAGCTTCTTCAAACAAAGTAATATGTTTGAAGTCACTGTTGATTTTAGACTTGACCTTCATGGCTTCTATCAAGTTAGTAAGAATAAATCCTAGAATTAAAGCTTTTTCTGAGCCACTGCGGATCTCTTCTAGTTCTAGCACCACTTTACGTTCTAGGAGATCGGCAAAGTCAATGGACCGCTTTGTATCTAGCATCAAGCCTTTTGCACCAATCGTCAAACCTTGAAGTCTTGCACGGATAGAGCCGATATAGTCGCGCTTTAAGCGCTCATCAAATCCTTGCTTCTCCACGACTTTCTCTGTCTTGTTCATTAAGTCAGTTAATGTGGGGAATGCGTACACACCGTCTGCAAAGGGATTTTGATATTTTGTATTGCGGTTTTGCGATATGTTCCAGCCACAGTCTTGATAACATTCATATATTGCTGATTCGATAATTTGCGGTATGGCGGCCTCCATATCGAAGGCCGCTTCAATACTAGCCTTAATCATATCCACTCTAGAAGTGATACTTTCATGAGGAAAAAATTCAAAAGGATTTAATCGAAAAGGAGCAACTGTATCTACACCTAAAGTAAAGACTAGCAGATCGTCATAGGTACGGTTCAAAATCCGGTATTCTGTTTTGGCTGGCTCTATTACTAGAAAAGGCAATCCGCTATAGATAAGCATCTTTTGGCAGGTAGTTGTTTTGCCACTTCCTGTTACACCCGTCACAAAGGTGTGCTTATTCATGTTTTCTTTATCTAAGTATACTGGTATATCATTCAGTACCGTTCCACTCTGCACTAAATTGCCTAACTCTATTCGGTTGTTGTCCTCTATATTAGTATTGAAATTCAAACCAAAATCGACTTCTTCTCTTAATCCCAACCCGACAATTTCTTTTTGTGGTAGTCCAGCAATCATGCTTAATTCGTTGGTAGATAGCCAATTGCCTACATGTACATAGCCTTGCTTAATAAATTGAGAGCATGCCGCTCTAGATGATAATTCGTTAAGGGAAGGATGAGTCTGAAATTTTGTTCTTGGAATTTGTAAGCTCCTGAAAGCTTTAGATCTGTAATTTTGCTTAGAAAGAGGGACTTTTCGTAAAGGTACTTTATTGCCACTTTCTCCCGAATACAACGATTTAACTGTATTTTCGAGCTTGATTAAACTACCTCGGCATTGCGAAAGTAGCACAATTGAAGTGACAAAAATCCCTTTTCCTTTACCGTAATCTAACCGTTTAAAAATTATTTCATCTAAATAAGCAATCCAATCTTGAGCTTCTTTATTGACAAATTCTAAGGTAGTTGTAGCCGATGTACTATCAGATGTATTACTTCCTTCGGTCTTAGAATCGCCTATGCTTGTCCCGCTTGATGAGCCCTGCGTGTGAGAATGACTATCGCTAGAAGATTTTCCTGAACTTTCTGATTTGCTAGTGCCGTTAGCTTTGGAATGACTCGTTCCTGTATTTACGGAATCAGATACTGAATTAGTTGTGGAACTGCTAGGTTTGCCAATATTTTTAGTTTCTCCTTTGTTATCACCACGGGTTTCGGTAAAGCTAGTTCCTTCTGTCCAGTTAGTATTCGTACCAGTGCCAGTCTGTTTGGTAGTAGAGATATTTTCACCAATATTATCAGTCTTCGACTTCGTTACTGACGAAGATGTACCAGTAGCCTTGACAACACCTTCTTGGATGTTTTTTTTCATTAACGGCACCAAGGCGGTATAAAATCGGTATAAATTACGTTCTATAGCGGAAATATCATCAATTGCTAGTGGCTTAGCAATAATGACCACACTGAATTGTTCTCCAAGCATGACATCAACTAAGCGATCGACACCTTGAAACTTTTCATTATCTTCGTTAGTTCCTGGTACACCTTCTAAATAACAACAGTAGGTCATGTTTTTTATTGTCTCCATAATTGTAGACTTGACCTTTGGTTGTACTTCACTAATCTTACTACCTCGGAAATTCCCCTTCAAACTGGGCAATAATACATTACGGCCTAAATCATATACCGGAAGTTCCATAACACAATCGGCATCGGCATGTAAATCTTTAGCGATGCCAAAGTAAAAGTGCACTCCAAATTCATTGCCTTGAATAATGTAGACAAAATTAATCCCTTCAATTTGGAGGGAGCTCATGACATTTTCTAAGGCCTCTTTGCGGGGAGCTTTATCTTCAAAGGTGATTTCTTCAATATGATATAGGGTTATATCTCGATCTAGTAAGCCTTCTGGTTTGTCATTTTTCAATTGTTGATTATTGCTGATATACAACATATTGGGATCTGCAATAAAGTCCAACATAAATTTCTCTTCACTCATAGTCTGCTCCTATATCTATGCTAAATCTAATTGAATTACAGGCTCGAGATACTTTTCCTGCTCTAACTCTCCAGGCCTAGCTACTACATATTCTATAACTGTTGGTTTCACTGCTCGGTAATAAATATTCGCATCAGGATAAGAGCCGTTAATTCTACATTTTTTTCGACTAACTTGATCAATCTTTAGATTGTTTTTGTATGCCTCTGGCAAGTTGGTGTAATAGAGCGTAAAATCTTCTATTCCAGCATCAATTAATTCTTGCCATTCACCATAGGCAAGCTCACGATCAGATAGGCAAATGAATTTTTTTCTTTTTTCTATACCAATGTAATACTTGAATTTTATTTCATTGTCTACTTTTGACTCATTTTGCTGGACAATCTTGATTCTGCCTCCTGGCCTGCTTTCAACTAAACCAAAAGCTACTCCTGTCTTACCAGTTGGTCTAACAGGTGTGGTTGAAGATTCCACTTGGAGATTACGTTGAATTTCCAGTGCTTCGACAGAACCAAGTGGTGGAAAAATGGAAAAAAATTGTTGCTCATCTTCTTCACCGCATATTTCTTTGGTGATTTGTCGCGTATATTGTTCAAAAAGTTCTCGAACTAGGGCAGACTTGCTCGAATTTCCTGCTAAGAAAATATTGATTAATGTAATATCTTTGGTTGCTGGAACTTTAAAGGCCAAGCGCAAACTAGCAAAGAAGTTACGAACTCCTTTTTCAATACGATCACGTAAGATTTTATGTAATGTTTCAGGATCTACGGAAAGTTCAAAGTTAAGCTTAGCATTACCTTTAGCATCAAATAGATTTACTTTTATAATGCCACTTTCAAAGGCCTTTTCATATTCTGAATGGCTTTCCCATAAAGGCCGTAGTTTTTCCATAAGCTGTGTGGTATTAAGTCTAGCCTCTTGAGATTCATTGATTAGTACTTCACTACCAGGGAATCTGTTGCATTCAGGAGGTAGAGTAAAAGTCAGCCCATGGCTACGCATAGCATCCTGATTGGCCTTGAATACTTCAAAAGCCAACAATTCCAGTAAGTTTTCCCCGCCAAGATATTGATCACCACCGGCACCAAAGCATTCCATGACGTAATCGTATCGTCTTTCCGATGCATCAGCTTCACGGAAAAGTCCAAAATCAAAGTCCGTTGTACCACCACCAAAGTCAAAGACACTATAAAAAACTTTTTCATCGCCTTCTGGTGAGAAGCCATATTCTTGTAAGGCACAGATCGCATAAGCCGCTGGTTCACTAGCTCCAGCTAAAACCCGAAATTGTTCCATAACTTTTTCATCTTCTAACAGTGAAGCAGGAAGAGATTTTTTTAGTCCTCTAGAAAAGCTATCTACAATCTTTTGCCGTACTGCCTTTTCGTAGGTTACAGGAAATGACAATAAGTAATCCAAATATATTCCGTTGTGCATGTTGTTAATATAAAGGCCAATGAAATAAGCATAGAGCTCAATCGGGTTAAACTGCTCTGCTTCAATCGTTAAGAAAGCAGGTAGAACCATGTCTTTACCTTGTTTGTCCCGCAGTCGAATATAACGTTTGCTATCTCCTGCCCATTGCTTCAACTCATATAGATAGGCGTAATATTCATCGCTACTGCTGTTTAAGAGGCTACTAAATGCTGTATGGGACGTCGTTAAGTTTTCCCATAAAGTGTGAGGTCTACCTTCCGCTTGATTATATTGAGCCATAAATGCGTCCAAATCGAGGAATTCTAATACTGTAGGATTTTCATAGTGATGATCTTCTACTTTTTGCGAAAAGCGACCTGTCCCGATACGCATCGGCATTGTATGATCGCTACTTTCCTGATAAACAACTACTGTACTTTTTGTGCCAAAGTCAATCCCTACGACACCGTCATAATTAATATCTGCAACTGGGTTGCGTGCCATCAGCACCTCATTTACTCGTGCAGTATAAGGCATGGTATCATTAACTTGCCATAAATCCCAGTGGCCTCTGTTCGGATCGGTCAATATTCTTTCATCATAGCTTTCTAAGTCACATCGTTCATAGTCACAATTGAGTAACTTATCTTTGATAACAGCTAAAGAACCTGACGGCAAGTCAATGGGCATACTTGTTTTTAGTGTAGAAGCCACATCTGTGGCTGTAAGACTTTTGCCAGATTGAAGTTTTAGTGTTTGATTAATCATATCTTGCATCAGTAAATTGTTGTTACATTTTAGCAGGCCATCATTTATTAAAAAGTAGTTACTATTAGTTTTGTTTAAACTCTGGATTGTCAGATAAGCCCTTTCCTCTTCTTTGGTTAACCCGTCTGGTATCAGGTCATATTTGAGCCATTGTAATATAACTTCCCAAACAGATGAAGTGTGCGTGATTTTTTCAGATAACCTAAAAATAGGAATATGATAAGATGTATGGTAATCATAATTACCAAACTTATATTTATTATTACCATTTGCATGTAAGGCGCTATTACCAAGAACTGTATAACAACAGTCAGTTTTGAACTTCCAGCCAAACTTTCGTTTTAAGTTCTCAAACTTACCCAAAAAAGCACTTTGTAATTCACGTTCTGAGAGAAGTTTTCCTGTAAAACCGGAGAATTTATTGTTGAATGTATCATTATCATACCGATAACCTGTACTACAATGACCTAATTCGAATTTGTTAAAATCAGGGAAAAGACCTGGTACATCATGGTTATAAAATACTGCTTTGTTCTTCATTCTTATCCAGCTATTTTCAAGCAATTTGCTGATCGGTTTTTGTAACGAGCGCCAGGTCTCGGCAATCTTTTCTATTTCTTCTTTGGCTATTTCCGTAATTGTCTTGCTGACGATTTCTTGAAAAGTGCTATCATTAATTGCAATAATTTCTATTTGTTTTGTATTCATTCTCTTCTCCTATATTCTAACTACTGATTTCTTTATCAATTTCTCAGTATTGACATTTTTATATCCTAGCAGGCAAACTTGCGATATTCTGCCTGACGCTTTACTATCAGCCGTACGTATATGCTTGGACGCATCAAACTCTTCACCAGGTTGTACTATCTGCCAAGCAAAAAGTGGCTGTTCGAACAGCTTGTTATGCAATTCGAGAAAGAAGGTAATCAAAGAGATTAGTTCTGCTCTATCTGTATTTTGTCCAGCAATGATTTGCTGTTTTGTGTATTCCCATAGGGAGTCTATATTGTCTAACTGAGCGCCACAAGCAATAAAGGACTCTGGTGTATCCCTTTTAAAAATACCTGTAAGCTCTCTGGCAGTTTTTTCTGACAAAGATTGATATTGTGCATAAGCACTTTCCACCTGCTTATATTTGTTTTGAAAAGATAGTAGTTTTTCTGACAAACATGATCTTTCCTTACGGTACTGTTCAGTCAAGTGCTGAGAAGTTTCAATTTGATTGACTAACTTGCACTGCTCTGCCTGTTGATGCTCTAGATCCTTTTGCAGGTCTGCTATCTCTTGCTTAGCTTGCTGTAGTGCTTTTTCCAGAGTCATATATCTTTCACGCCATTGGTGAACTTCTTTTGGAGTACTAATAGCACTTTCATCAGCCGGTAAGTCTAATATCTCTTTAAGTTTTGCAATTACTTTAGGATGTTCAAGTGCTGTTAACATTTGCTCAATGTAAGCTTTATCAGTATAGATCAATAGATCCTCTCCTCTAAGGTAATTCCTGAGGGATAAGTAATTAAAACAATGCTTTCTTTATTTTACTACACTGGTCTATTTTTTCACAATTGTTTTAGGAAAGTGCAAAACCGCTTAGACATTTTGGTCTAAGCGGTTTTTGATAAGTCTGTTATGTTTTTTAAGCTACTATTTCCTCTATTTCATTGATTAAAAGACTTAGCTTGAGCACATCTCCATTAGCTAATGCTTCTTCTGCTTGCTGAGCTTTTATAGCTAGCTCTTGTAGTTGAAAGTTACCTGTTATCCCCTTAAATGTATGAAGAGCTCTGGAGACTTCTGCTGTATCCTTTTTCTCCATAGAACTGTTGATTAATGCAATTAATTCTTTTAATCTTTTGATTCCTTCCGCTAAAAGTTCTTCTGCTGATTCCCAATTAAGCCCTACTACCTCAACTAAATAGGTAGTTATTTTATTACTGTCGATTTGCTTTTCCCGGATCTGTTCTTTCAGAGGTTCTAAGTTGGTAAAGTATTTCTGCAATATTGTATTAAAAAGCTTAAAATCAATAGGTTTACTCAAGTAAGCGTCCATTCCTGCTAAAAGACATCTTTCTTCATCAGATTTCATAGCGTAAGCTGTCATGGCTATTATTGTGGGCTGATCTATCTCTTCTAGTTCTCGTATTTTTCGAGTCGCATCATAGCCGTTCATCACTGGCATCTGACAATCCATTAGCACGATATGATACTTATTTTTAGAGCAAGCGTCCACAGCCTCCTGACCATTTTCGACTACATCACAGTTAAAGCCGCGATTCTGTAAGAACTGCACTGTCAACTCACGATTTATAGCTTGATCTTCTACTACTAACACTTTAAGTCTCTGCCGATTCAGGGCTTCTCGTATCGTATGACGAGTGATCAGTGATGCTGGTTGCTTTTCTTTTTCTAATTGGCTCGAAAACAAACTAGCTATAGTATCCTTAAGATCCTGTTGACGAATAGGCTTAGTTAGATAAGCAGAAAAGCCAACTTTTTGAGCTTTCTGGGCGTTTCCATATCCTACTACTGAGGTTAGGAGACACAGCGGTATATCTTTGGTAGCTGGGATTTTCTTTAATGTTATCGCCAAATCGCTACCACTCATGTGAGGCATTTGTTCATCAATAATAACGGCGTCGTAATCAGTCTTCTCTCTATTGTTTTTTAATAATAGGGCTAAGGCTTCAGGTGCACTAGACGATTCATCTACTGCTACACCTGCTTCAGATAAGTATGTACGTAGAATTTCTCTGTTCTGGCTATTATCATCTACTATTAGTAGGTGTTTGTCTTTCAGACATTGGTAATTGATAATTTCTCTATCTATCTCCTGACACTTTTCTAAGGTTAGAGTTACGGTAAAGGTACTTCCCTTGCTGGGAGTGCTTTCTACCTGAATAGTGCCTCCCATAAGCTTCAAAAGGTTCTTGGTGATCACTAAACCTAGGCCTGTTCCACCATAAGTTCGAGTGTTAGAACTATCTGCCTGATAGAAAGGCTGATAAAGTTTCTCTAAGATTTCTGGTCCCATTCCAATGCCGGTGTCTTTTATAGTTAATCGAAGAGTACTGGTACTATCGGTTTCTGCTTGTAGTCTCACTTCTACAGTAACCCTGCCTTGCTTGGTAAACTTAACAGCATTATTCACTAGGTTAGTTAGGATCTGCCTCAGTCGAGTGGGGTCGCCTTTAACTTGTTGTGGGACTGATGGCTGTACAAGTAAGCTTAAGTCTACGCCTTTACTATTGGCTTGTTGGGCAAAGGAGATTACTGCCGTTTCGATAGTACTACGTAGATCGAAGGAGATGTTTTCTATTTCTAACTTGCTCGATTCTATTTTGGATAGATCTAATATATCGTTGATGATGGTCAGCAGATTTTCCGTAGAAGTTTTGATATAGTCAATGTATTTTTCCTGCTGTTGAGTAGTTTCCGTTTCCTCTAGTAAGTGTAGAAAACCCATGATTCCATTCATAGGGGTACGGATTTCATGACTCATATTGGCCAGAAACTGGCTTTTGGCGACGTTAGCCGCTTCTGCCTGCTTCATTGCTTTCTCCAATTCTTGATTTGTTGCCAGTAGTGCTTCTTCTGCTTTTTTTCGTTCCGTAATATCTGTTAAATATCCATGCCATAGCACACTACCATCTGGTAATTTTTCAGGTTGGGCCATGCCTTGAAGCCACCGCTGACCTCTCTCTGGTAGCACCACTCGATATTCATCTACCCAAATAATGTGTTTTTCATAGGACTCTTGAATTGAACCTACTACCTGTTGATAATCTTCAGGATGGATACGTGTAAAGACTTTTTCAGCATCTTTCTTAACTTCTTCTGGTGTTACTTCGTAGATATCCCAAATGCCTTCACTGCTAAAGGGAAAACAAGAATAACCATCGGGGTACATCTGATATTGATAAATTGCTCCAGGTACTTGCTGAGAAAGCTTCGTTAGTAACTGATCTCGCTGTGCTAGTTTTTCTTCTGCTTCTTTTCTCTCTGTGATGTCGGTATGAGTACCACTCATCAGTAGCGGTTTGCCGTCATTTGTCCAAGTAAAGACTTTTCCTCGATCCTGCACCCAGATCCAGTTACCTTTTTTGTGCTTCATCCTAACTTCTATATCATAGTAGGCTTTTTGCTTCTCCAACACCATCTTCAACTGCTTCTCAGATTCCTTTAAGTCCTCAGGATGGGTGTGGTCTAGCCAGGTTTGGATGTTAATAGGCGACAGTTCTTCTAGGCTATATCCAATAAGTTCTGCCCAGCGCTCATTAAAAACTGTTTCTCCCGTCTGCACATTCCATTCCCAAGTACCCACATTGGTACCTTCAATGATATTAGCTAGGCGTTCTCGTTCCCTAACTAAAATATCTTGCGTTTCTTTAAGAAGGGTAAGATCTAATATGTCTTCATTTTTCTTATTAAATTCCATATCCGTTACCCCCACTTTGGATATATGTCTTCATTGGCAATGCAAAACATTTCGGAGCTGATTAGCTTTCTTTTTGTGCTTGATAGCTACTAGGGATTAGAGCGCTTTGAGGGCAATGTTATCTTGGATTTGTAGTTTATTTATCATCTCAAGCTAGGTCTTCGGTTTTTTCTTAGGCTTCTCATTAGCGACTTGAACTTTTCCTATAACCTGCATCAAGAGCTTCTCGTTCTGTTTTATATAATTCTACGGCATTAGTCCGTTCATAATAAGTCGTTCCTGGTAAGTGATAGATGCCGTTTCTACTAACTTTGATTAGCCCTTCGCCTTTTTCATCTACATAGAGACGATCTAGATCTGATCTAGTTTCTGGTAATCCCCAAAGTCCTTTGTTGTTCTCCATAGCATAGCGTTGGGAAGCTAAGAAGGTCTCTTGGTGAGCCACGTTAGGAGGTACTGTATATACCATGGCATATCCTTCTCGAACTAAGAGATCGTTAAAAAAAGTGCCATCTTCTAAGTAGACATAACGTAATAGCCTTCCATACTGATCTTGATCAGCTACATCTGCTTGTAGCTGGACCCGTTTCCCTTCTAGCATCTTTTTGGTAAAGTTACTTGCTTCTTGACCATAAGGTTCTGCCGGATGATTTGGCTTAACTGTTTCAGGTGTGTCGACACCAATCAGGCGAACTCTTTGCCCATTGGCGATAATAGTGTCACCATCAACAACTCTTTCTACTATGACTAGATTACTAGATTCTTCAACGGAAGTATCTAAGAAGGTACAACCTGTTAAAATAAAAGCTATGAAAAGGAAAAAGAGAATGTTTTTTATTTGCTTACTTTTCAAAAATAATCATCCTTTTAATTTTATTCTCTTATGTGGTGCTTAGATCCTCTGCAATTCTATCATGTTCTTTTTTCTTTTTCACGTCATTTTTTGTATAACTATTTCACAAAAGAAGGTAGCTTCTGTGTTTCCTTAAAAGGATTTTTGATGTCTTAGATCGAATAGTTATTTGTGGAAAGAATCTATTTGTTCTCATGAGAATTGTATTTTTTTATTATTCAACATAGGAGGCATTTGGTATGAATGAACTACGATCCATTCTTGAGCAATTGGAGGTTCGGAGTAGTGGTGAGGAGCGCCTTATTTATCAGCTTGTAGACTTAAACTTGATCAAGTATCGAGGTAAGCAACAAAATGCCTTTACACCAGAAATAGAGAAATCTTTAGAAAATGTAATTACTTGCTTTATATGGCTCTATGAAAAAGGTTGGTCTTTGATGCCTAATCCTAGAGAGGCTATGAATGCTGATGAAGAAGCTTTATATGATAAATATATAGATGATTTTCATATCTTTAATGAATTTATGCAGAATAATTTACATCTTAAATCTTAAAATTTTTAATGAAAAAGCCAAGGATGATTTGTCCTTGGCTTTTTTGTTGGTATTAGCCTATTTCCACACGTACCTGGCTTCCTTGCATGTCTCTACTATTTTGAAAAACGAGTAGTCGTCGGCTTAGTCGTTGCTGTAACTCCTGTACGTGACTGATTACACCGATGGAGCGATTGCCTAATTGTAGTCTTTCCAAAGTTGCTATAACTACGTCTAACGTTTCTGGATCGAGAGAGCCAAAGCCTTCGTCGAGGAAAAAGAACTCCAAGGGATGTTTGCCTTGTAATTGGATTTGTGCTGATAAAGCTAAGGCCAAAGCGAGGGAAGCTTGAAATGTCTCACCGCCAGAAAGAGAAGCAACTGGTCGTTTGACTCCACCGTTGGCATCATCTCGTATTAGGAAGCCGCCATCGGAAGCAATTTCCAGAGCGTAACGGTTTTGGGTCATTTGCTTTAACTGTTCTGATGCTTGTTGGGCTACAAACTCAACTTGTTCTTGGGCTAAAAATTCAACAAATCTATCGCCTCGCAGTAAGGTTCTAAGTCTCTCTATCAATCGTCCTTCATGAATTAGTTCTTTGTAGCCTTTATCAAGCTCTATCCAACGTTGGTGCTTACTTTCGATATCTTTATAAGTTTGTTCGGCCGCTCCTCTTTTTCTTGTCTCTTCTGCAAACTTTTCTTGTGCTTCTACTTGTAAGCTTTCTTGTTGGCTCAATTCCTCTGTTGCTACAGAACGGCCTCCTAATTGGCTTTTTAGAGAGGCTAAGTCTCGATGTAAGGCTTTTTCTTGATCTTGATAAGCTTCAATCCAAGCTTTTTTCTCAGATCTGATTTGTTCATCTAATAAAGACTTTTCTACCTCTTCAGCACTTCTGAATGCTTCTAGTTCTAACTGAAGTTTTAGTTCTTGCCTGATTTTTTCTAGTTCTATTAGTGATGCTTGCCAAGCGCTTTCAATTCTTGTCAGTTTGTCTTTGCCTTCTTGATATTGCTTTTCTGCTTCTTGATAAGCTTCTTGCGAGTCTTTTTCTGCTCTTCGAACTTCTTGTAAAGTCTTCTCTATCTCTGCAAGTAATTGAGATGCCTTTTGTCCTTTGGTAATACTTATTAATTCTTGATTTAGTCTTTCTGCTTGTTCTTCTTTTTCTGTTAATTGTGTTTTATATTTAGTTACTTCACTCTGTGCTCTATTTTCTTGTTGAAAATACTTTTCATATTCCTTTTCACAATGGCTAATCTCTTTTTGATGAGATGTAATAGCTTTTCGTAGCTCTGCGTAGGTACATTCTTTTTTCTCAATTTGAGCTAATAGATTTTTAATCTCTTTATTGCCTCTATCTGATAAGGGCATTACTTCATAAAAACCTAGTTGCTCAAGACTTTCTCGAAACAAAGCTTCTGCTTCTTGCTGTTGTTGACCTTTTATTTCTAGTATATCTTTCGCATGCTGGAGCTCTTCTTCTGCTTTCTTGACTAATTGCTCTCCTGTATCATAATCAGCCTTGGCTTTGGCCCAATTGTCATGGCAACTTTGTATATTTTTTTGTGATTTTTCTCGCTCTTTTTTCCATTGCTCAAGTTGTTTTTTCTTGTCTAGAAGAGCTTTTTCAATTGCCTCAATACGTTTCATTAAAAGTAGAGAAAGAGATTCTTGCCCTGCTAGCTCTAAAGAAAGATCTAGTGGTGTTTTGCCAGGCCATTGTTGATTACATTCTGCGCACAATGTGTTGATTTCTGCTCTTATTTCTTCTTCTCTTTCTTGGTTATATGCTTTTGATGCTTCTAGGCGTTGCACGTCCAGATTAATTTTCTCTATAGTGCTTTTTACTTCAACTAGTTTTGCTTCTTGCTCTGCAATCTTCTTCTCTAATTTTTCTTTTTCTTCATTTCTCAGAGGTTCTGCTTGTTCTTCTTCGATAAGAGTTCTTGGTCGTGGATGTTCTAAAGAACCACAGACTAGGCAAGGTTGTCCAGGCTGTAAGTCTTCTGCTAGCTCTGTTGCCATAGCTACTTTATCTTGCAAAAAGAGTTGCTCTAACTGTTCTTTATATTGTTCTAGTTCTCTTTCGATTACTTCTTGTCTAAGTGCTTCTTTCTGCTTTTCTGTAGTAAGACTTTGTAGATTTTCCTGCTCTTCTTTTAGCTCTCTTTGTAATCTTTGCCATGTTGCTTCTAATCTCATTAAGTCTCTGCGTCTTAGTCGCATTTCTTCTAATCGTACTTCAAATCTGGTTAGGTCATTTTCTTGTACTGGTGGTTGGCCAGAAATTTCTTCTTCTTGCTTTTTCAGTTCTTGCCATTGCCGCTGAAGTTTCTTAGCTACTATGCCTTTTTCTTTCCAGTGAGTATAACTTAGCTTAAGTCCGCTTTCTCTTTTGGCTACTTCATCCATGGTATCAAGATAAGCTTTTTCTTTTTGGAGTAGATCGTCACAGCGACGACGTCCTTCCGTAACTTGTTGTCGATATATTGCTTCTACAGTATTTAAGACGATCTCACCTTCAGCTGTTCTTAACGCTTGTTGGCAAGATGCTTTTTGAGTAAGCCATTTTCTGCTCTGCTCTCTTGCTTTTTGAGCTTCTTCTTCATGGCTCTTGAGAGATTTACTTATATCTTTAATTATTACTGAAAGCTCTGTCATAGCCTTCTCTATTTTTAAGGCTTCTTCAAAGCGAGCTTTTGCCCCTATTAGTAGCGGTTCTTGCTCTTCTCTTTCTTTTTTGGCTTCTATCCAGGCTTTTTGGCATTGCGAGAATTGATCTGCAAGATTGCTGATCATAGCTGAAGTTGACTGTTTTTCTTCCGCTAGATTCTGTTCTTCCGCTTTTCTTTGAGCTTCCTTTTGCACAAGGGGATAGACTTTAAGAGCTTTTTCCGCTTGCTTGACTAGCTCCTGTGTTTTTACCAAAAGGTCTTTTTGCCCTATGTGCTCTTGATATTGTTGTTCCATCTTTTTTGCTTTTTCTTGTAATTCAAATAGCTGGCGAAGTTCTTGTAGAGCTTTCTGAACTTGCTCTAAAAAGGCTTTGCTTTCTGTTTCTTCTTTTTTTGCTGAATTCATAGCTTTTTCTGCCTCAGCAAGAGCCTCTGAGGATGCATTGCCTAATCCCTTTAGTTCGCTTTCTACTTTTCCTTTATCTTCATTCAATCTGTTATTGCGTTTATTCAAGTTATCAGCTAATTGTCTTCCGTATTGTTCTAGCTTAAAAAGACGTTGCAACATATCGCGACGCTCTTTGCCACCTAAGCTTAAGAATTCGGCAAAGCGACCTTGAGGAAGTACTACGGCTCTGGTAAAGTCATCGCAAGTCATACCTAATAGAGCAGTTACTGCTTCCTTCACATCACGAATACCTTCTTGAATAACTTCTTCAGAGTTATTAGAATTCAGGAGCACAAGGCGACAAAGTGTGTTCTTCGTGGAATTACTCTCGCCTACACGGACGTACCTTCTGTCAACTCGGTATTGTTGTCGCTCATCACCTGTACCTAGTTCAAAGCAAAAAGATACTTCTACACTTTTTTCTCCATGATTGATGATACCTTGCGTTCCTCTCTCGGCTCGTAAGACTTCGCCGTAGAGAGCTAAAGTAATAGCATCAAGAATGGTCGATTTACCACTACCTGTTTTGCCAAAAATACCGAAGAGCCCTGCATCAATTAATTTGTCAAAGTGTATTTCTTGCTTTTGACGAAAGCTGTTCAAGCCAGAGATAGTAAGCTTTAGTGGTTTCATTAAGCGCTCACCTCTTCTCGGTCTCTCGCTTCTGAGTATTCTTCTTCATTATGCTGTACTAGTTCTAGAAAAAGCTTTATGAGCTCTTCTTCTGGTTCTTCTTCGCCTGTCTGTCGTTGATAGAAACGTATAAAGCGCTGTTCAAGAGATAGTTGCCCTAGCTTCTCAGCGACGATCTCTTTTTCTGCTTCAAGGCCTACTTTTACGCCTACATTAACAAAGCCACTATGTAAGCTCTTGATATTTTGTATCTCATCTATAGTTGGTTGTCTTTTTAGATAAAGTTGTAGATCAATCCAGGCTTGACTGTCTTCACCAGAAGCAACTCGTTTTTCTAGCTCCTCGATGCCGCCACGAACTACCCACTTCACTAGAGGTTTGCCTGAAGATAAGGGAATCTCAAAAAGTTGAGCTTTTTGACCAGGCATAAGATCAACAATGGTGACAGACTTGGCCTGTCCTGCTTCTGAGAAGCTATAAGCTAAGGGAGATCCAGCATAACGTATCGGTACTTGCTCACTTTTTATATTTTGGGGACGATGGAGATGACCTAAAGCAACATACTGAGCTTTTTCAGGAAAAATAGCACGATCTACAGCATAAGCGCCTCCGATCTGAATAGGGCTTTCTGAGTCTGTATTTTCACCACCGCAAACGTAAAGGTGGCTTAGGACAACGTTAACGGTGTCTTCTCTAAAGTTAGTAGACAGTTCTTGAAAGATCTGCTTAAGCCTTTCATTATATCCTTTGCGCAGCTCATTATCTTGCGTGCTTAGACTTAATAATTCTCGCAATCGACCTTCAGAAGGGTAAGGTAAAGCGGCAATTACAACATTGTGGTCACAATCGGGCACAGCAAGCTCTACCCAGGAAGCTCCAGCTTTGATACGTTTTACTCTTTTGGGCAGAGCAGGTTCATAAGGCGCAAGTGCATTTTTGGGTAAGCCTAACAAAGATATACCCATCTCATCTGCTAAAGGAGTGGAAGCACATAGTCTTTCAGGATTATCGTGATTACCTGCAATGATCACAACAGCTCTCGAGCCATTATTACTTAAACGACTAATAGCTTTATAAAAAAGCTCTTCTGCTGAAGCACTCGGATTGGCATGTTGATAAATATCACCTGCGATGAGTACTACATCAACTTTTTCGCGGTCACAAATATCACAAATCTCATTAACAAATTCAATTTGTTCAGCATATCGCCCGTGACCTTCTAAGGTTTTGCCCAGATGCCAATCTGACGTATGTAGTAATCGCATCTATACAAGCGCCCCTTCCCTCTTATTGGAATATATACATCTATTATACATAAAGGTATTATTCATCGGAAAGTTTTTTTGGTTCTTCTTGTGCAGGTAAGTACAGATAGCGTTCTAAAGTTTCTCTTAAAGTCTTACGTACAAAAGGCTTCGCTATATAATCAGTCATACCAGCATCTAAACAATGCTGACGATCTTCCCAAAGTGCATTAGCCGTCATAGCGACGATTGGAGTACTTTTTTTACTTATCTTTTCTCGTTGTCTAATTAGCTTTGAGGCTTCATAACCATCCATTTCTGGCATTTGACAGTCCATGAGGATAAGATCAAAAGTTTCTTTTTCTGTGATCTCTACAGCTTCTTTGCCGTTTTTTGCCCATTTAACTTCTTTAAGACCTAGCTTAGCTAAGTGAATACGGGCTACTTCATAGTTAACAGGATTATCTTCGACAAGTAAAATTTTTGTTGTATCTGCTTTTTCTTGTTCACCTATCGATAATGGATCTGCTGTAAAGTTTCTACGGTCGATTCTTTCTGCTCTTTCTTCTGCTTTATCTATAGCAGTTATTGGTTTTTCCCATAGTTCTTCTTCTTTCTCTAAAGGAATTTCAAACCAGAAAGTAGATCCAAGCCCCAGTTTGCTATCTAAACCAATATTACCGCCCATTACTTTTACAAGACTGCGACTAATAGCAAGACCTAGGCCTGTGCCGCCATAGCGGCGGGTCGTAGTAGTATCTGCTTGTGTAAAAGGCTGAAAAAGTTTACTTTGCACCTCTGGTGAGATACCAATTCCTGTATCTTTCACTTCAAAGCTAAGCCAATTTTTTCCTTGAATGCCTTGTTTGGCTGTAAAACTTAATTCTACAGTTCCTTTTTCGGTAAACTTAATAGCGTTAGAAAGCAAGTTGATCAAAATTTGCCGGATTCTAGCAGGGTCTCCAAGGATGGTAGGTGGCAAATTAGGATCTACATGATAAGTTAAAGCAAGTCCTTTTTGCTCTGCTTGGTCTTTTACCATACCAATTGTGCTTTCTATAAATTCATTCAAACGAATAGGGATACGTTCTAAAGTGAGATTACCTGATTCCATTTTGGAAAAGTCTAGAATGTCGTTGATTACTGTTAACAATAAGTTTGCCGAATCAGCTATAGTCCCTACATATTTGCGTTGCTCTTTATTTAGTGGCGTATCAAGTAAAAGCTCATTCATAGCTACAACGGCGTTCATTGGTGTGCGGATCTCGTGACTCATGGTAGCTAAAAATTCGCTTTTGGCTTGGTTTGATATATCAGCTTGATTTTTGGCCACTAAAAACATACCTAATGCGATTAGCAAAATAGAGGTAAAGATGAAGCTAAGTTGAAAAACATTGGTTATAGTGCAAATCGTCGCATCTTTCTCATAAGAAATAAGGTAGGCAATTTGCTCTTTATGGGTGTTTTCAATTTTCAAGAAAGCTACTACATAACATTCATTATTGACTTCTGAGCTGATTACAAAGCTTTCACCACTATTAATCTTTTCTCGAATAAGGGGACGAATGGAGGAGTTCAGTTTCTTTATTTCCTCATAAGTTAGGTCACTATTTTCATAGAAACGAAACTCCTGAACATGGCGATCATATAAATAATCTTCATGTATGTCTGATGCTATGTAATTCGATTGTTCACTGTCGAAGACAGAGTCTTCTACAATATTCTTTTTGATGATAAAGGTGCTGTAGTTACCAAAAAGATGGCTAAGCATCTGATTGATAGCGCCAAATGAGATGCTCGCCTCTACAGAGCCTACATGTTCTCCTTGATGAAACAAAGGAAAAACAAAGCGATAACCGTTATAAATCTTTCCTTCTTCAAAACCAATAATTTCTGTTAGTTCTTGATTAGCGATGCGTACCGTTTCTCTCACTGCAAAAAGGTTGTCACCGAAAAGCTCCGGTCGATGCATGCGCAAAAAACTAGTGCCGTCTTTCAAATGAAAATGTAGTTGACGAAAGTAAAACTTCTCCATTTCTTCATATAGATCGGTTACTTGTACTTGCAAAGCATCACGATAAATAGCTCTCTCTTCAGGGCTTACTTCTATCGCTTTGGCCATATGAGCTGTAATCTTTTCCTGAGCTAAAATTTCTTTAGCTAAGAGGCGAGTAGCTATTGTATATCCGTTTAATGACGCTTCAACTTCACTCTGAACATTTTCTAGGCGTACATTAAGATAGATCTGTTCATTTTCTTTTGTTTGCTTATATAGAGAATTCAGATAAAAGCCACTAAGAATGACTGCTATTAAGAATAAAGCAATAAAGTAGTAGCTCTTATTTTTATAGTTGTTCATTCTTAAAAACCTCTTTTCAAGGCGTTGAAGCTATCAGATATAGCTAGTCGTTTTTTTATATTAGAAATTACATTTTCTATATAGGTAGAAATAACTCCTGCTATATTAAGTCTATCTTGTAATTAATTTCTCTTGCTAAATCAGCAACAATTTTATAATCAAAAATTTGATCTTAGGGCAAAATTTGTTATAAAATCAATTATAAGTTAGCTTGATTGATTTCTTGCTTAAGGTAAATACTATCTTGGAATTTTTATTATTATGAAGGTGATGCATCGATGTCCAAAAAAGTACTTATTATTGGTGGTGTAGCTGGTGGTGCTAGTGCCGCCGCTCGTTTGCGTAGACTTGACGAAGAAGCCCAAATCATCCTTTTTGAAAGAGGCGAATATATTTCTTTTGCTAACTGTGGTTTACCCTACTACTTAAGCGGAGTTATTCCAGAAAGAGAGTCCCTGCTGGTGCAGACTGTAAGAGGTATGGCTCTTCGCTTCAACATCGATATTCGTGTGAATAGTGAAGTTACTCTTATCGATAGGGAGAAAAAAGAAGTTGAAGTTGTTACCAATGATAGAACTTATCGAGAAAGTTATGATTTTCTAATCTTATCACCTGGCGCTGAACCTCTGCGCCCTCCCATTGAAGGTATTGATAGCGATAACATTTTTACCTTACGCAATATGGAAGACGTCGATAGGATAAAAAAATATCTAGTCATAGAAAAACCGCAAAAAGCGGCTGTTATTGGTGGTGGTTATATTGGTATTGAAATGGCTGAAAACTTGCACCACGCTGGAATTAAAGTTACTTTGATTGAAGCGGCTGAACATATTTTAGCTCCTTTTGACCGAGAAATGGCTAGAATTATTGAGAAAGTCTTGATCGATCAGGGTGTTAACTTAATTGTCAATGACAAAGTTCAGAGAATCAAAGAGGGCAAAGTCATTGAACTGCAAAGCGGAGAGGCTGTAGAAGCCCAATCTATTGTTCTCTCTGTTGGTATAAAAGCCGAAACAACTTTGGCCAGAGCGGCTGGTCTTGCTATCGGTAATAGTGGTGGCATCAAAGTTGATCCATCCTTAAGAACTTCAGATCCTGCTATTTATGCTGTAGGAGACGCTATTGAAGTAGAAGACCTAGTCAACGGTTCTAAGGCTCTTATTCCTTTAGCCGGTCCTGCTAACAAGCAAGGACGCATCGCGGCTGACAATATTTGTGGTAGACATAGTACCTTTAAGGGAACACAAGGCACTTCTATTATCAAAGTCTTTGATTTTACAGCGGCCGCTACAGGTAATAACGAAAGAAAGTTACGTCAAGAAGGCATACCCTATGTAAAGTCTTATACTCATTCAGGTTCTCATGCCGGCTACTACCCTGGTTCTACGGAACTTACGATAAAACTCCTTTTCTCCCCAGAGGATGGTAAACTACTAGGAGCTCAGATTGTTGGACAAAAAGGTGTCGATAAGAGAATAGATGTACTAGCTACGGCGCTACGACATGGCTTGACTGTCTATGACTTGGAAGAGTTGGAACTAGCTTATGCTCCCCCCTATTCTTCTGCTAAAGACCCTGTTAATATGGCTGGCTTTGTAGCCGCTAACATCTTGCGAGGCGATGTGAAGATCATGCACTGGGAGGAGCTAACTCTTATGCCTCAAGAGGAAAGAATACTTATAGATGTTAGAACAGCTATTGAGTTTAGAAAAGGGCATATTGAAGGCGCTTTAAACATTCCCGTAGATAAATTACGCAAGAGAATCGATGAAATCCCTCGAGATAGAAAAGTTATCGTCTATTGTAAGGCAGGTTTGCGAGCCTATCTGGCTTGTCGGATTCTAGAGCAAAAGGGTTATGAAGTATACAATATTAGCGGTGGTTATGATATCTATTTGGCTGATCGACATCTTTATGGGCAAGGCTTGGATATGAATGAGCAGATGACTGATCTAGAAGGGTAAGAGGCCATAAAAATATCCTAAAATAGAAAACAGCCAAGATCGATGACTCGATTGATCTTGGCTGTGCAGTATCTGTTTGCAATTTTCCTTAACATAGTATATTTCTTGAACAGCGAGAGCCGTTCCTTATCTAGGCACTTGTTATCTCGTGACGATTATTCCAGTCGCCTTTTAAGGTGTCGGCAGTTTGACGATAAGCAAAAGTCGGGTTGATAGCTTTGACAAAAGCATCGATCCAGAGTCCATAAAGACGCTTCATTAATGATCCATCGACGCTAGCTTCTTTCCAGTTTCTCTCCTGTAAACAAATTGCAGACTCCCAAGTTACTTTGGTACTTTCATTAATTACTACTTTGTTTACTTGATCGCAAGGCATGCCGTTAAGTAGGTAGTTATTCAAGAGCTTATAGATTTCGTCGGCGCCAACTTGAGTAGCTCCTTTTTCTACGGCATCTTGTCCGCATAGAGTACCTTGTTCGCTGAAAGCATCTTCTATAACCGATTGGGCTGTGTCTCCACAAAGGTCAGTTAATTTCTTAATGTAAGCGGCTTCACGAGTCTCAGCAATAGTAATCTGACTTTGTAGCCAGCCATGAATATTGCCACCATCGATGAGCTGATTTAGTGGTATATTAGGTAATGGCTCTCCATAAGTCTCCCAGACTTCTTGACGTAGTTCTTCCGCTGTATTGCTACATAAGTCTTGAGCTTTTTCGAAGATTAATTGCTCTCTTTCTACAACTAAAAGAATCTTCCGGTATAGCCAGTGATGAATTGGTCCTAGAAATGCACTCATCTGAAAGGCCTCCTCTTTTTGCTTTTTTCTATGAGCCTTTATAGCTTTTACTTGAATGAATTGATTTATTTGATATTATAACTAATTTACTTAGTTTTGTTTGTGAGCACTGTCACAGAGCACTTTTTTGACTATCTTTATCTAATGCTGAGGGCTCTGTTGGAGTTTAAATAATGCTTAACAATAAAATGTTAATTTTTTGCAGGGATTTGGCTTTTTACCTAGAATTTAACAAGTGAGATGTTGCTATTTCAATCTATTTGTTCAAAGGAGGAACTGCGCCAATGCCACCCCGTAAAATTCCTAAAGTGTCCTTTGTAGAAGCTATCAAACAAGAACATGAGTGGATCACTAGAAAAGGTATTACAATTCCTATAACTGCTGATCCGGAAATCGTAGATGATGCAATTCAGTGGGCAGAAACTAATTGTCCAGAGTGCAAGCAAGTCTATTTCAATGCCAAGGAAAAGGCTTGGGTTGCCATCGTCTGATTATTAAAAGCCATGGTGCTGTAAGTGCCATGGCTTTTTTTCATAAATTAAGTTAATTATATTTCACTTATATTTTCTATGACGCCTATGTATCAGTATTTTAGTGTACTTTTGTTGTTATTTCCAACCCATCTTGTTGGGCTACAATTCTTTCTAAACGTGCTATTCGCTCGTTATGTTCTGCTACTTGTGCTTCTAGTTCAGAAATTCTTTTGTGATTGCTGACTACTTCGTCTTTGAGATCTCTTAAGGTAGCTACTAAGTCTTTTAACATAAGGCGATAATCATATTGCCGCTCTTTCGTATGGATAACGTCATCTTTTACTTCTAAGAGTATCCTTAAGATTTCTTCTTGCATTTCTTTACTCATCTTTTTCAGCTTCACCACCTAGAAATTATTGAACAAACTTAAGTTACTTTTTCTTTCGATAGACTTTCCTTCCAAGTGTCCAGACCTTTTCTGAGAAAGCTCCTTCTTTGGTCGACTTTATGGCTTTATGCATATCATAGACATGGGCATCCATGATATCTAGAAAATGCAATATTTCTGCTTCGGGAATCATTGGCGATTTGGGACTGCCCCACTCGCCTTTGTAGTGATGACTGGCGATCATGTGTTGTAGTAATAGTGATGTTTCTGGGTCCGCTTGGACTGTTTCGGCTACTTTATCTACTAGTTTTATGCCTTGAACGAGATGACCAAGTAATTGTCCTTCTGTGGTATAGTCTGTTACGATGCCTAATTCATTAGCTTCCATCTCATCTAGCTTGGCTATGTCATGCAAAATGATACCACCATAAAGCAAGTCGGTGTTCAAAAAGGTGTATACTTGTGCTACTTTTTCGCCTAATTGAAGCATAGTTACAACGTGATATAACCAGCCTCCCTGGATAGCATGGTGGTTTTTTTGTGCCGCTGGGTAATAGAGTATTTTTTCTTTGTACTTTTCTACTATAACTGTAGTTATGTTGCGAATATCTTCATCCTTTATTTTCCCAATATAGCCTTTAAGATCAGTAAACATAGTTGCTGTAGAGTTAGGTGCTGACACTATGAAGTCGCTGATTTGCTGTCCATCTAAATCAGTTGTAGGTCTCATGGAGTCGATATTCAGTTGTTTATTACCTTTCCATTCTTTCACGAGGCCACTTAAATAGATAATACTATTAGATTGAAAGTCTTGATCTTCTATTCCATCTGCATCCCAGAGCTTGGCGTTAATTTCTCCTGTCTTGTCACTAACTAATAGATCGAGGTATTTAGTATTTTTGCTGGTACTCTTGCTTTCAACTGAGCGCAGGAGAAAAAAACCTGCTATTTTATCTCCTGTTGTGAAATCGCCAATTTGTTTGTTCTTAATGCTTAATTCACTCCAATTATTGGTTATCTAAGTTTGCAATGATAAGGTTATTTCTGTTTTTTTCAACGAAAATCCTTCAAGAATCTATTCTTTGTCCTCACTATTCTCTTGCTCTACCTTATTACCACAGTTTCCACAAGATGTTGCATAGGCTGTTAAAGGGTTCCCGCAATTGTTACAAGTACCCATTACTATGGTCCTCCTTTTAATTGCGTATTATGACGGTCTTACTTATCATCTAATATATTGTTGTGTCATAAGGAAAGATACAAAAAAGCCTTATGCTATTTTTTCAGGAAATAACATAAGGCTTTTGGTATACCCTATTATTGATGCTTACATTCAGATGATTCTTGCAAGATTCTTCTTAACTGGCGCTCAAAGCTCAAATCATCTTCCTTCGTCCTTTTCTTCATGCCTCTGGTTCTACCACCACTGCGACGGAATTTGGCTTTCATATCTCGCTCTTCTAGTAGAAATTCAATCTTATCAGCCTGAAATTCTCGACCTCCTGGGCTTATACAACGGCCTTTCTTGCCCAAGATCATGGCCGCTAATCCCCAGTCTTGCGTCACTACTATATCGCCTTCTTGGGTTACGTTTAAGATTTTTAGATCCGCTTCTTGGGAAGCGTTGCCTACTGTAATGTGATGATCTGATTGAATATGATGATTAAAGCTTGCTATGGTCCACAAGGCTACTTTGTATTCTTTTGCTACCTTTATAGAAGCTTGTAAAACACCTTTGGGACAAGCGTCTGCATCTACGACAATTTTTATCTTCTTCACTCCGTTTGTTTCTTTTTTACCTTACACCTTACTCTTCTCTTACTTTACCAAAATAGAGTGTTATCTCCACTACTTCTGGCCAATTGCCCGTTCGAATAGGCGGTCCCCAAGTGCCGTAACCTGTGGACACAACAAAATTGCTATCGCCTTTCTTCAAGTGTCCCCAGTCTGTTTCAAACATAAAGTGTGTTACAAAGTTAAAAGGGAAAAGCTGACCTCGATGGGTGTGACCCGATACTTGCAAATCAACGCCTTGTTCAACTGCTTCTTCTAGATCAAGAGGTTGATGATCCATAAGTAAGATAGGTAGACCCTGCTCAACATCAGTCATGACTTCAGCAAGGCTCTTTCTTGCTGAGCCAGCAAAATGATGTCTTGAGCGATCATCTCTTCCTACTATATAAAAACGGTCGTCCACTTTTTTGTATTCATCCTGCAATACTGTGACGCCAGCTTCTTCAAGATGGACAATAATATCCTCCCAGTGTCCTCCGATATACTCATGGTTACCAAGTGCGGCAAAGATTCCATAGGGTGGATTAAGCTTCCCAAAAGTAGCCTTCATATCTTGCTCAGCAAAGGGGCCTGGATCTTCATCAATAATATCGCCAGGAAGCAAGATCAGATCAGGGTCAAGCTCCTTTACCATATTAACCATTTTTAATAAACGGTCATTTTTCACGATATTGCCTAAGTGTAAGTCTGAAACAACGACTATCTTGAGCTCCTCTAGAGGTCCAGCACTTTTAGCAATAGGAATTTCATAGCTCGTTATTCGTGGATTATGAGCATTCCATGAACCATAGAGGATAATCAAGGCTGTAAGGGCAACTACTGTTATAGTCAAAAACAGTGGTGTCTTTCTATTCTCTGTCCAACTTACAGGGATGAAAGGCTTAAAACGATGGATGAGACGAAGAATCTCGATGAGAAGTAGCATCATTCCCATATATAAAATAATAGCCAGCCAGTAGCCGCCAATCACTATAAGCGGAATAGCGATAGACGGCACCGTAGTTTCTAGAAGGCGACCTAAAGGATAAGCTATTGCTAAGCTAAAGAAAAGAAAGCCATAAAGCCATAGCCAAGGTCTAGAAAGATAGTTACGTAGTGCCAAGCTACCTAGACGCCCAAGCCAATAATTGAACAATCCATAGAGACTGATTATTACAACAAAGATAACATATCTACCGAAAACTGTTTTCGTCTCCCTTCAAAGTCTTAGATTAAAAAACTGTGTTCAGAAACTGTCGTACTACGTCAGCTCCCCCGATGATTGTTCCTAAGCTACTGCCTATATTGGCCAAGACAACGACTAATAAGATGCGAGTTACTTTGTTTTGCCAAAAACCTTTAACAGAATAGACATCGTCAGAGATATTTTCAAAATCTTTAACTTGCGGTTTGCGCAACATGGCTTCTGTAATACCGGCAAACCATCCAGCTGCCAATAAGGGGCTTAAGGAGCTTATGGGGGCCGCTAGGAAGGCAACTAATATAGATAAAGGATGTCCTAGAGCGATTAAAGTGCCTAGTGCCGCTAAAGAACCGTTCCAGAGAATCCAACTTGTTAGTTGATCTATTCCTGTTGCTTGGTCAATTGAAAAGGTTGAAATAATGATAGCTAAGATAAAAAGAGGAATGCCCCAGCCTAAGATCTTTCCCGTATTCGAAGCTGGTGGTAGTTTAGTTAATTCATCTAAGTTATGATCCTTCATTAGTTCTTTTTTGATACCTGGAACATGGGCCGCTCCTAGTACAGCAACAACTTTGTTTCCTGATGCTGTTTTTATTTTATGAGCTAGATATTGGTCTCGTTCGTCAATTATTGTAGTTTTTAGATGGGGAAAGGATTGACCTATTTCATCGAGTATTGATGTAAGCATGTCTTGTCCCTTCATTTTGTCTAGTTCTTCTTCCGTAATATCATCGTTGGCGAAGAGACTAGCGAGAAGAGATATGAAAAGTTGGACTTTATTGATAAAAGTTAAAGGACGCCATAAGCGTAGCATGGTAGTTTGAATATCTCGATCTGCTAGACAAAGAGAAGCACCTACTTCTTTAGCCGATTCAATGCCTTGGATCATTTCTTGACCTGGCTTGATACCGAATTTGCGAGCTAACCTTTTCTGATGGGAAGCTAAGATTAAGTTGCTTAACAACATCATTGCTTGGCCATTTTTGATTATCTTGATTACGTCCATCTTTTTCCATCTATCAGCGTCGGTAATTGATTGATAGCGAGAATGGCATAGCTCTACGCAAACTGAGTCTGGTCTTTCTTGTTCAATTACTTCCTTGACTTCTTCTACACTTTTGGGAGAGACATGGGCTGTTCCTATAAGCAGGACTTCTTTTCCCTCTATTTCTATACGATGTACATTGCTGTTGGTCAAGATAACACTTCCTGTCTTACAATTCGTTGTACTTTTACTTTTACAATTGTGATTTTTAGTGCAGGATAATTTTATTCTGTATGTAATTATAATTAGATAATCATAATCTGGAGCAATATGATAGCCGGGGGAATTGGCTTATGCAGAACGAACTAAGTCTAGTTTTTATTATTTTACTTTTAGCAAGTGTTTGCTCCCTTTTGTTAGGTTTTTATGCTTATGCTACTGCCAAAAATAAGCCTGCTGTCAAAGCTTACACAGTTCTAACTATATCGGCAAGTATTTATTCTTTTGGCTATGCTTTTGAAATCATGAGTAATACTTTGCCTGAAATCTTATTCTGGTTAAATATACAATATCTTGCTATACCCATTATTCCAGCTATCTGGTTACTTATGATTCTAGACTTATTGGGCCTTGATCGATTTCTTAAAAGGAAGTTGCACCTAGCAATTTTTGTTATTCCCCTATTTACTTATATTTTTTATTTTTCTAACGATCTTCATCAATTTTTTTATACTTCTGTGGCTTTGAAAGAGAACTATTATTTTTTACAAATAGAAACGTTTAAAGGTCCTTGGTATTGGGTTCATATTACTTATTACTTTTTCTCAATGATTTTTGGAAGTTTTTTGCTTTTGCGAGGTTGGGCAAGAACGGGATCTTCTTATCGTAGACAAAGGTTGCTTCTGATTATTGGTATTTTGATTCCTTTAATAGGTGAGATTATCTATATTGGTGGCTACAGTCCTCTTGATTTAGATCTAGCCCCAATATTATTATCTTTTGCTATTCCCTTTCATGCTTTGGCATTATTGAATTATCGCATGTTTGACCTAGTACCTATTGCTCACGAAAAAGTATTTTCCAGCATGCAAGACGGTGTGATTATTCTTGATGACAAAAATCGTATTGTAGATTTCAATGGGGCGGCGACTAAAATTTTCGCTGAGTTACAATTAAAGGATATCGGAAAAAAAGTAGATGTAGTTCTAAGAGTATACGACAAACTTATCGAACAAGTTGCTTCTACTGCACCTGATGAGGAAATTGAAGTTGGATCTGCTCCTGGGCTGAGTTACATACAATCCCGCTTATCTATGATTCGTGAAAAAAACGGACTGTTGATTGGCAAAACTTTATTGTTAAGTGATATTACGGATCAGAAAAAAGCTATTAGCTTGCTTGCCGAGCAACAAAAGCTATTAGAAGATAATAATCAAGAGCTCGCTATGGCTAATCGCCTTAAGTCTGAGTTATTGGCTAACTTTTCTCACGAACTTAGAACACCCCTAAATGCTATTATAGGCTATTCCGATATCTTACAACAAGATAAGCCTAATCTCATGGTAGATGCCATTATCGAAAATAGCCATAAACTGCTAGCTCTTATCAATGATGTTATGGAAATGTCTAAGATTGAATCAGGGTCTATTGTAGTTGGTGATATGATGACAGTCTCAGTAGCTCATATTTTTAAGGATATAGAAGTGAGGTACGGCAAAAAAATTAACGCAAAGAATCTTGACTTCATAGTTACCTACCCTTCACCAACTGAGCAAATCAATTGTGATATTATGCAGTTAGAACGTGTGATCTGCAAAATCATTGATAATGCTATCAAATTCACTGATTCTGGATCTATCTCTCTTTTTATGGAAAGCAATCAGCTGTCGACAGATATTATCATTAAAGATACAGGAATTGGTATAGAGTCAAAAAACCTTAATAAAATATTTGATAAGTTTTATCTAGTCGATAGTTCTTATTCCCGCTCCCAAGATGGTACTGGCCTAGGTCTGCCTATTGCTAATGCTATTGTTAAGCAAATGGGAGGAGAGCTATCCGTTCTCAGTGAAGGCTTAGGTTATGGAACGTCTGTAAAGATTAGTCTCTCTAAGTAAAATTTTAATTAAGAATAAGCATCTCTTCTGAGAGGGATAATACTTGGGGAGGTGCATCTACTCTGAATCGTATATTACAAGCTTTACTATTTAAATTCTTATTGACTCTTGTTGCCTCTGTTGTTACTTTAGGTCTGTTTGTTGATAATCCTTGGGGGATTGTTATTCTCTTTGCTATTTGGGCCACATCAATAAATTATTTGATTGGCGACATGGTTATATTACCACGTAATGGTAATTTTGTAGCATCTGTAAGTGATGGAGTGCTGGCTGCTTTTTCTGCTTTAGTTCTGAGCTTTTTGATTCCTTTTTTTCAGGCACCTCTTTTCGCTTTGTTAGCTCTTGGTTTGCTTATTGCTGTAGGCGAAGCTCTTTTTCATTTGTATCTTAAAGAAAAGAAGCATATTTTACCTTAAGAATCCAACAGTTTGCTGGCTGTTGGATTCTTTATAGCTGCCTTTTAAAGATATCTTCTCCTCTTGTTCTTTTGAGTTTGTATCTTCGGATTTCTATACCTTCTAGAGCATTTTTTTCAAAAAGCTCTTGGCTATGATGTTGATAGCCTGGCTTAAGAAAGATCCAAGCTACTATAGCGAGGATAGATATTGCTATAATCACTTCAGCCATGTAATCACCTCTTCAGTGCTGGTTATTTTTATTAAGCATAATAGTACAACCTTTACTTAACAAGGTTGCGCCAGTAGTATAACTATATAAAAAAAGGAAAACTAAGTTTAATATATAAGAAGGAATGTAATTTTCCAAGTCGAATATGATGTTTAATAATCTGTAGTCTTTGTGGAAATTATTCCTTTATTAGGAGGGGTTCAAGATGATGTGGAAAGAAAAATACAAGGTTGGAGTACCCATTATCGATGAGCAACACGAAGAGCTTTTTAATCGTGTTTCTGATTTTATTCAGACTGTACAAACAAAAGGAAGTTGGGAGCAAAAGTTAGTCAAAGTTAAAGAAACGATGGCTTTCATGCAGGAATATGTAGTTACTCACTTTGACGACGAAGAGGTCTATCTCGAAAAGATCAATTATCCTGATCTTCAGAAACACAAAGATGCCCATAAGCAGTTCAAAGACGCTGTAAATAACTATGTGAAACTGTTAGATGAGCAAGGCTATAGTGAAGAGGTGGTACAAGAATTTAGTGCCAAACTGATGACCTGGTTGATTATGCATGTGGCCGCTATGGACCAGAAAATTGGACATTATGTAAATAGCCAGGGAGGGAAAAACATATGAAAGCAGAGTATGTAAATTCCTTTTATCAGGCTACTAGAGATGTCTTTAATTTGATGCTTGACTTAGAAACAGAAAAAGAGTCCTTACAGTTAGTAGAAGGGGTTATTAGTCGAGATGCTAATGTCATCCTTGGTGTAACTGGTGATCTACGCGGAACTATTATGTTTTGCTTTCCTAGAGAAATGACTCTGGAAATGGTTAAGATCATGTCGGGAATGGCTATGGATGAGATTGATAGTTTTGTGTCGTCTGCTTTAGGCGAGGTTGCCAATATTATTGGTGGTAATGCCCTTACATTGTTAAGTACTAATCAATATAGTTGTGATATTGTGCCTCCACAGATTTTTGTTGGAGACTATAAATCTACTTCAATGTCTAATGAGAAAGCTTTGTTGTTAAGCTTGAAGACATCCATTGGATCTTTTGACTTAGTTATATACTTAAAAGAAAAATAGGTATTCTTAGTATTCTATACCTCTTCGACTTTTTATTCCTTTTTGTAAAGGATGCTTACGAGCATGGATTTCTGATACCAAGTCCGCATGGTCTAATATTTCTTCTGGTATACCTCTACCTGTTAATACCAGCTCTACAGGAGCTGGTTTTTTTTCGATCAGGGCAATAACTTGCTCCACAGATATGAAATCGTAGCGCAAAGCATTACTAATCTCATCTAAGACTACAAGATCATATTTTGCTTGACTAATTACATCGTCAGCAAAACTTAAGGCCATGTGAGCAAATTCTTTATTTTCTTCTTTCTTCTTGTTATCTTTGAAAAAGCATTCTCCACAGCCATTACATTTGCGCATTCCACTTCGTATCATAGATGAGAAGGGACAGCCACGGCCAAATTGATAAAAATCTATGTCCGGTTTTAATCGTTGTGAAGTAAGTAGCTCACCAGTATAACTACTTCCTTTCAAAAATTGTATAAAACATACTCTAAAGCCATGTCCAATTGCTCTGTAAGCAAGGCCTAGGGCCGCTGTTGTTTTTCCTTTTCCAGTACCTGTATAAACTTGCACAAGACCTTCAATAGTTTTTCTTTCGCTCATAGTAGCTCCTTCAATCCAAAGTAGGTTTTATCTTTTTATATCATATCATTTTACACATCTTGAAAAAGTCTTTTTAGCATCATAGACAATGCCTTCAATAGCTTAACAATGTTGCAGGAGAAAAAAAGGTTATTGTCGAAAATAGTACAGTATAACGAGCAAAAGGAGTAGGATATGAGTAAGAAAAGGAAAACTTTAGAGCAGAAAAAGAAAGCCACCGCCGCTATGGCCACTAAAGCGACTACTGAAGAACCTATTATGGATTATGGTGCTGTCACTTGTCCTAAGTGTCAAAGTTCAAATATTAAAAATGTGAGTAATACTTTTATGGCCTTATTTGTTTTTGTTCTTGGTACGCTTATCTTTCTTCTCTTGGCAGTAATTCATCCTTTGATCTTCTTAGGTGCTATACTGCCTTGGGCTATGGCTTTGAAGATTTATAAAGGTAAATCGGCTCACCATTGTTCTGATTGTAAAAATACATGGCCTGTTCGCTCTTAATAAAAAAAGCTAGATAGCCTTTTAACGAAGGCCATCTGGCTTTTTCTCTTTCTAAGCCTTTTCTTCTGCTCTGTCACTTCCCTTGTCTATGAGACAATTGTAACTTTTCAATACTTTTACAACATCTTCTTGCTTAAAGGGTTTGGAGATATAGTCATCCATTCCAGCGGAGATGCATTTTTCACGATCACCGCTCATGGCATCAGCCGTCAAGGCAATAATTGGCGTATGGAACTTTCCTTTTTCTAAGTTGCGAATTATTCGAGTTGTTTCTAAGCCATCTAGTTCAGGCATATGGAGATCCATAAAAATAAGATCAATTTTTTGCTTCTTAAATAGTTCGATAGCTACCTTACCGTTTTCTGCTTGAAGTAACTGACATCCTAAACGTTGTAAAAACTTACTGATAACTAACTGGTTAACGGGATTATCTTCTACTACCAGCACTTTGCCTTGGCAAAAGGGCCTGCAAAGAGGAGTAGTTGAGTTCTTCTGCTTTTCAGGTAATGCTTTCTCTTCTAGGGTAATTTTTAATAGATTGTAGAGCTCTTGTTTTTTTACAGGTTTGAAAAGACGCTGTTCTCCTGCTTGAAGAGGTCGATTGGTACCATCTTTTTTTAGCTCTGTTTGTGAGGTTAGAAAAATTATCTTGGGAGAAGGGCTTTGCTTGCTTTGCTCATGAATTTTGTCAGCTACTTCATAACCATTCATACCAGGCATTTGGGTATCTAAGAGGATTAAATCAAAAGGCTCATTTTTCCTATTATTTTTTGCTATCTTTTCGAGTGCTTCCATGCCATTAAAGGCAATTTCTCGTACTGGTATTTGTAATTTTTCGAAAATGCTTTTTAATAGTTGACAGCTCTTTTGATTATCGTCAACTATCAAAAGCCGTTGTAAAGGTAAGTTTTGCTCAGCAGGTTCTGCTTTCGTTTCTAGTACTTCCACTAAAGGTAACTCTACGGTAAAAGTACTCCCTTGCTCTTGTTCGCTTTCTACCTTGATAGAACCATTCATTAGATGTACAAGATTTTTGGCGATTGTTAAACCAAGGCCAGTGCCTCCAAATTGTCTAGTAATAGTATTGTCAACTTGACTAAAACTTTCAAAAATTGCTTCTTGTTTTTCTAAAGGTATACCAATTCCGGTGTCACTAACGGAAAAACGGATCTTATCTTGCTCCTCTGATGTTGCTATAACTTTTTCTACTTCGAGTATTATTTCTCCTTGTCTGGTAAATTTTACAGCATTGCTTAATAAGTTGATTAAGATCTGACGAATTCTCAGTGGATCACCTATTACACTAGTCGGTACTTCTTCGTGGTAAATGAGCATAATCTCTAATTTTTTGTCGTGACTAGGCACTGCAAAAAGATGAACAACTTTCTCCACGAGCATGAGAAGCGAAAATTCTACTTCTTCAATATGAAGTTTGCCTGATTCAATTTTGGATAGATCTAAAATATCGTTCAAGATATTTAATAAGGAATAGGCAGAGTGAGTTAGATTTTCTAGATATATTTTTTGTTCGGCAAGTAAGGGACTATCAATTAATAATTCTGCCATACCAATTATTCCGTTCATAGGGGTGCGAATCTCATGACTCATGTTAGCCATAAACTCAGATTTGGCCTGGTTGGCACTGTCAGCTTCTTCTTTTGCTTTGATTAATTTTTGCTCTCCTTGAATTCTTTCAATAGCTGATCCCAGTATATTGGCAAAGCTACCGATGGCATCAACTTCTGCTTCTGTCCAGCTTCGACAATGAATACATTGGTCGAAACATACTATGCCCCACCAGCCTTTTTCTACGAAAATAGGTACAGCAAGAATGGACTGTACGGGTAGCTTTTGGAAAACAGCTTGCTCTTGTAAAGGAAGGTCGTGAATATGGCTGTTAATAATTTTATTTTGTTGAAAAGATTCGACCCATCGCGTAAGTCCTTCTTGATGCCAATCTAAACTTTGTAGAGAAGATTCATTGATAAGTGCTTTAGTACCCGGTGCGCACCATTCATTGTTTAAGCGTGAAATAACTAGTCCTTCTAAATCGAAGTAGTTCTTGAGTACATATACTCTACTAACGCCTGTTGTGTCTCCTAAGCGCTGTAGAACTGTTGAAAGTGTTTTTTCCCATTCACTTGTTTTAAGAAATTCTTCAGCAGCTATACTTATCGTTTCTAGTAAGGCGTCTCGCTTTCTTATTTCTTCTTCTGCTTTTTTACGTGCTGATATGTTCCTTAGAGTCGTAAAAAGTGCCGTTTTACCATCTATATATATGGTGGAAAGAGATACTTCTACCCAGAAGTCGCTTCCGTCTAATCGACGGTGCAGCCACTCAAAATGTGCTTGTCCTTCTTTCAGTGCTATTGCAATCTTTTCAGCTGCCGATTGCGCTGATTCTTTGCCATCAGGTTGTAAGAAGGGGGAAAAAGTTTCTGGTCTTTGGCCGATAATATCTTGGCGACTTCCACCAAACATCTTCACTGCCGCTTTGTTACAATTACTGATTATCCCATCTATGATTAGTAAGTAGCAATCTGTAGAATCTTCGAAGAGGGCACGAAAACGAACTTCACTTTCTCGTAATTCTTTCTCTACTTTTTTGCGCTCTGTAATATCAACTATCGATCCAGCCATGCGAATTGGCTGTCCTGCTTCATTCCACTCTACTACATTACCTCGATCAGAAACCCATATTACATTGCCAGTAACCCTCATACGATGTTCACTTTTATAGGAGCTATTGCCTTCTAAGCAGTCTAGAATCCGCTTCATGACTTCTTTCTGATCATCTTCGTGCAGTAGACTGGAAAAGTCATCTAGACGGTGCTCCAAAAATCTTTCATCGAGTCCTAGTATTTTGCACCAAGTAGAATTATGTCTTACCATGTTCGTTCTTAAATCCCAGTCCCAAATGCCTTCTCCTGTTGCGGACAAGGCATAACTAAGTCGACGCTCGCTTTCACGGAGCGCTTCTTCTGTTAATTTGTAGTTTGTTATGTCTGTAAGAGTGGTTATAAGAAAGTTATTTTCTGGTGAAATGAAGGATACTCTAAACCATTTGTGTAATTTCTTAGAGTAAACATTTAGCTCTATAGTTTCCTTTTGTAAATCCTCTTTGCTATAGGAAGAGATTTCTCTTATAAGATTTGTAGCTATAGTTGGTAAAACTTCTGTAATTTTTTTGCCGTTCACAGCCTCTGCTGTCAAACCTGTCATTTTTTCAAATTGTCGGTTAACTTCTAGAAATACAAAGTCATAGGCTTTAGCATTTTCATCGTACAATATCCGGTGATATGCGAATCCCGTTGAAGAATAGTCAAAAAAAGTTTTATAAAAAGGGGAGTCCATAACACCGCTCCTCTCAGGTAGCTGGTTATAAATAGATCTCTATATTAATTTTACGAGTTAATGCACTTTTTTGCTAGTGTTATTTTTTTGTCTTTTAATTTATGATCGTAAAACGAGCCTATCTCTTTAAATGAGAAGAGCAGGTTTTATTCTAACCTGCTCTTCTGTTACGTTGTGATCCAACGATCAATAACTTTTTTTAATCTATCTATGCTTGTAGGTTTGCTTATATAGTCATTCATACCAGCTAAAAGACATCGTTCTTTATCTTGATCAATAACACTAGCAGTCAAAGCAATAATAGGGATATTTCTGCCTTTATTAGTTCGTCTAATATAACCTGTTGTTTCTAATCCATCCATTACGGGCATATGGCAATCCATGAAGATTGCACAGTAGTCATTTTTCTCTATAGCTGCTAATGCGTCTTGCCCATTAGTAACAACTGTTACTTGGAAACCTAGCTTTTTTAACTGCATTGTAGATATTTTTGCATTAACGACATTGTCCTCAACTATTAAAACAGAAGACTTGTCTTTTGATACCTTCGCTTTTCCATTTGCTAAACTAGTTCTATATGGCACTATATCTAGTTCTTGGGGATTACCTATAGTCATTGGTATTTGAAACCAGAAGGTAGAACCTTCTCCTTTTTTGCTCTCTACGCCAATCTTTCCATCCATAAGTTCAGTTAGTTTTTTGCAAATGGAAAGACCTAAGCCTGTTCCTCCGTACTTTTGGGCAATTAATCGCTCTGCTTGAGTAAATGGTTGAAATAGCTTTTTTTGTTGATGATCCGTTATGCCTATTCCTGTATCTTGAATGGTAAATCTAAGCCATTGCCTCTGATGATCTGATTTATCTACAGTTAGGTTCACAGACACTTTACCTTTTTCTGTGAATTTAACAGCATTACCAATAAGGTTAAATAAGATTTGTTGCAAGCGAGTTGTATCACCTTTTAAGTTGGTAGCAACTTTTGGATCAATATTTGTCTCCAGAGATATTTCTTTTTCTTTTATTTTTCTACCAAACATCTTTACTGTCTCATCAATAATTTGACGTATATTAAAGTTTACAATTTCTAGTTCTGTTTTTCCTGCTTCGATCTTAGAAAAATCTAAGATGTCATTAATAATAGCAAGCGTTAAATTTGCTGAGTTGTATATGGTTTCTGCAAACTCCCTTTGTTCTTCTCCTAGTGTTGTATCAAGTAATAGCTCTGTCATCCCAACAACGCCGTTCATGGGCGTGCGGATTTCATGGCTTATCATTGCCAGATATTCAGACTTTGCTTTAGTTGCTTTTTCTGCTTTTTTTAATGCATTGACTAGTATACGAGCTTGATAAGCCAATCGTTCCTCTGTTTCTTTTCGCTCTGTAATAACACGGTTTGTAAATACAGCACCAACCATATGACCTTTCTGGTTGTGGAATACTTTCCCTGTAGCTTCAATCCATACAATATGACCTGCTTTATGGTTATAGCGAAAGATAGCTGAACCTTGCCCCTCGCCACTAAGAGCTGCTTCTACCTTTGTTTTCACATGGGGTAGATCATCTTCGTAAATGTAAGAGAAAATAGATGTTCCTTCTATTTCTTCAGGTTTTAAACCTAGACCTTTTTCAATAGAAGGTGTTGCAAACTGTATGATAAAACTATCATCGGTCATTAAGACCATATCTAGCATATTGTCGGTAATAGCTCGTAATAACTCTTCACTTTCTCTCAATTTTCTTTCTGCTTGAAGTTCTTTTTTGATTACGCTTAATTTGTAGTCACTTATATCGGTACAGTAGCCAATATATCCAAGCAGACTGTTATCTGAAGAGTAAAAAGGTGTTATCTCATCTACAAACCAACGATAATCTCCGTCATAACGTTGTAATCTATATTCAACACGATAAGACTTGCCCTCTTGGTACTCATGATCATACTTTTCTATAATCAATTCTCGATCTTCTTGGTGAATACCTGAGAGCCAGCCCTTTTCATTTTCTTCATCTATTGTTTTTCCGCGGTAGTCTAACCAGCGTTGATTGAAAAAAATTCGATCGCCCTTTTCGTCAGCTAGCCACGTCATTATAGGAGAGTGCTTGGCTAAGGCTGTGTAAAAATTTATGTCCAATCCTTGAATTGAATTCTCATAATTTAGTTCCCAATTATTTCTACACAACCACACTCACTCCACTTTTTGTCTTTGATAACCTTTAATACATTATAATAGTATTTAATAGGTTAATTATATTCGATTATAGCATCTTGTGGTTGTAAAATTTGTCGGAATTCGCTATTTTTATGAGCTTTTAATCGGCAGAATAACTGAAAAACAAGTATCTCTTGACCTCCTTCGAACTTCTATCTTTCCACCGTGACGCTCAACGATATTGTAAGAAATTGCAAGACCTAATCCAGTACTTTCTTCTTTCCTCCAAGTCATAACCTAATGCTGTTAAAAAAGCATCGTTAACTCGATAGTACATTCCGCTGTTTATTTCTGATATTGACATAATGCAGGGGTTTGTTTTAAATACCTTAAAAAAAAGCTTTTCATCTTCGACCACAAAGTTTTCTAAGCGTCTATAAGGCATGGCAGTACCTCCTTATAAAAATGATATTTTTACCCCTGCTTTCTTACTTGGGTTTACTTTGAAAAAAACAGCTTAGTCAATACCATTAAAAATCAATATTGTTATATTTTTCTTCTTTTTTCTCATATTTCTGCAATTGACATTCTTTTTCCTGCTAATGTTTTAATTTTTCGAATATTTTAGATGAAACTTTTTTTACTTTTTTCTTCTAACAAAGTAAAGAGCCTATGTCTGGTTTGACATAAGCTCTTTACTTTGCTGAATATTAAGTTGACGGTATTATTAATTTGTCGATGTCAGAAAAGAGGACAGGTTTACCCTGTTGAAGACATACACCTACTACTTTCGCCTTTAGAACAACTTTTTCATCAGGTAAGCGATAGATGGTTTGATAAAATGCAGTTTTCAATCGACTTTCTTTACTGACCTTTATCCGAACAACGAAGCGGTCTCGGCTTGTTAGTGAGTGCTTGTAATCTACTTCCATGCGTACAACGACTAAGTCTTTACCTTCCTTATGTAAAGCCGCAAAGTCGATTCCTTTTTCATGCATAAATTCATGACGAGCATGTTCGAGATAGTTTAAGTAGACGGCATTATTGACGATGCCTTGTAAATCACATTCATAATCTCGTACTTGAAAGGCTAATTCATATTGATAAGCATTTGGTTCCATTGTTAGCTTCTTATTAGCTCCTTTCGTTTCTTTTCATCATAGGTATAGCTTTAGGCAGAATAAAGCCAGCTATTTTCCAGTCCATCTTAGGCGCTGGAAAGTCCACATTGTATCTTTGTCTTACTAGAAATACAGGAATGCCTGCTCTTTTTACTTGTTCTGCATAAAAGGGATCGTCTTCTATCATGAAGGTAACACCTTTTTCCAGACAGCTCTCGCCTTTCTGATGGCTATGTACGATGTCTCCCAAGGGAAAATTATGTTGACGTAGCCAGCGCCTGCTTACTAATTCTGTCTCTTGAGGTCTTGCTGTAATATATACGATTTTGTGACCTTTATAGATAAAGCTGTTCAGCACTTCTGAAGCTTTTTCATAAGGTTTAGCCTGACTAAGTAAGTTCATTCCTTCAGGAGAACGAAAAAAATCGGGATTTAGCCCTGGTAAATTCCACTGTCTCTGTTTTTGTAAGTCATCTGGTACTTTCGATGTACCTAGAAAGTGAAGTGCTAAAGCTTCGTTGACTTGTGCAATTGTATTGCAAATATCGACACCAATTATCATTTTGTTCCTCCCGTCTAAAGAAACGAACTAATGGCTAGACATTAGCACAGGAAGGAACTTTTGTCCAGAGAGCAAGCGAACAGAATCGCCTTCTTAAGGACATGCTAATAAAAGTGCTTAATCGAGTAAGACTTTAGACTTAAAGGATGAACGAAGGAGTTCTTTAGTCCATGCACGATATCTTTCCTTTAATGACTGTTATATTAGTATACTTCCTTTACGGTCTTGCTTTTTTTTCTATGGGTTTGTTTATTTTTGCTTTACGTATTAGATTCGGTAATCTTACCCTAGCTAAACCTCTTTTATGGTTAGGACTTTTTGGTATAGTTCATGGTTTTGCTGAATGGGGTATGATGTTTATTTCCATTCAGGAGGTCTACCGAGTCGCTTTTGAGTTGCTTTATTATCAAAGAGTTGTGGAGATTTTTTTTATTGCTCTTTCTTTCGCTTTTCTTTTACAGTTTTCGGTAAGCCTTCATGTTCATACACAAGGCGGTTCGCCCAAACTGCATTTGCTATCTATTTCTCTCTTTTTGCTATGGCTTTTGATATTTCTTTTCTTTCGATATTTAATACCAACGGATAATCCTTTCTGGTGGATTCGTTTTAGTGAGATAGGGTCACGTTATCTACTAGCTTTACCGGGAGCAATCTGGGCAGGTCTTGTCATTTTGCAACAAAAAACAGAATGGGAACAAATAGTTCGTAGAAAGCTAAGCTTTCATGTTTATGGGGCCGCTCTTGCTTTTTTACTCTATGGTTTTGTAGGAGGTCTTGTTGTTCCTCCTGCACCTTTTTTTCCTGCTTCTGTAATCAACACGCAAATTTTTTATGAAATTTTTCGTATTCCTGTCCCGATCTTCCGAGCTTTTTGTGGATTAGCTATGGCTTATTTTACGATCCATATTCTCAGTCTCTTTAACGCTGAGATGCACCGTCGTCTTGACGAAGCAGAACGCAAGCAAACTTTATCGTCAGAGCGAGAGAGGATTAGTCAAAATCTTCATGACGGTGTGATTCAAAATCTTTATGGTATTGGCTTAGTGTTAGAAAACACTCGTTATCTATTGGAGGAAAAGGAAAAAGAAAAGATAGCTCAGGAAAGCTTAGATCGTGTCATGGGTCACCTCAATTCTATTATTGTAGAGATTAGACTTTTTGTACATGATTTGAGACCTCTTCGCATTATAAAAGGAACTTTAATAGATATTATTGAAGAACGGCTCATGTTTTTTCGAAAGGCTTCTTCTCTTTCTATAAGGTATAAAATTTTAGGTGCAGAGCCTACCTTTTTATCAACGCAGTTAAAAGAAAATATTCTGCTGATTGTCAATGAGTCGATTACTAATGTGCTTCGTCATGCTAAAGCAAGTGAGATAAATGTTATGATCGCCTTTGGTGATGAAATCCACTTGCAAATTCAAGATGATGGTGTTGGTATTCCTTCCAAACAGCGACTTGGCTTTGGAATTACTTCTATGGAAGAACGGGCTTTACGCCTTGGAGGTCATTTAGAAGTTATATCACCACCAGAAGGTGGCACATTAATAGAAGCTTTTTTCCCTTATCGGGATGGAAAGGAGTCCAAAAGTGATTCGCGTCATGATAGTAGATGATCACGAAATTGTTCGACTTGGTTTAACTTCCTTACTAAATCGTGTTCCTCACATTACTGTTGTTGCTGAGGCAAATAATGGTGATCTGGCTTGCATGGAAGCTGAACAAGCTATTCCTGATGTGATTGTTATGGATATACGCATGCCTGGAAAGTCAGGTATTGAAGCCTGTCGTGAAATATTAGATAAGCAACCTCAGATTAAAGTATTAATGCTTACTTCTTATGCTGATGAAGATGCTGTAGCCGCTTCAATTATGGCCGGTGCTAAAGGTTATGTGTTAAAGCAGATTGGAAGTCAAGGTCTTATCGAGGCAATTGAAAAAGTAATGCAAGGTGAATCTTTGATTCCACCAGAAATGATTGTTAAAGTTTGGAATCGCCTTAGAGGTGAAAAAGGACAAATTGAATCGCTTACCGATAAAGAGAAAGTGATTTTGGCTTTAATTGGTCAAGGTAAGACAAACAAAGAAATTGCCAAGGAAGTTTTTCTTGGCGAAAAAACGGTACGTAATTATGTAAGTAATATTTTACAGAAGCTAAACTTTTCTCACCGGTCACAAGCGGCTGTCTACGCAGTAAAAAACAAGCTTGATAAAGTTGAAAAAGACAACCCTTAATTATAAGGGCTGTCTTTCCTACTAATATCTATTGTTTCTGACAATGAATGTTGTTAGTGAACTTTCCATGGTTCTGGACCAGTATAAGTCTGTCTTCCTTTAGCGTAGCTATTCTTTTCCCAAGGCCAGATAGATTCCCAGCTCTTGGGGTCTTTGAGGTCTGTGGCGTCTTTTCGAACTGCCCATACGTATTGTTCTGGAGTTAAACCGAAAGCGCGACCTTCTTCATCATAGTTAAAGACGTGCTGTTTAGTACCACTGCGACCACCTAAACTGCCCCAGTTGTCAAAACCATAAGATGGCCAACCTTCTGCTCCGTTAAGTACAGACATAAAATCTTCACTTCGTGAGCCATGACAGGTGAAACAAGTCATTTCTGGCTTTACATAAGTCTGGGGAAAATCGATATTAGTACCAACTCGATGGGCATTGTGACAATCAAAGCAGGCTAATCGTGCATGATTACTTCGTGGACCGTTGATGTAGTAGCTAAGCATGATATCCATATCTTGTTGGTGACCCCGTCGACCTTTGCCATCAGGTGCGACGTTTCTATTGCCTGTTCCCCAGGCTGGTCGAACGTAAGACATGACATCTTCATAAGTATGCTCTCCTAGGACTAAGCCACGATTATCGTTAGCACCGTTGCCGTACATAGTATTTGTACTTGTTCTAGTATGACATTGCTGACAGACTAGTAAACGCTGTTCTGTTTCTTCAATCGTTCTTGGATTGATAATATTACCAGCAATTGGATCGTTGACGTGTGCTTGTCCAGGTCCATGACAGCTTTCACAAGAAACGCGAATATCAGCTACGAAGATGTCACGTAAGTCTTCACGCTCTCCTGCTACGAAGTCTGCTTTAGCTTGATTCCAGGCGTCAGGGTCAAAGCCAGTGGTATGACAGCTAATGCAACGTTCTTGCCAGGAACGAAATTCACCATAATTGTTATTATTGAGGCTTCCTTCTTTGGGCCTTGTCTCAATAGCTAAGAATTTGTAACCAGCTCTTTCTTTGTTACCAGGAAATTCTACTACTACCGATTTATCAATTGTCCAGGAGATGCCTCCATCTTCTGTTGTCTGCAGATAAGCTTGTCTAGGCTCACCATCATAGTAAGTCATGTAACGTTGTTTGTAAGTTTTGCCAATTATAAAGTCTACATCTTCCCAGGCTACTTTTTCTACAGCTACATAGTTGGTGTTGTTATCTTTTTTGTCTAGAATCATATATGTTTCCAGACTATCCCACTCTTGAATAACCCAGTCATAGATATCATTATTATAGGCTGTGTCAAAAGAAGGTCCCCACAGAGCTTTTTGGGTATGCCAGGAGTCTTCCCAATTTTTATGTTCGTTTACGTGACAGACGATACATTCGTCAGGACCTACAAAACCTTCTTTGCCCTTCATTGCAAGCGGTGTCCCGTGAATTTCTCCTATGTCCATGGTAACAACCGTTGATGTAGCAAGAGAACCAACACCACAAGCTGTAAGGACAAGTCCTAGGGCAACTACGATAAAAGCGACAAGAACGATTTTTTTACTGTTCTTATCCACGGTAACGCCTCCTTTCTATTGATTGTTACATCAGTAATGTGCCAGACCAAGCTGGTATGGCCGCCGCAATAATTAAGTAGCGAAGGGAAAACCCGCCAAGGACAACAGCAATGTCGCCTGATAGCACTAAGTTGTGAGATAGCTTGTTCTCGCGGAAAGTGTTATGGGCAAAGATGGCCAGTGGTGCTATTAAGCCAATTAAGAAGAAAATTATCCAGAAGAAAGGCGCTAACGAACCTATTATGATGTTTTGGGCTGATTGTTGGGCTACTAGACCTTTGAATCCACTGATAGCCATAGCTAGAAAAACAAATAGAAGAATACTTTCAGCGGCGATAATGTAAAAGTGGGCTTTGTCTACTTTAGTTGTTTCTACTTTTACTTTTTTCAGATAGTGAGCCAGTAACATGGAAGCTGAAAGTCCTGTAGACATGGCTGAGGCAAGGAAAATGAGGGGAATTAAGTGGTTATTCCATAGGGGTACAGCTTTAATCACAGAGAGGAGAAAGCCTGTATAAACGGCTGTAGCAATTGCTAGGAAAGCACCTAGCGACAACAAGTATTTTGGAGCTTCTATGTTTTTCCAATGTAAGTATAAGTGAAGCGTAGCTACGACTACAAAGAGCGATAGAATTACAAATCCCCAGGTCATAACTGAAGATAAGTTCATAAGCATTCCAGGAATAAGCCAAGGTTTTAGTAATCCTTGCCCTAAGTCAAAAACTAATAAAACACAACCGATAGCAACGGCTGGTGCTGATATTAGATAACCTGCTTTTGCTAGTCCTGGTATAGTACCAAAATAGCCTTTCTCTGCTCCATAGGCTGTCAGGTATGCACCTGCACCTAAGCCACCAAGAAAGAGATAGACTACGACAAGCATTCCCCAAGGCGCTGATTGTTCCATCGGAAACACCTCCTTTTAGGTTTGGCAGGATGGTCTTACTTTGGTAAAGCTCTTTTGGGAACGATGATAATTGAAGGTTTACCTACTATAGATGGATTGGGTAGATTGCCAACTTGTTGAATCGTTCCTACTCTTCTTTTCAAGAAATCTAGTTCTCCCATTTGCAGAGCTCCTGTGGGGCACTTATCAACACAAATTGGGATTTCGCCTTGATCTTGTCGTTCATAACAGAAGTGACATTTACTGACCGTTTTAGTTTCTTCTCCGTAAGAAAGGGCTTGATAAGGACAAGCATAGAGACAATACTTACAGCCAACGCACTTTCCTTGGTCTTGAACGACAATACCGTCTTCTTTTCTTTTACTGTAAGCTTTAACAGGACAAACAGAAGCACAAGCAGGTTTAGCACAATGGTTACAGCTTATGGATAATAAGGTTTTATCTCGAGGCATCTTAGCGCCTTTGGTGGAGGGATCTTGAATAACTTTACGCCATTCAACACCTTTTTCCCAGTTATTAGCTTGCTTACAGCTCCTTGCGCAAAGTTTACATCCAGTACAACGGTTCTGATCAAAGAGAAAGCTCAATTGTAGACCTTCCTCTCGGTTCTGTGAGGCATTGGCATGACGGGGATGTATCTTTTGTGGAAGACTTCCTTCCACGGTAGCTAAGGCTAAGCCAATCCCTGTGAGGAAACATGCTTTAAGAGCTTTGCGACGACTAGTTGGAATCTCCATTTTCTTTCACGTCCTTTCTGAGCTTGATCTCATTTACCTTAACAACATTATCGCTGATCACACAACTTTGTGATAAGTTGCACATGACCTTTTGTGAAAGTGACATTTGTCACATTGCTATCTTCGTCGGTATATTAAGTTGTAATAATTAGTGATTCTTTCTCTTGCCTTCTTTTGTTATACTTATCCTAACAATTTAAGAGGGGGGTCGTTTGTGAATTCCATACCAAGCTATTACCATAATTTTTTGTTTCGTCTATTCCCACCTAAGTTAATTAACTTAGATCGCATTAAAAGTAGTAACAATAGTAACAAGCCCCTTATAGTTATGGCAAATCATTTTTCCCCCTTAGATGCTCTTTTATTGGCTATGTTTTTACCGCAAGATTTTGTTTTTCTAGTTAATAAAAATAGAGTATCTTCTTATCAAGAAGCTTTTCGCCTTCGCAAACATATGACTTTTGAGTTAGATAATCCCAACTCTTTGCGTGAAGTTATGAAGAAGATCAAAGAAGGAACAAATGTTATTGTTTTTCCTGAAGATCGCCCTTCGATGACTAATGGATTGCTCAAAATTTATGAGCCCTATGCTTATATTGCCTTAAAAACAGGCGCTACCATTTATCCTATTGGAATTGAAGGAACGCAGTTTACTCCTTATACTTGCTTAGACGATAAACTACCACAACATAGTTTTCCTGAAATTACGATTTATGTAGATGAGGCTTTTTCACTTTCTGAAGATGGTAAAAGTTCAAAAAATCAAAAAGATTTAGCTACAAGAAAAATTTCTCAAGCTCTCTTACGAGCTACTTTTTGCGCTCGTCATCGCCAGGGTATAAATCTTTTTGACGAACTACTGCGTACAGCAACTATCTATGGCTATAATCGTCAAATTATTGAAGACATCAGTCAAAAAGCTACTTACAAAAACCTGCTTATGGGTGCTTATGCTTTAGGTGATAAATTAAAAAAACTCTTCCCCACTGAGGAAAGAGTTGGTCTTTTATTGCCTAATTCAATAGGTCATGTCATTACTTTATTTGCACTTTTTCGTCAAAACATTACACCTGCTATATTAAACTTCACTATGGGCCCACAAGGGTTACTTGATTGCTGTGAAACTGCCGAGCTTAAAACTATTCTTACTTCTAAGCTTTTTGTGGAAAAAGCAGAGTTAAGTGCTCTTATTGATAAGCTTTCTGAAAAAGTAAATATTGTTTATCTTGAAGATGTGAAATCTTCTATTAGTATTACTGAAAAGTTGCAAGCCTTAAGCTCTTATGTTCAAAAACGTAAAGCTGTGCAGGGTAAGAATCAGCTAATTCTGTTTACATCAGGTAGCGAAAGTAAGCCCAAAGGCGTTATTCTTCGTCATGATAATATTCGGGCTAATCTACTGCAAGCTGTTGGTGTTGTTGATCTTACGGCAAAAGATACTTTGCTAAATCCTTTACCTATGTTTCATAGTTTTGGTTTGCAAGGTGCTTTTATTCCTTTGCTAACAGGTCTTAATCTTTATCTCTATCCCACTCCTCTTCATTACAAGGCCATTCCCGAAATAGCTTATAACATTAAGGCCACCATACTTTTTGCTACTGCTACTTTTCTTCATGGTTATCTTCAAAATGGCCATCCCTTTGATTTTCAAGCTATGCGTTATTTCATTGTCGGTGGCGAAAAGCTAAAAGAAGAAACTCGTCGACTCAGCCTTGATAAGTATGGCTTGCGACCTCTTGAAGGCTACGGTTGTACGGAAGCTTCTCCATTTATTAGCATTAACACACCAATCTATTATAAAGCTGGTTCTGTTGGCTATTTTCTTCCCCATATTGATTATCGCTTAGAACCTATAGAAGGTATTGAAAAAGGTGGCAAGTTATTTGTCCGAGGTCCTAATGTAATGGAAGGTTATCTGCTTCACGGTAAAGGTTTTGTTCCTGCCGAAGAATGGTATGATTGTGGTGATCTAGTTGATATTGACGCAGATGGTTTTATGTCCATTTTGTCGCGAGTAAAACGCTTTGCCAAGCTAGGTGGAGAAATGGTTTCCTTGAATCTAGTAGAAGAACTTGTAGCAACATGCTTAGATACAACTGAAGTAGCTACTATTCGTACTAGCGGTGGTCGTAAGGGTGAAGAGATCGTGCTATTTACAACTTCTCCTCAAGCTACTATAGGCTTACTGCGAGATTATATTGTAAAAGCAGGCCACTCTCCTTTAATGGTGCCTTCTAAGATTGTTCAATTAGAAAGCATTCCTCTGCTTGGTAGTGGCAAAACCGATTATGTAAGCTTACAAAAGAACTACGCTGAAGGACTCTATTAATAAAGGGCTTCAATAGAGGCTTTGAGGGAAAAGTTATTAAAGAACAATAAAAAAGGAACAGTGATTAACTCACTGTTCCTTTTCTTTTTTTGAGAAGGCCCGCCTATGCCGTTGCCACCAAGGTTTTAAAACCTGCCTCTCGCAGGTGGGCGCCTCACAGATGTCTTAGTCTTCCTACTCGTAGCAGGTCTGACTGCAACAACTAGATATTGGCTCCCGTTTGTATAATGTAGGTTAAAACACAAAGGGGCTGACGCACACGGCAGGCAAATCATCAATAATCTCTACATCATCTTTGCTTGTCGTAATTATAACATGTTCATTATCTCGGTGCACTGGTAATGTTTTGGAAAGTGCTCTAATTATCTTTGCTTAGCGCCCTCTTCTCTCTAAGTCCTGTAATAGACGCTCTAATTCTTGTAGTTTCTCACCATAACCGTTCCAGTCGCCTGCTTTGAGTCGTTCATTAGCTTCTTCATAAGCTTGACGAGCTTGTGTAGCTAGCTGAGAGACTGTTACTTCTACTACAGCGCTTTCCTCACCTTCTGGAGCAGGGCTAGTTGTTCTAGTAGGAGTACCTGTTCCTGAAAGACCACTCTGACCAAAGATTTTCTGCAAGGCTAGATCTAGTGTCTCTTCCATCACAACGCGTTCGCCATAGACAACAATTACGCGGCGCAACGCTGGTAGTCTTCCCTGCTCTGCTTGTAAGAATAAAGGCTGTACGTAGAGCAATGACTCATTGATAGGCAAGACGAGTAAGTTGCCTCGAATTACAGAGGAAGAACGCTGATTCCAAAGCGCCATATTCTGAGCAATATAAGAATCCTGGTTAATCCTCGCTTCAATCTGTGCAGGCCCATAAATTAGCTCTTGTTTGGGGAAGGTATAGACGAGAAGTTTGCCGTAATTATCGCCATCAGAACGAGCGGCCATCCATGAGATCATGTTATCTCTTTTGGCTGGTGTAAAAGGCGTCATTAAGATAAACTCAGGATCTTCTTCACCTGGCAAGGTCATTAAGGTGTAATAAGGCTCCATTAACTGGTTGTTATCTCCACCGGAGACGAGGCGAGGAATATTCCATTCGTCTTCTCGATTGTAGAAAATACCAGCATCTTGCATGTGATAAGTTGCATAGATACGAGACTGGATTTTGAAGAGATCTTCTGGATAGCGAATGTGTTTGCGCAAGCTCTCTGGCATTTCATCCATAGAGTTAAAAAGATTAGGGAAAATGGCTTGATAACTTTGAATTATGGGATCATTAGGATCACTAATGAAAAATTTCATTTCGCCTGTATAAGCATCAACAGTTGCTTTTACAGAATTACGAATATAGTTACCAGTCCCACGAGTTGGTTGTGAGAAGGGATATTGAGAAGAAGCTGTATAGGCATCAGCAATCCAAACAAGACGCCCTTCGTTAATGACTAAATAGGGATCACTGTCAAAGCGTAAGAAAGGAGCTACATTAGTCAATCGATCCATAATAGTTCGATTCATCAGTAGTTGACTTTCTGGCAAGATCTCTTTCGATAAAAGAATTCTTACATCACCAAAGTAAGCGGCAAAAACAAGTCTTTGCCAGAGTGATCCGATGGGAATACCAGCGTCAGCTTGGTAAGTTGTAAAGACATTGTCATTACCTGAGGGATAATCAAATTCTTTCGTTGCTGACTTTACAATGACATAATTATCTGTTGCTTCCCCGAAGTAAATCTCTGGTCGCTCAATTTCTACACTATCAGCTTCTGCCTTAGGCGGAATATCTTTGAGGAAGAAAGTTGGTAGACCTTCAGATGTAACTTCATTTACAGGGCTCATGGATACACCATAACCATGAGTGTAAATCAGGTGGCGGTTAATCCAAGTCTGTGCTGTTGTGGGTAAGGCTGAGGTATCTAACTCACGGGCTGCTAACATGACTTGACGCATTTCACCGTTAATCATGTAGCGATCAATATCGATTTCTCTTAGTTTGTAATAGAGACGAATCTCTTGCATCTGACTGTAAGTCTGCTGGAGCGGTCTCCAATCCCAGAGTCGAATGTTGTTGATCGTGTCTTTGTTATCTAGAATATCATTGGCTGTTAAATTATTAGTAGCACTAAAAGGTACTTGCTCTATACCGTCAAGTCCATAAGCTAGACGAGTAAACTGGATATTCATATCGATGTAGGGTCTTTCCATCACAAATTCATTAGGTTCTACGCGAAAGCGTTGCACCATATTGGGATAAATTTGACCTACTAACAATGAAGCTAAGACTAGCACTCCTACACTATATAGAGCCCAGCGAATTCTCTTTAGAACGAGAGAGAAAACGAGGACAATAGCAGTAAGTATCGCTAAAACTGTTAGAATCTGAAAAGCAGGTAACTGAGCGTGTACATCAGTGTAACTAGCTCCGAAGGCGACGCCTCGTGGTGAATAGACAAGGTTATATATATCAAGTTGATAGCCAAAGGCTTTGATTAAAAAGAAGAATGCACCAATAGCCGCTAAATGGTAGCGTGCTCGCGGTAATTCTCCCCAAGATAATTTGCCAAATCCCAAAGTATTAGCAGCTTGGTAGACAATAAAAAGCAATACTGCTGTAAGAACCACAATGGTAGACAATACAAAATAGACAAGCTCAAGAACAGGCAGTTGGAAGATGTAAAAGCTTACATCTTTTTGCAACAGCGGGTCAGCAATAGCAAATTCTTGTTGATTAAAGGCTAGCAAGAATTTAGGCCATTGATTGGACATAACTTGAGAAACGATAAAAGCTAGAAATAAGCTGATGGCCAAAAAGATTTTGTTCAAGTGCTTAGGGTCTATATACTCTGCCAAAGCTACTAGTCGAGGTTCGTTAACGGCATAAGCATTGTAATTTAAGGCTTTTTTTACTACATTGCTAGTCAAGTACAAGTTAGCAAAGATAAAGACAAAGGCAAAAAGACCAGTTACCAAATGCAAGATTAAACTAGTTGCCCAGCGAGTCGTCCAAACATCGCTTAACCCTTCTGAAAGAAACCACTGGTAGTTTACATAGAGATCGAGCATAGACCTGAAAAATGGTAATGCTAGTGCAACAGCAATAACAACGCCTAAAATGAGTAGATTGCGTCGATTCAGATTATTCATATCGCCCTCCACAAAAAAATTTGGGACCACTTACTTTATGCAATCAATTGGGGTACGATGGCTTTTGCACATGTTTCAAAAACCATCGTACCCCAGTCTTGTAAGCTATAGATAATGGTAAAAATACTTAGCTTTTTATAGACCGTAGACCTTATCCCCTGTAAGCACAACAATGCCGTTGTTTTTGAGAACTTCGATAGCTTTGTCGATTTTCTCAACTCTAAAAATAACTAGGGCATTGTCTGTTTTCTTTTCGGGCAAGGCATAAAGGTATTCAATATTAATCTCTGCTCCCGCCATGATTTCCATAATGCTGGCTAAGCCACCGGGATGATCAGGTACTTCTAGGGCAATAACAGAAGTTTCACTTACTGTAAAGCCTGCTTTTTTTAAAGCTAGGTATGCTTCATCAGGACGATCAACGATAAGACGTAAAATACCAAAGTCAGTTGTATCGGCAATTGATAAAGCACGAATGTTGATCTTTTCCTCGGACAGGGTGTGGGTCAAGGTGGCTAAGCGCCCTGACTTATTTTCTAAAAATATGGATATTTGTTGTACTTTCATCGTTAGCGCTCCCCTCTACTTTTGCTTCCTCTAGTAACCATTAAGTCAAATTATTTGGTTAATTTTCTTCGGTCAATGACTCTTTTGGCTTTGCCTTCCGACCGCTCTATTGTTTTAGGTTCTACAAGCTTAACTTTTGCTGTTACACCGAGCAAACTTTCTAGTTCTCGCTGAATCTTACGTTCCACTTTCTCCAGCTTTCGAACTTCATCAGAAAACATCTTCTCTGATACTTCTACCCAAACTTCTAGAGTATCCAGAAGACCTTCACGGTCAATGACCAAAACATAATGAGGCTCTGTAAGACCTAAACTTAGCAGGACACTTTCTACTTGTGTGGGGAAGACGTTGACACCTCGAATAATTACCATGTCATCAGTACGTCCGCTTACTTTACCCATTCTGACATGGGTACGTCCACAGTGACAAGGCTCTTCATATAGCACTGAGATGTCTCTAGTTCTATAACGAATAACAGGAAAGCCTTCTTTGGTTATTGTAGTAAAAACAAGTTCACCAGCTTCTCCATAAGGGAGGGGTTCACCTGTCTCGGCGTTAATAATCTCAGGAATAAAGTGATCTTCGGCAATATGCAAACCATTCTTGACAGGACACTCAGTAGCTACGCCTGGCCCCATGACTTCGCTGAGACCATAGATATCAATGGCTAAAATTTGCAGTCTATATTCTAGTTCTCGGCGCATCTCTTCTGTCCAGGGCTCAGCACCAAAGACACCTGCTTTTAGCTTTAACTTTTCTCTTGCTATCCCCATCTCGGCAATCGTCTCAGCCAGATAAAGGGCATAAGAAGGTGTACAAGCTAAAAGGGTTGTACCGAAATCTTCCATAAGCTTAATTTGTCGCTTAGTATTGCCACCTGATATAGGAACAACGGAAGCGCCCACTTTTTCGGCACCATAATGAACACCAAGGCCACCAGTAAAGAGACCGTAACCATAGCCAATTTGAATAACAGAGTCGGCATCAGCACCGGCAGAAGCAAGCATACGTGCTGTGAGCTCGGACCAAGTGTTGATGTCCCTGCGTGTATAACCAACTACAGTAGGATTGCCTGTTGTACCTGAGGAGGCATGAAGTCGTACAATTTCTTTCATGGGCGAAGCAAAAAGCCCAAAGGGATAATTGTCACGCAGATCTTGTTTGTACGTAAAAGGCAATCTTTGCAGATCTTCTAAGCTTTTGATATCTGCTGGCGTCACATGAGCCGCTTGCATTTTTTCACGGTAGGCTGGCACATTGTGATAGACTCTTTCTACCGTTTTTTGCAATCGTTCTAGTTGTAATGCGGCCAAAGTATCTCTAGACATTGTTTCCATTGGGCGATTCCAGATCATGATACACGCTCCTTGTTGCTGAGGTCTCTTATTGGTGGTGTGTTTTGGCTATGGCTTCTTCTAATTCAAAGTAAACCCAGTCTGGAACAGCTACTTCACCGATGCAGACAGGACCAAAAGAACCATGGTAGTCACTACCACCAGTCATTAGTAATTTCTTAGACTTGGCCATTTCGTAGTAATGTTCTATCCACTTCTGACGTTTGGCACCGTAATAGGCATAAAAAACTTCAATTCCTACAGGATGACGGTCAAGCAATTCCGGCAGTAGTGACTGTTGAGCAATTAAGCCAGGGTGAGCAATTACAGGAACACCACCAGATGAACGAATCAGCTCAACAGCTGAATCAAAGCTGTTGGCTCCATATTGTACATATGCCAAGCCTTGCGGATCTAGATAGCGTTTGATAAATTCCATACCCGAGCAAGGCAAAAGTCCACAGCGATGAAGAGCATGAACAATGTGTCCTTTGCTTATGGTTCCACGGGGATGTGCAATGGTTTTTACATCATCCCATGTTAAAGAAAAGCCCAGTTTTTGTAATTTCGCTACCATGGCTTGTGCTACAGCATTTCTCTCTTCTTTGAGCTTATGAAGTTCTTTTCGAAAGTGGGTAGCAGTTAGATCCATTCCATATCCAAGTAGATGAATTTCTTGTTCTTGGTAATGGACGAGTAGTTCGACTCCTGCAATAAGCTGAAGACCTTTTTGAGTGGCTTCTTCTACCACTTCTATATATCCTTCTATTGATTCATGGTCTGTAAATGAAAAAGTGTCTACACCGGCCTTAATAACTCTGTCCACTAATTCTTGAGGTGAATATTGACCGTCTGAAGCAGTGGTATGGAGATGTAGATCAATTTTCATTTTAATTCCCCTACTTCATTTTTTCAGCCAACTCAGAGAGAACCGTCTTTTTTTATTCCCTGTTCAATGATAAAAAACCTTTTTTTTAACGAAAAAAGTAACTGGAAATGATTCCGCTTCTTCTTGCTGATGGGGACGCATATCTTAGAACTTAGAATAAGCCCCATTTTCTTGCAAGGAGATTACTCAAATGGTGACCGTACTCACCCATGGAGCTCTGGTTTTGTTTATTGCTACTGTGGCAAATCGTATTCTTGCTTTTTTGAATCAAATTGTCTTGATGAAATATATTGGCCCTGAAACAGTAGGTTTGTTTCAAATGATTTTTCCTATTTATATTCTTTTGCTTGTTTTGGCAACAGCAGGAATTCCTGTGGCCCTAACTAAGAGGGTGGCCGAAGAAGCGGCTCAAGGTCAGTGGGGAAACGTTCGAAAGTATGTTATCACAGCTTTGTTCAGCACTACTCTTATAGCTACTGCTGTAACTGTTATAGCTTTTTTTCTTCCTTCTTTTCTTTTTTCCCAAGTTGTTGCAGATGTTAGAGCTGAAACAGCATACCTTGTCTTGTTGCCTAGTATTTTACTCGTAGCTCTTTCTTCCGTACTTCGTTCTCTTTGTCAAGGTCTGCAGGCGATGGAGCCTACGGCAATTGCTTCCTTTGTGGAGCAGGTCATACGAATTGTTTCGGGTCTAAGTTTAGCATTATTACTTCTGCCACAGGGTCTTCAATGGGCGGCCGCTGGCGTTGCCCTTGGTATTACTTTAGGTGAACTTTTTGGTTTAATCAGTCTTGCTTTTTTTTCTGGTCCTCATCTTTTTCGACGGTTAAAAACTTTCTGGTCTCACATCAATATGCCAACGACAACTACTTTGAGACAGTCTTTTTTTTCTTTGTGGCCTCTCGCTTATCCAATTGCTATTTCTCGTATTATCACCTGTCTTATGCTTTCTGTTGATGCCTATCTCATTCCTCGAAGCTTACAAGCTTCTGGTATGACCTTATCTGAAGCTACTTCTGCTTTTGGTAGTTTTAACGGTGGGGCCGCTCCTTTGATTACAATTCCTACGGTTTTTACCATTCCGCTATCTATTAGCTTGATTCCTGGAATTGCTGAAAGCTGGGCTTTGAAGCAACGTGAAACTGTTCGTTATCGTACTATGAAAGCCTTGCGTATTACTGCTCTTGTAAGCTGGCCTGTCCTGTCGATATTGTTTCTAGTAGGTGGGGATATTGCAGAGTTATTATTTGATTTAGAGGGCTTAGGCCCATCATTAAGTATTCTTGCTATAGGTGCTTTATTTCTTTATTTTCATCAAACGACGACAAGTATCTTACAAGGAATGGGTAAAGTATTTTTCCCTCTACTAGTTACAGTTTTTGCTTCTGTGGTGAGAGCTCTTACTTTCTTAACTCTTGCTTCGTCACCACAGTTTGGCTTAGAAGGCGTGGCTTGGGCCTATAGTTTTAGTAACATTATTACAGCCTTTTTGCATTTTGCTTGGCTTTATTTTTATTTGAAGATATCCTTGCATCAATTAACTTCTCTTTTTCGACCTGCCTTAGGTGCTATCTTGATGATGTTCATTTTTCATTTTCTTTTTACGAATTTGCTAGATCCTTTGCCTCTTTTGCTAAAGTTGCTTATGGCCACTGTGCCTTCACTATTAGTCTATCTTATCTCTTTACCTTTTCTTGGTTCTTTGACTCGTGATGATCTTCATTCTTTACCAGGCTTGCGTTGGTTTGTGAAAAAATGGTAACAAAAAATCACTCCCATAAGGAGTGATTTTTTGGTATCGCACCATCATCTTCATTGACTTGCCAGACTAGAGAAAGCGCAAAATAAAACCGAGTTCTTCCCGAACTAAGTGGAGGTGAAGTGAGATGGCTCAGTTCTACCCTGGTGGAAAGAAAATCTTCCCACAATCTATAAGGGATTCTTTCAAGTATGAAGTGGCTGAAGAGTTAGGGCTCACAACTATGATAAAAGATGATTATTGGGGTGCTTTGACATCAAAAGACTGTGGCCGTGTTGGTGGTCGGATTGGGGGATCTATGGTTAAAGCGATGGTTCGAAGAGCAGAAGAAATGTTGGTAGAGCAAGAAAAAGGTAATAATTCTTAAGTGGTAAACCAGGAGCGAACCTCTTCTAAGATCGTATAGTTAGTTAGATCAAAGTGTATGGGCGTTATAGAGATAAACCCTTCTTTGATGGCACCGATATCAGTTCCATCACTATAATCTAAATCCATAACTTCTCCAGCCATCCAATAATAAGTTCGTCCTCGAGGATCAATTCTTTTATCAAAAATATTTTGGTATCTGCGGTTGCCTAGTTTGGTCACTTTCATTCCCTTGATCTCTTTTTCTGGCAAGTCTGGTACGTTTATATTTAATAACGTATCAGGTGTAAGGCCTTTTTCTACTATTTTATGACATACCTCTTTGGTAATTGTGGCCGCATAATTGTAGTTACAGTCTTGCCAGCTTGCTACTGATACGGCAATGGAAGGAAAGCCATAGATCATACCTTCCATTGCTGCCGATACAGTGCCAGAATAAAGAACATCAGTTGCCAAGTTTGGTCCTCTATTGATTCCTGAGATTACGATATCAGGAGGCTCTTCCATTAAAACTTCTAGAGCCAGTTTTACGCAGTCTGTAGGTGTTCCCTTAACGGCCCAGCCGTGAAAATTGGGGTTCGAAAATTGTAGTTTCTCCACACGTATGGGTTCATGTACTGTAATCCCATGTCCTGTGGCACTTCTTTCCCCTTCTGGAGCGACAACAAATAACTCAGCCCACCCATCGAAGGCTTTCCAAAGTGCGTGAATTCCTGGTGCATGAATTCCATCATCATTAGTTAATAAGATTCGCAACCATGAACCTCCTATCGATATTACAGTTGCATTGAACTTCGAGAGTGCCATATTCGATTAGATTCTTGCAAGTTGCTTCGGCTTGATAATGAATGGAGCGTCCGACAACGTGGGCAACGTAAGACGCGTATCGGTCTTTTGGATACTATGATGTCCCATTGTTGTCCCTCTAAGTCTAGGTAACAATTGAGACAATATTGTATAACTTCCATAGGTCTGCCTCCACGTTGCACCAATTATTGGTAAGTGCTACTTTCATTGTATACAGATTGGCAATAAATGGTTAATCTTTGAGGAAAAAATCTGGATTTCCTACGTATACCCAAGCTTTTGTCATTCTTCGCCCTATGTATATACTTTCTTGTTGTCGATAGTATAGTTGTGGATTTTCAAAGAGACCTTCATAGTCATCTAAGATTTGCAAGTCCTTATCTGTCAATTGTTCCCATAAGATACCTTCAACTTCCCAGTTCCTATCTGGTAAAATGTAAGGGTAGCCATAAGGTGAAGGAAATTTTTTGTAACCTTTAAGTAAACTTTTAATAGGCTCCGATGGAATTCTTAACAGGAAGTCTTTAATTATCTCTGCTTTCATAAGTGTCCCATAAGTAAAAAGACGGTGATTCATAGCACTCTACCTCCTTATTGAAGGTATGCTTTTAACTATTGCGGATTAAGGCAAAAGCTTCACTGCGTGTTGCCTGGTTTTTCTGAAAAATGCCACGTACTGCCGATGTTACCGTGCGTGAGCCTGGTTTTTTTACACCACGCATAGTCATGCACATATGTTCTGCTTCAACTACGACTAATACACCTTGAGGATTTAGCTTTTTCATGATAGAATCTGCGACTTGAGAAGTAAGTCTTTCTTGTAATTGAGGGCGCTTGGCAAAGCCTTCTATGACTCGTGCCATTTTGCTTAGTCCTGTTATGCGTCCACCTTCCGGTATATAGGCAATATGTGCTACTCCATAAAATGGTAGCAAGTGGTGTTCACAGAGGGAATAGATGGGAATATCTTTAACAAGCACCATTTCTTCATGTTCTTCATTAAAGATTACTTCTAGATGTCTTTGGGGATCTTCTTCTAAACCACAGAGGATTTCATTGTACATACGAGCGACGCGGCGAGGCGTGTCCACTAAACCTTCACGGTTCGGATCTTCTCCAATAGCTTCTAACATCATACGGACAGCTACTTCGATTTTTTCTAAATCCATTTGAGTTCAACTCCTTTTTTTATTACACTGTTCAGCGATGGGCTTTATTGTTAAGCTAGCAAAGTATTACAAAAAGCCAAGCAGTCGATGTGTTTGTGGTATAATTCTTATATCGTCATGTTCTTCTAAAGCCCATGATTGGTATTTGTATAGTTCTGTTGGCACTACAATTGTTTTCCCCTCTTTATCGCTGATTGGTTGTAGTACTATAGGAAATCTTGGAGCTCTCTGCTGAACAAGCCTACTTGCTTGCACTAGTTCTTCTTGAGTTGTTTCCTTACTTACGACTATTTTTACATAGCCAGCCTTTTCTTTTATGCAATCTAAGAATTGTTCATGTTCAAGCCAGCGATTTTGTCCTGTTAACCCTGGAAGTTTTATGTCCATACTCACATAGTCTATACAATCTGCTATAGAGGCCATAGCCTCAAAAAGTGTTCCATTCGTTTCTAAGTAAAAAGGTGGTCGTTCTGGACCCCAGGCTTGTGCAAGTTGTGCTATATAACTAGCTGATAGTAGCGGTTCACCGCCTGTTAAACTTAGAGCATGAATCTTTCCATTTCTTTCTCTAATTATTTCTAGTATGTTAGAAATAGCGACGGGGTTTTCCCACTTTTCGAATTCTTTGCTTCCCCAGGCTTTTTCTACTTGGCAGAAGGCTAGGTCATCTTCTTTACTCCTAAGGGTATCACAGTAACGACAGTGGAGATTGCATCCTGAAAAGCGGATAAAGAGCTGTCGACAACCTAACCAAGGGCCTTCACCTTGCACTGATTCCATTATTTCTACTATATTGGCTTTTCCATCCAACAATGAGTTATTCAACTCCTCGTACTTTACATCGAGCTTGATAGATATCTTTCATTTCTTCAGCGTAGTGTACCATAATTCTATGTGCAAAATCTGCAGGATCGAGCTCACCAATTTCTGATAGAGATACAGTTGGAACAGGCGTCCCTTCAGTGCAAAGATTAAGACCTACATGAATCATTGTTGATACTGGTGTAAGTGTGGCAATTGATACTGAGAGCTTTAAGTTACCCTTATAATATATGTCATCGCCTTGTCGAGACAAAAAGTTAGCACCTTTTTTTTCTAATTCCTCTTTTATTAGGGCCATCAACAAGCGTTGACGAAGTACTGTTTTCTCTAAATCCATTTCAAAGTGTTCTATAATAAAGTGCAGCATTGCAGGACTGTAAATAGTTTCACCTTTTTGATAATCTTCTAAGTCTACCATTTTATCTAGCTCGACTTGACAGGGACCACAAAAAGCTATAATACTATCGCCTTGAATCTGAAAAAAGCGATATGCCCAAAGGGAGGATAGTTGACTTCCATCGTAACTTATCTTTTTGTCTATAAATTGTTTTTGCACTTTGCTTTCCTCCTTTTTAGGCGACTTCTAAGCTTCCATTGCTTCATTTTATCATGTCGATAAAGAAAATCAACATAAGGAGTATGATTAACTTATGACTGTTGAAGGCGCTTTTTTTACTCAGGAAAAAACATGTCCCATCTGTAGACAGATTTTTCAAGCGACGAGAGTGCGAAGTTCTTTTATACGCATTAGGGAACGAAAAGCTGATTTTATGATTATCTATGATGGTGTTAATCCTATTCATTATCAAATCTTCGTTTGTCCTAGCTGTTATTATGCTTCGCAAGAAAATAACTTTGATAGCCCTTACGGTGATACGAGTAAAGTGGCCCGTGAGCTTTTTCTCTTGCGGCAACAAGAACCGAATTTTTTAGGAGTCCGATCTTTGCCTGTAGTATTGCGTGCTTTTGAATTAGCCATTCGAACAGCCCAAATAAGCCAAGCACCAGCAAGCGTAAGTGCATCACTATACTTAAAATGTGCCTGGCTTGCGAGGGAAATGCAAGATGAGACGAGGTCACTTGTATTTATCAAGGAGTCTCTTAAATTGTATGAGAAGGCTTATGCCTCTGAACGTAGTGTTGGGAAAATGAGTAGCAGTACTCTCTCTTATTTAATCGGTGAGCTCTATCGTCAAATTGGTACGTATGATGAAGCTATTCGTTGGTTTTCTAGAACGGTTATGCAAAGTTCTGCTATCAAAAGTGAACCTGAAATTGAGCGGCTAGCGCGAGATCAATGGGCTCTAGCTAGAGAGCAATCTAAAGCACTAGGAAATGATAGTATTCCTAACGAGCAAAAGGATAGTACGGAAAAGGTTGAAAGCTCCTCTTCTTCTACGGTAGAACCTCCGATAAAAGAATCACCGGTAAGAAAAGCAAGAGGTCCTAAAGTTCGTTTGACGGCAACGCTCCATGAGGAACAAGTCACTTGGTTAAAGGAAATCTCTGCAACACCTTATCGTGAAAGCAAGACCTTCATGGAAAGAGAGGCTGTTCTAAGAGCTTTGATTGATGCCGCTATGGAAGTATATCCCTCTTTACAAGGCTTTTCTAATGAAGATGAGTTACGCGATCAGTTGATTGACAAAATGAAAAAGGGAAATGACAAAAAAGAAGCCGGGGCTTAGTCCCTGGCTTCTTTTTGACATTCTTCACAAAGGCCAAAAAATTTAAGTTGATGATCTTCAATCTTGAAGTTGTTCTTTTTCTGAATCGTCTGCTCTAAACTTTCTAATAGATCATCTTCAAACTCTTGAACTATCCCACAGCTATTACATATCAAGTGATGATGATGGTGCGTTCCGTCATCATCAGCAAATTCATAGCGCAGTCTTCCATCGCCAAAGTCCATTTTTAATAAGACATCGAGATCTGCTAGTAGCTCTAAGGTGCGATATACTGTAGCTAGGCCGATTTCGGGGTTTTTTTGCTTTACAATACCATAGACGTCTTCTGCACTTAAGTGCTCTTCATCATTAGCTAAGAGAGCTCGTAAGATAACTTGTCTTTGTGGTGTTAATTTGTATTCTTTTTTGTGAATCCTTGAACATATATCTTGAAAACGATCCATTTTGGGGACGCCCCCTGTCGATAATAATTTTTACATATCAATATTATACTTATATAAGATTATAGGTGTCAAACTTTCATGAAAAATGTTCATTATGGTTCAAGGCGAAATAAAACAATAGCTTGTAAGCTTTGAACAGTTGAGTGCTCGGTCTGTTCTTCTTCCTTTTTCACTATTTCAATAGAAAGCGCTTCTCCTACTTTGTGGTTCATTTGTCTGGCTATTTCTTCTGCTTCTATTCTTGCTTCTGCTATTAAAGCATCTAGGTTCGTAGTTTCATATTCTCCTTGCCAAGTTGACCTGCCTGTTACAGTAAGCAGAACTTTTTCTTCTTCAACTGCTGAAGCAGAATCTGCTGTATTAGGCGAAGGATCATGTTGTGATGATAGATAGAATGCTGTAAAAATAATGAATCCTAGAAAAACAGCTACAACTTTGTTAGCCCTGCTAGTGAGCAATTCAATGTCACCGTCCTGTTCAAATCTCGTCCTAAAGAAATGACTTGTTGAATAAAGTGTAGGCAAGGAGGTGGGAATGAAGTGGAGGAAAAAAGCGAGAAAAGGGTTGTAACTGTGACACCTTTGCTGATAGGAACCGGCCAGGCCCTTGTCTTATCGCTCCTCTTGTCTTTAGTCATCGTAACTACACTTTTCTTTACATCTGTTTCTGAATATTACGTAGCTCCATTTGTCCAGGGAGCTTTCGGTGTATGTGCTTTCTGGGCAGGACTAGTAACAGCTCGTCGAGCTGGCTCAAGAGGTTTGATATATGGTCTTCTGGCTGGTCTAGTTTTCTTCCTCATCACGTCACTAGGAGGTTATTTCTTACCAGAGGTTTCTTTTCCTATGACAGAATGGTGGAAAAAACTTGCTTATGCTTTAGTTGGTGGTATAACCGGTGGTGTAGTTGGGGTAGCTTGGAAAAAGTAAGTTTAATCTAGTACATGATAGCATACTTATAAGCAAAAAGCCAACGGGTCTCGTAGTCTTACCCGTTGGCTTTGTTTTTCTTTATTTTTCTTTTTTTCACTTTTAACGCCAAACTTTCAAAAGTAGGGTCCGTAAAAAGTTTGGTAGTCTAATGAAGTAAATTTTCATCATGATTCACCCTTTCTAATCACTCTACCTTTTGGAAATCCCTTGTTATTATATTTCTGACGTATAGATTCGGTGATTATAGACAAGCCAGTTTTGCATAAATAGAATGGCCGTAGCAGTCCATAAAGTTGCAAGCATGTGCCCTTCAACATGCCACAACGGTGCTAAGATACTCAACAGTAAAATTGAAGATGTTGCAGCTATAGCAGGCGAGCGAGTTAAAAGTAATGCTGATAAGGCTAGTGCCAGAGCTGTCTGACCTAATGGTGGTGCTAAGAAAAAAAGATAAGTACCTAAAGGGAGCCAACTATTGCCACCTCTACCTTGTAACAAAGGAGACCAGCCATGTCCAACCATAATGAGTGGCACAACTAGCCATAGGTAGAGCTCTGCGATCTGACTATGATATGCTAGTATAGCAATGATTAGACCTTTACCTGCTTCTATGAAGGTACTAAGAATCATCGCTTGTGAACCAGCTAAGCGCAAAAGTTTAGAAGGCCCTATTGATCCAGGACCATAATCTGATAAAAGTATTTGGTATTTGATTTTTCCTAGCCAATAGGTCAGAGGTAGTGATGCAGTTAAAAAGGCCAAAAAGAAAAATGCCAAAATGGTTAACAAAGCAACTACCTCCCAGATTTCGGTAGTAATGTCTATGCTTCCATTTTGACATCTATAACCTTTTTAGGTATATTTTGTTCTTTTTCTTTCGCTGCTAGGTCTCAACTTGAGTTGGTACTTGCGTACAGCGATCCATTCCTGTTCTACAGGCGGCACAGATAAATCTTCCGCAGTCTTTACAAACAGTTACATTAATCTGTTTCTTGTCTATGCAGTCATAACAATACATGGTGTCACAATGGCCACAAACAGCTCCCTGCGTACTTTTGGTTCCGCAGTTCTCACAAAAAGGAATTTGCAAGGATCTCACCTCCGCATGTATAGGTGACGCCTAGATGGTTATAATAGTAGCGAGGAAGTTCCCTGCCAGTGAGATGGTCCCTTACTGGATAGCCTAACCAGCGAAGAGGACTTCCTCTTACATATTGAACTTTTACACTTTTGCAGATAGTTTATTAATTATATAAGTTCTATAACCATCATCACTGAAAAAGAAACCCCTGTCAAGGAGGGGTTTCTTTCTATTTTATCATAATTTGGGAATTTTGATATTAGAAATCATAAATCCCGCCAATAGTAGCATTGCCGATGGAAAAAAGATAAGCGGTAAATGATCGCTGACAAGTGTGAAAATTGCCATTAATGGTCCTGCTACAGTAATCGGGATGCCGAGAAAATGAGTACTTATATTCATTATATTAAACTTCGCTAATCGAACAGCCCCACAAAGAGCAAATGTAATGGCTATAACGAGTCCTACAATACCGTAAGGTTCAGACATTATGGCGGCATAAACTAAAATGGCAGGTGCAACTCCGAAGGAAACTAGATCAGATAAAGAGTCTAGCTCTTTGCCAAAAGGAGATGTAACATCTAGTTTGCGTGCCACTTTTCCATCCATACCATCTAATACCATAGACAAGAGAATCATGACAGCGGCCAATCGAAAGTTTCCATCCATGGTGTAGACAAGAGATAGGATTCCTAATAATAAATTGGCCAAAGTAAAGGCGTTGGGAATGACCACTTTGTGATTCATTACGTAACCTCCGTGGTTAACTACTCCATAACAGCATTAACAAAAATTATATATAGATAGACTTTATTTTATCATTTTTCTGGTGCTGTTGAAAGATATCCTTTTGATGATTCCTCTTCAGCTTGTGGTTTCCATATTCCCTGAGATTCTTCCCATAGAAATAAAGTCCCATTCATCGCCTTTTCTTTCATGGTCCTGATCGTTATGGGAATAGAAGCATGAGCAATTCGCAAAGAGAGTCCACATCCATTACTTAGCTCACGAGGTGTTGGTATGATGAGACAGTCGATTTTGTTTTCTTCTAATATTTTTTCTCCCGCTATTGCTTCTTGTGTAGAATTAAAGATTATTAAGGGATATTTTTTTTTACGCCATAGTTCTTTTTTCGACATCTTCTCTTCCGTTAATTTCAGAATTAGACTTAGTTAAGTCCTAAAATTGTCTGATATTGTGAAAGGCCGTCTCTAGACGGCCTTTTGCAAGTATTTTTTAAGATAAAAACTTAGGGCAAAGTCCTATTCTTGCCAACTGTTAAGATATTTTTTCTGCTTTTCTGTTAATTCGTCTATTTCTATACCTAGAGCACTTAGACGCAACTGAGCTACTTTGCGATCAATTTCCTCAGGCACGGAATAAACTTCTGCTTTAAGTTGACTGCGCTCTTTTACCAGATAGTCAAGAGAAAGAGCTTGTAAAGCGAAGGTCAGGTCCATTACTTCTGCTGGATGACCATCGCCAGCAGCTAAGTTTACTAGTCGACCTTCACCTAAAAGATAAACCTTGCGTCCGTCTTGGAAAGTATACTCTTCAATATTATTACGAACTACTTTGACAGAAGTAGAAAGTTCTTTTAAGTCTTCTTTGTTAACTTCTACGTCAAAGTGTCCTGCATTAGATAAAATAGCTTTATCTTTAATAACTTCCAGGTGTTCTTTTCTGACAATGTCACGGTTTCCTGTGACTGTAATGAAAATATCACCGATTTTGGCGGCTTCCACCATGGGCATTACTTCATAGCCATCCATTAGTGCTTCATTAGCTTTGATTGGATCGATTTCTGTAACGACTACACGAGCATTTAAGCCTTGAGCACGAGCCGCTACACCTTTGCCACACCAACCGTATCCACCAACCACAACTACTTTACCACAGACAACAAGGTTAGTTGTTCTCATGATTGCATCCCATACTGATTGCCCTGTTCCATAACGATTGTCAAAAAGGTACTTCATCTGAGCATCATTAACAGCCATCATAGGAAATTGCAAAAGACCTTCACGAGCTAGAGCACGAAGTCGTAATATGCCTGTCGTTGTTTCTTCAGCACCGCCAATAATCTTTTTGGCTTGTTCTTGTCGCTCTGAATGCAATAAAGATACAAGATCTCCACCGTCATCAATGAGAATATCGGGATCAAAGTCTAGAGCTTTATTCAGATGTAATTTGTATTCTTCATCGCTAGCACCGTAACGTGCAAATGCTGTTACACCGTTTTGTACTAATGCGGCTACAACGTCATCTTGCGTAGACAGCGGATTAGATGCGCATACAGCCACTTCTGCACCTGCCGCTTGAACTGTCAATGCTAAGTAAGCAGTTTTAGCTTCTAGATGTAAGCAAATGACAGCTTTTTTTCCTGCTAGCGGTTTTTCTTCTGCAAATTTTCTTTTTAATTGGCTGAGTATGGGCATATGTTGCTCTACCCAGTCAATTTTTAATTGTCCTGATGGTGCTAGATTGATATCTCGAATCATTGATTCCACGAATGTAACCTCCTATATATTTTCATCCATACTGCTACCGCCGAATTGTACAGAATTCTCAATCGGTGTTGCAGGATGCAGTGGTTCAACTCCCGAAGGAACAGGTGGTGCTCCTTCATTTATATCTTGTGAAGGCTTGGTAGGTCCTTCATTAAAATCTAAAGAAGGTTTGTCATTCTTAGGTTGGGTAGGTTCTTGTGTTTGAGGCTTTTCTGGAGTGCTAGGTGTAGAAGTAGAAGGTCTTAGAGGAGGCGTCATAGGAGATGTTGGTGCTGTAGGATTTGAAGGCTTTGTTGGCGTTGCTTCAGTCCTACTATCGTTTTTCTTTTCTTGTGACTCTTTTTCTCCTGCACGCAACTCTTCTTTTAAGTCTTTACTTTGATCTTGGTTTATCTCATCATCTTCTAAATCTTCTTTTTGGGGGGCTTTTTGTACCGGTCGGTCATTCAAGACGATAGTACGCCCTTCTACAATGTCCGTATTAACTTCGCCAAGTAATAAGTCTTTTGTTGCTTTTTTGGCAACTGTAGGGTCTACTTGCCAGTAACTCACACCATTTAAGTCCAAAAAGTTGCCAGGTAGGGTATGGGAGAATATTTCTAACGAATTCCAATCTCGTGCCGTAAAAGCTAAAGCTAGCATATCGCTAACTCCTAAGTTTGTTTCTACTGCTTTAGACATCTGCGGGATTAATGTTGGTATTTTCCATAGATTGTTCATTTGTAAAGTTTCTTTGGCAAAGGCTTGTAAAAAATTTTGTTGTCTTTGTGTGCGGCTAATATCACCTAATGCGTCAGATCTAAATCTTACGTACTGTAAAGCTTTGTCTCCGTTAAGGCGCTGTAAGCCTTTTTGTAGGTCGATGCGGTCATAGGGATCGCCTTGATAGTAATACATTCTCCGTTCTACATCAATCTCTACGCCACCTAAAGTATCAACAATGTCTCGAAATCCCTCAAAGTTTGTTTTTACGTAGTAGTCTATAGAAACTCCCAGTAAATCTTCTACAGTTTTCTGAACAAGAGGAACTCCTCCGTAGAAATGGGCATTGTTGATTTTGTCTTGTCCGCGACCACTGATACTTACTCTCGTGTCTCTAGGAATAGACATTAAGGAAATACTGTTGTTCTGTCTATCTAAACTGGCAAATATAAGTGAATCAGTGCGACCTTCAACTTCTCCTGGTCTAGCATCTAGAGCTATCAACAATAAGTTAATACGATCTTTTTTCAGTATCTTGGCATCTTTGACATCACTTTCATCTACTTCTTCTGCTTGATGTTCTGGTTTATCTAGGCTGTTATGAAGTAGTGCATATGTTACTCCAGCTGAAAGGAGAAATAGGAACAACATGGCAAGCCCTAAAATTATTTTGGGATTCATTTCTTTTTTTCTACCCATAGGTTTGTCACCTCGTTATGTAAGGTTTCCCTAGTCATTATAAAACGTTGCTTAAATCAAAGCAAGAAAATGAAGGCATTACAGCCATAATATTAGAAAGTAAAAAATAGTGCCGACTGTAAAGATTAATGATAAAGGAGGATGCAGTGTGATTATTTATCTGCTGGTCTTAATTGTCTTGTTGTCTGTTTTTTGGATATTTACTTATAATAGCTTGATTAAATATCGCAATTGGGTTCGGGAGTCGTGGGCACAAATTGATGTACAATTAAAACGTCGTTACGATCTTATTCCAAACTTGGTGGAAACTGTGAAAGGCTATGCCAAACACGAACAAGAAACGTTAGAAAAAGTAATAAGAGCCAGGAACGATCTAGTGGGGACAGGTAAGTCGCCTCAAGAACGAGTAGATGCTGATATAGCTCTTACCAGTACTTTACGCTCTCTTTTTGCTTTAGCTGAAGCTTATCCCGATCTTAAGGCAAATCAAAACTTCATGATGCTCCAAGAAGAGTTAAGTGGCACAGAAAATAAAATCGCCTATGCTAGACAACTATATAACAATACTATCATGAAATACAATACAAAAATTCAATCTTTTCCTACCAATCTAATAGCCTCTTTTCATGGATTTACGGAAGAATCTATGCTTGAGATACCTGAGAGAGAGCGCGAGAATATACAAGTGCGTTTCTAATAAGTGAGGAGTAGTTTATGCTTCTTTATCAACAGATAGAAAAGAATAAAAGAAAAAGTGTTTTGATTGTTATCTTTTTTATTCTTTTTATTTTATTCTTAGGTTCTTTCCTAACCTATGCTTTAGAGGGTGACTGGCTTACAGGTGCTATCATATCATCAGTTGTAGCTCTCATCTATGTGGCCATTGTCTTAAGTCAATCTAATAGAATCGTTATGTCTATGAATCGGGCCCAAGAAATTAAGAGTAAAAGTGATCATCCCTTTCTTTGGAACACTGTAGAAGGCCTTTCTTTAGCTGGACGAATTCCTATGCCTAAAGTATTCTTAATCCATGATCCCTCACCAAATGCTTTTGCAGCCGGCTTAAATCCTGAGAATGCTTCTGTCGCAGTAACGACAGGACTCATGGACCGGTTAAATCGTGAAGAAATTGAAGCGGTCATAGCTCATGAAATCGCACATGTAAAAAACTATGACGTTCGACTAGCTACGATTGCTGTTGCCCTTGTATCTGCTATTTCTTTGATTAGTCATTTTGGAAGTCGTCTGCTTTTCTATGGTCGTCGAGGTCGCGGTAATCAACAAGCCGCTTTCCTCTTAATAGCTTTTGTTTTATTGCTTGTTGCACCTTTTGTAGCTCTTTTTATACAGCTTGCTCTTTCAAGAAACCGTGAATACTTAGCCGATGCCGACGGAGCAGCACTATGTAGAAATCCAGGGGCTTTAGCCAGCGCTTTGAAAAAGATTACGAGTAATCCCAATCCTGTTGAGGTCGCTAGTGATGCAACAGCTTCGCTCTATATAGCTGATCCCTTAAAAAAGAAAGTATCTTCTTGGTTTTCTACTCATCCTCCACCAGATCAACGCGTTGAAAGATTGTTGCGTATGTAATAAAGAGAGGCCCTCTCTGCCAGAACAGAGAGGGCCTCTCTTTACATTAATCTTAATATTTGGTTAAGTATTCTTCTACTTCCCAAGGATGAACGCTGATACGGAAGGAATCCCATTCATCGCGTTTTGCATCGACAAATCTTTCTGAAACGTGAGGTCCTAAAGCGGACTTGATAACTTCGTTTTTATCTAGCTCTTCAATAGCTTCAAAAAGGTTAGCTGGTAAGCTGTCAATGCCAAACTGGGCACGACGAGCTTGGTCCATGTGGTAGATATTCTCATCTACTGATGGCGGTGGTGTAATTTTGTTTTTGATGCCATCTAAACCTGCTTTGAGGCAAACAGCTAAGGCGAGGTAAGGGTTGCAGGATGGGTCTGGACTGCGTAATTCAACTCGTGTTGAGTTACCTCTCTTGGCAGGAATACGAATTAGTGGACTACGGTTGCGGCAAGACCAAGCTACATAGCAAGGAGCTTCATAACCAGGTACAAGGCGCTTGTAGGAGTTCACAGTTGGGTTGGTAACAGCAGCGAAGGAGCGAACGTGCTTGAGCAAACCACCAATGTAGTATTTGGCTTCTTCACTAAGCTGGTCTGGGGTAGAAGGATCATAGAAGGCGTTCTCTCCATCTTTGAATAAGGACATATTAGTATGCATGCCAGAACCATTGATTCCAAAGATTGGCTTAGGCATAAAGGTTGCATGTAGACCATGTCTTTGAGCAATAGTGCGTACGACAAACTTAAAAGTAACAATTTTGTCGGCTACGTCAAGAGCATCGGAGTATTTGAAATCGATTTCGTGCTGTCCAGCAGCTACTTCGTGGTGAGAAGCTTCAATTTCAAAGCCCATACGCTCTAAAGTTAGAACCATGTCTCGACGAGCATTCTCGCCCATGTCAACAGGTGTTAAATCAAAGTAGCCAGCTTTGTCGTGAGTTTTAGTTGTAGCTTTTCCTTCACTGTCAGTGAGGAAGAGGAAAAACTCAAGCTCAGGACCGACGTTCATGGTGTAACCCATTTCAGCGGCTTCTGCTAAAACGCTCTTAAGTACATTACGAGGATCTCCAATGAAAGGAGTACCATCTGGAGTATAGACGTCACAAATGAGACGAGCTACAGCACCATCTTGGGGACGCCACGGGAAGACAACAAAGGTGTTGGGATCGGGACGAAGGTACATATCTGACTCTTCAATACGAACAAAGCCATCAATGGAAGAACCATCGAACATTAACTCCCCATCTAATGCTTTCTCAAGCTGCTCTACAGGAATTGCCAGATTCTTCAAAACACCAAAGATATCGGTAAACTGTAAGCGGATGAATTTGACGTCCATTTCCTTACTTAAGCGAAGGACATCTTCTTTAGTATAGGACATGGTACTACCTCCTTGAGATAATTTTTTCAAATAAAAAAACACCTTCATACCTCTAAATAAGAGATTATGAAGGCGCCTTTGCCTAAATGTTAGTGGTCACGTCTGTGTGACCAGCTCTTGCTTCTGATATGATTATAAGGGACAAATAGGTATTTTGGCAAGAGGTAAAAATAAATTTTTACCAAATAATTTAGATAGTATTTTTATATAAGTAACTAAAATAGTTTGTTAAAAAAGTTGACTTACAAAACGAGGTGCTTCATACTTTTCTATTAGAGTACCATGCTCATAAAGCACACAAGTCATAAGGTTGCTTTTTTCTCCATACTCCCCTAATAGGGCTATCGTTTGAGATGAAGTGGCTTCTGAGTCTGGTAAAATCAAGTAAAAAGAATCTTTGTAATGATAGAGAGAACCTTCTTCTTTACCTATGTTCTTGAGGCGCTGGCACAATTCATAGAGATCTTCTAAATTAGAAAAAGAAAAGCACAGCTTATCGTCAATTAATGTTGCATCTTCGTTGATAGCTATACATTCTTGTTCTTGTACGTAGTAGCCACATTGGTTCAATATAACTATTACACCTTCAGGAACTAGTCCAATAGCTTCCACAGAAAAATCAATGTCTTCTTGTTCTAAATGATTAATTTGCTTCTTTTTAAGTTTTTTCATAATTGATAGAAAAAACTTTTGGGCACCTGCTGTGTTTTGCCAGAGATCTTTGATGTCAATATCATACTGTGTTAATTCGCTCGTAGAGACAAGGAGCTGTAATCTTTCTTGATCCATTTTTTCAATTTTCATAGCTCTCTTTTTCCCCTTTCCTTGTCTCATCGGTCTTAGCTTCTTCGAATAATTCGAATTGTTAGACAAATCAAAGTACAATCTCTTCTTCTTGTGACTATCATTATATGACAAAATATCTTTAAAGAAAAGTCTTTTTTCCGAATATTATATTTTTTTATATGTCTCTATATTTTTTCTTACACTTTCATTATAAATACTTTACAGATAAGCGTAAGAACTCATTTCTCACAATTTTTTAAAAAGGCAGTAAAAGTAGTATGGTAAGTCATACTACTTTTACTGCCTTTTTCATTTTTTTTGCCTTTTCTTTAGTCTTTTTTATTCTTCTACAGTACTTTTCCTTTGTGATTGTAAGGAACGATGAATAGCTATGGCAGCTTTAATTCCTTCGCTAACTGCTAAGACTAGCATTTGACTAGTGTCTACAATATCTCCTACAGCATAGATATTTTTTATATTCGTATCCATGAATTTTCCAACTTTTATATGGCCACTATGATTCGTTTCAAGATTTAACTTTTCTACTAATTGGTTATTAATGTTGTAGCCATAGGTTGACAAAGCTATTTCTGTTGGTCTTTTTTCTCCATTTTGGAATTCTATTTCTTCAAGTTTGCCTTTTACACCTTTTTGACCATGTAGTCGCTCTATTGGCTCAGTAATTACGTCGATGCTATATTCCTCTAGTGTTTTTTTGTGTTTCTCATAGCCTTCTAATTCTACACCGTTAGTAGCAATATAAATTTGATGGGTAAAATCTAGCAAGCCCAAGGCATTAAATATGGCTCTTTCATTGTGTCCAAAAACAACTGCTTTTTGTCCGCTAAATTCATAACTGTTACAGTCTAAGCAATAAAAAATAGAACGACCAGCAAAATCATAACGGTTTACAATCTCTGGTTGAATATCTTGAATACCTGTGGCCAGAACTAATCTACGACTCTGATACTCTGCACTGCTTGTGGTGATCAGAAATTCTTCTTCCCCAGGATGTTCAATTTTCACTACTTGACTCTTTACAATTTCTGCTCCGTATTTTTGTGCTTGTTCTCGTCCTAGTCTTAAGATATCTTTACCAGAAACACCTTGTGGAAAGCCAAGATAGTTGTGGAATTTAGGTACCCAAGAAGCTCTACCATCACCACCATCAAAGACAAGAACAGAGTAATTGTATCGTGCTAGCTGTATGGCCGTAGAAAGTCCTGCCGGCCCTGCTCCTATAATAACAGTATCAAATCGCAAGCTTTTGTCACCAGCCTCTTCTCGTTTCTTGTGACCTTATCTTGCCCTATCTAGAAAACATTATAGACGGAAAAAAAATCCCTAAGCATGATGGATAAGCTCTTTGAAAGACGTGCATGATCATCTATAGGAATCTTGTATATGCTTACAGGAAATGCAGTCTCGCTAAAAGGAGGGTTTGATGTGAGTCAGAGACCATTGCCGGATAAGTTTATCCCTGAAGATCTAGGATCGGCAACGAGAGTAGCTCTCGATGGACGATCGGAATTACATGGTTATGTTACTGAGAAAGGTGTTAAACCTCGTGATGTTGGTGCTCCTGAAACTACAAATTATACAACTCGTGGAGCACCTTGGGGAATTCGTCCTAGCCTTGTTGATATGACCAATGAAGTAGGGATAGATTTTGACAACTTTATAGATGGAATTGCCAAAGATCGTAGTGATACAGAAATGGCAGAAGAATTTGGCGTAACTCCCAAAACAATAGGCCACTTAAAAAACCATTTTTGGCGTTACGGTATCAATGATATTCAAGGGCAAGATTAAGTTGACTTTTTTTTCCATCATTCTAAAAGAGCACTGATTGCTTTTCTTTCAGTGCTCTTTATTTTGCTTTTCTCTGGACAAACTATTGATCAGGAGGTGTGGTTCTTTGGATTTGTATATGCCTCATCGTATGCTTTTTGAAAGTGAAGCTTATGATTACCCTCTAGGTCAAAAATTACTATCATTTGCTAAAGAGCATAAGATTCCTCACCGTACTATACCAGCTCATAATCGTGTAACAGGTCTTCCTGGAGCGAGTGCTCAGCAAAAATACAGTCAAGCCAAAAAGACTATTGTTGTCGGTCTAAAAAAAGATCTTCGTTTTCAGAGTTGCCGTCCTTCAGCGGACTACCAGTTTCCTCTCATGACTAGTTGTCCTGGTCATTGTGAGTATTGTTATTTACAAACTACTTTAGGTCAACGCCCTTATTTGCGAGTTTATGTAAATATTGAAGAGATTCTAGAGCAAGCTTCTAAATATGTGGAAAAAAACAGTCCATCTATAACCACTTTTGAAGTAGCTAGCTCTGGTGATCCCCTAAGTATTGAGCATTTAACAGGGTCACTAGGCCAGACTATTTCCTTTTTTGGACAATTACCTTTAGGTAGGTTACGCTTTGTTACTAAGTTTACTTATGTTGATCCTCTTTTATCTTTAGATCACCAAGGCCATTGCCGCTTTCGTTTCTCACTCAATAGTAATCGTGTTGTTGAGCACTTTGAGCACCATACAGCTTCTATTGAAGAGCGCATAGAGGCTTCTGTCAAAGTAGCTAAGGCTGGCTATCCTCTTGGTTTTATAATTGCACCTATAATGCTTTATCCAGGCTGGTTTGAAGAGTACGGGCAGATGATTGAGAAACTAAAAAAAGGCCTTGAAGAAGTCAAGACCTTTTCTGTACCCATATCTTTTGAGTTAATTCAGCATCGCTTTACCACAAAAGCAAAAAAAGTGATTCTCGAACGTTTTCCTGATAGCCAATTAGATCTCGAAGAAAGTCAACGTAAGTTAAAATTTGGCAAGTACGGGGTAAGTAAATACGTCTATAAAAAGGAAGAGGCTCAGCTAATTGAAGAAAAGTTGAGTGAACTTATATTAAAAGCTTTCCCAACTGCCACTATAGAATATTTTACTTAGATCTTAAGATCGAAAATTTATAAATTGTAGTTCAATAGTAAGATCTGCATTCTTTAAAAGTGCGATTACATTTTGTAGATCGTCCTTTTTTTTGCCACTTACTCGCAATTGATCATCTTGAATTTGTGTTTGTACTTTTATTTTGCTATCTTTAATTAGTTTGATAATTTCTTTAGCTTTTTCTTTGGAAATACCTTGGACAATATCTACTTGTTGCTTTACAGTATTTCCTGCTGAGTCTTCTACTTTACCGTATTGCAAAGCTCTAAGGGAAATTCCCCGCTTTACCATTTTGCTTTCTAAGATATCGGTAACATTTTTTAACTTATATTCGTCATCAGAAATTAGGACTATTTTGTCTTTTTCTTTGGTGATTTTACTTTTACTTCCTTTGAAGTCAAAGCGCTGTTCCATTTCTCGCACAGCTTGGTTAACAGCATTAGAAACTTCTTGTTCATCTACTTGTGATACAATGTCAAAACTAGCATCTTTCGCCATATTGATTCCGCCTCCTTGGTATCAAGAACGTACAAATTCTTTCTTTTCTACGTCTTTCCACCTTCCCATTAGGCCAAGATTTTCCCCGTTATAAATAATCTCAACAGCTCCGGCATTTCCCACATGGAGAAATACTTTTTCTTTACCATTAAAAGTCATTGTTTCACCAGCGTGCATGATGCCCTGGTATCGAGGAACTCCATCTTCTGTTACAGCTATCCAACTACGATCTTCGCGTATACGAATCGTAATATTAACACCATCTTCTTGTGTAACAATTTGTTGAGCTTCAGGCTGTACAGAGTTTTCCTTCTCTATCGCTTCACCAATAGTAGAGTTTCCATTAAGCGCTTCTTCTTGATTTGCTTCTCTGTCTTGTTTTGTTGTGGTGATTCTGTTTTCTGAAACTTGGTTATTGGCCCCATCGTCTGATAGAAGAGAAGGAATATAGAACAATCCGGCTAAAGTAACAATCGCTAAGCCATATCCAGTCATACGAATCATTGACTGGCCTCTCTTTACTGCCATCACTGTTCTTTCTGTTTCTTTATTCGATTCCACTTCTATAATTTCGGCAACTTCATCTTGGTAGTTATGCTTAAATTCTTGGATTAATGGCTCTGGATCGAGTCCAAGATATTTACCATAGGAACGCAAAAAGCCTATGGAGTAAACTCGACCTGGTAATTGGTCATAGTTTCCTTCTTCTAGTGCAATAAGATATTGCTTCCTGATATTCGTGTCACTTTCTGCTTGTTCTAATGAGATTCCTTTTCGCTCTCTTGCTTCTTGTAAGATCGATATGGTTCTCTTTGCGTTCATGAAAGGTTTGCCCCCCTTTCAAAGATTTTTATACCTAATATGCGTCACTGTGTGCATAAAAAAGTCTTTCCGATTCTATCATTACATATTGAGTTTATAGACTAGTTAATTATGGTATTATCACTAAAAAACATTAAACCTATTCCAATAGATCAAATGATAGTATATCATTTTTCAAAAGAAACTGTCAAAAATCGAGTTATTTATTAAGTACTACTCTATATTATCTATTAGCTGATCTTGATTGATTATTTTTTCCATTTGCTCTTCTAACCAATAAGAAAGTCCTTCTTCTTCTACCATTAAGCTATCTTCTCTTTCTTCAGGGAAAAGCTGATCATCCTCAACCTCTTCATCTAAGCTAGGAGATCGAAGTAATTCAAAAAGCATTACAAAGCTAGTACCATCTTCTCTATTTTCTAGAGAAAGTATGTCATAATAGGCTGGATCATTAACAAATACGTAAAGTGCACGGTTTTGAAAAAAGTAATCAATTGTTTCTTCTTTTTCCAAGAAGTCTTCTGCTTCGATGATCGTAACTTGCATCCCCTGACGATGTCCTATGCGTTGTATAGCTTCTCGAACTAAATCGTTATAGTATCCATAGGGGGATTCCCCGGGTGCCATAATAGCTCCGATTAAGGTTGGAGCAGAATTAACAACTACTGCTTCTAGGTCTGCATCAGAGTCTACAGCTTTACCCTGGCATCCTAGAAGCAATAGCGAAAGAATTATGAGTAAGAAAAGGATTTTATGGCTTTTCCTTTTTTTTACCCCCATTTTTCTTCCCCCTTTTCTTCGTTACGTTGCCTTGTTCTGTGACATACCGTACTTTGCTTCAAATTGTGCTTTGCTAATTAAAATTTCTCTTGGCTTACTACCTTCATAGCCTCCCACAATGCCGTGCTGTTCCATCATATCAATTAATCGTGCCGCTCTTGCATAGCCGATACGTAGTCTACGTTGTAGCATGGAGATAGACGCCTGTCCATTATCAAGTAGAACTTGTACTGCCTGTAAAAATAGCTCGTCATCTTCTTCTATTACTGTTTCTTGCTGTTCTTGTGCTTTTATAATACCTTCTTGATATTCTGGTAGTCCTTGTCCTTTTAGGTATTCCACTAGATCTTCTACTTCTTTGTCCGATACATAGCATCCTTGTACCCTTAAAGGTTTATTTGCACCAACGGGATAAAAGAGCATATCACCTCGGCCCATTAGCTTTTCGGCACCAGCTTGATCTAAGATGGTACGGGAGTCTGTCTGAGAGGAAACAGCAAAAGCTATTCTAGAAGGAATGTTTGCCTTAATTATTCCAGTGATTACGTCTACGGACGGTCTCTGAGTAGCTACGACAAGATGAATTCCTGCCGCGCGAGCCATTTGAGCTAGTCGACAGATAGCATCTTCTACATCGACAGCTGAAACCATCATTAAGTCGGCTAATTCGTCAATCAGCACAACTATGTAAGGTAAAGCTGGTTCTGTGCTATCTGGTGTTTCTTGTCCTTTTAATTGATTATAGCGTGTGATTTCTTTGACACCAGCACTGGCAAACAATTCATAGCGATTCTCCATCTCGTTGACAATCCACTTTAGTGTTGTTGCGGCTTTTTTTGCATCAGTTACTACTGGGGCAATCAGATGAGGAATGCCGTTATATTGAGTAAGTTCTACCATTTTGGGGTCGATCATGAGAAATTTTACTTCTGTAGGTTTGGCTTTAAAAAGAATACTGCAGATTAAACTGTTCATACAAACACTTTTGCCTGCTCCTGTAGCACCAGCAATCAATAAGTGGGGCATACGATTTAGTTCTGCTACAATCGGTGTGCCCGCAATATCTTTTCCTAAAGCTATGGTAAGTTTAGAGGGTGCTTGAAGAAACTCTGGACCTTCCAAAACTTCCCTAAAAGTAACGGGACTGATTTCTTTATTCGGTACTTCAATACCGACAGCGGCCTTACCTGGAATAGGCGCTTCTATACGCACTGATCCTGAAGCCATGGAAAGGGCTATGTCATCAGCTAGGTTAATAATTTTGGAGACTTTTATACCAGGAGCTGGCTGTATCTCATAGCGCGTAATAGATGGACCTCGACTTACTTGTGTTACTTTGACCCGTACTCCGAAGCTTTCTAATGTTTCTTCTAAGACTCTTACTTTCTCGGTAATGTCTTGATTTAACCGTGGACTTTTTACTCTCAAGGAACGATTTAAGATAGTTATAGGTGGCAAGAGGTATTCAGTTGCACTAGTAGAAGTTACGGTCGCTTCGATCTGACTCTTAGGAAGCACCTTCTCTTCTACTTCAGGTGTCGCCACTTGTGCTTGACTTTTTGCCTCTTCTTGTGCCAGGGTAAGTTCTAATTGTTCAGTATTTTTGTAATCTACATATTCTACATCATCAAATTTAGATGATTCTTGTTCAAGTGGTGTTACCTGTTCTTCTACATTTTCGTAAGTTTCTACATTTTTGTAGTTACCATTTTCTTCAGTCCACTGTCGTTCTTCATCTCTGTGATCGATAATAATCAAGTTGTTCTCTTCTTCTTGCTCTCGTTCCTCTACCTTTTTACGACTATTTTTCTTGTTAGTCTTGTTTTTGGTCGGTAATTTTTCTTCTTCGTCTACTACTGTAAATAGCACTTTATTAAGAGAACCTTTGGAGTTCTTAAAACCTTGTTGAAATCTTTTGAATAGACTTTTTGCAATTTTTACTAGTGATAAGTCAAAAGCAAGAAGAACAGATGCTATAATCAAGGTTGCTAAAACTACGTATGTTCCTATGATTCCAAAAAGTGTTTTAAGTACGATAACAATGGAAGCACCAATTATTCCACCACCCTGACCTTGCATACCTGCTTGCCAGTCTGATAATCCTGCAGGTAGTTGAAGGTGGAAAAAAGTAAGTAGCATTAGATAAGCTACAAGGAAGGCAAATGTTTTTTTGTTGATGATTGCCGCTCTAGCTCTCTCTATCATTACTTTGATGCCCACATAAGCTAAAAATATAGGTATGAAAATTTTGCCATTGCCTGCTAAGGCGCTTAATATAGTAACTAAAAATTGACCAATAGCTCCTGAGCCTGATGAGGAGATGAAGAGCGGATCTGTTGTTACGGTAAAAAGACTTATTATGGAAAATATCGCAAAAGAAACTATGGTAAGCCCTGCTATTTCGTACTTTAAGTCTTCTTTCAGTTGTTGAAACATATTAGCCATGCCATCACCTTAACTTATTAAGGGCTATTCCTCAACAAAGGAAAGCCATCCCTAGCGGGCTGGCTCTCTTTGTTGACCCTCTTTAATCAGGGAGAACTGTTCTTCCAGGTTGTAGTTGGGGATCTAAAAAATCTTGAGGGTCCGTGCTAAGGATCCTTGTTAGTTCATAGTGGCCATCTTCTTTTTTGTAACCCATAACAGACTTGCCTTTATACGTGATGTTAGACATCTCTGGAACAGAGGGTTCTAAGCCTTTTAATACCATTTCAGCAGGCAAAGGGGTGTAGATGATCATTGAATCATCGCCCCGTTCTTTTTACCCTCTTCAATAAGGCTTTCTAACTTCTTAACGGCCTCACTAATTCCACCAACAGAATCAATTAATCCATTATCTACAGCTTCTTTCCCTACTACAACGGTTCCTATATCTCTTGTTAATTCGCCAGTTCTAAACATTAACTCTTTGAACTTCTCTGAAGAAATGGAGGAGTTAGCAGTTACAAAAGCAATTACTCGATCTTGCATTTTCTCAAGATACTCAAATGTTGCCGGTACTCCTATCACCAGACCTGTTAATCGAATTGGATGAATGGTCATAGTGGCTGTAGAAGCAATCATGGCGTGATCAGCTGAAACAGCGATGGGCACACCTATGGAGTGACCTCCTCCAAGAACAAGAGAAACAGTGGGCTTAGAAAGACTTACGATCATTTCGGCAATGGCCAGACCTGCTTCAACATCGCCGCCGACTGTATTCAAAACGATCAATACACCTTCAATATCCTTATTCTGTTCTAGTGCTACTAATTGCGGGATGATGTGTTCGTATTTCGTCGTTTTGTTCTGTGGCGGAAGGATCATGTGACCTTCTACTTGACCAACAATAGTCAGACAGTGAATGTTGCTTTTTGTAGAGGGAACTTCTGTTTCGCCTAACTCCTTGATCGGTTCTATGGCTTTAGATTTTTCGTGATCATCTTTTGTTGGTGATTGAGTTTCAAAGTTTTGTTCGACCATGATTATGGGATGTCCTCCTTCTAGGGGCACATTTTTAATAGTTTCAACCCTTTCCGGAGGACTTATACTATACTTCCATAATAATAGGTAAAATCATTGGCCTTCTTCTAGTTTTTTCGTAGAGAAACTTAGATAATACGTCTCGTACATTTGTTTTGATTGCTGCCCATTCTGTTGCTTTGCGTTCATCTGATTTTTCTAGGGCTTGCTTTACTTTGATCTTTGCTTCTTCCATTAACTCTTCAGCTTCTCTTACATAGACAAAGCCTCTAGAGACCATATCTGGACCTGCTACAACTTGTCCTGTCTCTTTGCTAATGGTAAGGACGACAATAAGAATACCATCTTGTGATAATTGACGTCGATCTCGTAACACTATATTACCTACGTCTCCGACTCCTAATCCATCAACTAGGATTCGACCAGCCGTTACTTTCGACGTGATGGCTCCTTTTTGGCTAGAGACTTCTAGAACCTGACCGTTTTCTAAGATAAAAATATTCTCATCTGCTAAGCCTAATTCTTTAGCTAGCTTAGCATGCAGGACTAGCATCCGATATTCACCTTGGATCGGCATAAAGTATTTGGGCTTAATCAGGTTCAGCATCATTTTCAGCTCTTCTTGACTAGCATGTCCAGATACATGAACATTGGCCGATTCATGATAGACATCAGCACCCATGCGCACTAAGGCATCAACAGTTCTAGCAATCGTTTTCTGATTGCCGGCACCGGGATTAGAAGAGATGATAACAGTATCACCTCTTTGGTAGGTTATCTGTCGCCCATCACCCCAAGATCCACGTGTGAGCGCTGATAAAGGTTCTCCTTGATGGCCTGTCGTCATTAAAACGACTTCATTGTTGGGAATTTGTTGCCATTGTTCAGGATCTACAAGAAGGCCCGGCGGCACATCTAAGTAACCATGTTGGTAAGCTACATCGAGTACGTTGCGCATCGATTTACTTATAATTGCGATCTTTCGATTGTATTTAGCGGCAACCCAAAAAGTTTGTTGTATTCTATAAAGACTAGAAGGAAAAGTCGTTATAATGATACGACTTTTGGAGAGTCGAAAAATTTCTTCTATTTTCTCATAAAGAGCTCGTTCCGATGGTGTAAAACCTGTCCTCTCTGCATTGGTGGAGTCAGAAAGCAAGGCCAGAACACCTTTTTCACCTAATTGTGATAGGCGATAATAGTCCGATAATTGACCATCTACGGGGGTCTGATCGAATTTGAAGTCTCCTGTATATAAGACCGTTCCAGCTGAAGTGTGAATTACTACGGCCGCTGAGTCTGGTATGCTGTGGCAAAGTCGCAAAAGTTCTACGCGAAAAGGTCCTATTTTTTCGATTTCTCTAGGTTTAAGTGCATGAAAGGTTGCGTTAGTTTGAATGGCTTGTTCTTTTAATTTGTTCTGGGCCAGTGCTAAGGTTAATCGAGTACCATAAACGGGAACGGAAAGATCTTTTAATATATATGGTAAAGCACCTATGTGATCTTCGTGGCCATGAGTTAAGATAATTCCTTTGATGGCATTTTTGTTTTCCGTTAGGTAGGAAATATCAGGAATGACAGCATCAATTCCTAGCATCTCATCTTCAGGAAACATAAGGCCGCAGTCGATGATCAACAGATCTTGATTCACTTTAATTACAGTCATATTTTTACCGATTTCACCAAGACCGCCAAGCGGAATAATGGTTACTTTATCATTAATAGCCATAGCAGACCTCCTTAATAGCAACATTGATGGAATCATAACAACCCCACCCCAATCGGGGAAGGGTGCTTGTACTTCCTCGTTAAGATTTTTAGATTATCTGGCCCCGCCGCCTCTTATAGCCTTTACAGGAATCCCTATAACCGTACAACCCATTCTGTATCATTATACAAGCTCTCTGTTGGATATACAAGTTCAGGAAATTGAAAAAGCCTCCCCTTCATGAAGGGGAGGCTTAAAATTAGTTTTTACTTTGACTTAGCTTATAATTTATGATTATATTCAGCATTATGCTTAATTTTATTAAAATTATTGGCAGTTACAGTTACATTGACATTCTATTAGACCGTATGATTTCAGCAGTTCTTTCAAAAATTTAACTTCTTCTGTTGTTGCTGGTACCATAGGCAGTCGGAGAGTGCCTACAGGTTGGCCTATGAGATTAAGGGCTGTTTTTACACCAATCGGATTAGTCGCCACGAAAAGGCCTTTAAAGAGACGATAATATTTTTTGTGAATGGCTGTAGCTTCTTCGTTTCTTCCTGCTACAAAAGCCTGCATCATTTTCTGAATTTCTTGACCAATTATGTGGCCCGAGACGCTCACAACACCGTAACCACCTAATGCCATCATAGGTAAAGTTAAGCCATCATCACCAGAGTAAATGCGGAAGCTATCAGGTACTTTTTGTGCAAGTTCGCTAACTTGGTCCATAGAACCAGCCGCTTCTTTGATGGCTACTATATTATCAATTTGAGCTAGTTCTGCTACTGTATTTGTTTCTATATTAGATCCTGTGCGTCCTGGTATGTTATAAAGCATAATAGGTACTTTCGTTGCTTTAGATATAGCTTCAAAGTGCTGGTAGTATCCTTTTTGGCTTGGCTTGTTATAATAAGGACCTACAAGCAGAAGACCCTGTACACCTACAGCTTCTGCTTCTTGAGAAAGAGCTATGGAGGAGGCTGTATCATTCGTACCTGTCCCTGCAATAATAGGTACTTGATCACCTACAGCTTCTACGACTGTGGCAAATAGTTTGATTTTCTCTTCTTTTGTTAAGGTTGGTGATTCTCCTGTTGTTCCTGCTACAACAAGACCGTCTGAACCATTAGCTACTAAGTACTTTGCAAGTTCTTTGGCTCTATCATAATCTACTTCAAATTGTTCATTAAATGGAGTTACCATTGCTGTTATGAGTCTGCCAAAATCCATAAATTTCCTCGCTCCTTCAAAATATTTTCCCTATCTAATCAAGACAAAACTGTTGATGAAGTGCATTGGCCGCTTTGGTGAGGTTTTTTTCTTCTATTAAACACCAAATAGTTGTATAAGAATCAGCCGATTGTAAGATCGTTATTTGATTTCTGGTGAGAGCTTCTACGACACGGGCCATAACACCTGGAACACCCATCATGTTCATTCCGACGACTGCCACTTTGGCGCAATGTGAAATCACATCGGGATGAAGATTTTTGCTCTTTAATATTTCTATTGCCTTAGGTGCTACAGTGTCATCAACTGTAAAAATAATAATTCTAGGACTTACATTGATAAAGTCAACACTAATGCCAGCTTCTGCCATCGCTTTGAAGACCTTCAGCTCTATTTCTGAGGGCTTAGATAATTGAGATATGTCTAGCTTAATTTGTGTGATCTGTGAGCGGTGAGCAATACCGGTGATTAAGCGCTGTTGAGGTGCAAAAATGTTATCCTTTTCTTTGTCTGTTATTAAAGTGCCTGCGGCAGGCGATGTGGTACTGCGAATACGTAAAGTAAGTTGTCTCTGCATAGCCATGTCAACGGCTCTAGGATGAATGATTTTAGCGCCTTCTTGTGCTAGTTGACATACTTCTTGATAAGTCAGTTTATCTAAAAATTTCGCGCCTTTTACTAGTCTAGGATCAGCAGTCATTACACCAGCTACATCGGTAAAGATGTCTACCAGCTCAGCTTTCATGGCGGCACCAAGGGCTACTGCTGTCGTATCACTGCCACCACGACCGAGTGTGGTTATTTCTTTTTCTTCATTAGAACCTTGAAATCCAGCAACGATGACTATTTTACCTTTTTTTAGTTCGTCAAATATTTTATCAGGCTTAATACTTAGAATACGTGCCTCGCCAAAATGATCAGATGTGAGAATGCCAGATTGCCAACCTGTTAAGAATATAGCTTCCATTCCACTTCTGAGCATTTGAGCAGTCATGACTACACCGGAGATGATTTCTCCGCAAGCCATGAGGATATCTTTTTCTCTTCCAGGTAAGTTTGGTTCAATAGACTCTGTAAGGGAAAGAAGGGTGTCTGTTGCATAAGGAGCTCCCTTTCGTCCCATTGCTGAAACAACAACAACAACATGGTACCCTTCTTCCCGAGCCTCTTTTATTCGTTTAATGGCCTGTTGCCTTAGTTCTTCCGTGGCTACAGAGGTACCACCAAACTTTTGGACAACGATTTTCAAATACCCTCACTCCTTATGAGTGTGGGCCATGAGAGGGTCTTTAGATTTTCTGGCGTTCTATTAAAGTCTCAGCAATTTGAATAGCATTAGTTGCCGCACCTTTACGAATCTGATCAGCTACTACCCAGATATTTAAGCCTTTTTCGATAGACAAGTCTTCTCGAATTCGACCTACAAAAACTTCATCTTTGTCTGATGTGTATAAAGGCATAGGATATTCTTTGTTCTCAATATTGTCACAAACTATAATGCCAGGTGCTTCGGACAGAATCTGCCGCGCTTCTTTTGCCGTTATTTTCTTTTCTAGTTCAATGTTAATAGATTCGGAATGACTTCTATATACAGGAACTCTTACTGTAGTAGCTGTAATAGGCAGAGCAGGCTCATGCATTATTTTTTGAGTTTCTTTGATCATTTTCCATTCTTCTTTGGTGTAATCACCGTCTTGGAAAACATCGATGTGAGGTATTAAGTTAAAAGCAATGGGATGGGCAAAGACGGATGGTGCTACTTTTTCACCACGGATTGTTTGCCCGATCTGCTCCGTTAGTTCTTCAATACCTTCTTTGCCCGCTCCAGATACAGCTTGATAGGTGGATACAACGACACGACGGATGGTACCAGCACTGTGTAAAGGCTTTAAGGCAACTGCCATAATGATGGTAGAACAATTGGGATTAGCTATTATACCTTGATGCCAATCAACGTCTTCAGGGTTTACTTCTGGTACAACTAAGGGTACATCATCTCTTAAACGAAAAGCCGATGAGTTATCAATAACTACAGCACCAGCATCGACTGCTGATTGTGCGTACTTTGTTGATGCCGAACCACCAGCAAAGAGAGCAATGTCCATGCCATCAAAAGCTTTCTCATCAGTTAAACCAATGGTATATTCTTTACCTTGGTAATTCATCTTCTTGCCTGCTGAACGTGGGCTGGCTAACAACCTTAATTCACCGAGGGGAAAGTTTCGTTCTGCTAGTACTTTTAACAGTTCTTGACCAACGGCACCTGTGGCTCCTACAATCGCTACGTTGTATTTTTTCACCTAACATGGCCTCCTTGTTTTCTGCATGCTTTTTATTTTTGTTATTTAAGAATTATTTGTTTACTAATAGCGGCTGTATTTGTCGATTCTCTAAGGCAGATACAATTGTATCAGGAAGCAACTCCATCTTGGCAACTATGGAATTAGCCTTGCCTGTAGGACTGTCTTGGCCAAAGGGAACCATAAAAATGTTCTTAGCATTCATAAGATGACCAAGATTTTTTAGGTTGCCTGCCAGACCGTCATTTGTTGAAATGGCTAATACAACTGGTTTTAGGTTGCGAAGCTGTGCTTTTACAGCCATGAGTACAGTCGTATCGGTGATACTGTTAGCTAGTTTGGCAATGGTATTTCCTGTACATGGTGCTACCACCATAACATCTAATAATTTTCGAGGTCCAATAGGTTCTGCCTCTACTATAGATGTGATGACTTTTTGACCTGTCAGTGTTTCAAATTCTTTTTTCCAATCTTCAGCTTTGCCGAACCTAGTATCGGTCGTTAGTACAGTTTCTGAAAAAATGGGAATGACCACGGCACCTTCTTTTTCAATCAGTTCTTTGACGATCGGAATGACTTCTGCAATGGTGCAGTGTGAACCTGTAATGGCAAAACCGATTGTTTTACCTTTTAGACGCATACTGTACACCTCCCCGGACTACCCACCGGTGCTGAGCACATACTGCCGAATCAAACCAGGGTATACTTTGGCAACTAGCTTACCTGCTGTCTTCGGTGCTACTTTGCCTGGTAGTCCTGGCGCAAGTTCTGCCTTGATTCCTTTTTGTCGGGCAGTCTCAAAATCAGTACCGCCGGGTGCAGTGGCCAGATCGATGATCATTCCCTCGGGATTCACAAGGTTTATCATTTTTTGATCTAAGATCATTGCTGGAATAGTGTTATAGATAAAATCTCCTTCTGCCAGTGCTTCAGGCAGTGATTCCATGGGTAAAGCTTTGGCTCCCATTTCCCAAGCTCGTGCTCTAGCTACAGGATCTCTAGCTATAACTGTTACTTGAGACCCTAAACCCATAAGCATTCTTGTCAGCGTAATTGCTAGTCGACCAAAACCAATGATAATGGAACGACTGCCATGAATGGTGATTGGCAGACCTTCCATAGCCATCTGTATAGCACCTTCTGCAGAAGGTACAGAATTCAAGATAGCAAATTCATCCATCTCGGCAACCTCTATAATCTCGGCACCTCTTTTTTCAGCCATTTCCCGAAGTTTTGGACGTGCTACACCAACAAAAATAGGGCATCCGGAAGGTAATGCTTGGAGTTCTTCATTATTGAGATAGAGCTTTTTATCATACAGGGGTGCATAGACTCTTCCCTGTGGATCAATTCCTGGCATAGGCAAAATAAGAGCTGATACATCGGTAAGAGCATGTGAGAGATGATTCTTGATGGAAACTTGGTCGCAATCATCAACTGGTAAACCAATAACGTTAATTTGAGCACCTAATTCTACAAGCCGTTGAACCAGAATCTGATCTCTTTTGTCACCACCGATGACAGCCAATGAAATTCCCTGCAGGTCTGACATGATGCCTCTGACCTCCTCATAGCGGTGCAATAAAACTCAAGTCATACTATGAGGGAAACTGACAAGAGGTGAACATGTTTGTAGTTGACTGTAAGCTTTCTTAGAAAATCAATTTATCTAATCCATAAACGAGGCCTTTAGCAGAGCGAATACGCTGAACAGCTTCTATTACGCCGGGCATAAAAGATTCTCGCGTAATTGAATCGTGGCGAATGGTTAGTGTCTGCCCCAGTCCTCCAAATAGTACTTCTTGATGAGCTACCAATCCAGGTAGGCGTATACTGTGAATGCGCATGCCTTCAAATTCTCCGCCTCTTGAACCAGCGATTATTTCTTCTTCATCAGGATGACCTTGATTGATTTTTTGTCTTTCTTCTTGAATAGCTTCTGCTGTTTTGATTGCTGTTCCAGATGGTGCATCTAGCTTTTGATCATGGTGATATTCCATGATTTCTACATGGGGGAAGAAACGTGATGCTTCTCTAGCAAAGCGCATCATTAATAGAGCGCCGATAGCAAAGTTTGGTGCAATTAGACAAGATGTTTCATAGCTTGCTGTCCATTCACGAATCTCTTGCAAGTCTTGTTCACTTAAACCTGTTGTTCCTACAACAGGGGAAACTTTATGTTGCAAAGCGATGCGAATGTTGCCCATTACTGATTGGGGTATTGTGAAATCCACCATAACTTCAGGGTTACTCGCTTCGATCGTATCGGATAAATCACCAGTAAGTAAGACACCACAAGCGGGCAATCCAGCTACTACTGCGGCATCTTCTTCTGTTCCTGCAGGGTCAACGGCACCAACTAGTTCTAGGGTTGGATCGTTCAGAATGGCCTTAACTACTTCCTTCCCCATTCTTCCTCGAGCACCATTTACCAAGACACGAATTTTTTTTGACATTTTTTTCTTCACCTCTAAAAAAGAATACAAAAAGGCGACCGCAAGGAGTTCAGCGGTCGCCCCCATAATCAAAGAAGATGGGTAACATATATCCACCGTCCCCGTACGTAAAAAGTAGCTCTCCACCAAAAAAAGTACTGGTGGCAGTTCTGGGCATATTTTGCCCAGCCCCAGCCTGAAAATGATCGGCATTATTCAGACTTCGGCGGTAGTTCCTTTCCCTACAGAATCATAGTTTTCCGTCAAAACTCATCTGTGTTACTCATAACATACCGCACCTCTAACTCTCCACTGGGATGAGGTACAAAAAATATATGACTTTGTTAACTTTGATAGTACCATGTTACATTGTCAGCGTCAACGCTAAAAAGGAAATCTTCTGGTATAACCAGGGTATGTATCGTCAAGCTCAACAATAACAACTTCTGCTCCAATTTTCACAATTGAGTCCCAAGGGATGAGCAGAGGTTGACGGTCCGTCCAGAAACCTACAACACCATTGCGTGCTGGCAATATAATGGCATCAATTTCTCCTGTAAACTCGTCGATGACGAGATCGGAGTCACCTACGGTGCCTAATCTGGCTCCCGAAGTAATATTGACTATTTCTTTGCCTACGAGATCACTTAGGCGCATCGTCACCCTCTCCCTCTTGTCCCTTCAAAAAAGTACTATGCGGACAAGTAGGTGCTTTAGAACGAATAGCCTTTTTTCTTTGATAATCCTGCTTGACGGTCAAAATTCTCCTGGTTCTTTTTCTTATATCTTTCATATAGCTCTTCTGGCGTCAGACCTGCTTTGAGGCACATGCTGACAAAAAAATGCAAAATATCAATTAATTCTTCTTTCACTGCATCTTCATTAATTGGCTTAGGATTCTTCCACCACTTAAAGTTCACTTCATCTAGTAGCTCTGATAGCTCTGAAATCATTGCTAAAGTTTCTTTTTGAAGCCACTCTTCTCGACTAATTTGTTCTAGTCCTCTTTTTTTGATGATTTCATTATCGAAAGCAGATTGTAACTCAAAGATGTGAGACAATCTATCCTGCTTAGTTAGCTCTTTCAATCCTTCTTCTCGATCCATTATATCGCTCCTGTTCAATATTGTTCCAGCAAAGCTTACATTCCTTGCTTGTGTAAAACTTCAGCTAGTTCAATTTCTGGTTCTTTTGAACCTACAATAGCGAGAGCGATTTGATCTTTTGTCCAGAGTTGACGAGCAAGGTTTAACACGTCTTCTCTAGTTACATTGTAAATCTTCTCTATGACTTCTTCTGGTGTAACATAGCGACCGTAAAGGATCTCAGAACGCCCTAGACGAGTCATGCGGGAGTTAACGCTTTCTAAGCCGAGATACATGCTACCTTTAATTTGATCTTGAATTCTTTTTAGTTCTTTCTCTGTGATGCCTTCGTTCTTGATGCGAACCATTTCTTGAATGGAGATTTCTAAAACTTCTTGTAGATAGTTTGGACTTGTTCCGGCATAGATGCTAAAGAGTCCGGCATCAGAAAAGGAGGAGTGATAGGAAAAAACAGAATAGGCTAAGCCACGGTTTTCTCGAATTTCTTGGAATAGTCGTGACGACGCTCCACCACCAATTACATTATTGAGTATATGAAGTGCATAGATATTGGAACTGTGATGGGCTAAACCTGATGTACCTATACAAAGCTGTACTTGTTCCACGTCTTTTTTAACAAAAGCTACTTTTGTTGTTGTCGTTGGTAATTGTCGAATTTCTCTATTCTTCTTCTTTTCCATCTTTTCAAAATGAGTTCTGATCTGAGCAATAACTTTGTCTGGATCTATGCGACCAGCTACAGCAATTACTATCCGGTTAGCTGTATACTCATTGTGAAAATGATCCACAATCATATCTCGAGAAAGGCTATCAATAGACTCATAGGTACCTAAGATAGGCTTTCCCAGACTATTAGTAGACCACATTGTTTCAGATAAAAGTTCATGAACTACTTCATCAGGTGAGTCTTCATACATTTTTATCTCTTCGAGTACTACTCTTCGTTCCCGCTCAATATCTTCCTCGTTAAAGCGAGAGTTGAAAAACATGTCTGTTAAAACATCTAATGCTAAGTCGAAGTGTTCGTCTAGTATTTTAGCATGATAGCAGGTATATTCTTTGGAGGTAAAAGCGTTAAGCTGTCCGCCCACAGCTTCTAGTACTTCAGCTAAATCTTTGGCGCTTCTTTTCTCTGTACCTTTGAATAAGAGATGCTCAAGAAAATGTGATACACCTGCAACAGCAGGCTCTTCATCTCTCGAGCCTGTAGCAACCCAGATGCCGAGAGCTACAGAACGAACATGAGGTATAGATTCAGCAACTATGCGAACTCCATTGGGCAATACTTCTTTGCGAACCATTCCTTTGTGGCCTCCTTGGATTTTGGGATGGCACCATTACAATAATGCAAAAGGGTAAAATAAAGCTATTCTATATGAAAACTTTATTTTCCTTCTTGAATGGCAAAACCGTATTCAAACAGTCTCATGGTATCTCCGACGCGATCGTCAGAGTGTAACACTACGGCAATAAGATGATGGTCTTCTTTGGTAGCCGAGGCAACAAGACAGGCGCCAGCGGCACGAGTCGTTCCTGTTTTTATTCCATCGGCGAAAGGATAATTCCAAAGTAAACGATTCGTACTTCTGATTTCTTTTGGCCAACCTTCTCGATGATCGAGGTTGGCGTATTTTTGCTTAACTGTAGATGCAAAAGAAGGGTTCTGAATGGCGTAATAAGCCACTACTGCTAGGTCATAGGCGCTTGAGTGATGTTGCTTATGTGGTAAGCCGTGGGGGTTAAAAAATTGACTTGAACGAGCTCCTAGGAGTCTTGCTTTTGCTGTCATCCAGAGGGTAAAAAATTCTTCACTACCGGCAAGGTGTTCCGATATGGCAACACAGGCATCATTTCCTGAGCGCACAAGAGCACCGGTCAATAGATCGCCGAGGGTAACATGTTCTCCTGGGTAAAGGTGTATGGAAGCTTCTCCAGTTGTCCCCGCTCTCTGACTTACTATGGTTTCTTCTTCAGGGTCGCCCATCTCATATCCTAAGATGGCTGTTACGATTTTTGTCGTTGATGCTGGTGGTCTCGCTTCCATGGAGCTACGTTCATATAATATTTCTCCTGTATGTGCATCAAGCAAGATAGCCGAATCGGCTGTTACTGATGGTATTGCTTCTGCTTCTTTAGTCAGAAATATTAAGAAGCAAAAGAAACAAAAGAAAAGTGTTGTCCTTGTAAATTTTATCATTATTATTCCCCCTGCAAAAGTGTGCAGGGTTATTATGACTCTCTAGGGCAACTTTTATGGTTTTTTCTCTTCTTCTTTTGCAGATTCTTTTTCTTCCTTAGTTAATTCAGACATGGTTACTGCGCGCCAGTCTTTTTCATGACTATACTTTAAAAGTTCTGGTAAAGCTTGAACAGTTGATTTTGTAGGGTGCATTAGAACAATAGCACCAGGGCCAATTCCTTTCATGACCCTTTTCATCCAGTCTTGAGGAGCGGGGTTCATCCAATCTGCTGAGTCTACGGTCCATAGTACAGTACCATAACCTTCTTGACGAGCCACTTCTACAACTTGCGTATTGCATTCACCGTAAGGTGGAGCAAACCAGTGTGGTGCTTGCCCTGTTGTTTTCACCAAAACTTGATGAGTTCTTTGAATTTCACGACGATTGGCTTCACTAGAAATTTGGGTGGGATGAGGGTGTGAATAGCCATGATTGCCAATCTCATGACCTTCCTGAAAAACCATTTTTACTATGTCAGGCAGCTTCTCTGCAAACCGACCAGTAAAAAAGAAGGTTGCTTTACTATTATGTTGTTTAAGGATTTCAAGAATCTCAGGAATGTATTCTTCTCCCCAATCAACATTGATAGCTAAGGCAATCTTATTGACTTCTGTTCCTCTATAGAGAACACCTGGTATCTCCGTCCCTATTGCTCCTGTTGATGTGATCGATTCTTCTATGTGTGCTTTGTTTGAAGGATTCCATAGGTTGCCTAGACTAATAAGTCCAATTATGATTGTGAAACTAACTATAGCCGTTATGATTGCTTTCTTTTTAGAAATAAAAAAAACTTTCATAGCATCTCTACCCCTTTCGGCCCAGTCCTTTTTCTAGACCTTATGAAACTCTATGCTCAAGGGGGTAAAAAAATAAATAAACCGAGCTGTTGATCTCGGTTTATCATCTATTGCTATGATTTTATTCACCATTCGGTTCTCCCGATGGAGCTTTTGGTTTGAGTAATTCTTTTCTGGAAAGATTAACTCGACCTTGTTTGTCAATCTCTATAACTTTTACTGTTATTTCGTCTCCCACTTTTACTACGTCTTCAACTTTGCCTACTCTTTCGTTAGCTAGCTGACTGATGTGGACTAGACCTTCTTTGCCTGGTATGAGTTCCACGAAAGCTCCAAAAGTCATTATACGCGTGACTTTTCCAGTATAGATCTGGCCTATTTCTACTTCTGCGACTAGGTTTTGAATGATTTTTAGTGCTTTTTGAGCGCTTTCTTCATCTGTTGAAGCTATGAAAATGCGACCATCGTCTTCGATGTCAATTTTTACACCCGTGTCAGCAATAATTTTATTAATTGTTTTGCCACCAGGGCCGATTACTTCGCGAATCTTATCTGCATCAATAGTAAAGGCAATGATACGTGGTGCATAAGGAGACATAGTTTCTGATGGTTTGGCTATGACTTCAATCATTTTATCTAAGATATGCATGCGACCTTTTTGTGCTTGACTCAGAGCTTCTGTTAAAATTTCTCGACTCACGCCTCGAATCTTAATATCCATCTGCAAGGCTGTAACACCTTTAGATGTACCAGCTACTTTGAAGTCCATGTCACCCAAAAAGTCCTCCATACCTTGTATATCAGAAAGAATGGAGTAATGCTCTTGATCTTTTACTAGACCCATGGCAATTCCTGCTACAGGCGCTTTAATTGGTACTCCAGCATTCATCATAGAAAGGGTAGATCCACATACGCTTGCCATAGAACTAGAGCCGTTAGATTCTAATACTTCAGAAACTAAGCGAATAGTGTAAGGGAATTCATCTTCCGTTGGCAAAACAGGTACGAGAGCTCTTTCAGCTAGTGCACCATGTCCAATCTCTCGTCGACCAGGACCGCGCATTGGTCTTGCTTCACCAACGCTAAAGGCGGGGAAGTTATAGTGGTGAAGATAACGCTTGGACTCTTCTAAGCCTAATCCATCTAAAATCTGTGAGTCACCGATTGTTCCAAGGGTACAAACATTCAGAACTTGTGTCTGGCCTCTCGTAAAAAGTCCACTACCATGTGTTCTAGGCAAGATACCTACTTCTACGGTGATAGGACGTATCTCGTCAGGCTTTCTTCCGTCAGGACGTACTTTATCAACGGTAATCATAGAGCGTACGATTTCTTTGACCATTGTACTGAGTACATCTTGAAGCTCTTTCTCTTGATCAGGAAATTGCTCGATCAGCGCTGTAACAGTTTCTTCCTTTACAGCTTGAATATCTGCTTCTCGTGAAAGTTTATCGGAATTCCGGATTGCTTGTGCTAGCTTGTCGCCAACATGTTGACGCACAGCCGCTTCAATCTCTTCATTCATCTTATGAAGAATAAGTTCTCTTTTTTCTTGTCCAGCTTGAGCCATCATTTTTTCTTGAAATTCTACAATACGTTGAATTTCCTGATGGCCATGCATGATAGCTTCTAGCATCACATCTTCAGGTACTTCATTAGCGCCTGCTTCAACCATCATAACTGCATCTTTGGTGCCTGCTACGACTAGGTTGATATCACTTTTCTCAGATGCTTCTACGCCTGGATTGATTACGAACTGTCCATCAACACGACCGACTGTTACGCCGCCTATAGGTCCTTCAAAAGGAATATCTGATAGAGATAATGCACAAGAAGCACCTATCATAGCAACCATATCGGGCTGACATTCTTGATCTACCGACATGACTGTAGCAACAACTTGAACGTCATTGCGAAATCCTTTGGGAAATAGGGGACGAATAGGTCTATCAATGAGGCGAGACGATAAGATTGCTTTTTCTGTTGGTCTACCTTCCCTCTTGATAAACCCACCAGGAATTTTACCTACTGCATATAGGCGTTCTTCGTAATCTACTGTTAAGGGAAAGAAATCAATACCAGGTCTTGGTTCTTTTGATGCTGTTGCTGTTACTAGGACAACTGTATCACCGTAGGAAGCAAGTACAGAGCCACTAGCCTGCTTGGCCATGCGACCAGTCTCAATGGTTAAAGTGCGACCGGCCAATTCCATTGTAAAAACTTGCAAATGAAAGACCTCCTCTCTAAAACTTTTTTCGACGTATAAGTTAGTATTTCCTTCCATAAGCGAAAAAACACATGAAGAAATAAAAAAGAACGGGTCTTCCCCGTTCTTTTCTGACACTTATTGACGCAATCCAAGCTCAGCAATAATCTTGCGATAGCGATCAATGTCTTTGTTTTTGAGGTAACGCAACATTCCACGTCTTTGACCAACCATTTTCAGTAGTCCTCTACGTGAATGGTGATCTTTTTTGTGGGTTCTTAAGTGATTCGTGAGATAGTTAATTCGCTCCGTTAGGATGGCGATTTGAACTTCTGGTGATCCAGTATCACGATCATGTTGCTTATGCTTGGAAATTAACTCTTGTTTGCGATTGCCTTCTAGTACCATTGTGGCACCTCCTTATGTTTTCTCTCCATAAGCCCAGCGAACCGTCGGAGGATGTCGGTAGGCCGAGCAAATGGCCTTTTGGAACACTGTAACATTGTAGCACAGCCTTATTGGTAAGTAAAGGTTCTTAGCTTGTAGATCTATTATGAAGATCAATCAATTTTTCGTTAATAAATTCTTGATCGATTCTTTTCATATACTCTCTTGTCTGAGTACTGTCTTTTTTGATTTGTGCAATAAGCTCTTCCACTTGTCCAAAAGCGATTTCTGGACGCAGAAAATGTATGAGATGCAAGATTACCTCTTGGCCATATAGATCGCCTCGGAAGTCTAGTAGATGAGCTTCTACACTTTCCCGGTGACAGCCAAAGGTTGGCTTTACGCCTATATTAACAAGGGCTATATATCTATCTTTCTTATCTGCAAAAGTGGCTACAGCTGAATAGACGCCTCTTTGGGGCAGCAGTTGGTTTTTCGATAAATCTAGATTTATTGTAGGAAAGCCCATTTGCCTTCCTCTTTTTTCACCATGAACAACTTTTCCCGTAAGCATTGGAATGTAACCAAGCAATTGTGTTGCTCTTTCTACATCTCCCTGTAATAAAGCTTTACGAATATTAGTTGAGCTTACTGGTATCCCATCAATAGTAACTGCATCCATAATTTTTACGTTAAAGCCATTTTCCTTGCCCAGCTTTTGTAGAAGTGTTGGCGTTCCTAGCCCTTTGCTACCAAAAGAGTAATTAAAGCCTATCATAACAGAGTTACATCGAAGGTGTTCTTTTAATACTATTTCAACAAAGTCTTCTGCTGTTAGTTGCGCCATTTGATCTGAAAAAGAAAAAAGAAGACAAATGTCAACACCAAGGCGTCGAAATAGTTCTCCTTTCACCTTCATGGGCGTAATTAGTTTTGGTGGTTGCTGAGGCCGAATCACCTCAAGTGGATGGGGATCAAAGGTTGCTACAACAGCTGTACCCTGCTCTTGGTGGCTTTTTTTCACCAGTTCTTCTATTATGCGACGGTGTCCAAGATGGACTCCATCAAAATTACCAAGTGCTATGTGCACACGCTGGTATTCTCCTATAGAACGTCCCTTGTAGATGATGGTATCCATGGCTATTCCCTACTTTGTTGCATTTTGAGAGCCTTGGAATACTTTTCTCGGTTGGCAAGACCAACGGTCACCTTGCTTTACAGCTTGACCTAATGCAAGTAATTGTCCTTGATGGTGTAAGCGAATCCACTGTCCCTCTATCCAAGAGCCTTCAATATATTGGGCTAGCCCTTTTTGTAAAGCTTCATGTCGATGTACTGGAACTTCCCAAGATGAAAAATGTTCCAATGCATCATAGAGGTTCGTGGTTGAAGAAAGTGCTTTTTCTTTTGTTAATTCTTCAAAAGGAATGCTATCTTGCAATTGAAAAGGTCCGCTTTGAGTACGGATTAGCCATCCCATGTGGGCACCACAGCCTATGACTTGTCCGATATCATGGCAAAGTGTTCTAACGTAAGTACCTCCAGAGCATTGAACATCTAGGATGATCTCTTCGGGACACTTAGCATCGTATCTTCGCACCTCAAGGCGATAGATTTCCACTTTCCGTGGCTCTCTCTCTATACTTATGCCTTGTCGTGCATATTCATAAAGCCTTTTTCCTTTTACAGATACAGCAGAAACCATAGGCGGAATTTGTTCAATTGATCCACGAAATTTTTCTAAGATCTTCTCTATTTCTTCTCTAGTTAGCTCTGGCAGAGCATGTTCTTCCACAGTTTTTCCCGTAAAATCTTGGCTATCTGTTGAACGGCCTAAGAGAAGTTGAGCACGATAGGTTTTGTTAGAGCTACTAAGAAATTGAACTAATCGTGTACCCTGTCCTATGGCAATAGGTAATACACCTGCCGCTTCAGGGTCTAATGTTCCAAGGTGTCCAATTCTTTTCTCTTGCAATATTCTGCGTGCTTTGGCCACAAGATCATGAGAAGTCATTCCTGGTGTTTTCAGTAGATTGATAATGCCGTTAATTTGCATTAAGGCACCCCTTTATCATCTCCAGCAAGCGTTCTTCTGCTTCTGCAAGTGAACCTTTAAAGGTACAGCCAGCGGCTCTACGATGGCCACCACCTCCGATTTGGCGTGCAACGGCGGCAACATCTATAGTTCGATTAGAACGAAGTCCTATTTTGATAGTTCCTACTTCCATTTCTCGAAATAGTAAAGCTACTTCTACACCTTCTATGGTGCGCGGATAAGATATTATCCCCTCATAGTCTTCATGAGTAGCTCCAATTTGGCCATTAATTTCTGAGCTTATGCTAATCCAAGCGATTTGACCATCTTCGGAGATTTGAAGTTGGTTAAGGGCATGTCTCAATAGTTGAAGAGAACGCATAGTTTTTTTTTCGTAGATTTCTCTTCGTATTTCGTCTGTTCTTGCACCTTTTTCTCTAAGTTCTGCTGCAATTCTCATGGTATAGGCACTGGTGTTGGAAAATTGAAAAGAACCTGTATCGCTCATTAAAGATGTATAAAGTGCCGTCGCTACGTCAGCGGTAATTGGCCATCCTGCTTGTTCATGTAGCTGATAAACAATTTCACCTGTAGCGGCGGCCTCTGTATCAACCCAATTCAAATGACCAAAGAGTGGGTTACCTGTATGGTGATCTAGATTGATGATGACTTCTACATTGTGCAGAAAATCTAAGCTTGGGCCTATTCTTTCTAAATCTCCACAATCCATAATAAGGGCCACATCAAAGGAGGCGGCAGGGTCTACAATTTTCTGTTTTACTTTTTGAATTCCAGGCAGAAAACGATAGATCTGCGGCACCTCATCGTGGCAGTAGGCAAAAAGGTCTTTTCCTTGTTCTTGTAAAGTAGAGATTAAGGCACTCATAGAACCAAGGGCATCTCCATCAGGTATTTGGTGTACACATAGGAGTACTCGTTTTGCTTGACGGAGTGTTTTGACGATTTCTGGGCCTACTTCTGTCGCTAATGAATTACTCTTGTTCATTTCTCTTAGCCTGTGAAAGAAGTTCGTTGATACGACTTCCTTTTTCGATAGAGTCGTCAAATTGAAAAGCTAATTCAGGCATAAATCTAACTCTAATGTTATTGGATAACTCACTGCGTAAGTATCCTGTTGCTTGTTTTAGTGCAGTCAGAGTTGCCTTTCTTACTTCTTCATCACCTAAAACGCTCACATAGACTTTGGCATGGCGAATATCTTTGGAAACTTCTACATCAGTGATACTCACAAAGCCCAGGCGAGGATCTTTCATTTCGTCACGAATCAAACGAGCTAATTCACGTTTGATTTCTTCTGCCACGCGTGCTGCACGATGACCAGCCATGATGGTACCTCCCCAGGTCAGACATTGAGCTTAATAAGGCTTTTGTCTGATTGTACTATTGGATTTTGCGTTTTACTTCTTCGAAGATAAAAGCTTCGATAATGTCGTTTTCTCTGAGATCGTTAAATCTATCGATACCTACACCACATTCAAAGCCCTCGTTAACTTCTTTGGCATCATCCTTGAATCTTTTTAGGGAGTCAAGTTTGCCTTCGTGAATGACGATGCCGTCACGAATGACTCGAACTTCAGCGTTTCTGGCAATTTTTCCTTCAAGCACATAGCATCCTGCAATAGTGCCTGCTTTGGGAACTTTGAAAGTTGCTCTTACTTCTGCACGGCCTAGAACAACTTCTCTCTGCTCAGGATCTAGTAGGCCTGACATAGCTGCTTTTACATCTTCTATGGCATCATAGATAACTCGGTAGAGTCTAGTATCTACTTGTTGAGCTTCTGCTGCTTTTCTGGTGTTGCTGTCAGGTCGAACGTTAAATCCAATGATGATTGCATTAGAAGCTGCTGCTAACATAACGTCTGTTTCTTTGATCGCACCGACGCCATCATGAACACATTTGACTCGCACTTCGTCTGTTGATAGTTTTTCAAGGGCGCCGCGTATGGCTTCTACAGATCCTTGAACATCTGCTTTTACTATGAGGTTCAAGTCTTTGACTTGACCTTCCTGAATTTGTTTAAAGAGATCATCTAAGGAAACTTTTGCTGTTCTTCTATGATCCTCTTCTCGCCGCTTAGCCATGCGCTCGGCAATGACTTGCTTAAATAATTTTTCATCATCAACAGCTGCAAAAGTATCGCCTGCTTGAGGTACATCAGAAAGACCAAGTACTTCGACAGGCATAGATGGACCTGCCTTTTTGACTCTGCGACCCCGATCATCTATCATAGCCCGTACTTTTCCGCTCGATGTACCTGCAGTTATGGCATCGCCTACGTTGAGTGTTCCACGCTCTACTAGTACAGTAGCTACAGGACCCCGTCCTTTATCAAGCTTAGCCTCGATGACTGTACCATGAGCTGTGCGGTTGGGGTTTGCTTTTAGGTCTTGTACTTCTGCAACTATCAGTACCATTTCTAGAAGTTGTTCTAAATTATGACCTGTCTTCGCAGAAACGGGTACAGCAATAGTGTCTCCGCCCCACTCTTCCACTACGAGACCATGTTCTGTTAATTCTTGCTTAACTCGATCTGGTGTAGCGTCTGGTTTATCAATCTTGTTGATGGCTACTATGATTGGAACTTCTGCCGCTTTGGCATGGTTGATAGCTTCAATTGTTTGAGGCATTACGCCATCATCAGCTGCAACAACAAGGATTGCTATATCCGTAACTTTTGCACCACGGGCACGCATGGCTGTAAATGCTTCGTGGCCTGGCGTATCAAGAAAAGTAATCTTTTTACCTTGTACCTCTACCTGATAAGCTCCGATATGCTGAGTTATACCACCTGCTTCTGATGCAATAACATCAGTATGGCGAATGCTATCGAGTAATGAAGTCTTTCCGTGGTCGACGTGTCCCATGACAGTTACTACAGGAGGACGAACAATCATGTCCTCTTCAATATCTTCTGCGTCTTCAGCCAATAGTTCTTCAGCTGAAAAAGATTTCTTAACATCTACAGTAATATCCCATTCAGAAGCAAGTACCATTGCTGTGTCAGAGTCGATCTCTTGGTTGATTGTAGCTAATACGCCTAATTGCATCAACTTTTTGATCAATTCATTAACAGGTATTCCCATGGCTTGGGATAGTTCAGAGACCGTTACACTTTCGTCGATGACAATATGTTTAGGTCGTTCTGCAATTTGTTGCTCTCGTTGCAAAATCTTGTTTTTCCCTTTGCCTCTGGGATGTAATAATTTTGCACCTGGCTTGTCATCGTAGCGATGGTCTTTATCTTTTGGTGCTTGCTTATTGTTGGCATGTCTTTGTCTGCCGTCTTTCTTTGGTGGTTCTACAATATCTGGTGGTTTGGGAATGGCTGACTTAGGAATCGGTCTGGGACCGCCAACGCCAGGGCCTCCTGGTTTACGTCCTTGGCCAGGTCTTCCACCACCAGGGCCACCGGAGCCGCCTGGTCTAGGACCACTAGGTCTTCCAGCACCAGGGCCTCCTGGTCTGGGGCCTGCTCCTGCTGGACGAGGTCCTCCAGCAAAGCCGCCTTGACCGCCTGGTCTAGGGCCTGCTCCTGCTGGACGAGGTCCTCCAGCAAAGCCACCTTGACCGCCTGGTCTAGGGCCTGCTCCTGCTGGACGAGGTCCTCCTGGAAAACCACCTTGACCGCCTGGTCTAGGGCCTGCACCTGCTGGACGGGGTCCGCCAGCAAAACCGCCTTGACCTCCTGGTCTGGGGCCTGATCCCGCTGGACGGGGTCCGCCTGGTCCACCTTGACCAGCTGGTCTGGGTCCTGCTCCTGCTGGACGAGGTCCACCAGCAAAACCGCCTTGACCTCCTGGTCTGGGGCCTGCTCCCATTGGTCTTTGTCCTGTAGGTCTTTGGCCCTCTTGTCTGATGCCCTCTTGTCTAGGTGCCTGGTCTTGACGTCTACCTTCATTGCGTGGACGAGCAGATCGCTGATCCCCTGTTGGTCCCGAACGTGGGGGACGACCTTCTTGAGCATTTCTCTCCTGATCTTCTTTAATGCCATTATGCTCTCTATGGTCAATATTGCTTCTTGGCTGATTTGCTTTCTTGACATGTGGCAAAACTTTTTTGATATCTTCATCTTCAATGGTACACATATGGTTTTTTACTTCAACACCCATGTTGTTAAAGGTAGAGATAAGTGTTTTGCTCTCTACACCCCATTCTCGGGCTAGTTCAAAAACTCTTTTTTTGACCATTCTGTCACCTCCGAATTTTTTTGCTATTAGTTAGCTAACGTTTGTTCAATGGCTTTTGCAAATCCCTCATCTAGGATTGCTACCATGGTTCGAGGAGATTGCCCTAGTGCTGTTCCTAAAGCTATTTTTGTGCCAAACCGTACTGTTTTGACGCCTATATCTTGACACCATTGTTCGTACTTTTCACTACTATGCTCTGATCCGTCTTCCGACAAAATAAGCAGCAAGACTTTACCTTTTTTGAGGTTTGCTTCTACGGCTGTTTCTCCGGAAGCGACTTTTTTTGCTCTACGGGCAAAACCTAGCAAGGCATAAAATTTTGCTGAATCCATCAAACATCTCCTAGCTGAGCCTTTAGTTGTTCGATAACATCTGGGGTAATTGCTTGCTTAAGAGCTTTTTCCAGTCGTTTCGCTTTGATAGCCTTGTTGAGACAATCCTGAGAAACACAAAGGTAGGCACCTCGACCCGATTTCTTACCAGTTGGATCGAAAAGAATTTCTCCTTCCGGCGTACGAACAACTCGAATTAAGGCTTTTTTATCTTTCGTTTCTCCACAACCTACACATATTCGTTGAGGAATTTTCTTCGTTCGAACCATTGCTATTCCTCCGCATTAGTACAGTTTAGCTTTTTTGATCATCCTCTACTGTGTAATCCTCACTGTGAACATCATTTTCGTCATATTGCTCTTCTGCGACGTCCTCGTATTCTGCTTGTTCTAAGTCTTCATAGCTCTCTTCATAGTCATAGTTCTCATCATAAGTTTCGTCATAGTTGTCCTGTGGTTCTTCAGTGCCTTGTTCATAGTCATAATCATCGTAGATGTAATCTTCATATTCTCCTTGACCTTCATATGTTGCAGGCAAAATTTGTAGCGTTTTGGCTTGACTTTCACTTTTGATATCAATTTTCCATCCCGTAAGCTTTGCCGCTAATCTGGCATTTTGCCCTTCTTTACCTATGGCCAATGAGAGCTGATAATCTGGAACAATGACACGAGCGACTTTTTCTTCTTCTATAATATCAACAGAGATTACTTTCGCTGGACTAAGTGCATTAGCCACAAATCTAGCTGGATCTTCGTTCCATTTTACGATGTCTATTTTTTCGCCACGAAGTTCTGTTACGATGGCTTGCACTCTCATTCCTTTCGGTCCTACGCAGGCACCAACAGGATCAACATTTTCATCTCTGGAGTAGACTGCTATTTTGGATCGTGCACCAGCTTCTCTCGAGGCGGCTTTCAGTTCTACTGTACCATCATGAATCTCTGGCACTTCTAATTCGAAGAGTCTTTTTAATAGTCCGGGGTGTGTTCTAGAGATCATGACTTGAGGGCCTTTAGTGGTTTTTTTCACTTCGACAATATATGCTTTTATCCGTTCTCCATGACGATACGATTCGCCTTGCATTTGCTCAGAAGGTGCTAACAAAGCTTCCACTCGACCTAAATCAACATAGATATTTTTGTTTTCCATACGTTGGACAATACCTGTAACTATATCTCCTTCACGATTGGAAAACTCTTCATAAATCATGCCGCGCTCAGCTTCACGAATTCGTTGTACTACGACTTGTTTTGCTGTTTGTGCGGCTATACGACCAAAATTCCTCGGTGTTTCCTCAAACTCGATAATATCTTCTAGTTGATATCGACGATCTATTTGCTTGGCTTCTTCTAGTGAAATTTCTAATCGTGAATCGTTTGTTTTTTCGACTACCGTTTTTCGAGAGTATACCTTAAACTCTCCAGAGGCTCTATCGATGTGAACCCGAACGTTTTGTAATGAACCAAAGTTTTTTTTGTAAGCTGATATGAGTGCCGCCTCTATTGCTTCAATTAAAATCTCTTTAGATATATTTTTTTCCCGTTCGAGGTCTTGAAGCGCCTCTAGAAATTCGACGTTCATCGCTATGACCTCCTAGATTAATTTTTTTATTTTTAGAAGTTAACATGTAAGCGAACTGATGAAACTTTGTTTACTGGTAATGCTTTTTCTTGATTATCTACAAGAATGGTAATATCTTCCTTGGTTCTCGTGACAAGTTGGCCTATATGCTCTTTGCTACCATCTATAGGGGCAAAAGTTGTGATTCGAATCGTTTCACCCTTGAATCGCTCAAAATCACTTGCTTTTTTTAATGGTCTTTCGATACCAGGTGAAGATACTTCCATCAAATAGGAATGGGCGATTGGGTCTTCACGATCAAGCATTTCGTCAATTTTTCGACTCAGATTCTGACAATCATCAAGTTCAATGCCTTGCTCTTTATCAATATATACTCGTAGATACCATTGTCCGCCTTCTTTAACCCATTCTACGTCTACGAGTTCTAAACCAAGTTCCTGAGCAATCGGTTCTGCCCATAGAGCGACCTTTTCCTCAATGCGCTCTTTCACAGACTTACGCCTCCTTAGTCCCAAAAAAAGAAAGTTTTGCTAGTCTTCAATCATAATTTTTAGTTTTTCCTTATCTAAATAGTGACATACCTGATGCGTCACATTTATAGACAAATGGAAAGAGTGGGTTAGGCACCCACTCTACTAGAAAAATCAATAAATCAACAGTGTCAATCGGGGGAAATCAGGTCATCAATCTGTTGCTCTTCTAAAGTATGGAGAAGCAACACAAAGCAAAAATAGTATAACACACCGTTATTGCCAGCGCAATACCTGACTATCCATAGTAAGGTATTGCGCTCCTGTATAGTTTGTTAAGATTCAGTTACTTCTGTCCTTTTCTTAGTTGGAAAAGCAATGTAAAAAGTTGTTCCCTTCTCGTTGCTCTCAAATGACATAACTGCGTTATGACGCTTTACTATACTCTGACAAACAGCAAGGCCTAAGCCAGTACCTTGATCTTTAGTTGTAAAAAAGGGTGTGCCAATTTTTTTGGTATGATCTTCTTCGATACCTTTTCCTTCATCTTGTACAGCTAATATTATCTGATCTTTCTCAGAATAGGTAAAGATCTGAAGAGTTCCACCATTATCCATGGCTTCTAGGCCATTGCGCGTAATGTTTAGAATTAGCTGACGTATTTCTTTCTCATCAAGAAGTAATTCGGGGATTTCTTGCAAGTCCATAACGATATCTTTTTGTGCTAGCGTAGCATTAGCCCGAATCAAAGGATAAAGGTATTGTAATATTTGATTTAGATTATGTTCTTTACGATTCTCTGCTCTATGCTTAGCTAGTGATAAAAATTCTGTGATAATTTCATTAGCTCGATCTAATTCGTCAATCATAATATTAAATTTTTCTTTGTTGATTGATTGTTCTTCCTTGTGACTAAGAACTTGTAAATATCCGCGCACAATCATCATGGGATTGCGAATCTCGTGTCCAATGCCGGCCGCCATCTGGGCAACGAGATTTAGGCGATCTAATTCGGCAATTTCTTTTTCAAACTTTTTAAGTTCTGTAATGTCATTAGCAGCAGTTACATAACAAAGTTTGCCGTTTAATTCAATAATCTCTATAGAAAGTAACCAGTTTCTTAATTCTCCTGATTTGATGTATATGTTTTTCTCAATATTCCTAGCTAAAGAAGGAGCATTGTGTATGATTTGTAAGTTAACGTCGTCTTTATTCCAAAGGTTGATTTCTTCTGGACTTTTCCATAGTACTTCTTCTCTCGTAAATCCTGTAACTTCTAGGAAGCTGTCGTTAACTTCCGTGAATTTGCAATTATCTATTTCGTTAATTGCCATTGGGTTAGGATTGGCATGAAAGACTTTGGAGAAAAGTGCTTCTGAGAGATGAAGCTTACGAAGTGTTTCTTTTTGTTCCGTTATATCACGACCAGCAATGTAGATGAGCCCTTCTTCTAAAACAGGTACTGCGTTCCAGTTAATCCAACGATAATTATTTATGCTTGAACTAATACGCATTTCTTGGTTAGATATGGCTGAACCTCTCTTGATTTGCTCAAAGACATCTAAAAAGCTTTGTATATCTTCGGGGTGAATAAATGATTGTAGGGGTTTTTCAGAGATGTCTTTATAGTTGAGAAGAACAGTTTTTGCGAAAGCGTCGTTCCATCTTTTTACTTGCTGATTAAAATCAATGATACAAAGTATATCTAGTGATAAGGCAAAAAAGCGAGCCAGCTCTTTTTCAGCTTTTATTCTCTCGATAACTTCCTGAGCTAATTGACGATTAGCAGTTTTGATCTCATCACTATGAGCACTCATTTTTTCTAATAAGGGACGTAACTCAGGTAGGTTTTGTTGAAGAAGCAAGACTTCATCTGATTGGGTTGTTGCCGCTAAGCTGAAGCTTTCGATCTCACTCTTTAATCTTCGGAAAATATGCCAAGCTAATAATATGGAAATTGCTGCGATAAACATTTGGATAAAAGCAACTTCTGCTGTTCGCAAATTAACGATGCCGTGAAATCTATTTTTGTTAATGCCAGCCCAACTATAGCCTATTAGTTGATCATCGTAATAAACGGGCTGCATTACATACATAGAAGGATCGCCTTTCCAAGAAAAGGACTGGTGCGCTTGATTGAAATTGTATCCTTCTTTACTCAGCTTTTCTTCGATTATTTCTATGATATCTTGGTTGGGCACATAATATCTCAAACTAAAATAGTTAACAGGATAGATATGATCGATTATTTGTATATTTAGTTTCATCTCTTCTTCATGATTAATTAATTGACCTGTTTCTTTGTAATAAAAAGCAACTGTTACACCAGGATTTTTTTTGGCTAATTCAGCTAAATAAGATGTGATATTTTTTTTGAGCTCTTCTTCATAGTCTCTTGGTGTTATTGTGGTATTAATATCTCCATACGTAAGAGCGATATGATTACCCATGTTGTATGTAAGATCTCTCAATGTTTGACTTCGTTCATAACGTTCCTTTTTGATAAAACCAAGATGTATAATGCCTGTCATGCCAATGGTATAAAGAAGTAGTAGAAATATTATCGAAAAATATACTCTTTTAGTGAGGGGGAGAGGAAAAGCTTTTTGCCATATCTTTTTTACTCTTATCATGTCTCAATCTTCTCCCTCAATCTTACTATAAAGAAAGCCTCTCTTTATTAGTAACGCATAAAGAGCAGGCTTTGAGTTATTATTAGTGACTGTTATTTCTTTTTTCTGTTCTTCCACATAGTTGCTTCATTGTTTATTATAACATTTACTACTAAAAAGAGATAGAGATGTTTCTAATGCTCTTGTTAGAAAAGGCATATCTGATTAGTCTCTGATAAACCATCTAAAGCACCATGGTTTTGCAAAACCTCAATTACTGTTTTGCTAACTCTAGCCCGCACTCGAATGTCTTCAATAGATGTAAAGGGAGCTTCTTCTCGAGCGGCCATGATGTTTTGCGCTGCTGAATCACCAAGACCAGCTAAGCCTGCAAAAGGTGGTAAGAGACCTGTAGGTTCAATGATAAAACGTGTAGCATGAGAACGCTGCAAATTTACTTTCTGCATTCCAATGCCTCGTTCGTACATTTCTAAGGCTATTTCTAAAATTGTCATTAAGTTTTTCTCTTTTTGCGATGCATCATGGCCTTTTCTTTCAATTTCTTCTATTTTCATGCGTACTGGATGAAGACCGTTGCAAATAATGTCGCCATCAAATTCATCAGCACGAACAGTGAAAAAGGAGGCATAGAAGGCTTCCGGATAATAGACTTTAAAGTAAGCTATACGAAAGGCCATGGTAACATAAGCAACAGCATGGGCTTTGGGAAACATGTATTTGATTTTTTGGCAAGACTGAATATACCACTCTGGTACTTGATGCTGACGCATCAGCTCTTCATCTTCAGGTTTTACTCCTTTGCCTTTGCGAACACTTTCCATAATAGAAAATGCCTTTTTGGGTGGTAATCCTTGATATAGTAAGTAAACCATAATGTCATCCCGTGTTGAGATAGCTTCGTTCACTTGACAAGTACCACTTTTGATTAAGTCTTGAGCATTATTAAGCCATACGTCTGTACCATGAGAAAAACCGGAGATACGCACTAGTTCGGAGAAGGATTTTGGTTTTGTGTCTTCAAGCATTTGTCGTACGAATTTGGTTCCAAACTCAGGAATGCCATATGTCCCTACGGTAGAACGAATTTGCTCTGCTTTTACTCCTAAAGCTTCTGTGTTAGAAAAAAGGGACATGGTTCTCGGTTCATCAAGAGGAATCCTTCGCGCATCAATACCTGTTAAGTCTTCTAGCATTTTGATTACTGTCGGATCGTCATGGCCTAGAATATCAAGTTTCACTAATCGACTAGAAATAGAGTGGTAATCAAAATGTGTTGTGATAGTCTCAGATTTTACGTCATCTGCTGGTCGCTGTAAGGGTGTAAAATCGTGTATTTCTGCATTGCGTGGTACAACCATTAAACCACCAGGGTGCTGCCCTGTCGTTCTCTTAACACCAGTACACCCACTGACTAGACGCTCAACTTCTGCATTGCGGTATTGCATTTTTTTATCTTCTAGATAGTTTTTTACAAAGCCGAATGCTGTTCTTTCTGCTAGTGTAGAAATGGTGCCTGCTCGGTAAACATATTCTCGACCAAAAAGTTCTTCCGTAAATTTGTGAGCTCGTGGTTGATATTCACCTGAAAAGTTCAGATCAATATCAGGTACTTTATCGCCTTCGAAGCCTAAAAAAGTTTCGAAAGGGATGTCATGGCCATCTTTTTCTAAATTTTCACCACAGTGTGGACATATTTTATCGGGCAAGTCAGCTCCACAGCTAATAGAACCATCGGTGAAAAACTCTGAGTGTTTACAAGATTTACATCGATAATGAGGTGGCAAAGGATTTACTTCTGTAATTCCTGTAAAAGTGGCAACTAAAGACGAGCCAACAGAGCCACGAGAGCCCACAAGATAGCCATCGTCATTAGATTTTTTGACCAGCTTTTGAGAGATCAGATATAAGACGGCAAAGCCGTTAGAGATGATGGAGTTTAGCTCTTTGTCAACTCTTTTGCGTACTACTTCTGGCAAAGGCTCACCATAAAGCTCGGCGGCACAAGATTCTGTCATCTGACGAATCTGATCTTCTGCACCATCAATAATGGGTGGATAAAAATCATCGGGAATTGGTTTAATGCTTTCTATTTCTTCTGCAATGATGGCAGGGTTGGTAATGACAACTTCATTAGCTTTATCTGGCCCTAGGTAGGAGAATTCTTCCAACATCTCTTCTGTCGTTCGGAAATACAAGGGTGCTTGATCGTCTGCATCTTCAAAACCTTTACCAGCCATTAAAATACGGCGATAGTATTCATCGATTGGATCTAGAAAATGGACATCACAAGTTGCAACTACCTTCTTACTATTTTTTTGGGCCAATTCTACGATCTGGCTGTTAATGTTCCGTAACTCTTGTTCTGATTGTACTAGACCTTTGCGTAACAAAAACAAATTATTACCTAATGGTTGAATTTCTAGATAGTCATAGAAGTTGACGATTTCTTGAATTTTTTCTTCTGGTGCTTTTTCTAACAAAGCTTGATACAGTTCTCCTGCTTCACAGGCGCTACCAATGATCAAGCCTTCTCTATGTTCTTGAAGTATCTTACGTGGAATTCTAGGGCGTCGATGGAAGTATTCTAGATGAGCTTTGGTAATCAGTTGATATAGGTTTTTTAATCCCTTCATATTGCGAACTAGGATAATGATGTGATAGGACTTTACTTTTGCTCCACTTGGCGGTACTTCATCAATTAAGTATCCTTCCACACCGTATATTACTTTTATGTTATGTTTCTTACCTGCATCTGCCGCTTCAGGAAAAGCCTGCACTACTCCATGGTCTGTAATTGCAATAGCTTTATGACCCCAGGAAGCGGCACGACTAATCAGTTCTTTGGCAGAAAGAACGGCATCCATGGAACTCATTTTGGTATGGGCATGGAGTTCTACTCTTTTTACTGGTGCTTCATCTTTGCGTGTTATCGGTTCTTCCGCTAGATTAATATCTCTTGCTAGGAGCACTAATTCTTGTTGATATTTATCTAGTTGAACTGCACCTCGCACTTTGACCCAGCAATGATTTTTCAGTTGTCCACTGGCTAAAAGATCTTCTTTTTCTCCCTCAAATACTTTGACTGTTATTGTATCAGTCATATCAGTTACGTTAAAAGTAATAAGTCGTCTTCCTGACTTTAGTTCTCTTGTATCTAAGCCAAAAAGACGCCCTTGAATGATTATGGATCGTTCTTCATCTTCTATATCTCGAATAGGGTAAAAGGTCCCGTTGTAATCGATTTTTTTGCCATAAATCTCTTGGTTTGTTGTTCTGTTTTTACCTATCTCTTCTTTATCTTTCTTTTCTTCTTGTACTGCTATGACTTTACAAGCTTCTGATAGCAGTCTTTGCTCTTCTTCTTCTCTATTTTGGAGATAGTTTTCGTCGTATTGTGGTTCTACTTCTTCAAGATAAATTGTTATAGCTAGACCAAAGACTTGTTTTGCCTGTTCTGCTAAGGTTTCTAAACAACGTCGATTTTTAAGCAGTTCTGCTTTCGTTCGCTCTACCATAAAGATAATCTTTTGCTCTTCTACCTTCCCTTTTAGGGCTTGTAATGTGGAGCGAAGTAGCGGCTGATCTGCCGTAGATAAGTGTATCCAACAATGTAAGTATGATTCTAGTAATTTCTCAGGATAATCTAGTGGGCACTCTATGTGAATAAAAAGATTGTGATAATCAGGAAAGCAATTTGCGACTTTTTCTTTTAAATAAATAAATTCTTCTTCTTGCCAGGGTTGCCAGGCTTGTAGATAGAGATGTATTTCTTGTCTAGTACTGTCTATCTGTAATCGCTCTAAATGTAAATTCTTACCCTGGGCAAGGGCCTGTCTTGTCGTTATAACTGTACAAGGTTTGGCCAATGCCTTGTCCCTCCTTCTATGAACCCATTGCTGAAACTGGATAAACCATTCTTTTGATATCTTCTGCTACCATATGTGCAGCTTCTACTTTATTCAGTCTTTTAGCACATTCCTGAAGGTATGAAAGCTCATTTTTGTTTTTGATAAGCTCAATAGTTAATGTTGTTAGTTCTTCTAAAGTTGATGCTCCCCTTGCTACACCTTTCTCTAGCAAAAATTGATAATTCCTTTCTTCATGTCCCGGCAGGGGCGAAAGAAGAAGTTGCGGCAAGTTTAGAGCTATTGCTTCTGACGAAGAAAGACCTCCTGGTTTTGTTAGCAATAAATCAGAAGCGGCCATGATATAGGCAATTTTGTCTGTATATCCATAAACAGTAAGTTGGGAATCGCCTATTTTTCTTAATCTTTCTTCTAAACTTTTGTTTTTTCCTGCTATGACCACAATCTGCCATTCTTCTAGTTTTGAAAGCTTTATTTGATCAAAAAGTCTTTTTACCCATACTTCTAAAGGACCTAGACCTAAGCTTCCACCCATAATTAAGATGCGATGACTAGCTGAAGAGAGCTTGGCTATTTTTTCAGCTTCTACTCGACTAAGTGAGCCTGCAAAGGAAAAATCTTCATGAATCGGTATTCCCGTTACAGAAGCTTTACTTCTTTCTTCACCTAATTCAACTAGCTCGTTAATCATTTCTTCTGCGGCTACATAATAACGGTCGCAATTAGAATAAGTCCAAAAAGGGTGAACAGAAAAGTCTGTTAGAACACCTGCTGTTTTCGCATTTAGACAACCTTCTTCTTTGAGCACTGATAAGACTCCGAGAGGAAAAGGATGGGTACAAATGACTACTTTAGGTTTTTTATCATCTATTAATCTACTTAGTCCCGGTCCTAAATATTTGTAGAGTGAATGTTTAACAAAGTTTTTACTCAAGGTGCTTACTTTAGGCTTTGATGATGTATCATAAAGTGTTCGATAAAGTCCTGGTGTCCAATGAAGCATGTTCATGTAACTACCAATAGTAAAGCGAAAGACCCATGAAGGTCCACAGGTGAAAAGGTCTTCTGTTTGGCTTTGCAAGCCTTTCTTCCTAAGAGCCAAAGCTAGGGCTTGAGCGGCTCTTTTGTGGCCTGCACCTGCTTCGACTGATAGTATCAAAACGTCTGTTGAATTCATCCAAATTCTCCTGCTAAGGTCTTCTGCAATTTGTTTATAATCATGCCATTATTGTTCTTGCCATGTCAACAAATTGACTTTAAAAAAGCCCGCAAAGATAATCTTTACGGGCTTTTTTCCTGATTACAGTTGCAAAATTATTACTTTACCCATTTGGCAATTTCCCAATACATTTTCATGCGTTCTTTAAATCCTTTTACTAATCCGAGTTTTTCTTCTTTCATAAGATGGGTTAGATCGGGAAGTAATACTTCTATTATTCGTAATGAAGTAGAGTTTCTAAAATGTTGCGTAAGTGCTGCTTCTACACCGTATCGACTAGCTTCTAACTCAGAAACATTCAAAAAAATACTTTTTAACACAGCTCGTTGTCCTGACAAATAAGGTGTGATTAATTGGGCAAAGTCGGTAGCCAATCTTCCTTTTTCGAAAACACCAACGGTCATTTCAGCGTTGCCATCAAGAATTGGTTCTACGAGGCTTTGTATGTGCTCTTTTCTTAGGCCAATTAGATCGGCATCGAGAAAAAGAAGTATCTCATACTTTGCTTCTTGCACACCAGCTTTCATGGCTCCACCTTTACCAATGTTTTCAGGTAGTTCTAAGACTTTTGCGCCAGCTTGGTGAGCTACTGTTGTGGTATTATCCATAGAACCATCGCTGACCACAATAATGTCCTGGTTATAGGGAGAAGTATTGACTACTTGAACAACTTCTGTAATCGTACGTTCTTCATTATAGGCCGGTATGATGACAGAAACAGACACTAATGCCCCACCCCTAATCGTGACTAGGTATTTTTGAAACCTTGTTCTATCAGGGCCATAACTTTGTTAGTAGCTTCTTCTACAGTTATGTTGTGTTGCTCGCCTGTTTTGCGTACTTTTACTTCTACAAGACCTTCTTTGATAGCTTTGCTACCTATTACAACTCTTATTGGAATTCCTATTAGATCAGCATCTTTGAACTTTACTCCAGGTCTTTCATCGCGATCATCTATAAGCGCTTCTATGCCCTGTTGTAATAAGTTTTGATAAAACTTTTCAGCAATTTCTCTTTGTTGCTCATCTTTATAAGATAAAGGAACAACTATGACTTGATAAGGAGCTATAGACATAGGCCAGATGATTCCTACTTCATCATGATTCTGCTCTACTGTAGCTGCCATAGTGCGACTTACACCTATTCCATAGCATCCCATTACCATGGGTTTTTCTTTTCCTTTTTCGTCTAGAAAGGTACAGCCAAGGGCTGTTGAGTATTTTGTACCAAGTTTAAAAACCTGTCCGACTTCTATACCTCTTGCTTCTTCTAAGGGTGCTCTGCATTTTGGGCAGGCTTCCCCTGCTTCCACCATACGCAAATCGGCTTCAATCGTAACTTGGAAATCTCTACCTGGGCAAAGATTGACGACGTGTTTGTTCCGTTCATTAGCGCCGGCAACAGCTCTTGTCATTTTCATAACTTCTTTGTCTGCGTAAATCTTGAGAGCTCCAAGTCCCTGAGGCCCTAAGAACCCTTGTCCTCCCGGACTAATCTGTTGACATTCCTCTTCTGAAGCTAATTCTAAGTCAAGTGCTTGTGTTAGGTTAGCAAGTTTGACTTCGTTTAATTGATGATCGCCCCGAATTAGAACAACAATTACTTCTTCATCGGCACGATAGATCATAGTTTTTATCATTTCAGAAGGAGAAATATTCAAATAGTTACTTACTTCTTCAATCGTTCTTTGCTCGGGTGTATCTACCGTTAGCATGTCCAAAGGTTCCTGTGGAGATACTGTTTCGGTTAATGCACTTTCTGCTTTTTCAACATTAGCGGCATAGTCGCATTGGTGGCAAAAGAGAATAGCGCCTTCACCTGAGTCAGCTATCACCATAAACTCATGGGTGCCTCCTGTTCCACCGATAGCACCAGCATCAGCTTCTACAGGTCGAAAAGTTAATCCACAGCGCTTGAAAATATTGCTATAAGCATGGTACATACTTTGATAAGTTCTATCTAAAGCTTCTTCATCTCGGTCAAAAGAATAGAGATCTTTCATAATGAATTCCCGACCTCGTAAAAGACCGAAACGCGGACGTCGCTCATCTCGATATTTGTTAGCTATTTGATATAACAATAGTGGAAGTTGACGATAAGAACGAATATCATTACGTACAAGATCTGTTACAATTTCTTCGTGCGTTGGCCCTAAGCAAAAGTCTCTATTGTGTCGATCTTTCAGTCGAAATAATTCATCACCATACACGTGCCAGCGACCAGATTCGGCCCATAGTTCAGCTGGTTGCATGACGGGCATAACTATTTCTTGACCATCGGCTTTATTCATTTCTTCTCTAATGATTTGTGTGATCTTCTGTAAAACTCGATGGGCTAAGGGTAGGTAATGATAAACACCAGCAGAAGATCGTCTGATGTAACCAGCTCGTAATAAGAGTTGATGGCTTACTACTTCTGCTTCTGCAGGGGTTTGTCTTAGTGTTGGGGCCATTAGTTTACTCATTTTCATGGATCGATTCACTCCACATTACGTTCTTTAGGGCAGACGAGCAATTTCTTCTAATAAAGATTGTACCATTTCTTCTTGTGAGACTTTTCTTATGACTTTTCCTTGTCGGAAAAGTAGCCCACAGTCTTTTCCACCAGCAATCCCCACGTCTGCTTCTTTGGCTTCACCGGGACCGTTAACGACACAGCCCATAACAGCTACAGTAAGGGATCTCTTCTCTGTAGCTAATGCTTTTTCAACTGCTTCAGCTATAGAGGCTAAGTCAATCTGACATCGACCACAGGTGGGACAAGATATGAGTTCTGGACCACGTTGGCGAAGACCTAAGGATTTTACAATTTCCCAGGCTGTATTAACTTCAGGAACAGGATCACCTGTTAAAGAAACTCTTATAGTATCTCCTATACCTTGGGCTAAAAGAGCACCAATACCTACTGCAGACTTGACGATGCCGGAACGAACTGTTCCGGCTTCTGTTACACCTACGTGTAAAGGATAGTCTACTTTTTCTGCTAGACCTTGATATGCTTTAATCATTAAAGGTACTGATGATGCTTTTAGTGATATTTTCATCCAAGGATAGTTTTCATTTTCTAAGATTTGAATATGACCTAAGGCACTCTCAATCATGCCTTCTGGCGTAATTCCTTGATATTTTTCTAATATTTCTTTTTCTAAGGATCCGGCATTGACTCCTATGCGTATGGGAAGTTCTCTTTCCCTTGCAGAGGCAATCACTTCGCGAACTTTTTGCGCGCCACCTATATTACCTGGATTCAATCGTAGTCCATGTACTCCTGCTTTAATTGAATCGATGGCTAGTCTGTAGTCGAAGTGTATGTCAGCTATCACAGGTAAGGGAGAATTTTTTATGATCATTGGTAAGGTTTCTACTGCCTCTTGATCGGGAACGGCCAATCTTATAATTTCACAACCTGCTTCGGCAAGTCTGTTAATCTGGACAATTGTACTTTCTTTATCTCTTGTATCGGTATTGCACATCGATTGAATTGATACTGGCGCATTACCACCAATTGGTATGGAGCCTACTTTTATTTGTCTGCTCTTTCGGCGATATACTTGCCCTTCCAAATTATTCGCCTCCCATCAAGCGAATTACATCACGATAGGCAATGAGAATCATCAAGGTAATTAAGAAGGCAAAACCAATGAGATGAATCATGTTTTCTTTGGCAGGATCAATCGGTTTTCCTCTAATTGCTTCTATAGCTAAAAATAGCAGTCGACTACCGTCAAGAGCAGGTATGGGTAACAAATTAATGATTCCCAAGTTAACCGACAAGATTGCCGCTAACATAAGTAGGTTGGACCATCCTGTTTCTGCCGCTTTACCAATTTCACTGACAATCATGACAGGGCCACCTACTTCAGCTGGTGCAGCACCTGTGATCATTTGATAAAGACTTTCTAAGATTAAGCTGGTAAGCATGTAGGTGTTCATTAAACCAAGACGAATGGATTCTAAAAAGCCTTGCTTTTCATGATGATAAGCACTTTCGTCTACTACGATACCAAGTTGTCCAACGTTTCTTTCTGGATCTAAAGCTGGTGTGACGCGAAATTCTTGCACCATTCCTTGACGATCAACCATTAAGCGCATTTCTTCACCAGCTCTAGGATGAATTTCTTGAATTAATTCAGCCCAGTTGCTTACAGGCCTATCATCAACTGCTACAACACGGTCTCCTGGTTGAATACCCGCCATGGCTGCTGGTCGATCTGGTAGAACATCACCAATTACATTGGTGAACATGGGTATGCCTACAATAGCGTAGATGTAGATAAAAAGAAGAATAGCTAAAACAAAGTTCATAAAGGAGCCAGCAAAAATAATAGCCGCTCTCTTAAAAATCGATTTGTTATTAAAACTGCCAGCGTCCTTTAATGAGCCTTCTTCCTGCTCTTTGTTTTCTTCGGGATCCATACCGGCCATGCGGACGAAACCGCCAATCGGTAATGCTCGCAGTGCGTATAGAGTAGGCCCTCGTTGATGACCAAATAGTTTTGGTCCCATACCGACACTAAATTCTAGCACACGAACTCCTGCCATTTTGGCCACAATAAAATGACCAAATTCGTGGAAGACAATGAGCAACCCGAATACAAAGACAGAAGCGAGAAACGTCATTGAGAAACCTCCCTATGAGGGTTGACCTGGATTTCAGCAAATTCTCTTGCCCATTGATCAGCTATCTGAATATCTTTTAGTTTTGGTTTGGCAACCCAATTATGTTTTTCCATAGTTCCTTTTACTATTCTTGGGATATCCATAAAAGCAATTTTATGGTCTAGAAATGCATGTACAGCAACTTCATTAGCGGCATTCATAACAGTAGGCATGGTTCCATCGGCTCTACCTGCTTGCAAGGCTAATTGTAAAGCAGGAAAACGGTCGTAGTCTGGCTTATGAAAGGTTAGACCAGCAAGCTCTGTAAGATCTAGTCGTGGCCACTGGCTGTCCCATCGCTGTGGATAGGAAAGTGCGTATTGTATGGGTAAACGCATATCGGGGTGGCCAAGTTGGGCTATTACAGAACTGTCAGCAAATTCCACCATGGAATGAATAATGCTTTGCGGATGAATTAGTACATCAATACGATCAAAGTCGATATCAAATAACCATCTTGCTTCAATAACTTCTAATCCTTTATTCATAAGTGTAGCTGAGTCGATAGTAATTTTAGAGCCCATACGCCAATTAGGATGACGTAAAGCATCTTCTGCTGTTACTTTTTGCAAATCTTCTAAGGATTTATCTCGAAAAGGACCACCTGAAGCTGTTAGTAGAAGTCTAGCTTGTTGGCAATCTTGTTGTTGAAGACATTGAAAAATTGCTGAATGTTCACTGTCTACAGGTAACAAGGATACGCCTTTTTCTTTTACTTTTTCCATGACTAGAGCACCGGCTGCTACAAGGGTCTCTTTATTAGCAAGTGCAATATTTTTTCCTTTTTCAATGGCCGCTAGGGTAGGACCTAAACCAATGGCACCACTAACGGCCGTAACTATGGTATGAGCTTCTTCATGAGTGGCTACTTCTGTAAGACCTTGTAAGCCTACAGCTACAGTAACATTAATATCTTGCTCATAAAGTGCTTGCTCTAGTTTTTCTGCCGCCAAAGGATCCATCAGTGCTACTAAAGATGGTTTGTATTTTTTTATCTGTTTAAGCATTTCTTTCCAATTAGAGCTGGCCGCTAACGCTACCACTCGTAAAGCATGGTAGTGTTGATCAACTACTTCTAAAGTTTGTTTGCCAATGGAACCTGTTGAACCTAGTATGGCAATTGCTTTGGTCAACAACGTCACCTCGTTTGCATTTCACGGAATATACCGGCTCGATAAAATGATAAAAGTAGTAATACTACCGCAGGACCAATTATTATACCTATAAAACCAAAAGCTCTTAATCCTACATAGATTGCTAATAAAGTTATTAGTGGATGAAGGCCGATAGAGTCTGCAACGACTTTTGGTTCAATCATTTGTCTTGTAATTGCTATAAAGCCGTATAGCAAAGCAAGTTTAGCACCTAATCCATAGTTCCCAGTTAGCAACTCCCATCCAATCCAAGGGATGAATAGTAGTCCAGGACCTACGATAGGTAGAATATCAAGCATTCCAGCAAGTACACCAATTGTAAATGCATATTCAATACCTATTATGTAGAGTCCAATTATTGTTAAAATACCTGTAATTGTAATCAAAATAAATTGAGCTCTAATAAAACCAATAAAAGCGCGACCCATTTCTATGATTACTTGGCGTGCTTGTTTTGCTCTATTGCGAGGTAATATACCATATATAAGTCCTAATACGAGCCTTTTATCACGACTAATAAAAAATGTTGCAATGATCGTAAATAATAAGACTGTAAAAAACTCAGGCAAGGCCGCCAAGGTTTCCAGCAAAAAGTTAGATAATGAGACCATCATGTTCTTAACGGTAACTAAGCCGTCTGAAGTAACTCTTTGTAAGGTTGAAACAACTTCAGGCGATGAGTAAAGCAGAGCATAATAGGGCTCTGCCGCATCAAGCCATGATGTAAAAAAGTCGCTTATCTTTTGTGGTGAAGGCAAATTCGCAGCTATTTTTAGAAGCTCTACAACGAGACGACTCGTAATAAAAAAGAGTGCAAAACTAATTATACTAATAGTAAAGAATAGGGAGATTAAGGTAGACCATCCTCTAGAAAACCTTGTGTTTTTAGTCAAAAATTCTACGACCGGATCGATCAAAACTGCGATAGCTGTTCCAATAATAAAGGGGAAAAGGTATATAGTTAAGCGTCCTAAGATCTCATTTGTCAAAGGAAGTACATAGTTAAGTGCAAAATAGAATAAGACTAAACTAATTGTCCAGATAGATAGTTTTATGAGTAAGGATAATGAATCTTGCCAGTCCTTCATTACAGCCACACCTCAATTATTTGAAAAAAATAATAGGCTACAGGAGCGGTCCATAAGATACTATCAAAACGATCTAATACTCCTCCATGGCCAGGTATGAGGGTGCCAGAATCTTTAATGTTTGCCATTCTTTTTAGCGCAGACTCAGCCAAGTCTCCAAATTGACCAACTATAGAAAGAATTAAAGAAAGAACAATCCATAAAGACAAATCTACATTAGGAAACCATAGTGAACCAAAAGTTACACCGATTATGATAGCTAAGACTATGCCGCCTAAAGAGCCTTCCAAAGTCTTCTTTGGACTAAGCTGTTTGGCTAATGGTCTTTTCCCAAAAGCTCTGCCAGCAAAGTACGCACCAGTATCTGTTGCCCAAGTTATAAAAAAGGTGATTAGTAAAGCTTCTAAGCCGCTAGGAAGTTGGCGTAGTAAGATGAGATGACCAAGCAACCATCCTGTCATCAATGCTCCAGTGACAGCTATAGCACCATCTTGGGGGTTGCCTTCAGGAAAAGTAATTGTGAAATGTGTTAGTATAGCTAAAGTCGCCAGAGCTATTAGCCAAGTTAAGCCAACTCCACCATGGTGAGCTGCAAGAACAAACATTACTACGAGTGGATAGGCAATCCAAAGTGGCGGTCGATGATCCATACGGCGAACCATGACATGATACTCTCTATAACCAATGAGAGCTAGAATAGCTACGGCTGTGGTCATTAACCAACCGCCTTGATATACAATGACCACAAGAAGAGGGATACCTATGATAGCACTTGCAATTCGCTTCCAAAGCACGAGGTAAAATCCTCCTATACTTTTACGCCACCAAAGCGCCTATCTCGCTTCTGAAAATCAATGATAGCCTGCATAAGCTCGATGCGCCCAAAATCTGGCCATAAGGTAGGCGTTACCCAAATCTCTGTATAAGCTGATTGCCATAATAAAAAGTTTGATAACCTCAGCTCTCCAGAAGGACGTATTAATAAGTCTGGATCGACCATTCCAGCTGTATAGAGGTATTGTTCAAATAGATTTTCATCAATTTCTTCAGCTTTCATGCGACCATTCGAAACATCTGTGGCAATTTTTTTGACAGCTTCTACTATTTCTAAACGACCACCGTAGTTTAAAGCAACATTTAAGACCATTTTATCATTCTTAGAGGTTTTTTGGATAGCTTTTTCCAATTCTTTACGTGGTCTCTCTGGCAAGTCCGAGATAAGACCTATAGTAGATACGCGAACACCTTTCTGATGTAAATCATCAAGTTCTCGTTGTAAGTATTCTACTAACAGATCCATCAGAGCGCTAACTTCATCGGCCGGTCTTTTCCAGTTTTCTGTTGAAAAAGCGTATACTGTTAGAACTCCTATACGTAAGTCTTCACAAGTTTCTAAAACTCTTCGTAAGGATTCAACTCCGGCTCTATGGCCTGCCGCTCGTGGTAAGCCTCTGCGATTGGCCCAACGTCCATTGCCATCCATTATAATTGCAATATGTCGAGGTAAGCGCTGGGAGTCAATTTGCTTCATCAATTCTTCTTCTGATGGGGTGGTTTTTTGTTCTCGAAAAGGCCAAAAACGCCTCGTCAAATCAAACCCCTCCCGTACTAATTTTTGCCATGAAATATGTTTTTAATAAGTGATAATAAAGATAGGAGACCCCCTCGGAGCCCCGAGGGGGTCATAATTTTAGTCTACTCAACTATATAAGAAAGTTGGTATAGAGGAGTTTGATCTTAGATGACTCTTGAAAGCAAACTTGTAGAACACGACCTTGTGGTCTTATATCTACTTCTTTTGATGAAGCTGAACCTGTTTTTTGAATTGATACAATAAATCCCTGTTCTTCACAGAATTTTTGAGCTTGATCAAGAGGAAGTCCAATTAACTGTTCAAGGTCTCCTTTTGCTGTTAGGAGGTTCAAATCTCCATGATCTCCTCTTCTTTTCTTTCGGCAACAGCGTCTACTTCTTTGATATACTTATCTGTTAGTTTTTGAATTTCATCTTGGCCTCTTTTAGACTCATCTTCAGAAACGCTATTGGACTTAAGAAGTGCTTTTATTTCTTCATTTCCATCGCGACGGAAGTTTCTCAATATGACACGATATTCTTCCGCTCTTTTCTTTATAGTCTTTACAAGTTCCGCTCTACGCTCTTGAGTTAGAGCAGGAATAGCCAAGCGAATAACTTGTCCATCATTAGAAGGTGTTAGCCCTAAGTCTGACTTAAGGATAGCTTTTTCAATGGCAGCAAGATCACTTTTACTCCATGGTTGAATGACCAAAAGACGTGGTTCTGGAGCTGAAATATTACCTACCTGGTTCACTGGTGTTGGTGTGCCGTAATAGTCTACAATAATTTTGTCTAGCAAGGCGGGATTTGCTCTTCCGGTACGAATACTCTGGTATTCTTTTCGAAGGGCATCTAAGGACTTCTTCATTTTTTCTTCTGTTTCCTTCTTGATGCCAGCAATCATGAATCGTTCCTCCTTACAATCGTTCCAATCTTTTCTCCTGTGATTGCCCTTTTTATGTTACCTGATTCATCTAAACCAAATACAATCAAGGGGATATGGTTATCCATACATAAAGAAGTTGCTGTGGAATCCATAACACCTAGTCCACGGTTGAGTACTTCTATATAAGATAATTCATTGATTTTTTGTGCATCTGGGTTTTTTCTAGGATCGGAATCATAGATTCCATCTACACCTCGTTTGGCCATCAGAATTACATCAGCTTCAATCTCAGCGGCTCGCAAGGCCGCTGTCGTATCAGTTGAGAAATAAGGGTTGCCCGTACCAGCGGCAAATATTACAACACGACCTTTTTCGAGATGCCTTATGGCTCTGCGACGTATATAAGGCTCTGCTACTTGTCGCATCTCGATAGCTGTCTGTACACGAGTGTCAATGTTACGCTTTTCTAAAGCATCCTGTATAGCTAAAGAGTTCATAATAGTAGCCAACATACCCATGTAATCTGCTGTTGCTCGATCCATTCCTTTGGCAGAGCCAGCAACACCTCTCCATATGTTGCCGCCACCTACTACAACAGCAACTTCAGCACCACAATTTTTAACTTCACCAATCTGATCGGCAATGGAGTTAACCACATCTGGATTGATTCCATAGCCTTGATCTCCCGCTAGTGCTTCTCCACTTAATTTGAGGATGACTCTTTTATATTTTAATTGCAATGGAGTTTTACCTCCCCTGTTCTCTATTTCCATTTCTACAGAAGCTTGGAAAATCCTTTTATTATAAAAAAGAGAACACTTTTTTTGTGTCCCCTTTTTTCGGTCTAAATGAAGCCTTATAGCGGCATTACTTTTTCATTTCAGCCATTACTTCAGCTGCGAAATCATCTTGCCGTTTCTCTAGGCCTTCACCTAATTCAAAGCGAACAAAGCGACGAATGTTGATGTTTTCACCAATTCGTGCAATTGCTTCTTTGATCATTTCTTCTACTGTTTGATCTGGATTCTTAATAAAGCTTTGCTCCATGAGACAAATCTCTTTGTAATATTTTTCGATACGACCGTCAACCATCTTATCGACAATATGTGCAGGTTTGCCTTCATTCAGTGCTTGGGAACGAAGAACTTCTTTTTCTTTCTCAATGTAAGAAGCAGGTACTTCTTCTCTACGAACAAATTCAGGTTTTACGGCTGCTACTTGCATAGCTATATCGCGACAAAGATTGCGGTAATCATCAGTTTTGGCTACGAAGTCTGTTTCACAGTTTACTTCAATCAGTACGCCAATGCGTCCGTCGCCATGAATGTAAGACTCAACACGTCCTTCTGCTGCAATACGGCTTGATTTCTTTGCTGCGGCGGCTAAGCCTTTCTCACGCAAAAAATCTACTGCTTTTTCAAGATCACCATTAGTCTCAGCTAATGCTTTTTTACAATCCATCATGCCTGCGCCAGTGCGTTCACGCAGTTCTTTAACCATAGCTGCTGTAACCACAAACGATTCCTCCCTAAAATTCACTCACTCTATTAGTATTCCCGTATCTGTTAGAGAATAGTCTAGTAAAAAAGGGTGACCACGGGGTATACCCCGGTCACCCCTCTGAATTATTGGGCTTCCGATTGTCCTTGGTTGCCTTCCAAAACAGCATCGGCCATCTTGGCTGTGAGCAACTTAACGGCTCTGATAGCATCATCATTACCGGGAATAACATAATCAATCTCATCAGGATCGCAGTTTGTATCTACAATACCAACAAGAGGAATTCCTAATCGACGTGCTTCTGCCACTGCAATACGCTCTTTTCGAGGATCGATGACAAAAATTGCGCCCGGTAGGTCTTTCATATCTTTGATGCCGCCAAGAAAGCGCTCTAGCTTTTCTTTTTCATGCATCAATTGAGAAACTTCTTTCTTAGGTAACAATTGCATAGTGCCGTCTTCTTCCATCTTCTCCAATTCACGCAAGCGTGCAATACGCTTTTGAATGGTTTGGAAGTTAGTCAGCATACCGCCTAACCAACGTTGGTTGATAAAGTACATGCCACAACGCTCTGCTTCTTCCTTAACGGAATCTTGAGCTTGCTTTTTCGTACCTACGAAAAGAATCTTCTTACCCTGCGCCGCTACGTCACGGATAAAGTTATAAGCCTCGTCTACTTTGCGTACCGTTTTCTGCAAATCAATAATGTAAATGCCGTTACGCTCAGTGAAGATGTAGGGGGCCATCTTGGGATTCCAGCGACGTGTCTGATGTCCAAAGTGAACACCTGCTTCGAGCAGTTGTTTCATTGAGATAACCGCCACAACTCCACCTCCTTCCAGGTTTTTCTTCCTCCGGTTGCTTCATTCTCTTTCGCCACCCTGTCTCATAACATGGGAACCGGACGAAAAGGTCTGTCAACCGTGTGTAATCACACCAAAATGAATATTATCATAGAAGTCTTAGCTTGGCAAGAAAAATGTCAAATTTTCATTGTCTTCCTGTAATGACAGCGGCCATTTCTTCGTATGACATAGATCTGCTGAGGTAATAAGTTCCAACTTTTATAGTTCGCACATAGTTTTGCAAGATCATGAAACTGTTAAATTGCTGGCTATTATCGATTAAGCCAGCTTCTTCTAACCGTTTGGCCACTTTTTCTGATGTATCTCCACGAAAAATTGTAAATTCATGATAGGTAGCCACGGGAGCTTCTACTTTATCCATAACTACAGTAAGATTATCTTCTACTAAGGTTACTTCATTCTTAGTTGCCTTTATTGTTTCTAATTCAACATGTTCTGTTATAGATAAATCTTTAGCTTCCTGTTCCATTGGCACTGCTTCTTGTTCATTTTCTTGTTCTTCAAAAAAATCGACTCTTTCTTGAGACGAAACGGCTTTTTGGACATACTTTTCAACGAACTTTTCAATAACCTCTTCAATAGTTTCTTCAGTTGTTTCTTCAGTTGTTTCTTCAATAATTTCTACGATTTCTTCTTCAACATACTCTTCTGTAAAAGAAATATTTTCTTCTTCATATTCCTCTTCTACTGGCTCTTTTTTACTTTCTGATTCTTCTAAAAAGCCAACTCTTTCTTGAGATAGTCTGTCTAACTGTGGACCTGCATAATGAAGCAAAAGACCAAGTATAAAAAATAACAAACCTATGGCAAAGAGAACCCTCCCGTCGGTCGCTTTACTAAAGCGATTAGTCGAGAAGGTTCTTTGTTCATTAGGATGTTTTGTTCCCAAAGTACTAAGCCCTCCTACGTAATTCACTAATTAGCTGAAGCTCACCTAAACCTATATGTAGCAGTTGGGCTATCTCCCTGTCTTGAATGCCCATTTGGCGTAAAACTGGGATCTGCTCATAACGTTCATTTTTGCTCCAATTTTGTGGAGTGCCTTTGTCTAATAGTCTTATATATTCTTCGCCCTGTTGATATAAACTTTGGGGACTATTTTTGCTCTTACTGTAGTTTTTTCCTTCCAGCTGTTGTCGATATTCTTCAATATAATAAGGTCGAGATGCTACTTTCTGTGGTACAGAAGAGACTACTTCAACCTTTTTGTTTACTACTTCTTTTTCTACAGGCAATTTATTATGCTCTTGATGTGCTAAGTTTGTTTTGGCTTGTTCTACTTCACGTTGTATTTTGGTTACAATTTCTTCGCTCTGTAAAGTAGCTACTTTAAGCAGTTCTTCCATATCTCGTTTAACCAATTTAGCTTCGAGTAGTTTTCTATCGATCTCTACGGCTTCTATTAGTTCTTCTTCCTTTTTACGATTCTGCTTAGAGAACTGAAGGATTCCCCCCGCCATTAGAAAGATACCGAGGCCTGCTAGTATTAGACCAAAATCCACAGATTAACCTCCTCATTTATACTCTAATATCGAGATGTTTTCCTTTACGAGAATCGTTTTGTTCCTCATCAGCTAAATCTTTAGAAGAATTCTTGCTATTTTTGCTTTTTTGTTTTTGCTTTTCTCTACGATTTTTTCCATCTTCTTGTGTATCTAATTTAGATTCTTCAGAATTAGGTGAATGTAAAACTTTCTTTAAATTGTCTGCAGAGTTTTGTTGAGCCTGTTGCGCCATCCAATCCTGCTGATTTTGTGGTGTCTGCTGTTGAGTTTGCTGTTGATTACTTACTTTGGGTACTTTTGGTAGCAGAACTTGCATATCGACAGAACGAATTGTCATAATCCTCACACCCTTAAATTTGAGAATAGAAGTTAAGTTACTTCTAATAGTTGTAAGGTTTAAAACGCAATTCTCCTTCTTCAATCAGAATGGTGGCAAAGTCAATTTTATCACGAATTCTTGTTGTATTTTGACCGATTTTTATTCCTACGCCTGGATATATACATGTAGCCGCTCGTATTTTGCCGCGATTTCCTTCTTCTACCCGTAATTCTAAAATTTCTTTTTCTGCCTCTAAATCCTGTATTGTCTTAAGGAGTTGAAACTGCGTACGGGTTAGTCGCATTAACAAAAAGCGCTTGTCTTCTGCTAATGAGCCCAAACGTGCTTCCCAGTCTTTTAAGACTTTAATTGCTTTTTGTGTTTTGTCTAAGTTCAAGCGGTTCTCATCAAGTGCATTGCAGACTTCGTTATATTTTTGCCTAATTTCTGGGCAGACACCAACTTCTAGTTCTGTCACTGTTGAGTGTAAAGAACCTAATGTTTTTCCTACTATCTCACTACCTGCTCTACATTGTCCACCCACAATTAAGCCTTTTTTGCCACCTACTATCAGGTTATAGCCTGCATCAATCATAGAATGCATGATTGCTTCTCCTACGACTACATCGCCACCTGCCTTGACAGTAGCATTCTGAATAAATCGCGAGACTAGATTTCCTTTTACATCAATTATTGAACGTTGTTGTCCTTGAATGCCCTGGCGTACTGTGAGATTACCACCTACAGTAACATTGCCTCCGTCAATAGATCCGCCTACCTCTAAATCTCCTTCACATTGTACGGAAAAACCAAAAGTTATAGAGCCTCGAACGACAACAGTTCCTAAAAAGTTTAAGTTACCAGAAGAAAAGTCAACATCGCCTTTTAATTCAAAAACAGGATCTACAATAACTTTGCCACCTACAATGTGGACATGTCCTGCTGTAGTCGCTGTCAGTGATTTTTCATCAGCGCTTAGGTCTGTGTTTTTACCAACGGCAATTCGAACATCTTTACCTGCTTTAGCTTTTAATTCTTTACCTTTTACAGTCATGCCCGGTTCGCCTGGTGATGCTGGCGTTTTTACAACCAGTACATCTCCAGCCTGTACATTCTTAATAAGGTTTAGATTGTAAAAGTCTACTCGTCCATGTTCAATTTCCATAGGCTGTATGCGTGTATCAGTGCTAAATTTATACTCAATAAAACCATCTTGTCCGTTTGTAGGCTTTTTACCTTTTGCTACTACAACATTGTCTGAAGGATTCATCATTTTAACGGCATGTTCTACCTCTTGTTCTAAAATACCGTACTGAACTCCGGCCTGTTGTATAGCTTCTTTCGCCATTGTGATACTTACAGGGGTTCCACCATTTTCTGGTGGTACTACGACAAGATAAGCTTCCATTTCATCTCTTGAGAATTTTACTACGACTTCCCCATCTTTTTTTTCTACCAATTTCTCATTATTATTTATATCTTCTCTCTCGTCCACCTTTCTGTTTTCGCTCATGTTGATCTCCCCTTTACATCAAAAAATTTTTTTCTTTTGCCTAGCTAGTTGTCCTCGCAAACGCAAAATTGCTTTAGTGTGAATTTGAGAGATTCTTGATTCTGATAAATTAAGAACAGCACCAATTTCTTTTAGGGTAAGTCCTTCGTAATAGTAAAGTGCAACAACTTTTCGTTCTTTATCTGAAAGTTTATCAATAGCTTTCGACAATATTTGCCTAAGTTCTTCAAACTCTATTGATACACCAGGATCTTCTACATTTTCATCAACAATTGTTTCTATAAGTGAAAAAGTATCGCTTTTATCTCTATCTGCAGGCCAGTATTCGTCTAATGATAAAAGGGTGGTAGCTTTTAAATCGTTCATTAGTTTCTGGTATTCTTTGTTTGTTAAACCCATGGCTTCAGCAACTTCTTCATCATTAGCTTCACGGCCAAGCTGATGGGCCAGTAAAGCAAAAGTTTTTTCTACTTCTTTTGCTTTCTGTCGTAATGATGCAGGCACCCAGTCCATAGCTCGTAATCCGTCTAGAATAGAACCTCTAATCCGAGCGATAGCATAAGTCTCAAATTTGAGCCCTCTTGCAAGGTCGAACTTTTCAATAGCGTCAATTAAACCAAAGATTCCGTAACTGTTTAGGTCATCTCTATCCACATTTGGAGGTAGTAAGATAGCTAGCCTGCTTGCCACATATTTAACAAGAGGTGCATAGTAAAGTATAAGCTCTTCCCTTGCTGTGCAATCATTTTGGACTTTATAGCGATGCCAAATATTGCTGGTATCTTCTTTTTTAGAATATATTGACATTGTAAGGGCCACCTATACCGCTCCTTCACGGAGAAGTAAACTGGTTTGAAGTGTCATTACTTGCTTCACTCCTCCAGTTGCATCTTCCGGATGATTTCTGCTGCCCGGGCCGGATCCGTTGCAAGCAGTTCTTCTAGATCAGCTTCTATCTGACCTGGAACGAAAGGCTTTTCGGTAGGAAGCTTTACATCTAAATGGTTACCTTTTGATGTTTCTGCGATTGTAGAAGAATCTTCTTCCTCTAAATTGCTTTCTCCTAGGCTTTTAGAGTTATTCTCTTCTATAATTCTACCAAGATACCAAGATACGGCATAAGTTAGCGCTCCAACAACAAGAGCCGCCATTAGAGTTCTTGTTATTACAGCTTTCCATGCAACCGATGCCCCGATAGCAACGGCCGCTGTTAGTAAGCCTGAAAAAAGGGCCATGCCAGCGGAGAACCATATGGCGACGTTAAACACCACATTTCCTCCCTATAGGACTTTTTCGCCTCGATCAATGGTGCGTATAAATAGTTTTCCCGTGCTAGTATCTAATTCAATCGTCCGCCCATAATTGCCACCTGTTTCCCTGGCTAATAATGGTATTTGTTCTTTTCGCAATTTTTCAATAACAGCTTCTGCATTCCTTTCCCCAATTCTCATGACATCAGAAGCGCCTGGAAAAGCAAACATTTGTGCACCGCCTGCAATTTTGGCAACAAGACGGCTTTTTGCCGCTCCCAAACGCCTCATCTCATCAATTAAATAGGGAATGGCTGTATCTGCGAATTTGGCTTTATTATCTGAGTTTCGTGCTTGTGTTGATGTAGGAAGCATGATATGGGCTAGACCTCCGACTCGTGCTGTTCCATCATAAAGGCATATACCAATACAGGAACCTAAACCAGAGGTCATTAGATTTTGGGGTGCTTTAGACACTTTCAAATCGGCCATGCCCACTTTAATTAGCACGCCTTCATCATCCCTTCACTCCGAGCAGTGCCATAATTATTCCTTATCTTCTACTGACTCAATAGCTAAGACTTTTTCGATGTTGATCAAAATTAAAAGCCGCTCATCAATTTTGCCCACACCGTAAATGAACTCTTGCTCTAAAGATCCTTGTAAGCCTGGAGGCGGCTCAATGTTTCCATTGGCCAAGCCTATTACTTCAGAAACACCATCAACAATAATCCCTACTGTTATATCTTTGACCTTAACTATAATAATTCGAGTGCGGTCTGTAGTTTCTCGAGGGGATAGAGAAAAACGTTTGCGCAAATCAATAACTGGCACAACGTTTCCTCTCAAGTTTATGACACCTTCAACATAAAAGGGTGCCTTCGGAACACGGGTAATGTTAAGAAGGCGATTAATTTCTTGAACATAGTGAATATTGATGGCATATTCTTCGCCATCTAATGTAAAGGCCACCAATTGTGATTCGTCGTAAAAATCTACCCTATCCATCAAACGTCACCTCTTACAAGAGAGTTCCTACATCAAGAATCAATGAAACTTGACCGTTGCCTAAAATCGCAGCTCCTGCGATACCACAAATGCCTTGTAGTAGTTTGCCAGGTGATTTGATGACAATCTCTTGCTGACCAATTAAAGAATCGACAATTAGTCCCGCCTTCTTTTCTCCTTTACGTACTACAACAACGTAAAGTTCTTCTGTATGAGTACCTGCACGAGGTACTTCAAGGACTTGATCAAGACGTACTAAAGGAAGTACTTGACCTCGTAGTAAAACTACTTCTTGATTCTGTACTTTCTTAATATGTCCTTGTTCAATGCTTGTTGTCTCATCAATAGCACCTAAAGGTATAGCATAAATTTCATCGCCCACATTGACTAGGAGCGCTTGAATTATAGCAAGGGTCAAGGGTAGTCTAATTTTGAATTTTGTACCTTTGTTGATTTGTGTCTCTATCTCTACTGAACCACTTAATGATTCTATTTTGGTTCTTACAGCATCAAGACCTACACCGCGCCCTGATATATCAGATACTTGCTCAGCTGTTGTAAATCCTGCCATCCATATTAAGTTTACCGCACCCTGTTCGTCTAATTGTTCTGCTTCTTTGGCAGTAATTAATCCTTTTTGAATCGCTTTGTTTTTGAGTTTTCCAGCATCAATGCCTCGACCATCATCTTCTACTTCAATAACTACGTTGTTACCTTCATGTTTGGCTACAAGACGTAGTACTGCTTCTACAGGCTTGTTCATTTGACGACGAACTTCTGGTTGCTCCACACCATGATCAATTGCATTTCGTATCAAATGTACGAGGGGGTCGCCAATCTCATCAATTACTGTGCGATCTAGTTCAGTCTCTTTGCCTTCTATGATTAAGTTTATCTCTTTGCCTAATTCTTTGGCCAAGTCACGAACCATGCGAGGGAAACGGTTAAATACTTGTTCAATAGGAACCATTCGCACTTTCATCACAACGGTCTGTAGATCTGTTGTAATGCGATCAATGTGCTCTATGGTCTCATTAAGCTCAGCAAGATCACTGGTTGTAGAGATTTGCTCTAGTCTGGTCTTACTAATTACTAACTCACCAACAAGGTTCATTAAGTTGTCAAGTCGCTCAATATCAACTCTAACTGTAGGACTAATCTTCGTCTTCTTAACAGTCTCTTTGCCTGTAGCTGTCTTTATTTCTTGTTTTTGACTATCTCTCTTATCTTCTATATGTACTACTTCAAGTTTTTCTTCTACAGCTACTGCATTATCTAAAAATTCATCCTTAGATAATTCTTGACCTTTTTGAGTTTGTACTTCATCAATATTAATATCTGTGATTGACAAGACTTCTACTTCAGCTATACTTTCCAGTGTTTTTATAACTTCTTCTTTGCTGTCAGGGGTCACTACCACTACTTGGAATGTACGATCAAATTTTTCCTCTTCAAGTTCTTGCGCCGTTGGAACTGACTTGATAATTTCGCCTGCTTCTTCTAGATTACGGAAGACCATGAAGGTTCTAGCAGCTTTCATGACACAACTTGCGTCTAGCTGTACATTAATATGGTAAGCTTGCAGTTGTTTGCGATCAGCTTCTCGAAGGATTGTTAAATCGTACTGGTTGATATTAAAGGAAGCTAAGAGCTCTTCATTTTGCTGATTTTCTCTCTCTTCCTCTTCTTGTAATATCTTTGTCAGGTTCTCTTTAGGTTCTATAATCTTCTTTACTTTCTTCTCTTCTCTATCTAGTTCCCCAGTGCCAGCTAATCGCAATAATTGAATTAGTTCTTCCCCATTACCTTTATTATCGCCACCACTTACAATGGCATCTACCATGTTTTCTAGGGAGTCTAAACACTTAAAAAGCAAGTCTACTACCTTTGTTGTTACTGCTGATGGTGAACCTCTCAAGTTTGATAAAACATTCTCCATCTCATGGGTAAGTTCGGCTATGCCTTCAAAGCCCATTGTTGCTGACATTCCCTTGAGCGTATGAGCTGAACGAAAAATTTCGTCCAAAACTGCAACGTTATGAGGGTTATCTTCGAGCTCGAGAATCTTCTGATTTAATGTTTGAAGGTGTTCCCGCGATTCTTCTAAAAACATATCAAGGTATTGGGACATATCCATTTTGTCCACACCTCCAAGGTTATCAATCTTAACGTTCCCTGATAGATCTTGTGATCTCGTCGGCTAACTCTGTAAGGGGGGCAACTTTGTCAATATAGCCAGATTCGATAGCAACTTTGGGCATTCCATAAACAATACATGTTGATGCATCTTCTGCTATTGTTTTGCCCTGCTGACTTTTTATAAGTTTTATTCCTTCTGCTCCATCACTACCCATTCCCGTCATGATAACTCCTACTATCTTAGACCAGTAGTTATCTACTACTGATGTCATCATGACATTTACAGAAGGTCTATGTCCACCTGCGGGTGGTTCTTGGGTTAATCGTACCCACAATTGCTTACCTAGACTAGGTTTTTCTGTCTTTTGAACTTTTAAATGATAGTCACCAGGAGCAATGTAGACTACGCCTGGGCGAATCTCTTCATTATGCTCCGCTTCTTTCACTTTAAGAGGAGAGTTGGCATCAAGTCTTTCTGCTAAGGAACGAGTAAAACCAGGCGGCATGTGTTGTACAACAAGAACTGCTGCGTCTAAATCTCTTGGTAGCTTAGGAATCACTTCGTATAGTGCTTTAGGGCCTCCTGTTGAAGTTCCTATTAGGATAATTTTGTTTAAACCACCTAGATTATTCGATACTTTTCCTGCATAAGTGTTTGGTTCTTTTGCCTCTGACATAAGTGGAATGGTAATCTTTTTAGTTGATGGCTTTGGAGAAGGACTTGCTGGTGGTGCTGACCACTTCCTAGGTGCCACAGGTTTTGTTCTAATACGCGCCATAGCTGCTATCTTAATTTTACTTAGCAGCTCATCACGAACTTTATGAATGTCTAAAGAAATCGTACCTGATGGTTTGGGAATAAAATCAACAGCACCTTTTTGTAAAGCTTGCAGAGTCGATTCTGCACCTTGTTGTGTCAAGCTAGAAAGCATGATCACTGGTACGGGTTTTTCTGACATTATTTTTTCAAGCGTAGAAAGCCCATCTAAGATAGGCATTTCTATATCCATAGTTACGACATCAGGTGATAGCTGCTCAATTTTATGTAGAGCATCTTGACCATTTCGTGCCGTACCTACAACAATCATGCCGGATTCAGCGGCAATCATATCCGATATTACTTTGCGCATGAAGGCTGAGTCATCAACGACTAATACCTTAATGACTGACACGCGATCACTCCCAGTCGATTTGGGATAGCTAAATTATTATCCGCAATATTAAGATCTTCCACATTGCTAAGTTTTTTTCCTGCCCTTTTTGTAGGCTTTAACCAAAAAAGCTTTTCATCCGTCCAAAAAGTCGACTCAACGTACCTTTATTATCTGCTTTTACAGCTACATTACACAGGTTAGCGGCCAAACGTGAAATAGCTAGCGAAGCTGAAGAATTTTCATAGTGCAGATAAAATGGTTTTTGGATTTTTACGGATTTTGAAACGACAGGATCGTCTGGAATATAACCCATGACGTTCAATTCTCGATTTAGAAATTTCTTTGAAGCTATAAGTAATTTTTGAGATACGTCGTTTCCTTCTTTTTCGTTTTCTATTTTGTTTACTACAAGTGATATAGGCTTCTTTTTTTGTACCATTTCTACAGACTTGATAAGCCCGTAGGCATCTGTAATAGCCGTTGGTTCTGGTGTCGTTACAACGATCAATTCGTCTGCAGCATAAATATAAGATAGTACATTCTTTGATATCCCTGCACCTGTATCTATTAATAATATGTCTACTGTTCCATCTAGTTCAGAAAGACCTTCGATAAAACGATCAAGCTCCTGTGCGCCTAAGTTAGCCAACTCAACAATACCTGATCCACCTGAGATGAGTCCAATTCCTTTAGGGCCTTTGCAGATGACTTCAGATAGTTTTTTTTCGCCCCTGATAACGTGGTATAGATTATGCGGTGGAACTTTGCCAAGTATTACGTCTACATTGGCCATTCCCATATCAGCATCTAGAATAAGTACTCTTTGACCATAGTCAACAAGAGCTAGGCCAAGGTTAAGTGTTAAGTTGGTTTTACCTACACCGCCTTTGCCACTTGATATACATATAATCCGAGTAGGCGATTCTTCACCTGCAATTTCAAATTCTACTTGTTGTCGCATATTTTGCATCATGATGCGAAGTTTTTCTGCTTGATCTTTCATACCTTCGCCTCTCCACAAATAAGTTTCGCTATTTTGCGGGAATCGGCAATTTCCATATCATCAGGCACATTTTGCCCTGTTGTTATATATGAGACAGGTTTGTGTGTTTTGTGAAGAATATTAAGAATTGCTCCATAGTGATTTGTTTCGTCTAGTTTGGTGAAGAGAAAGCGATTAATGTTTAATGAAGAGAATCTCTCTATAATCTGTTCTAAATCGGCGTATTTGGTAGTTAAAGATAAAGCTAGCATTACTTTTGAGCCTGGACAGGCATCTACAAAAGCTTTTAATTCTTCTATTTGTTCTTTGTTTTTATGACTTCTTCCGGCTGTGTCTACAAGGATTAGCTCCTTATCACGGTTTCGATCAATCGCTGTTTTTAAAGCTTCAGGTGTAAATACAACTTCTACAGGTACACCAATTATCTCACCAAAAGTTTTTAGTTGTTCAACAGCGGCTATTCTGTAAGTGTCTACAGTAATTAACCCAACCTTGCGTTTATCAACAATAGAGAATGTTGCGGCTAGTTTGGCTACCGTAGTTGTTTTTCCTACACCTGTTGGTCCTAGCAAAATAAAAACTTCTTGTTGTCGTTGATCTGAGGAAAGAATCGGCTTTGGTGTACCTAAGAGTTCTACTACTTTATCGTATAATTTTTCTCTGATAACGCTAGGGTTTTCTTTGCACTTCTCCCCTAACTCATTATAGATTTCAGCGATCAATGTTTCTGCAATCGTAGGTTCAACATCATTCTTAATCAATTGTTCTTCAATTTGTTGTAATTCTACGGGCAGATCTTTTTTTTCTTTATTTAATGTATGAAGAATCTCGCCCATCATTGTTTTTAGTTCTTTTATTTCCACTTTAACACCATCATCATTTGTTTTAGTGGAAAATAACGTCTTAGGATCGATTAATGGCTCTTCTTTGCTCTGTTTTATTGTCTCTTCTTCTTGTAATGAAGCGAGTACTTCCATAGTTTGAATGTTATTTTTGGTAGATGGCACTGTTTTTTTGGTGATTCCCTTGGCAACATTTTCAATAGCACCTGTAACTTCAAACATTTCTCTCGTGAAAAAGCCTAGAAGGCCTCCTTCTTTTACCTTGCGGGTATGCAGAATTACAGCATCATGACCCATCTCTGATTTCATCTTTGTCATAGCTTCTTGCATTGTTTTGGCAACAAAACGCTTTACACGCACCGTCTAGCTCACCATCCCAACTGTTTGAATTTCATAGGTTGTTCCTACTTCGTTATAAGATAAAACAGTCAATTGGGGAACCACTCTTTCTGTTAGTCGTTTGAAATAGAGGCGAACAATAGGGGCACAAAGAACAATCGGTTGATAGCCCATTTGAGAAACTCGTTCTACTTCGCTAGCTAAAGAAGTAAGCATTCTCTGAGCTTCTGTTGGATCAAGAGCCAGATAAGTTCCATGCTCAGTCTGTTGAATTGATTCTCGAATCTGATTTTCTAATGCAGGATCAAGAGCAATGACAGAGAGTTGGTTCGTTCCTGGCACAACGTAAGCTTTTACAATTTGGCGTGCTAAAGCTTGCCGAGCGTATTCTATGAGAACATCGCTATCTTTGGTCAATCTTGCATTATCTGCCAAGGCTTCCATGATAGTGACAAGATCTCGAATTGGCACTCTTTCTTTTAATAAGCCTGCTAATACTTTTTGTAATTCTCCAATAGTCATTAAATCTGGTATAAGTTCTGACACAACAGCAGGGTGGCTTTGCTTTACATGATCGACCAGTGATTGTACGTCTTGACGACCCATAATCTCATGAGCATGTGACTTAATCACTTCTGTTAAGTGTGTTGCAACTACACTTGGTGGATCAACAACTGTATATCCTGCTAATTCTGCTTGATCTTTTATGTCAGTTGTAATCCATTTTGCTGGTAATCCAAAAGCAGGCTCCACTGTATCTATACCGGAAATTGTATCATCTTCAAATCCAGGCGACATGGCTAAATAGTGATCTAATAATAATTCGCCAGAAGCTACTTCTACTCCTTTTATTTTGATAGAGTATGTATTAGGCTTCAATTGCATGTTATCTCGCAAGCGAATTGGTGGTACAACAAGACCTAGTTCTAAAGCGCATTGTCTTCTGATCATAATCACGCGGTCCAGTAGATCGCCCCCTTGTTGAGCATCTACTAGTGGTATTAAAGCGTAGCCCATTTCTAACTCTAAAGGATCTACATTGAGTAAGGAAATAACATTTTCTGGCTTTTTGATCTCTTCTATCTCTTCTTCCTGAGCCTTTTCTACTTCTGAGACTGCCGTTCTATCTTGCGCTTTTTTCATTTGGTAGCCCAAGACTGCTAGAAGTATGCTCATGGTAAAAAGCGGAAGAGGTGGCAAGCCAACAATACCAAGTAGAGCAAGTAAACCAGCAGCGATAAAAAGTACTTTCGGTCTTTGGAAAAACTGTGAAGTAATATCTTGACCTAAATTTCCTTCTGATGCCGCTCTCGTTACTATAATACCTGTGGCAATAGAGATGATCAGAGCGGGAATTTGTGTTACGAGACCATCACCGACGGTAAGTAAGGTGTAAACGCTGGCTGCTTCACCTATAGACATACCTCTTTGAAGAACACCGATGATAAAACCACCGATGATATTAACAATAACGATAACAATACCTGCAATAGCATCGCCTTTAACAAACTTGGTAGCACCATCCATGGCACCGTAAAAGTCTGCTTCTCGTTGTATATCTTTACGCCTTTGTTTGGCTTCACTTTCGTTAATCAAGCCTGCATTCAGATCTGCATCAATAGCCATCTGTTTACCAGGCATGGCGTCTAGGGTAAATCGAGCTGCTACTTCTGCAACCCGTTCTGAGCCTTTAGTAATGACAATAAATTGAATAACGACAAGAATTAAAAAGATAATAAATCCAACAATAACAGAACCGGCTAACACAAAAGAACCGAATTTGGCAATGACTTCACCAGCATAACCATCGAGAAGAACAAGCCTTGTAGAAGAAACGTTAAGTGCTAATCGAAAAAGTGTCGTAATCAAAAGTAAAGAAGGAAAAATAGAAATCTCTAAAGTACCTTTGATAAACATAGCCGTTAAGAGAATCAACATAGCAATCGTAATGTTAAAGATCAGTAGCATGTCTAACAGAATGGGGCTCAGGGGGATGATCATCATGATAACGGTCGTCAGAACAGCGACAGCAACTAATATATCTGAGTATCGAAATGATGGGCTCGACGCTTCTGTTTGGGCCATCTAACTCTTCCTTTCCCCTTTCGTCACCATGATGGGAAAAATTTATTATTAATCTTGTGCACTAAAAAGCGATATGACTTTAGGCCTTTTTTTGTTTCATTCTAAAAACGAAAGCAAAAACTTCAGCGACTGCTTGGAATAGGTCCGCTGGTATCTGATCGCCTACTTCGACAGTTCGATAAAGAGTTTGCGCCAGTGGTTTATCTTCCACCATTGGTATTCCATGTGTTTGAGCAACTTCCTTTATTTTTTGAGCCAGAAAATCTTGTCCTTTGGCAATGACTCGAGGTGCTGCCATTGAGTTTCCGTCGTATTTTAGGGCTATGGCAAAGTGCGTTGGGTTCGTAATTACTACATCAGCTTGAGGCAATTCTTGCATCATGCGACGCATGGCCGCTTCTCTCATCCTTTGACGAATCTTACTACGAATCTGTGGATCCCCTTCTGCTTGCTTATGTTCATCTTTTACTTCTTGTTTACTCATCTTTATGGACTCTTCGTGAGAATAACGCTGATACCATAAGTCAATGGCGGCCACAAAAAGCAGTAACAAAGCAACTCGCCAGCCTACATCAAATCCTATATTGGCAATGATAGCTAGAGCTGTGGTTACATCCATTCCCATCATTTTGGGAAAAGTGTGTAAATTCTCCATAATTACCATGTATGCGATATAGCCAACAAAGCTTACTTTCAAAATTGATTTGACTAACTCAACGAGTGCTCTTTTTGAAAAAATTCTTTTAAATCCTGACAGAGGGTTGATTCTATTCCATTTGACTTTTATAGCTTCCGTAGAAAACAAAAAGCCTACCTGTAGATAACTTGCCGTTAATCCAGCAGCCATAGCTACTAGTAAAAAAGGTGCTACCAACAGTGAGGCTAGTATCGTGATATCTAATCCAACAGAAAAAACAGTAATTGGTGTAATTTCTGTACCTGTTAAAACGCCTAAGATGTGAGAGGTTAATCGTTGAATTCCATCAATCGTTTGCTGACCCAAAAAGAAAAGGGTAAGAAAAGTAACAAGTAAAATAATTGCAGAGTTTACCTCTTGACTACGGGCAACCTGACCTTTTTTTCGTGAGTCTTGTCTTTTCTTTGGCGTTGCTTTTTCTGTTTTTTCTCCCGCAAACCATTGGAGATTCCATTTTACCATGGCTGGTCAATCCTTTATTGATTCTACTTATTGACGAACAATAATGGATAAAAAGCCTTCTACATTGGACAGCGTAATCGCAAAGAGGTAATTTAGACTCTCTATGTAAAAAGGAATTAATACCCATAAGAAGAAGATGCCGACACCAATTTTCAGAGGTAAACCGACAACAAAAATGTTGAGCTGAGGAACTGTACGAGCCATGATTCCCAGAGCAACATCGGTAATTATAGTGACACCTAGAATGGGAAGGGCAAGTTGAAGCGCAATAAGAAAAGTACTTACAAACAAATGAACAATATAAGCCGCAATACTTCCTGATAACTCTGCTGTAAAAGGACCTGTTCCTACAGGAATTAATCGAAAACTATCTGCTAGAACTTGAATGATTAGGAGATGTCCATCAGCAAGAACAAAAAAGAGTAAGCCAATCATTTGAAGAAAAAGGCCTGTCATTGGCACTTGTGTTCCCCAGAGCGGATCAGCAACGTTAATAATACCAAAACCTAATTGGTAATCAATAAACTGACCAGCCGTCATGATAGCAGCAAAAAGTAGCTGGAAAATAAATCCAATGGTTAATCCAATAACAACTTCCTGGGTTATTGTAACGGTAAAGTGAAAAAGATCAGTTGGCACTTCTGGATAGCTACTCGCTGGCATGGCTAAAAAAAGCGTTAAGGCAACAAAGAAAGCAAATCCAATCTTGGCATAATTATTAAAGCCCGGTGTATTGAAAAGAGGAGCCATCACCAGAATACCAGCAACCCTGGTCATCATCATCAACAATATATCTAGATGAACCAGAAATTGGGAGATGACCGTTTCCACTGGTTAAAATCCCTTTCCCGTAAAATTCTTCTTTATCGAATAAATGTATAAAGATGGAGATTCTCAAAAAGGCTACCTGTATATTGAAGCATGTTTTCTAGCAACCAAGGACCAAGTATAAAAATAATGAGAAAAACACCTATAATTTTCGGTACAAATGCGAGGGTCGCTTCTTGTATCTGTGTTGTAGCCTGAAATAAACTTACAGCCAAACCAATTAACAAGCTTCCCGCTAAAACCGGTGTGCCAATTATCAATACAGCAGTTAGAGCATCACGAGCAAGCTGAATTACAATATCTTGTGGCAAGATCTTCCCTCCCCTAATGAAAGCAAATTTATTGTTAAAAAGTACTACTCACTTGACAAGGAGGGTCATTGGAAACTAAGGACAAGAGATCGTACTATTAAGTACCAACCATCTACAAGAACAAAGACAAGCACTTTAAAAGGTAATGAAATCATCATAGGCGGTAACATCATCATCCCCATGGACATGAGCACAGAACCTACTATCATATCTATCACAATAAAAGGCAAGTAAATAATTGCACCAATCTGGAAAGCAGTCTTTAATTCACTAAGTATAAAGGCTGGAATTACAACACGCGTTGGTATATCTCTGTATGTTTCAGGTTGGTCAATTTCTGCAAGATTGACGAATAGTGCTAGATCTTTTTCTCTCGTCTGCTTTAACATAAATTCTCGAAGAGGATCAATAGCATTTTCTAATGCTTCATCTTGTGATAACTCACCGGCTATGTAAGGTTGTAAAGCCTGTTCATTTATAGTAGACCAAGTAGGTGCCATAATAAAGAAGGTTAGAAACAAGGCCAGTCCAATTAAGACTTGGTTGGGTGGCATTGTTTGCATGGCCAATGCGGTACGAGTAAAGTTTAAGACCACGATGATACGAGTAAAGGAAGTCATCATGATCAAGATTGCCGGTGCAAGCGATAAGACAGTCAAGAGAAAAAGTATTTGTAGACTTTTTGAAACTTCTACAGGATCGTCTGTACCTTCCACTCCAATCGATACAGTTGGAATTGGTAGAGGATTGGCCAGCCCTTCTGTAGGCACGAGGGTTACAAATAAAAGCAGTAATAAAGGTAATCTTAGTAATTGACCTCTGCGCCACAGGGACTTCATCACATTTTCTCTCCTTCTCTGGAGCTCTTGTTATTCTGCTTTTCATCTCCCATCCGCAGGGAATTCAATCGATCGATCTGTCGCATCATTTCACTATGAAAAGATAGGTCGTTTTTATTCCTTTCTTCTCCTTTGAGCTTCGTTGCCACATTGCGAAGATCGGAAAAAAAGTTGGGTACTGGTAATTCTTTCTGTTCTTCAATAGATCTTTGAATAGATTCTATTTTTTTCGGATCTGTTATCTCCATAATCGGTTGTATTGATTGATCCGTTACAGCAAGAACAACATATTTACCTGCTATTTCTGTAATAAAAAGATTCTTGTTAGGTCCTAAAGAAACTCGATCTAGTACAGAGAGCCATTCCCCTTTGGGAAAGAAAGCTGTATTTCCTGGTCTCTTTAAGTAGCGTAGTACAAGCCAGGCAACTATAGCCAATATGGAAAGAGTGATAATCAATCGAAAAATAACTTCTCCTGTGCCTGGCATGCTTTCTGAGCGATCTTCGAAGACCGCTGTAGAAGGATAAGGCCGTTCTTGCAAACTGCCTCCCCCCTCTAAGTCTGAGCTTGCCAGAGCACTAAGAGGGTTCATGAGCAACAAAAGAAGTAAAGTTAAAAATACCAGGCCGCCGATGTTTCGGCGGCCAGAATGCCGACATACATTCATAAATGTCCCGCCTAACCTGGAGAGAAAGTAATGTTACAGATTCTGAAGCGGTGGGTACGATTAACCAATAGCTTTTTTTACTGCTTCCAATACTCTTTCTGGTTGAAAGGGCTTAACGATAAAGTCTTTAGCACCAGCTTGAATAGCATCAATAACCATTGCCTGCTGTCCCATTGCACTGCACATAATAATTCTTGCACTAGCATCAACTTGTCGAATAGCTTTAACTGCATTAATGCCATCCATTTCAGGCATGGTAATATCCATTGTTGTTAGATCTGGTCTTAGTTCTTTCCATTTTTCTACGGCAACTGCTCCGTTTTCTGCTTCTCCTACAACTTCATAACCATTTTTCGATAGAATATCTTTAATCATCATGCGCATGAAAGCCGCATCATCGACAATCAAAATACGATTGGCCATGATATATTCATCCTCCGTTTACTGTAGATTTCCAATCCGCTCTATGGGATTTACAATATCCGTTATGCGGACACCAAAGTTTTCATCAATTACGACAACTTCACCTTTGGCCACTAACTTACCATTTACTAGAATATCAACTGGCTCACCAGCCAATTTATCTAGCTCAATCACCGAACCGGAGCCAAGCTCCAAGATGTCTCGAATAGTTTTCTTTGTTTTTCCTAGTTCAACAGTTACCTGCAAAGGCACATCCATTATAAGATTTAGATTACCTACTTCTTTTGATGAAGTTTGGCCTTGCAGTGGTGAAAATTGAACAGGTTGGACAGGGATAGACGATGGAGTTGGTGGTTGTGGTGGGGGATACATCATACCTTGTTGGGGGTGATGATAGTAGTTCCCATAGCCTGGTGGTGGACCATAGTAATGTTGTGGCGGTGGTGCTCCGTAAGGTTCACTACCTGAACCCATTGGTGGTACCTGCGGAGGTTGATGCTGCGGCATTGGTTGCTGAGGTGCTGTTACCGCTGATGGTCCTGCAGCCATTGGTGAAGCTGTTGCTGCTCCTGGAAGATCTGGGAATGGCGCTGTAGAAGGAGGAACTGATGCTGCAACTTCTGCTGTGTTTGTAGCTGCACTTTCACTACTGTCTCCCATTAAGCCTCTGGTCAGGGCTTTAGAAAAGGGAATGGGGAAGATCTGCATCAATTCACTATCAATTAAACCTTCTATAACCATTCGAAATGCCACTTTTACAACAGGATCAGACTCTGGATGTTGAAGTTCCTCACTAGCAAAATCAACTTTGTTCAATTCAGGTGGAGAAATGTCTATTTTTTTGTTCAGCATAGTTGCCATTGATGTTGACGCTGAGCCCATCATTTGGTTCATAGCTTCAGAAATAGCACTAAAGTGCAACTCTGATAGTTCTATTGGTGGCGCTGATCCATCTCCACCCATCATCAAATCAACGATAATAGCTACATCGGACTCTTTGATGACAAGTACATTGTTACCCTCTAATCCTGCTGTATAGTGTACATCAACAACAACAAATGGTGAAGGGTAATCCCTTTGAATCTCTGTTTTTGATGTTAGAGATACTCGAGGGGTAGTTATGTCTACTTTTTTGCCTAGAAGTGTTGACAATGTTGTTGCTGCTGTTCCCATAGAGATGTTGGCTATCTCACCAATAACGTCTTTTTCCATGTCACTAATGCTGTTATTGGGATCTACCGGTGCTGTTAAGTTATCTTCTGCTGGAGAGGTATCGGCATCGGATCCTTTAAGCAGGGCATCTATTTCTTCTTGCGATAGAACACCACTACTCATCATCTGTCTCAACTCCTTCATCGAAGGTAGAGGTGATCTGCACACCTAGTTTTGAACCGACGACACCGGGTCGCCCCCAATACTTCCTTCGTTGACCTACCATTACGATTAGTTCTTCAGAAACTTGGTTATCAAGTTGGATTACGTCACCTTTTTGAAGATCTAAGAGCTCACTTACATGTAAGTGCGTCTGACCTAATAAAACTGTCATCGGAATTTTGGCTTTTTCTAAACGTGAACGCAGAATATCTAATTGCTCCTGCGTACGCCCTTTTGCTGAACTAGAAAACCAAAAATGAGCACTGAGCTTACTGATAATTGGTTCAAGTAGAATATAAGGCAAGCAGATGTTAATCATACCTTCTGTCTCACCAATACGACAATCTAAGGTGATCAGCACGACCATTTCTGTAGGTGCTACAATTTGAACAAACTGAGGGTTAGTTTCAATTACTTCGAGGTTAGCACTTACCTCAGCAATATTTTCCCATGCTTCTGCAAAGCTATCTAGCATTCTCCTCGTCGTTCTCTGAAAAACAGATTGCTCTATTTCTGTTAAGCCCCGAATCTTGCTTGGAGGTTGTCCAGTACCTCCAAAAAGACGATCAATAATAGAAAAAGCAATATTCGGATTAACTTCCATAATGCCATTACCATCTAAAGGGGTCATAGTAAAGATGTTGACAATGGTGGGATTGGGAATAGAACGAACAAATTCTTCATAGGTTAATTGATCAACTGACATAACTGAAATCTGAACCAGGGTACGTAAATGGGCTGAAAAGTATGTAGTCAGACTGCGGCAGAAGTTCTCGTAAATTACTTGTAAAGTATGAATCTGGTCTTTTGAGAACTTATTAGGTCTTTTAAAGTCGTAGAGGCGTACTTTGTTGGCCAAGTCTTCTTGCTTCACTTCATCAGCGGTGACTTGACCACTGGCAAGGGCATTTAATAGAGCATCTATTTCCGATTGAGAGAGAACTTCGCTCATTTTTTAACCCTCACCTCCTCCTTATCGAACCTTTAATCATTCATTACACCTTTATTGATAAACAATATCTATGAAGTAAACATTTCGAAACTTGTCTGCTCCAAATTGTTTGTTAAGAGCAATAAGTATTTCCCTCTTCACTCTTTCTCTTCCTTCATGGCTCTGAAAATCATCAATTGTTTTTGCACTTAGTACTGCTAGTACTCGATCACGAACAATAGGCAATTGTTCATCTAGTTCGGCGATTACTTTTTCATCTCTTTTTTGCATGTTTAGCTCTAAAGAAATCTGAGCTAATAAGTATCTTCTGCCACCGGGATCAGCAAGGTTCGTCTTAAATTCTCCGCCTGGATCGTATAGCACACCAGGCGCTCTTACTGGCTCTTGAATGGTAGTACCACCTATTAAGCCATTAGGAGCTACAAAGAAAGTAAAAGCCGCAATTGAGATAAGTGCTGTTATGACCATCATGGCCAAGGCAATGACTATAAACTTTATGTTTATAGACGATTTTTTCTTTTCTTCATTTTTTTCATTTTCAGCCATCGTGAAGAAGCGCTCCTTCCCAGGCATTGTTCTTGGCTTGCCCTTGTTAATAAGAAGCCTATCCTCGTCTTATTATATATGGATTCTAGGCCATCTTGCTAGCTCCTTCTTTTTTCTTATAGGGGATCGTTGGAATATTTCCGTTGATAATAAGCTTTGCGATATGTAATAACGCGCTCTATGACATCTTCTACCTTTTCTTTAACAACTAGCTTACGTCCTGTTGTTAAAGAAATCAATGTATCTGGTGTAGATTCAACTATCTCTATTAGATCAGCATTGATGACTATTTCGCGTTGATTTAGTTGCGTTACTTTGATCAGCTTACATCCCCCCCTAATAATGATAAAACGGGCGGGTTTGGCCTTTAATACCCGCCCTCAATAAAAGAAGCAAGTTACGGTATTAACTGTATATTTCACATCAACAGGTTCAATCACTTTTTAGAGACTTTAATTTACTTCTATTAGCGTTTCAGATTTACTAATTCTTCAATCATTGAATCTGATACGGTAATAATTCGGTTGTTCGCCTGAAAACCACGCTGAGTGACGATCATATCGGTGAATTCCTCAGCTAATTCTACGTTAGACATTTCTAGAGAGCCTGGAATAATAGTTCCTCTACCATCTTCACCTGGTCGTCCTGTTCGCGCCATTCCAGAGTTATTCGATTGACTGTATAAATTTTCGCCGTTTTTAAGTAGACCTGACGGATTGGAAAAATTGGCAATAGCTACTTGGGCAATTTGGCGATTCTGCCCATTAGAGTAACTTCCTGTGATGGTACCAGTTGCGTCAAAAGAGTAGGTTAGTAAGTCGCCGTCTTGGTAACCATTTTGATCTAATGGTGTGACGGTCGTCGCAGATCCGAACTGAGTCATAGAAGACAAGTCGATCCAGATTGGTCTGGGAAGTCCTGCCGCGTCTGCTTCTGCTTTGGCTTGCTCAAAGGTCATCTCATCATCATCATCTGGATCAGGATCTGAGAAATAATTCCCATTCATAGCTGGGATTTCAAAAACACCACCAGGTAATTCGATGGGAGCTATATCATTTTCATCCGATACAAATGATACAAACTTACCACTTTCGTTAAATTGCATAGCACCACTAATTAAGTTAGCAATATTAGCATTGTTAACGTCAGTCTGGTCACCATCTGTAGTGTAATATCTACCATTGGGATGAACTAGGGCGCCTGTTACATTCCAAACATTATCAACGTTACTTTTTGTAAATTTAACTTCTAATTGGTGAGGACCACCTTGAGAATCATAAATTGTAATAGTCTGTACAATAGCATCATCACCATTCTGCGTTCGCGCATCTAAGTTCTTGATAAAAGTAACTTTATCGGTCGCTTGAGCTTCCATGCTCATAGCCTCTCGTAAATTCAAAGCAATTGGTGCATCGGTGCTTTCGATTACTCCATCTACAGCTTTATAACCCATAACGCGCATACCGTTGTCGGTACGTACAAGGTTAAAAGAAGTATCTAAATCAAAGTTACCGGCTCTTGTATAATAACGAGAACCACCATCGTCTAAGACGAAGTAACCATCTCCAGAGATAGATAAATCAGAGTTTTTTCCTGTTCCTTGCGGACTTGCCGCAGTCGGAACAACTTCAATAGTTGCTATATTCATGCCTAACCCGACTTGCATAGGGTTAGTTCCGCCACGTCCACCTTGTGGAGCAGAGGCACCGCGTACAGTCTGGTTTAGAACATCTTGGAAAGTAACACGGCTTTTCTTAAAGCCAACTGTGTTTACGTTCGCAATATTGTTACCGATTACGTCCATTCGTGTCTGATGGTTCCTCAGTGCAGTTACGCCTGAGTAAAGAGAACGCATCATATTAAAATGACCCCCGTTTCTTTGATTCTACCTTTCCCGCTGATTGCTTCTATCGGTCCACAATCAAGGCTTCCTCGGGAGGTCCAGCCTTTTAAGACGGGATAATCACGGCGCTATCAATCTTAGTGAAGACATTGTCTTTAAGTTGATTACCATGGGCAGCTGTGATAACGGTGCGATTTTTGATCGATACAACTAGAGCAAGATCTTTCATCATAACAAGAGCTTCTTGTGCTCCTTTACTTTCTGCTTTTTGCACAGCTTCGTTTAATTGTTTCAGCTCTTTTTCTCCAAAGTGGATGTTACGCTGGTTTAATCTTTGTTGTGCATGACTAGAGAATTTTAACTTGCCAGCTTCTTGATCAAGAATTTTTTGAAAGTCCGCTGATTGTCCAGAATTATGAATAGAACCTTTAGCAGTAGGTGATTTAGTTGTTGGTGCTATATTGTTAGCGCCTGGGATCATTGGTTGAGGATAGAAGAAAGGTTTATTCATTATCTTTTACCTCCTCTTCTCCGTCCTCTTTTGCTTCTGTCTGAGGTATTAATGCAACAGTTTCTTGTTTTGCTATTACCTGACTTATTTCTTCTAATCGAACTGAACGCATGTAAGTCTGATCTCCATTATTGATCTGTACTTGCAAAATTGGTTGGCCTTTGTCAAACTTTACGCCTCGCACTTCGCCTTGTACAAATTCTGTTAAAGCCATTCCACTATTATCATAAATAGTTTCTCCATAGGCATCTCTTTGGAAAGTTACTGCATCAACTTCTTTACCTATGAAACTAACAGCCTGAGCTACATAATTTTCGTGAAGCATTTTCATTTGGGCCTCTTTTAACTCCATGAAGCCATCAGCCATGTTTTGCATCTGTTCAAGTGAGCTAAACTGTGCCATTTGGGCAATAAACTCTTTATCTTCCATAGGTTTCATTGGGTCTTGGTAACGTAATTGTGTAACTAAGAGTTTTAGGAAGTCGTCTTTGCCCATAGTGTTTTTGTCTTTATTAACTTTAGATACTTCAAGAGAAGCCATTTGAGAGGCATACTGCGAATTTACTATGTTAGACACTTCTTCACCTCCTACTAAAACGCTTATAGCTTATTAATCTTTATTAATAGAATCTTAAGATGTCGCAACTCTATGATCACTTGCTTTTGTATTAAGCAAAGTACTCTACTGTACTGCGCTCACTTTCGTAATAGAGAGCAGTTTTTTGTGCAGAAGGATGATCTTCTTCTCCCAATTCGCCCTCTTTACTATACAAAAGACCCTCATGAGCTTGCCCTCTACCAGGTTGCTTTTCTAAAAAGCCGTTCTGATTTCCCTGATAAAAATCTCTACCACTATCATCTTTACTTACATCTACTCGATCGAATTTAATCCCTTGTTCTTCTAATGATTGTCTTAGTTGAGCCATATTAGATTCAAGCAGTTGTCTTACCTGTGGATTTTCTGCGGCGATACGAATCGATACAATTCCATCTTCCATAAGCACTCTCATTTTCATAGGCCCTAAAAAGTCTGGTTTAAGCTGAATCTTCAACTCTTGTGATCCTGCTTTATTCAAAAGTTTTGCTTGAGCAATAACCTGATTCAGTATCTCTTGTCGATTCGGCATCACTGGTTGTTTCTGTATGTTTAGAAGCCTACCTTTAAACGTCTCTCTACTAGCTTCTGTGGCCCCTAAAGCATTGTTGGAACTGTTTTTGTTCTGTAGCATTTTTTCGCTAGCTGCTTCATGTCCCATTCCATCTCTCATCAATCGGTAATTTAATGGCTGTTGTGTCCCACCATCTTTCCTACCGAGCATCTGAGGACTCAAATATGAATTAGGGATGCCTGCTTTTTCAGAGCTTTCCGTAGTTAAAAGAGGCTCCTCTCTTGTTAATCCATCCTTACTGCTTTGTTGTCTCTCTTGACGTCGCTGTAAGTTAGCTAACAAGGGTAGTTGTTCTGGTTCTGTTGCTGATAGAGCTTTGACGTTCTCTTCAGTTACTTTTAAATAATTTGTCTCTACGTTCTGCTTCCCTGAACTTACATTATTACGCAGGTGTTGCATAATCTCTTGTTTTAGCTGTTCTTGTAGCTTTTCTTTAGGTTCTTGCAACAGTTCACTCTGTACTTTTGTTTGACTATTCAAAACTTTAGGCTTATCTACCGGTTTTGTTTGTTGAAATAAAACAGTTTGTTCTTTTTCTGAGTTGACATTTTTTTCTTCCATTCCTTTTGAAATAAAAGAAATGTCAAGCTTTTCTTTTTGAGATGTCGATGTAGTAGATCCTTTATCCTCTAGTGATTGAGTGACAGGTGACATTTTTTCCCGGTTGCTAGAGACATTTTGTTGTTTTTCTTCTACTTTTCCTTGAGGTTGTCTCTCTTCTTTGCTATTACTCGCTTCTATTTTGGGGGAGTGATTAACATGATCTTTTTTCTCTCTAGGAGTAATCGGTGAAGCTGTCAGTTCTCTTCGTTCCTCACCTCTTGTGTTGCTAATAGAGGCTGACAGATTCTCTCTTCTCTGCTGATTACGACTTTCCTCAAATCTCTTTGCCATACTTTGATTCAATTCATTGAGTAGAAAGGAACTATGATTTCTGCCTTGCATTGTATGGTTTGAAATAAAAGTGCTCACTAGGCTTGCAAAACTTTCCTGTCCTCTCATCTCTTGCTGATCCATCTGAGCTGGTGACTCTTTTTTTGACTTTCCTTGCCCTTGAACCAAAGAAGCTAAGATAGCTACATCACTCAATTTATCACCTCCTTAAACTTCTACCACTTCTAAAGATTCTTAATGAAGATCTTTTAGAATACTTTTCTTTTTTCATCACCCCTTTCTTTTAAGACTGTCCTATCATTGTAACAAGCTGAGCCGCTCTCGCTGGGTTCTGGAAAGATAAAGATGATAAAATCTTTCCTCTTGCTTCATCATTCATTTCTTTCATTATTGCAACAGCTATATCATTTGATAAGTTTTCAATTAACATAGAAGCTTCATCAGGCTGCATGGCGGCTAGAGATCTTCCGAGACTTTGTAAGGTAGCAGATCTTTCTTGGACGGCTTGCTGAGATCCATCTTGTGTAGCTATTTCAATGTTAATATCTGGATAGGCCAGACGAGCTGCTCTTAAAGGATCGAAAAGAGCCATAATTCTTGCGGCTTCGTCGACATCCATTTCAGATAATAAACTATTAACCATGTGATCCGGTAAATTTTCCATAATCTTTGCTGCGTTAGCTGGTTTCATTAAAGCAAGTCTTTCAACAAGACCTTGTTGATCTACTGTTGTTTGCGTTGATTGCTCCAATGATATTTCTAACTGTTCCTGTAAAGCTTTTAATTCTTCTTCTAATTCATCTTTTTCCTGATTCCATAAATCTTCTTGAGGCTCTAACCAAGCAAGTTGTTGTTGTAGCTCACGTAACTGAGCATCCATTTCTGCTTTTTCTTCTTCTAATTGTGCAATTCGATATTCTTCAAACGTTTGTTGAAAAGCAGCTTCTTCTTCTTTTTCTGGAAAAAGGGCTCCTACAACAGGCACTTGTCTCAGGTATTGCGTAAAATCAACAACGCCTGTTACTTGAGCGGCACTGATTGAGCCTAGAAGAAAGACAGGGATGGCCAGAACAAAAAATGTTTTCCATGGAAATAATGATTTTTTATTATCTTCTTTTTGATTATCGGCCAAGACCTATCTCCCTCCTATTCTCCTTTATTGTTAGAAGCAATAAAACGATTAAGTGCCATTTCATCAAGGACTTTTTGTTCTTCACTTAGTACTTCTTTTTGATAAGCAGTAAGATGTTTGTCTCGTAATTTTTCGAGAATTTTTCTCTCGTTCATTGTCTTATGTAATTGCTCTCTAATCTCTTGCTCTTTTTCACGCTCAGAAGACAAGTGTTCGTACAACTCATCTTCTTTTTCTTGTAGACGTTGCCAAAAATGGCTAAAAATCATGCGGCTGTCTAAGTCAAAAGCTGTTCCTTGTTGAGGCTTACATTTTTTTATAGCCTCTGCCATGGCCTCTTTATTATGTTTTACATAGAGTTCGCATTCTTCTACCTTTTCACACTGTTGCTGTAATTCTGTCTTAAGGTATTCTTCTTCTTTTAGCTTTAAGTCTAAAGAACGTTGTAACTTAAAAACAAAAGGCTTCATGAACTAAACAACTCTCGTAACTGTGCTAAGGTATGCTCAATCGGCACTGCTTCCTCAATTTCTTGCTTTAGAAAGTTATTACATGCATTTATTTTCTTTATCGCATAATCGATTCTAGCGTTAGCACCAGATTGATAAGCGCCAATATCTAATAAGTCCTTAGCATCGTTATAAGTAGCCAAAACTTGTCTAAGCCTTGCTGACAATTCACGATGCTCAGGAGTGACTAATTCAATCATTACCCTACTTACACTTCTTAGTACATCTATGGCTGGATAGTGATTTTGTGCCGCCATTTCTCTTGATAAAACTATATGCCCATCTAGAATACCACGAACAGCATCTGCAATTGGCTCATTCATGTCATCGCCATCTACTAATACTGTATATAGGCCTGTGATAGTTCCATGATCTGAAGTACCTGAGCGTTCTAATAGCTTCGGTAGCATAGCAAAAACAGAGGGAGTATACCCTCGTGTCGCTGGTGGTTCACCAATAGCCAGTCCTATTTCCCGTTGAGCCATGGCAAAACGCGTTACAGAGTCCATCATGAGCATGACATCGCGACCTTGATCACGAAAATATTCTGCTATTGCTGTAGCAACTAGTGCACCTTTCAGGCGAACTAGAGCAGGTTGGTCAGAGGTGGCTACAACTACAACAGAGCGTGCCAGGCCTTCAGGTCCTAGATCTTTTTCAAGAAACTCTCTGACCTCCCGTCCTCTTTCGCCAATTAATGCGATCACATTAATGTCCGCAGAAGTGTTCCGTGCAATCATACCTAACAAGGTGCTTTTGCCAACACCAGAACCAGCAAAGATTCCAAGGCGTTGTCCCTTACCACAGGTTAGCATGCTATCAATTGCCTTTACGCCAAATGGTAGTATTTCTTGAATGCGTTGCCTTTTAAGTGGATGGGGTGGTGTAGCATCTAAAGGGTACGCTTCATAAAAACCCATAGGATTATAACTATCCATGAAGTTACCTAGGCCATCGAGTACACGACCTAAAAGGTGTTCTCCAACCGATACTTTTAATACATCACCAGATGCAAGAACTTGTGCACCTGGTCCTATGCCTGTCATATCACCTAGAGGCATTAGTAATGTTTTTTTGTCACGAAAACCTACAACTTCTGCACCAATTCTCTCGCCACTAGATTGAGTGGAAAGATAACAAAGCTCTCCAAGTCGAGCACTAGGTCCATCAGACTGAACGACCAAGCCGATTACCTGGTTAACTTTTCCATTCAATCGTACCGGGTCGGTTTTTTTTAAGGCATCAATATATTTTTGCATAGACTATCTACCTGTTCATGATTTCACTAAGAACTCGCCTCAACTCTTCAAGTTGTGCATCGATTCGAGCATCTACATAGCCGTAAGCTGTATCAATAATAGAACCACCACGACTGATACTTTCATCTTTTTCAATATTTATAGAGCGCAAGCCTTTGATTAAACTCATCAGATCACTTTTGTAACTTTGTAAGACAGCATAATCTTCAGGGTTTACCTTGATAATTACTTGACTAATGTCTCGTGCTTTATTCAAGGCTTTTTCAGTAATTCGTAAGATTACTTCGTCATTACGCTCTATCTCATATTGAAGTATTTTTTCAGCAATTCCATAAGCTAGTTCTACCATATCCTTCTCTTGATCCTGCATGTAGATAAGTCGTGCCTGTCTGGCCGCCTCTACTTCCTGCTGAGCTTCTGCAATCATGGCATCGCTTTCGTTTCTAGCCGCTTCAATTGCTGCTTGATAACCATCTTGATAACCTTCTGCATATCCTTCTTCAGCCTTCAAGCTTTTTAAGCCTTCTGCTTCATTCTGAGCTTGTTGTAAAATTCCCCTAGCTTCTTCCTTAGCCTGCGTCATTATGATCTGTGTTTGTTCTTTTGCTTTTTGAAGTAGCTCTTGTACTGTTTGATGAGCTTCCCTTAAGATTTGCTCAGCTTCTTCTTGTGCTAATATAGCAGTTTCCTGCTCTTCTACCTTTTCCTCCCTCTCTTCAGAGGGAGGTGCTAGCTCTTCTGGTTTCATTTCGATAAAACTTAGTTTGAGTAACTTAGGTTGGTTAGCTAATAAAGTCGAAGATTTGATGACTCTAGACAATGAGTTCATCACCTCCGCCGCGAGCAACAATGATCTCGCCAGCTTCTTCTAACTTGCGGATAATATTAACAATCCGCTGCTAAGCTTCTTCCACATCTCGCAAACGAACAGGTCCCATAAATTCCATATCTTCTCGTAGCATTTCGCCAGCTCTTTTGGATACGTTTTTGAATATCTTTTGAATTCCTTCTTCACTAGCACCTTTGAGCGCCAAGGCTAGATCTTTAGTATCCACTTCACGCAGAACTTGCTGAATAGAACGATCATCCAACATAACAATATCTTCAAAGACGAACATACGCTTCTTGATCTCTTCAGCTAGCTCTGGATCTTGTATCTCTAAAGCTTCTAAAATCGATTTCTCCGTTCCTCGATCGACTCTGTTGAGCATCTCAACGACATTTTCAATACCGCCAGCACTTGTATGCTCTTGAGAGACTAAGGAAGACAACTTTCTTTCTAGTACCAGCTCTACCTCTCTTATTACTTCTGGTGATGTTCGATCCATCAAAGCAATTCTTCTAGCAACATCAGACTGCCTGTCTGGAGGTAGGGCTGATAAGATAATCGAGGCCTGTTCTGGGCTTAGGTAAGCCAAGATCAAAGCGATAGTCTGTGGATGCTCTGATTGTATAAAGTTCAAAAGTTGAGCCGGATCAGTCCTTCTAACAAACTCAAAAGGACGAACTTGTAAAGATGATGTCAGTCTATTGATTATGTCAAGTGCTTTTTGTGGTCCTAAAGCTTTCTCAAGGATTTCTCTGGCATAATCAATACCACCTGAGGTTATGTACTCCGAAGCCATCAAAATACTGTGAAATTCACCAAAGACTATATCACGGTTCTCAGGTGTTACTTTTCGAATGCTAGCAATTTCAAGAGTCATTTGTTCGATTTCTTCGTCTTTTAGATGTTTAAATATTTTTGCTGATTTCTCCGGTCCTAAAGAAATCAAAAATATTGCTGCTTTTTGTTTTCCAGATAATGATCCTTTCGTTGTCACTGAATCACCTCGAGTCTTCAGCTAGCCACGTTTTTAACAAACGGGCTACCGCTTCAGGATTGCTTTCTGTCAGTTCTTCAATTTGTTCTCGCAATGCTAATCTTTCTCTCTCTTCCGGTGTCAGTTCAATAACAGGAGGTGTCGGTGCAACTTCCTCTACCAAAGGCTCTTCTTGGACCATTTCTACTGGTTTTTCTTCTTCTTTCTTTTTAGCCATAGCTTTGCGGATGAAGAATATAGACGCAATTGCTACAGCTAAAGCAACAGCCACTGCAGCACCTATCCAGAGATAGTTTCTCATGTTCGCTTCTTCAGCCAAAAGTCGATTTAACTCATCGACTGCAGTACGATCAAAAGGCATAGCTACGACACTAATTTGTTCAACTCGTCCACCTGGTTGTGGTTCTACAATGGGATATTGAATTCCAACAGCACGAGCTACAGCTTGCTCAAATTGTTGCTGTCTCTGTTCGTCAAACTCACCATCAATTCGATTGCTATCGATCATTACCGACACAGTGAGTCGATTAATCATGGAACCTGGTGGTGTAATAATGTGCGTTTCTGTCCTAGGAATTTCGTTATTGATTATAATGTCTGATCTCTCATAACGACTTGTTCCTGCTCCTATTTCTTGTTGCATAGGAATGTTAGCATCGACACCTGGAGCAGCGCCTCCTGTCGTTCCTTCCCCACTTTCTAAGATTTCTCTTGTAGAAAGGGGTCCAACAGGTCGACCAAATTGAGAATCCCTTACTTCTTGTTGAGAAAAATCGAGTTCTGTAGCTACTTTGACAATAGCGTTACCAGGACCTACAACACGATTAAGCATTTCTTGAGCTTTCTGCTCCAAGTGTCTCTCAAATTGACTCTTAGCTTCCATTTGGTGCTTTGTTAAGCCATCTAGTTGTAGACCTAAGTTATCATTAAAAAGGCCTTCTGTTAAAACAATACCATTCTGGTCTAAAACTGTTACATTTTCTGGTTTTAGCGATTTCACACTTCTTGATACGAGATGAACAATTCCGCGTACCTGTTCATCTTCTAGTTGCGAAAAAGGCCTCATAATTAACATTACCGATGCTGTTGCATCTGTAGCATTATCTCTAAAAAGAGAATCTGTGGCAGGAACAATCATAACACGGGCATTGTCCACACCAGCTATATTCTGTAATGTTCTGGCCAGCTCTGTCTCGGTAGCAACTTTGAGTCTTATCTCTCGCTCTTTTTCTGTTTCGCTAAAGCGACTCTCGCTAAAAGTCTCAAAGCCCCATCCTGTGCCTCTTGGTAAACCTGAGTTGGCTAGTTCAAGTCGTAGATTGGCTTGATCTTTAGAAGGCACAAAAATGGTAGATCCATCTTCAGAGATTTTGAAATCACTATTCATTTCTACTAATTTTGCTCTTATAGCACCGGCATCAGTTGGATCGAGACGCGAAAAAAGCGGAACATAATCTGGACGTCCTGCAATAAAGGCAAAAGCAAGCAAGGTAAATAAAACAGCAAAAATAGAGCCAGCAATAATAAATTTTTGCTGTCTTGATAATTTACCTAGAAGCTCATTCAATTGAGTGCGCAGTTTTTCAAACATTTCATTCATTGATCAGAAATCCTTCACTAATAGAAATTAAACCTGCATCCTCATAATTTCTTGATAAGCTTCCATCACTTTATTGCGCACTTGTAAGGTCATTGAAGTTGCAATACTCGCTTTTTCTGCGGCAATCATAACTTGGTGAATATCTTCTGTCTGACCTGAAACAAGCGCTTCTGTTTGTCGATTTGATTCAGCATGCAGTTGGTTTACACTGTTAAGAGACTCTTTGAGAAAGGCAGAAAAATCTTTCCCCTTGGCAACCGCTTCTGCAGGCTGTCCATTTTTGATCAGGCTTTGATAGGGTAATAAAGAATTAGGAGTAACGGCCAGCCCTTTCATATCATCTGCCTCCTTAGTTTTTTATAAATTCGTAAGATGAATAATAGTTACCCTCTTCCGATTTCTAACGCTTTTGTTGCTAATGTTTTAGCTGAATTAATAGCTGTTATGTTGGCTTCATATGCTCGTGTTGCGGAAATCATGTCTACCATTTCAACAACTGTATCGACATTAGGCATTCTCACATAGCCTGCTTCAGGACCTTCTCGTATCGCATCGGGATGCTCTGGATCATAGACCATTTTGAAAGGCTTCTGATCTTCAACTATGGCTACAACACGCACACCTGAACCTGGTGCATTCATCTGTTCTTCTGCTTTGGCAAGGGAAGTAGCAAAAGATTCATTATTAGCCGGTCTTGCTGAAAAAAGAGGTACTTGGCGTCGGTAAGGTACAACATTACCATCACCGTCTACTTGACCAGAACGAGTGGTGTTTACGTTAGCAATGTTGTTAGCAACAATATCCATGCGCAATCTTTGGGCTGTCAAAGCAGAAGCACTTGTGTCAATAGAGCTAAGAAATTTCATGCTTTAACGCACCTCCTTGATCACATTTTTCAAACCTGAAAGTCGACGAGATATTTGTGTAATCATCGCATCATACCATAAAGTATTTTTGGCCAAAACAGCCATCTCTTTATCTATGTCCACATTGTTCTCATCGTTACGATAACTTTGCTCTTTAGTATGATGAGTTTTGCTATTAACTTCATGAATTGATGAAGCCATAATAGGAATATGTCTCGAGTTATTGATGGAACCGTCCATCTTCATTTGAGAGTTACCTTTCATCACCTGAGCAAGCTCACTTTCAAAACTAACTTCTTTTCTTTTGTATCCAGGTGTATCTACATTGGCAATATTATCTGCAATAACCTTATGGCGAAGGGCGGCAACATTAAGCCCTTTTTCCAGTAAACTTGTTGAAGCAGTATCTAGAAATTGAGCCATTTTCTCACCTCTTTACTCTTTTGCTCTAATACTTACTGAGCGTAAAAAAGGTATTATCAATTCTAATCACATATCTCGTATAAGTATTCGATATATTTTTTTTTATTACGACCACCTTCATCACTTTTTAAATGAAGGTGCCCTTTCAGATAGAATCATCACATCATCGATATAAAATTATTCGATACTACTTTCGCAATTCCTTTTTTTGAAAAAAAAAAGGCTAACCCCTTGGTTAACCTTCTTTCTAATACTATCTATTTATATATATAACGTTTATTAAGTTATTTTCATCTATTAGTGACGTAGTTTTTCTAACTCATCTAATAAGTTATCATTGAGAATTCGGATATATGTTCCTTTCATTCCCAGTGATTTTGACTCTATAACGCCAGCACTTTCAAATTTGCGCAAGGCGTTAACAATTACAGAACGGGTAATTCCAACTCGGTCTGCAATTTTAGAGGCAACTAGAAGACCTTCGTTACCTTCTAATTCAGAAAAGATATGCTCTACCGCTTCTAATTCACTATAAGACAAAGTCCCGATAGCAATTTGAACAGCAGCTTTTTTGCGTGCTTCTTCTTCCATTCTTTCAGCCTTCGCTCGCAAAACTTCCATGCCTACAACAGTAGAGGCATATTCTGCTAAGATGAGATCTTCATCAGTAAATTCTTCGTTGTATTTTGCAAGGACAAGCGTACCTAGTCGTTGCCCGCCACCTAAAATTGGTGTAACTGTCATTAGCTTATGACCATAAGAACATTTCTCACCGTAATTAAATACACAAGAACTAGTGACTTGACAGAAGTTCGCTTGTGTTTCATTTATACGCATTAAATCCTGATTGTAACTTTCAGGAAAACGTTCCGAATGGTGCACAATATCCGCCATGATGTGGCAATTAAAGTGAGGCATAAAGGAAAAACCTAAAATCCGACCCCGTCTACCTATAATGTAGCAATTCGCTTTTATCAGTTCACTAGTTATTTTAGCCATTTCATTAAAGTTAACAGGATGACCTGCATTTTTCTGAATTAGCTTGTTAACTGTTCTTGTCTTCTCCAGTAAGCTGCGCATATTACCCCCATTGCCTCCTTAGTCGGTCAGTGCAAACTGTATAATACAATCCAAAAGTTATTTATTCATTTCTAGTTTTATATTATAACGCTTTTCACAAAATATATCTACTTAAATCTTCTTTTTCAACAATGTCTTCTAACCTAGATTCAACATATTCTCTATCTATGACTACTTTTTTATCAATTAGATTCGGGGCTTGGAAAGAAAGGTCTTCTAATACTTTTTCTAATATGGTATGCAATCTACGGGCGCCAATGTTTTCTGTCTGAGCATTGACACGATAAGCTATTGAAGCAATAGCTTCAATACCTTCTTCTGCAAAATCTAGCTCTATCTCTTCCGTAGATAGTAAAGCAATATATTGTTTTAATAAAGAATTCTCAGGTTCTGTTAAGATTCTTTGAAAATCTTTTTGACTTAAAGCTTCTAATTCCACTCGTAAAGGAAAGCGGCCTTGTAATTCGGGTATCAAGTCAGAAGGCTTAGAAACATGAAAAGCGCCTGCTGCTATAAATAATATGTGATCTGTTTTTACAGGACCGTATTTAGTCATCACAGTCGAGCCTTCAACAATTGGTAAGATGTCTCTTTGCACTCCACCTCTTGAAACATCTGCCCCTTGCCCACCTTCTCGAGAAGCTATTTTATCTATCTCATCTAGAAAAATGATCCCTGATTGCTCTGCTTTTTCAATAGCTTCGCGATTAACAGCTTCTATATCAATCAGCTTCTGAGCCTCTTGTAAAGCTAATACTTTGCGCGCATCCCGTACAGGAAGACGTCTTCTTTTTCTACTTTTGGGAAAGACCTGACCTAACATATTCTGTATATTGTTTAGCCCCATATCATCATGGCCTTGATTCCCTAACATATCACCAAAAGGGTTGCTTTGCTCTTCTACTTCTACTTCTACCATTTGATCTTCTAGTTCCATCCGTTTTAACTTTTGCCTTATGATAGCTCTCTGTTCTCTTAGCTCAGGCTCTACAGTAGAAGTTTGAGTACTTTGTTGATTCTGTGAACCAAAAAGCATTTCAAAAGGGTTAGACATATTGCGACTAGGTCGAGGTGTTGGCACTAGAATTTCTACAAGGCGCTCTTCAGCCTCTTTTTCAGCCGCTCCTTGAACGTCTTCTAGCTTTTCCGCTTTTACCATGCGGATCGATGTTTCGACTAGATCGCGAACCATAGACTCTACATCTCTACCGACATATCCAACTTCAGTAAACTTAGTTGCTTCTACTTTTATAAAAGGCGCCTGTACTAGCTTAGCAAGCCTTCTGGCTATTTCTGTTTTGCCCACACCTGTTGGTCCGATCATAAGAATATTTTTGGGAGTTATTTCTTCTTGCAATTGTTGAGGTAATTGTTTGCGACGAAATCGATTACGTAAGGCGATGGCAACGGCTTTTTTGGCACCTCGTTGTCCAACAATGTAACGATCTAATTCTTCCACAATTTTTATGGGAGTAAGATTTTCTGAACTCATTACTGTTCAGTCCCTTCTATTTCTTCCACAGTAATATGATCATTTGTATATACGCAAATTTCTGCGGCGATTTGCAAGGACTTCTCTGCAACTTCTCCTGCTGGTAAGTCCGTATGGCGTACTAGGGCTCTTGCCGCAGATAATGCATAAGCTCCTCCCGAACCAATTGCTGCAACGCCATCATCAGGCTCAATAACTTCTCCATTTCCGGAAAGGACAAGTAATTGTTCCTTATCAGCGGCAATAATCATCGCTTCTAAGTGGCGTAAGGCTCTGTCTGTACGCCATTCTTTGGCTAGCTCAACAGATGCTCTTAGTAAGTTACCACGATACTCTTGTATTTTAGATTCTAGTTTATCTAGTAAAGTCAAGGCATCGGCAACAGATCCTGCAATGCCTGCGATAACTTTTCCTTGGTATAAGCGGCGTACCTTTTTAGCAGAACCTTTCATAACCGTTTTATCGCCTAAAGTAATTTGACCATCACCTGCTACAGCGACAGCATTACCTTTTTTTACGGCTACTATAGTCGTACCCCTCATTTTCATGACATAGACTCCTTCTGTCTAAAGTATTGGTGTTAATTGGCAAGTTAGGCCCTTGGATGACTTTTTTGATAAACCTTTTTAAGTCTTTCTGTAGAAAGATGAGTGTAAATCTGAGTCGTCGATAGCTTGCTGTGTCCGAGCAATTCCTGTAAAAGTCTTATATCTGCACCACCGTCAACCATATGGGTTGCAAAAGTGTGTCTTAGAACGTGAGGAGTAATTGATGAATCTAAATTAGCTTCTTTTACAATTTTATGTAGTATATTTTGAATGCCTCTCGCTCCGAGTCTTTCACCTCGATGGTTGAGAAATAAGGCTTTACAATCACTACTTTTTGCTTTTGCCGCTAGAATAGGACGACTCTCTTTCATATAAGCTGCTAAAGCTTTTTGGGCTTCCTCGCCAAGAGGTACTAGTCGTTCTTTATTGCCTTTTCCTTTTACCCGCAACTGTTTCATATTCAGATCAAGATGAACTAGATCTATTTTACAAAGCTCTCGAATGCGGATACCAGAAGCATAAAATAATTCAAAAATAGCGCCATTACGTGAAGATAGATAAGGATTGCCCTGATCTTTAGAGAATTCTAGTAGCTTTTCTATTTCTTCAATAGTTATGGCCTTAGGCATTTTTTTAGCTAATTTAGGAGACTTGAAGCGAAAAAGCGGGCTTTTTTCAATAACTTCTTCCCTTATTAAGTAGCGAAAAAAGCCGCGCCAGGCGGCTATTTTGCGGGCCAGTGTAGAACGCTCCAACTGTCCCTGGTAAAGCTGATTCAAAGCAAGGCGTATCATTTCTGGCGTTACTTGTTCTAGTTCTGGTACTTTTCCGTTGCACTCTTCTAAGTGTTCTAGTAGTTGATTTAGATCAGTGGCATAAGCTTTTTCCGTATGGTCAGAGAAGTTTTTCTCTGCTTTTATATAATTCATATAACGGTCTAGCCAATAATACCACTTCTTCAAATTACTCCGTCCTATCTAATCAATCTATTTAGAAATTTTGACTTTTCATTTCTAAGATTTTTGATAAAGCTCTTTCACTATGTGCTTTCTGTCTCATGCTTTTGCCTTTTACTTTACCTGGCAATGAAGGAAAAATTCCATAGTTTACGTTCATCGGTTGAAAGTTTTTGGCATCAGCTGTGGTAATGTAATTAGCCAAAGCGCCCATAGCTGTTTCAGCAGGAAAAATTAAAGGTTCCCATCCTTTAACTAATCTTGCTGCATTAAGACCTGCCAAAAAACCTGACGAGGTTGACTCAATATACCCTTCTACACCAGTAATCTGCCCAGCAAAGAAAATTCTGCTCTGCTTTTTCATTTGATAAGTTGGTGCTAATAATAAAGGACTATTAATAAAGGTGTTTCTATGCATAACACCGTAGCGTATAAATTCAGCATTTCCTAAGCCAGGTATAAGAGAAAAAACTCTTTTTTGTTCAGGCCATTTTAGATGAGTTTGAAAACCTACTAGATTCAACATAGTTCCTTCTAGGTTTTCTTTGCGTAATTGAACTACTGCAAAAGGTCTTTTTTCGGTGCGAGGATCTCGAAGTCCTACAGGTTTGAGCGGTCCAAAAGTCATCGTTTCGCGTCCTCTACGGGCCATCACTTCAATAGGCATACAGCCCTCAAAAAAAATCTCTTTCTCAAACTCTTTAAGAGGATGTACTTCCGCTGTTGTTAATGCTTCGTAGAATCGGTTGTATTCTTCTTCTGTCATCGGACAGTTTAAATAATCAGCGTCGCCTTTGTCATAGCGGGAAGCCCAAAATGCAATACTTTTGTCAACTGAATCAGCATCTACAATAGGAGCGGCCGCATCATAAAAATACAAGTAGTCAGTACCAGTTAATTCCCCAATAGCTTGAGAGAGGGCTGATGAAGTAAGCGGACCAGAAGCAATTATTACAATCCCTTCTGTAGGAATAGAAGTAACTTCTTCTCTTACTACATCTATTAAGGGATGTTCTAGCAGTCGCTGTGTAATAGTAAGAGCAAATTTATGGCGATCAACTGCTAGAGCACCTCCCGCCGGTACTCTGTTTTGATCAGCTACTTCCATAATTAATGAGCCTAGCTGTCGTAATTCTTCTTTGAGTAATCCTACGGCATTTTCAATAGCGTCACTTCGTAAAGAGTTAGAACAGACTAGTTCTGCAAAGTCTCCTGTTTTGTGTGCTGGTGTCATTTGTTGTGGTCTCATTTCCACAAGCTGAACGGCTATACCTCTCTGTGCTAATTGCCAAGCCGCTTCCGCTCCAGCTAAACCGGCACCAATAATTGTTACTTTCACTATCTTGTCACCTGTTTCTGTTCCATTTCGTCTATATTTTCTAGGTTAACTTTTTCTTCGAAGCCACAGCCTTCTGTTAAACATACTCTTCGAGTTCCAAGTTTTTTCGATTCTTTTTGAACTAAAGGTTTTTGACATTGTGGACAAGGTATATCAGTAGGACGCTCCCATGATACATAGTCACAATCAGGATAGTTGGCACAACCAAAAAACTTTCGCCCTTTTTTGGTCCGTCGTAAAACAATTGCTCCATCACATTTGGGACAAGGTACACCTATTTCTTCAAGCAATGGTTTGGTATAGCGACATTCTGGAAAACGGGGACAGGCTAAAAATTTACCAAAACGTCCTTGTTTAACAATCATTTGAGCACCGCAGTTTTCACAGACTTGATCGCTTACTTCAACAGTTAATTCAATAGAACCAATTTTCTCTTCCGCTTCTTCTAATCGTTCTTTAAAAGGCTCATAGAAATTACGTAGAACTTCTCTCCATTCAGCAGCACCTTCTTCAACCTGATCTAGCTTACTTTCCATAGTTGCTGTAAATTCTACGTCTAATATCTCGGGAAAATGTTCCTTAAGTAGTTCAACAACCACTTCTCCTAGTTCAGTAGGAAAAAATTGTTTCTCTTCACGAACAACATAGCCACGAGCTACTACCGTTTCAATGATTGGTGCATAAGTTGAAGGTCGACCTATACCTTGTTCCTCCAAGGCTTTTACTAACGTTGCTTCCGTATACCTTGGCGGTGGCTGAGTAAAGTGTTGTTTTGGTTCGAGATCTTTTAAAGATAAGGTGCTATTTACTTCTACTTCTGGCAACAAACCTGACTCTTCTTTGGCCTCATCATCTTTTCCTTCAATATATACTTTCATAAAGCCAGCAAATTTCATGGTTGATCCAGAAGCACGGAAAATATAATTAGCCACTGTTATATCTATAGTTGTTGTATCCATGATAGCCGAACTCATCTGACTAGCCGTATAGCGCTCAAAAATAAGTTTGTATAGCTTATACTGATCTGTAGTTACAGCTGACTTGATTGTTTCGGGCTCATATTGAATGGATGTAGGTCTAATAGCTTCATGGGCATTTTGCGCTTTGCCTTTAGTTTCATATTGTCTAGCTGAGTTAGGTAAATAATCCTTACCAAAACGACTATCGATATAAGTTCGCAATTCTTCCATAGCATCTTCTGAAACGCGTACAGAATCGGTACGAATATAGGTTATCAAACCTACAGTACCTTCTTTGCCTAAATCAATGCCTTCATAAAGCTGTTGAGCCACCATCATGGTGCGTCGTGCTGTAAAACCAAGCTTTCGATAAGCTTCCTGTTGTAGTGAGCTTGTCGTAAAAGGTGGAGCAGGATTTCGCTTTTTCTCTTTCTTTTTTACTTCTGTTACTTGAAAAGGTTTTTGTTCAATTTCTTGAAGAATTTGATCCATTTGTTCTTTATTCTTTACTTCAATTTTTTGTTCTCCCATTTTTTGTAGTTTAGCAGTGAGAGAACCTTGTTCAGCTTCTAACTGTGCTGTAAGAGACCAGTATTCTTCAGGCTTAAAGTCTTGTATTTCCTCTTCTCGATCAGAGATTAATCTTACTGCAACAGACTGTACTCGTCCGGCCGAAAGACCTTTGCGAATTTTGCGCCATAAAAGTGGACTTAGATTGTAACCGACTAAGCGATCTAGAATGCGTCGAGCCTGTTGTGCTTCTACGCGATCAACGTCAATCTGTCTTGGCTTTTTAACAGCATTTTGAATTGCTTTTTTGGTGATCTCATTAAATTCAATACGACATAAAGCTTCTTCTTCAACGCCAAGAATATGAGCTAGGTGCCAAGCAATAGCTTCTCCTTCTCGGTCAGGGTCAGGCCCTAAGAGAATTTTTGTAGACTTTTTTGCCGCACTACGCAATTCCTTAAGTAAATCACCTTTGCCCCGAATGGTAATGTACTTAGGAGAAAAATCGCTTTCTACATCTACACCAAATTGACTTTTGGGTAGATCTCGTACATGACCCATAGAAGCCTTGACCTGATAACGTCGACCCAAAAATTTACCAATTGTTTTTGCTTTAGCTGGTGATTCAACAATAACAAGTACTTTATCGGACAACAGGTTCACCTCGTTCACCTGATAAATAATCTTATTTTGTAACCCTCTACCTATGGGCTATTATAGCCAACAGAATTTATTTAACAAGTTAATTAATTATTGGACAACAAAATGGCTTCCTCCTGGTAGTGATTTTACCAGGCCTTTCATTTCTAATAAGGTTAATATTGATGCTATTTCTGCACCTTTCATTCCTGTGCAGTGCACCAATTGATCAATACTTTTCCCCTCCCAATTGAGTTGGGATAAAATAACTTTTTCGCTAGGTTCTAAGCTGCTTTCTTGCTGGGGACTATTTAGAAAGTTAAACTGCATTTGCACTTCCGAAAGCACATCTTCTATAGAAGTAATTAGTTTAGCTCCCTGCTGTATTAAGCGATTTGTCCCTACGCTTTGGCGTGAAGTAATAGGGCCGGGAACAGCAAATACTTCCCGACCTTGCTCTAAAGCTTGGTCGGCTGTGATCAGAGCGCCTGACCTCTCTCCTGCTTCAATCACAATAACGCCCTGAGAAAGCCCTGAAATAATTCTGTTGCGTGCGGGAAATTTACCAGGTTCAGCTGGCGACCCCGGCGGATATTCACTGATCAGTGCACCCTTTTCTAATATAGCTGATGCTAAATTATTATGTTCTTTTGGATAGATAGTATCAAGTCCACAAGCCAATACCGCAAGAGTCCGGCCTTTTTTTTCCAAAGCTTTACGATGAGCGATACCATCAATTCCTCTAGCGAGACCACTTATGATTGTCCTACCCTGCTGAACCAATTCTTCTGTTAAGAGTGAACATACTTTTTCTCCATATGCAGTAGGCTTACGAGTGCCCACTATGGCCATATTCACCTTATCGTTCTTTTCGATCTGTCCTTTTGTATATAAAACCGGCGGAGGATCGGCAATAGAACGCAAAAGTTCTGGATATTCATCATCATATAAAGTTAAGGCTTTTATTGCTCCATAATGTATACGTTCCAAAAAGGAAGATAAATAGTCCTTTCTTCGACATTGTAAAGTTTTTTGCCAACCTAATAAAGTTAAACCAGCAATACCATCCCATTCCTTATCTGAGGCAAGCCAAGCTGATTCCGCAGAGCCAAAATGACTTACAATGCTATGAAATCTTCTAGCACCTATGCCAGGTAAGGACGCCAAAGCTATCCAGTAAGGACGCTCTCTTTCAGAAATTATCTGCATAGTTCTTCCCTCCAAGGTACAATTAACAGCCATTAACAGCTGGATAATCGTGCCATAGATTGTATTTAACATTAATGACTTCATGAATACTTGTCAAGGAAAAAAAGAGATCTTTTCACAATCGATATTGTATTGCCTCTGCTAAATCAATGCTTGATATTGTTTCTGCACCTCTGAGATCAGCTATTGTTCTAGCCACTTTGATTAAGCGATGAAGTCCTCGCCCACTAAGGTGAAATTGTTTATAGGCCATTTCTAACAACTGTTCTGCCTCTTTTTCTAAAATACAAGTCTTTTCAAGCAATTCTGCATCTAAATGGGCATTGCAAAAAACTTTATTTTTCTTTTCATAAGGCAATAATCGTTCTAATTGCCGTTCTCTTGCTATCATAACTCTTTCTCTCATCTGTGCTGAACTTTCCTCTGGTCCTTCTTTTTGACGTAATGATTCATACTTAGGCCTAGTTACTTTTACTTGTATATCCATACGATCCCATAATGGTCCTGATATACGATGCTTATATCGTTCAATTGCATAAGGGGTGCAATTACATTCTTGATCATCTTCTGCTCCTAGATAGCCACAAGGACAAGGGTTCATCGCTGCAACAAGGATAAATTTTGATGGAAAAGTATAAGTTCCACCTTGTCTTGATATAGTTACTTCCCCATCTTCTAGAGGTTGTCGGAGTGCATCTAGAAGTTCTCTTGTAAATTCAGGCCATTCATCCATAAACAAAACACCATGATGGGCTAAGCTGATCTCTCCTGGTCTAGGTGTCCTTCCTCCGCCAATAAGTGCTGTCATAGTACTGTGATGATGAGGTGTTCGAAAAGGTCTTTCTGTAATCCAGGTACTATCATCAAGAAGTCCACCTGTAACGGAGTAAATCATCGTTGTTTCTAAAGACTCTTGATAAGACATTGGTGGAAGTATGGTTGGCAGACAGCGAGCTAACATTGTCTTCCCCGTACCAGGTGGACCAGTCATAAGAAGATTATGTCCTCCTGCCGCTGTAATTTCTAAAGCTCGTTTAGCTATACTTTGACCTTTTATTTGACTTAAATCATAAGCACTTTCTACTCTACTGTCATTATGAGTGCTTTTTTTCGTTATATTTATGATTCTCCCTTTCTCTTCATGAGGATGTTGTAAGCTATGTATAACTTCTTGAAGATTTTTTACTGCTTGACTTTTTAACTGCGTAATCCTTGAAGCTTCACCTATATTCGCTTCTGGTACCCATATTTGAATTGTCTTATCTTCGTTCATATGATTTTTTGACAATCCATAAACCATAGCTAAGATTCCTTCCACAGGTCGGGCAGAACCATCTAATGCTAATTCTCCAACAAAATAATCACTTATATATCTTTGAAGGTTAACTTGGCCTGTTGCTGATAAAACACCTAAAGCAATAGGTATATCTAATACAGTACCTTCTTTACGTACATGAGCTGGTGCCAAATTAACAGTTATTCTATGTAAAGGAAAACTAAAACCACTATTTCTAATGGCCGTTCGAACTCGTTCTCGTGCTTCTCGAACAGCTGTAGCTGGTAATCCAACAAGATCGAAGGCAGGTAAGCCATTAGATACATCAACTTCAACTAGCACAGGCCTAGCTATCATACCTTCTAAAACAACGCTTCGAACTCTTGCAAGCATTTGGGACAACTCCTCAATTATGATCGATTAAAAAAACTAATAAATAATTACTCTATGAGTTTCGACAAATAGTAATTATATTCCTTTATTGCCTTTTTTACTCTTTATGATATTGGTTTTTAAGGCGTAAATATAGCTTTGCGATGATCTATATGAAAACCTTTGCTATCTTCTGGACAATTGTTATTTAAGTTTATACTTATTAAATCAAACCGTATTTGCTGAAAAACTGATTGCTCCTGTTGTAAATAATTCGAAGCTACTAGCAGTAGTCTTCTTTTCTTTTTATAGTCAATTGTTTCTTCAGCTCGTCCCCAACGATCTGAGGAGCGTGTACGAACTTCTACAAAAACAATACTTTTTTCATCGTTAAAAATTAAGTCAATTTCACCAAAAGAGCATCGATAATTTTTCTTTTTTAGTATCCATCCTTTTTCAAGAAGGAAAAGACAAGCTTGTTCTTCGCCCCATCGTCCTAGAAGAACTTTATGATTCATAATATCACCTACTATTTTTCTACTTGGAAAGCCATTCTTTTTTAATCGATCTTTTCCTTCTTTTTATAACCATTTTTAACAATTATTTAAGGGCAATCTTTGTGACTGCCCTTAAATAATTGTATTATAAAGTTCATGCAAGGCCTTCCATTTCCATCCATGCTTTAAGAGCATCATCAATAAAAATTGGTATTATAAAAGCTTCTATACCTTTAGCTAATAATTTATCTGTTGCACCTGCACCAATTTGGCTTACAAGGACAGCTTTACAATCACTTATAGTTTCGATCATCTCCTCCATTTTACCTTCATTATGATTTTGTCCCCTACAGGCTGGTGATGTAGTACGAAGTTCTAAAAATCTATAAATGCCTTCTTCAACTTGAAAAATTAAAAACTGTTTCGTTCGACCAAAATGCTGATTAACTACTTTTCCATCACTACTTGCTACTGCTACTTTTAACATTTTGCTTCATCGTCCTTTCAATATTTTTAATTAAAATAATCATTCATATTCAATAAACACAAGACCAGAGTAAAAATAATAAATCAAATATTGTAGTTAAATTTCACTTATATAATCTTTTCTATCTATGCTTTTTATTTTGAAAGAATAAAAAAAGAAGTAAGTCTTATAAAAAGACTTACTTCTTCATTGAAGTGTTTAGAATAATGCTTTGGCTGCAATATTAGCCATTTCTGCCAATGGCTGAGGATAGACTCCCAAGACCAAAGTGACAACCATAGATACCACAACAGTAAGCTTAATAGCTCCACTAACATGAATTGGTTGATCATCCTTAGGATCGTCTCTCCACATATAGAGACACACATTGAGGTAATAATATACTGAAATCATAGACATAACAAATCCAATGAATGCTGGCCAAAGAACACCTTGGTCCATAATGGCCGCAAAGAGATATAACTTACCTACAAAGCCTGCCAGCGGAGGGATACCAGCTAGTGATAGTAAACTAACTGTCATAACTATGGCTAATAAAGGTTGGCGCTGTCCTAATCCCGCGTAGTCAGAAATTTTGTCTGAGTTAAGATGTTTACCAACTACAATAGCAACTGCAAAAGCACCAATGTTGGCAAAGACATAGATCATGGCATAGAAAAGGATACTTTTTATACCAGCTACGTCAGCGGCCATCATACCGACAAGCAAATAACCAGCTTGAGCAATAGATGAGTAAGCTAACATTCTCTTAATATTCGTCTGTGGAATGGCAATTACGTTACCAACAATCATGGTAATAGCGGCCAAACCAGCAATAATAACTATCCAATCTACACCTGTTGTAACAGGTACACCTTGAATAAAGAGACGAATCATAACAGCAAAACCAGCCGCTTTAGACGCTACAGCTAAGAATGCTGTAATTGGTGTTGGTGCACCCTCATAGATATCAGGTGACCACATGTGAAAAGGAATGGCAGCAATTTTGAAGCCAAAGCCAGCTAAAATCATGATTACTGCAACAGCAAGAGCTGGACTCCATGTGAGACCGTCTACGAGTTCAGGAATGATTGTCGTACCGGTCAAACCATATAGTAAGCTCATGCCATATAACATAATAGCTGACGAAGTAGCCCCTAGGATCAAGTACTTAATACCTGCTTCAGAAGATCGACCGTTTCCAAGTAAAAAGGAAACTAGGACGAAGAAAGTGACAGTCATTAACTCCATGCCAACGAAAAGAGTAATCAGATCATTGGCTGATGCCATAACCATCATACCAAGAGTGGCAAAAATTATCATAACAAAGAATTCGCCATGGTATTTTGGTAGAGAACGAACATAATCTAAAGAAGATAAGGTGACAAATATTGCTGAAACTAAGAAGAGTTGTTTCATAAAAACAGCAAAATCATCAACTATCCAGATCTCACGAAAAGTTGTTTCATTAATACCGTATTGAAATGATGTTGCCACTAAAATGGCTACCATACCAAAGACAGCTGCGTAACCGATACCTTGATGTCCCTTTTCTCTTGGTGAAAGAATGGTCAAAACCAGTAGACCGATACCCAGGGCGGCCATTAACATTTCGGTGGATAGCAAGCTGTAATTCATCTTAGAATCCACCTCCTATGGTTGGCGTATCACCAAGCATGTCAAGAAGAGGACCAATCAAAGGTTCAACGCCTGCGTTAACCATATCCATCAAGAGAGCTGGGAAGAATCCAGTTACGATAATTACAGCTCCTAAGAGGATTAGGGGTACCATCTCTGGACCTTGCAAATCGCGATACTTGTCAAGCTCTGCTCGGCGTGGTCCAAAGAGGACGTTTGCCAATACACGTAGGGTGTAAAGAGCTGTGATGATAATACCAGTAATCGCAATCACCGTCATTATTGGGAACTCTTGGAAAGCACCAATGAAAATAGTGAATTCTGGAACGAAAGATATCAATCCAGGCAAACCAAGAGCGGCCATACCAGCAATCATAAAACCAACTGCTAGGCGTGGCATCTGGTGTGATAAACCGCCTAAATCGGGGATGTATCGAGTATGAGTTTTCTCATATACATGTCCAATCAAGGCAAAGAATAAGGCAGACATAACACCATGGGCGAACATATAAGCAATAGCTCCGTTAATGCCAATGATATTCATGGCAGCTAAGCCTATCAAGACGAAGCCCATATGGCTGACTGAAGAATAACCAACAACATACTTCAAATCTTTCTGAGAAAGAGCAATCATGGCCGCATAAGCAACGTTCGCAACAGCAAGTACAGCTATCAAGGGCGCCCAAAATTTTGCGCCTACAGGAAGTGCTAAAATACCAATACGAATCAGGCCATAACCACCAATCTTTTTCAGTACGCCTGCGTGAATCATCGAAACAGCCGTCGGTGCACCAGCGTATCCATCTGGTGACCATGAATGGAAAGGAAACATAGATAAGAGTGAGCCAAAGCCAACTAGTAACAAGAAAAAGGCAAAGATCTGGAATTCGTCACTAAAATTCGCTTGTTGTAAACTTTCAATTAAGAAAGTTCTCTCGCCAGCAGGATAAGCATTGAGGTACATAGCAAGTAGACCAACCAATAAGAGTGCTGAACCAATAAGCAGGTAGATAGTTAGCTTCATACCAGCGTATTCTTTGGTAACTCGTTTGCTAGAACCCCAAATGATAACCATGATATAAAGTGGAATTACAACCACTTCATAGAACAAGAAGAAGAAGAATAAGTCTTGGGCGATAAAGGTTCCCATAACACCGGCAATCAAAATGAGTAGCAAGATAAAAAATGTTTTGGGCCTTTTCTCAATATTCCAAGAAGCGAAAACAGCACTAAATCCAATCAAGTTCGTTAAAAGTAACATGGGTAAAGAAATGCCATCAACGGCCATGATATAGGTTATACCTAAATCTTTAACCCATTGAACTTCTTCAACGAATTGCATACCGCCTTGTGCAAAATCGTAAGTGAAATACGCATAAATAGTAAGCAGTAAGGGAATTCCTGTGAATAGAGCAGATAAAGATTTGATCACCTTATGCTCATCTTTGGGAACGAAAGCCAAGGCCAATGCCCCAACGAGTGGTGTTAGTAGGGCGATGGTAAGCAAAGGAAAGTCCACTTACTTTCCACCTCCGATCAGAGCCATAGCAGTTTCTGCACCCATCATACCCATGATCGCTACTAACAGCACAACAGCAGCAAAGAATATCATGGCATAATGTTGTAATTGACCCGTTTGAGAAAGTCGCAATTTATCGCCTAACCAACCTGTAAGTTTAGCTGAGCCATCTACAGCACCATCTACAACGCGAAGATCTATCCAATAGAGAACACGACTAGTGCCAGCTACGATCTTCTCATTCATCCACTGATAGATCTCATCAATGTAGAACTTATTGTAGGAAAGCTTGTGTAGGAAAGAAGCTTTTTCAGCCAACATGCTAGCATCAATCCATTTAGCACCATAGATAACCCAAGCAAGAGCTATCCCAGCTCCAGCAATTAGCACAGAACTAGCCATGGTCATCAGATCAGCTTGATGTGGAACGTATTCGCCATAGCGTACCCAGTAGCTGAAACCTTTTTCTACCCAAGGTGCCCCAACGAGACCACCGAAGATTGCTAAAAAGGCTAATACACCCATAGGGGCTAGCATGTTAATAGGCGATTCGTGGGGATGATTTTCGGGGTTTTCTTTGCCGAAGAAAGCAACAAAAACCATGCGTGACATATAAAAAGCAGTCATAAATGCTGTAATTTTGGCCACATAATAAAGATCAGTATAGCCACCTAATTGAGCCGCTAATACGATTTCATCTTTGGACCAGAAACCAGCAAAAGGTGGTATCCCTGCGATGGCCAACAAACCGATTACCATAAAACCTGCTGTCCAAGGCATTTTTTTGTATAGTCCACCCATTTGGAAGATATCAGTACGACCATGAATAGCGTGTAAGGCAGATCCAGCAGCAAGGAACATTAAGGCTTTAAAGAAAGCATGAGTCATCAAATGGAACATGGAAGCCGAAAGACTACCTACACCTAAAGCCAACATCATGTAACCTAGCTGTGAGACTGTTGAGTAGGCTAGAATTCTCTTCATCTCTCGTTGTGTTATGGCAATGGCTGCCGCAAACAAGGCCGTAAAGCCACCAATATAAGCAATCACCATCATAGCTTCTGGAGAGAACTGGAAAAGAGTAAAAGCTCTAGCTACTAGATAAACACCAGCAACAACCATCGTTGCGGCGTGAATCAGAGCTGATACTGGAGAAGGGCCTTCCATGGCATCAGGTAACCAGACGTGCAAGGGGAACTGACCTGACTTACCGATTGGTCCAACGAAGACCAAAATACCCATCAATGTAACTAGAAAAGGATGAGCCAGTGCAAAGGCTGGCATCATTTCAGCCAATTCAACAAACTCTAAGGTGCCAAAGTTAACTTGGATTAACAAGATACCGATGAGCAAACCAAAGTCTCCAATACGAGTTGTAATGAAGGCTTTTTTGGCTGCTTCTTTGGCTGAGTCTTTAAAGTAGTAGAATCCAATCAGCAAATAAGAGCAGAGGCCTACAAGCTCCCAGAAAACAAACATTTGCAACAAGTTAGTAGAAATAACGAGTCCTAACATGGATGCTGCAAAGAGACATAGGTATGCGAAGAAGCGACTATAACCAGGGTCGCCTTTCATATAACCTGTTGAGTAAATCATTACCATGGTGGCAACAAGCGTAACAACAAAGAGCATCATTGCTGTTACTGAGTCAATAAGCACACCCATGGATACTTCTAAGCCGGGCATAGAGAACCAGCGCATCGAATATACGAGGGGTTCTTCAATTAACTCCGGTCTTTGCAATACGGCCGCCACTACTCCTAATGCAAGTGCAAAAGATATCACACTTGATATGATAGCCGTTGTTGAAGCTGTCTTTTCCATATTTCTGAAGAAAGAGACAATCAACAAAAAGGCTACGAAGGGCAGTAATGGAATAAGCCAGGCATTTTCTAAACTAAATTGGGCAAAAGCCATTGCCCCATCACACCTACCTTTACTACGAAAGTCGCATCTAATAATCGCTTACAACTTGAGCCAGTTCAGTTCTTCCGCACTGGAAGTAGTGCGATCTCGGTAGATGCTAATGACGAGTGCCAAACCTACAGCTACTTCAGCAGCGGCAACTGCAATAATGAAAATGGAGAAGACTTGTCCCTCAAAGCTTCCTGGAGCAACAAACTTATTAAAAGCAATTAGATTCACGTTGACAGCATTGAGCATTAACTCAATACCCATCAAAATGGCAATCAAATTGCGTTTAGAGAGGGCACAAAAAAGACCTAAGCAAAAGAGGGCCGCTCCAAGGACTAAAAAGTGAGTCAATCCAATGGTCACGCTTTTTTCGCCCCCTTGGCAATGATAATAGCGCCAGCCATGGCCACTGTTAAGAGCAAGGCTGCTGCCTCAAAAGATACAGTGTAGTCTTCTAATAACAGTTTTGCAACACCGCGAACGGAGATTTCATCAGTCGGTGCTGTAAGACCCAGCGGGAAGGTTGTAGTCAAAATAGCCCAAGCCATCGTTCCAAAAAGGCCCGCCGCAACGACAAAGCCTACAACAGCGCTTGAATTAAAGGGGTTTGATTCTTTCATGTTAGGCCTGCGCGTCAACATGACACCAAATGCGATGAGAATCGCAATCGCACCAGCGTAGACCATAACTTGTACAGCCGCTAAATAGTCTGCATTGAGCAATACATAAATACCGGCTACACCAACAAAAGTCAAAGCCAACAAGAGTGCACTGTGAACGATGTTTTTGAGAACTACAACACCAATCGCTGAGAAAAGAACAATAGCAGCTAAGATATAAAAGGCTATTACGTAGACAGTCTCATTCACAGTTCGTTCACCCCTTTTCCTCTGTTGTCTGACTTTGTTCTTCTCTATGAATTCGTTCTCTGTCTAGTGCCATACAATCAAAAACTAATGCATCTCTAGAGTAGCCAGCATAGGCAAACTCTTTCGACCAGACGAGACATTTGGTTGGACAAACTTCTACACATAAATTACAGAATAAGCAAAGTCCAGTATTATGAATGTAGCTGTCCAATTGACGTTTGTTATTTTCATCTTTGACAGTTTTTAGCTTAATGGAGCCATTAGGACAGTTGTTCATACAAAGTCCGCAAGCAATACATTTACTAACGACTAAGTCCAGACGTCCTCCACGGAATCGGTCTCCTAGCTCCGGTTGCACCTCTGGATACTCTTCTGTCACATTTTTACGGAAAAGCTCTCTCAGGGTTACAGCCATCCCTGTCAATAAACTTTTACCCAGCATCAATTACCCTCCAATCGCTATGCGGTAGGCATAGATACCGACACCGGTGACCAGGATGTTGGCCAAAGCCAGAGGCAATAGCACTTTCCAACCGAAAGACATAAGTTGGTCAACCCGAAAACGTGGGAAAGTCCACCGGAACCACATAAAGAGAAAAATCATAAAGTAGGTTTTGGCGGCAAACCAGATCCATCCAGGAATAAAAGCTACAGCGTCGCGCATTACAGCAGGCATCGGTGGTGGTTGCCAGCCTCCTAAAAAGACGGTTGTTGCAATAGCTGAAACTGCAAAAAGATTGGCATATTCAGCTAAGAAAAAGAGAGACCATTTCATACCGGAGTATTCTGTCATCGGTCCAGCAACAATCTCTGATTCCCCTTCAACGAGGTCAAAGGGCGTACGGTTGGTCTCTGCTGTTGCTGCTATTACATAGATCAAAAATGCTACCGGTTGTAAGAATATAAACCAGATTCCTGACTGTGCCTCTACGATAGAAGACATCTTCAAGGAACCAACTAGCATAACAACACCAATTAATGAGAAGACTAGCGGAATTTCATAGCTCACCATCTGAGCTACAGAACGCATACCACCTATTAAGGAGTACTTGTTGTTAGAACTCCAGCCAGCCATCAAAAATGGAATCGTTACTGTAGAAGCAACTGCTAGAAAGTAGAACAAGCCGATATTCAAATCTACGGCAATTAAACCTTCAGAAAAAGGGAAAACAGCATAAGCTGCCAATGTGGGTACAAAAAGAACGACAGGTGCCAAAAACCATACCCAGCGATCGACGCCTTTTGGGCGAATATCTTCTTTGGTAATCAACTTAATCGTATCTGCAACAGTCTGAAGCAAACCGATGGGACCCACACGGTTTGGTCCTGGACGTGATTGCATGTAACCTGCCACTTTACGTTCTGCCCAGACCAATATAACGGCATTACCAAAAATTATACCTAAGATGGCTGCTAAAGCCACACCGTACATGGTCACGTCTACTACATCGGGATTTCCCAGCAGAGGATCTAAAAAAGAACGTAAGGTGGCAGCGATGGTTAACAGAATATCTTGATTGGTGTTCATTTCCTCGTCTCCCCACCTTGTGGCATTAACAATCCACCTCTCCCAATACAGGATCAAGAGTACCTAAAGTCGCAACTACGTCAGCAATAAAAGTTCCTCTCGATAGCTCATCAAGTAGTTGCAGGTTAATCATGGCCGGACGCCGTGCATGCCATCGATAGGGCTTCGGCGAACCGTCACTGACGAGGTAGAAACCTAAGTCACCACGAGGATTTTCTACATGATGATAAACCTCGCCAACAGGTGGCTTAATCATTTTGGGTACCTTAGCCATCACAGGTCCTTCTGGGATTTGCTCTAAAGCTTGCTCGATAATTCTTGCTGACTGAATTATTTCAAGATAGCGAAGATAGAATCGATCCCAGTTGTCGCCACTCGTGCCCAGAGGCACTTCAAAGTCAAATCGATCGTAAATTCCATAGGGATTAGCTTTACGAACATCGTAATCAACACCAGAAGCTCGTAAAACTGCACCACTAGCTGACATAGCAATAGCTCTTTCAGCACTTAAAGGTGCTACACCTTTTAAGCGCATCTGGAGAATTTCATTGCCACTGATCAGATCTTCATAGGTCTTTAGCATCTCAGGCAAGTCTTTTAGAAAGCGACGGCACTCATCGAGCCAGCCTTCAGGAAGATCCCAACCTACACCGCCTACGCGAATGTAGTTAAAAGTCATGCGTGCGCCACAAAGTGAATTAAATAGATCTAGAATCCTTTCGCGGTCTCGAAAACAATAAACCATGCCAGTCCAACCGCCTAAGTCTAGAGCTAACACACCAATAGTAATCATGTGAGAGGCAATCCGATTGAGTTCAGCTGTAATCACGCGGATATACTCGGCTCTTTCAGGAATTTCTAAGGCCATAAGCTTTTCAATGGTCTGACAGATTGCCAAATTATTATTCATTCCAGAAAGGTAGTCCATCCGATCGGTAAAAGGAATAGACTGAACATAGGTCCTGTTCTCACAAATCTTTTCTATACCGCGATGAAGATAACCAATAACAGGTGTCGCTTTAACGACAATTTCTCCATCTAGTTCTAATACAACCCTCAAGACACCGTGTGTCGCCGGATGCTGAGGACCCATATTCAATTCAAAGGTTTGTGTTTGCAAAGAATTTCACCTAGCCTATCTACGCTCTTGATTGAAGCTTAAAGGTTTTTCGTAAGGGGTGACCCTCGAACTCCTCAGGTAATAGCAACCGTGTCATGTTGGGATGACCGGCAAAAGTCACTCCCATGAGATCGTAAACCTCACGTTCCATCCAATCAGCGCCTGGCCATACAGGTATGACCGTCGGCACTTCAGCTTCACTTTGTGAAGTTAGAGTCTTCACACATAATTCAAACTTTTTGGAGATGGAAAATAGATTATAAACGACTTCGAAGCCTTTTTCGCCTCGATCGACAGCAGTAAGGTCGCTGAGATAGTCTAAAGAGAAGTTCTGAGCCAAATGTTCCATAATTGTTACAAGTTTTTCTTTTGGAACAACTACGGCCTGACTTACACCTTCCCCTTCCACTTGAACAACTTCTTGAAAGGGCGCAAAAACTTCATCTACTGAATACTTTTCAAGTAATGAAATAGCCATTTTACAAAGACCCCACTTTCGTCGGGTTTTGCACCTTTTCTTTGAGCTTCAAAAACCCATCAATCAGTGCTTCAGGACGAGGTGGACAACCTGGAACGTAAACATCAACTGGAAGTATCTTATCTACACCAGGCACAACAGCATAAGAATCTATAAAAGGACCACCTGTGCAAGCACATGAACCCATGGCAATGACCCATTTAGGTTCAGCCATCTGATCGTATAACCGAACAAGAGGATCGGCCATTTTATCTGTTACCGTACCAGCCACAACAAGAACATCAGCTTGTCTTGGCGAAGGTCTAAAAACCTCATAGCCAAAACGGGCAATGTCAAAGCGGCTCGTACCACAAGCCATCATCTCAATCGCACAGCAGGCTAAACCAGAAGTAAGAGGCCAAAAGGAATTACCTCTAGCCCAATTAAAAACTGCGTCAAGACTCGTTAAAATGATGTTATTTTTGACGAGATCCTGGACCTGACGTTCATTAAGAACATCTCTGTCCTTTCCTATTTCCATTCCAAAGCTCCTTCCTTCCAGGCGTGCCAGAATCCAACAACTAGAATTGTAATAAATATAAACATTTTAATAAATGCAGGAGTACCTAGTTCCTGGAATGTGACAGCCCAGGGAAACAAGAATATGGCTTCCACATCAAAGACAACAAAGACGAGAGCATACAAAAAGTAGCTTGTCTTAAACTGAACCCAGGTATCACCTTTAGTCTCGATACCACACTCATAAGTTTCATACTTAGCAGGGCCTTCAGTCTTGGCATATCGAATCGAGATTTTCTGTAACAAGGCTGATACGGCTAAAATGATCAATGGCATTACTAAGCCAACAGCCAGAAAGATACCTATGCCCAGATAGTCTTTTAACACCGCCTCCCCTCCTTTCTCCACGAACTGACATTAAAAACGTCTTCGGATAATGCATATAGGGAAGCAAGCTATATCCCAAAAAATTTATATTCTCTATGGAATCAAAAAACCCTTCTAAAAGCTTTACTTTTTTGTTTTGTAATCTTTTGAAAAGTTACCTTTTTGCAACATCTCTATTTTATGTTCGCCATAGTTTGCTTCTAAACGATAGATAAAGGCAAAAAGCTCTGCCACGATTTGATATAATTCTGGAGGAATTTCTTCCCCTAAATCTAGCTTCGACAGCAACTCTGACATAGAAGCATCTTTTTTTATGGGAATGTTTTCTTTTTGAGCTACTTCTAGTATTCTTTGCGCCAAATAGTTCCTACCTACTGCTACAACCCGTGGTGACTTTTCTTTTGCTTGATTATAACGTAAAGCTACAGCTAAAAGGTCCTTTTGCTTATCTTTGTCTTTTTCCATTGTTCAAGCCTCCTACACAAAGAGATCAACTTTTGTTGTCTCTTTTTTCGAGGGAGCTTCAAGAGCAGGCTTTAAGTCAGCTGGCTCGCCTATGTGCCATTCAAAATTATGAAGAGCGTAACCGTAGCTAGCCAAGTCCTTTTGTAATTGTGGCCAAAAAGATTGAGCTATAGAAGCTATCTCTTTATTCTGCACAGTTGCACGACCTTGAATAGTTTCATTTTGAATTTGCAATTCCATACTAAAAGGACCCATCTGTTCCATATGCAACAGCAAAATTAGGCGTAAATTTTTTTTATCTATTTTTCTTTTTCCAGCATCTTTATAAACTCTTAGTTGAGCTACACTTTCCTTGTTTTCAGACTGTTGAAAAGGTATCTGAAAATAATAGTAATCTCCTGACTGATTGGAAGACTTGTCAGTATGTTGAAGCACCTGTTTGCCTGCCCACACCTCCTCTAAAACAAGACCTCGAGCTAGGGTTTGAAGCAATTGAGAGAACTTTTCTCTAGCATCAGGAAACTGCATCAATACTTCTAGTTGTGTTACTGAGTTACTGATCAGAGTAGGCAATAGATTCCTTTGCGATGATGTTACAGCAGTTAAATCCTTAGAAAGAACTTTGCCTTCTTGTCGTTGAAAGAGCTGTGATTCTATTGCCGCAGTTGCTTTATCTCGAATAATATTTTTATCTTCATTCCCTCTAATAAGTAGATTTTTAAGTTGTTCTTCCAACTGCTCTACATTCTTCATTAGGTTCGTCATAAGGACTTGTTGATTGCGCAGGTCTCCTTTCCAAGGATTTTCCTTCTGTTCTGCACTTGCTAATAGACCAGGAAGATTTCTAGTGATGTTTTTAGTTTCTTCAATCCATGATTGCAGTTCTCTAAAGATATGTTCAGAGCCAAAAGATTTTTGCAGTAATAAAAGGACATCTTTTTGTAAAGGAAGGTTTGCTTTTATGGCAAAAGCTGTAATCTGCGCAGTAGGGTAGTCAATTTTGCCTAAACTATTCATAGCTTGAGTAACTTGCCGAAATCTTTCAGGTGTAAGTTCTATCTGATAGTCTATAAGAGCTCTGTAGATTAGCCTGTTTTCAACCGTGTTCTTTAGGCCCATTTTTTCTAAGCTATTAGCAAGATTTCTTTCTTGATACATGATTCCTTGCAAATTCTGGTTAGGTTGGGACGGCAAAAGCTTAGCAACAACTTGACCTTGTTGGCTTCCTTCTACACGCAAAGTTACAGGTTGCCCTACTTGAAGATTATGGCTAGACTGTAATATTACCTTTTTGCCATCTATTAAAAGGGTAAAGGTATCGTCTCCTAAGCTTTGTACAACTTCTCCACGAAGCTGAGTACCAGCACTCCAAAGCAGTCTTTGATGATTAGTTTTGGGATTTTGATCTTTAATAATTTGATCCATCGTACTTCGAAGCAACACTTGCATTGAAGGGTCCATATAAGCTCACTCCTTCAAACTGTAGATTGCTTACATTTATTTTGGTAAAAAAGAATGTCGATGAATCGGTGATGGTCCTACTTGGGATAATATTTTTCTATGTTCTGCTGTTCCATAGCCTTTATGTTTCTCAAAACCGTATTCAGCAAAGATACGACTGAAGCGAATCATTTGGTTATCTCGGAAAACTTTAGCAATAATCGAAGCCGCCGCAATAGGTGCGGCCAGTCCGTCACCACCAACCAAAGAGCTTTGTTGACCTTGATAAGTTGGAATAACTTTGTTGCCATCAACAAGCACATAATCAGGCGTCAACTTAAGATGCTCAACGGCTCTGTTCATAGCCTTAAAGGTTGAAGGAACAATTCCTTGTTGATCAATATGTCGAGCCGATATGACCGTTACAGAGAGCGCAATTGCTTTCTCGGCAATTTCTTGAGCTAACTTTTCTCTTTTTGAGGAGCTCACTTTTTTGGAATCTGCTAAACCGTCGATATAGCAATAAGGAGGCAAGATTACAGCCGCAGCAACAACAGGCCCTGCTAAAGGTCCACGCCCTACTTCATCAACACCTGCCAATAAATTGTGACCACTCTGTCGTAAATTTTTTTCCATTACTGTCCAATGGTCCCATAAAATTTTACTGTATTTAGACAGTGAGCCTCACCACCTTTCCATTATTTTTCTTTAGGCCATCTTTATCCATATAGAAAATTGATTTATGCCAAAAAGGCCTCTTTATTCCTGCCATAGTTTCTGTAAAAAGAAATAGACTAAAAGCAAAGTCGAAAGAACTTTTTAGCTAGAATGGAACTACTAAAAGGTAATACAGAACTAACGAAGGGGAGGTATTCTTGAAAAACAAAGGGCTGTTAAAACTCCTAGGATTCTTCGCCCTATCCATAGTTCTTCTGTATGGTGGTTATCATTGGTCGTACAATAACCAATCATCACCACCACCAGGGTATCCGGAGGCTCAAGAATCTATCGAGTTTATAGATGAGTTGATGGCATCTCCCAAAGCTAACAAAAAATATGGCTGGGGCTTTGTGCGCTCCAAAAACGAAAAAGGTCCGCAAGTGCCTCAGTGGGAAAAAGATTTATTAAAAGAATATGGAGCTTTTTATATTGGCAAAGAAGACCAAAAGCACGTAACTTTAACCTTTGACATGGGTTATGAAAAAGAAGGCGCCACTCCCCAGATCCTTGATATTCTAGATAAGCACAATATAAAAGCTACTTTTTTTTTCACTGGTCATTGGGTAAAGACACAACCTGAACTTCTAAAAAGAATTGTTGAAGAAGGTCATATTGTAGGAAACCATACTTGGGGACATCCCAGTTTACCTGATATTTCTGAAGAAAAATTGACCAAAGAAATAATGTCCTTACACGACCATATAAAAGAACATGTTAATTACGAACCAAAATATTTGCGTCCTCCTAGAGGGGAGTTTAGCCGCAAAACCTTAGAAATTTCGAAACAGTTAGGTTATCAAAGTGTTTTTTGGAGCATTGCTGTTGTGGACTGGAAACCAAACAGTTCCGCACAAAACGTGTATAAAGGCGTAATTCAGCAACTTCATCCTGGGGCAATTATTCTTTTGCACGGCAACTCCATGGTTGTTGTAAATCAACTAGAGAATATCATAGATACGATCGAAAAAAAAGGATATAGCTTTGTAAGTCTTGATGAACTTAAGCCATACGAAATAGAAATAGCACCCCATTAAGGGTGCTATACATCTTTGTATAGGAAACTACGGAGTTGAATCTAAAGTGTGCTTGCCAAGTTTACCAGCACGAAAATCTTGCAAGACTTGCTTTGAGCCTTTGATAGTATCGGCTTTACCACCTGATACCAAAAAACCAAAGCGGCGGCTTATCTTTTCCAACCATTCTTCATGTGGAACTGCATCACAATCTAGATGATAACGTTCCTTAATAATTGCCGAGCTTCTTTGCTCCGTTACTTGTAAGGCATAAAAGGCTATTTCTTCTAAGTTGGTAACAAAGTCACTAACAGCACCTGTAGCCGCTAGCTTCAAACCAACTAAGGGATCATCAAACTTTGGCCACAAAATACCAGGTGTATCAAGTAGTTCAAGTTTGTCACTTACTTTTACCCATTGCTGTCCACGCGTAACGCCAGGTCGATTGGCTGTCACTGTTTTCCTTGCACGAGCTAATCGATTAATAACCGATGACTTGCCTACGTTAGGAATACCTACTACCATAGCTCGAAAAGCGCGCGGCCTCATGCCCTTTTGCTTCCATTTCTCTAACAATTGTACAGAGGCTTTCTCTACAGCAGGAGAAATAAGATTGAATCCTTTACCGGTAGATGCTTCTATAGCAATGGAGCGTAAGTTATTTTGGGCAAAATAATCTATAAAAGTTTTGGTGAAGTTACTATCAGCTAAGTCAGCTTTATTCAATAAGATAATCCTTGGTTTTTCACCAATGATTTTATCTATATCTGGATTGCGACTACTCATAGGTATACGAGCATCTAACAATTCCAAGACTACATCTACTTTTGCTAGATCAGCTGTTACTTGCCGCCTTGCTTTGGTCATATGACCTGGATACCATTGTACAGAAGTCACTATTTACCCCCCAAAAGTTCAATTCTATCAGGAGGCCAGTAAATAAGCACTGATTTGCCAACAAGATATTCCTCGGGAACAAAGCCCCAAAAACGACTATCGTCAGAATGGTTACGGTTATCTCCCAGTACGAAAAGATGACCCTCTGATACTTTCGTAGGACCATAATCTCTCATAACTAAAGGAGGTAGATAAGGTTCATCAATCACTTCATTGTTGATCAAAAGTTGATTATTCCTAATCTCTACCGTTTCTCCTTCTAAAGCGATCACTCGTTTTACAAAATCTCGACTGGGATCGAGAGGATAGCGAAAAACAATAACATCGCCCCGTTCAGGTTCACTAAACCAAAAGCTCATCTTACTAACAATAATGCGATCATATGGCTTAAGGGTCGGTTCCATAGATCCTGAAGGAATATAAAAAGGCTGAAAAAGAAAATAGCGAATCATAAAGGCTAGCACTATGGCTATCAGTATAGACTCAACTATCTCTCGCAAGGCCGATTTTTCTTTTTTCTTTTCAGTGCCATTAGCAAGATCTTGTTGTTGTTGGATCTCTTCCACGAGACACCTCCTGAAATTGAGAATCCATCTTTTTACATAGGCACATAGTCAAAAAGGGACTGGGTTTCCAGTCCCTTTTCAAGTTAGCGTCGATCTTTAATACGAGCAGCTTTACCAGAAAGGCCACGTAAGTAGTACAGTTTGGCTCTGCGTACACGTCCTCGACGAATCACTTCGATTTTTTCGAGGCGAGGTGAATGTAAGGGGAAAATACGCTCAACAGCAACGCCATAAGAAACACGGCGTACTGTGAAGGTTTCTCTCAATCCGCCACCTTTAATCTTGATGACTACACCTTCAAAAATCTGAATCCGCTCACGGTTTCCTTCTACAACTTTCACGTGAACACGAACAGTGTCTCCAGGGCCAAATTGGGGGATGTCCTGACGCAGTTGACCCGCTTCAATTTGACGAATAATTTCTTGCATTAAAAAGTCCCTCCTTCCGGCCCAGGTGTTCTTAACTCCCTTTTGAAGCCAGCGGACCACCCTTGCTAAGGGAGTATAAATCTCCCATAAAGACAACACTCTGATTATAGCATAGCTAAATGCCTGTCAGCAAGTTTTTTCTTCGTAACTTGTCGACTAACGTTGTAGGTTTTATTCGAACCAACTTTCGCCAAGTAACCTATCGATGATAATAGCAGCAGCACTGCGGACGGAGAGGTGATTGTAGTCTCCTCTGCCCCAGATGGGATGAAGGATATAGTCTGCAGAAGCCATGAGTTCTTTTTCCATGCCAAAACCGGTACCAAAGAGAAGAAGCCAGGGGCCTTCTTCTGTCTGCAGTTTTTTTCTCATCCCACTATAACTGATCGAGTTATCGTAAATACGAGCATCAGTCGTTATGATCTGGGGACGGCGCCCTTCCTTCTGCTCTATATAACTTATCGCTTCTTCTACGGAAGTTAGAACTTCAATTCTTTCCAAAGCTTCTTTGCGATCAGGATTATATTCTGCTCCATATCCATCAGTCCAGTAACGAAGAATTTCTGACACTAATCTTTGTTGAGCTAAGTGTGGGTGTAGGATTAAGTAACCTGCCACATCATAAGTTCTTGCCGTTCTCGAAATATCATGTAGGTCAAGATTGGTGACAGATGTAGCTATTATGTCCATGTTTTTATTATAGACAGGATGATGCACAAGGGCTATATACAAAAGGGCTTTTTTTCGCTGTTGATCATTCTCCCATGTCATCTTTTGTTCGGCCCTTTCTTTTCTTCTTTCGTGAGCTTTTCTCAATCTCTACAGGCATCCCTAATTCTTGGAGAGCCTCTGCAAAAAGGATCTGGTCTTCTATTGATAAAGAACGTCCCCTAAGTAGTTCGGGACGAAACTGATAAGTTCGCTTAAAAGCTTCTTTACGTCGCCACTTTCTGATTTGTTCATGGTGACCACTCAATAAAGGAGCGGGTACAGTCATACCTTGCCAAGTTGCTGGTTTAGTGTATTGTGGATACTCTAAAAGTCCATCGCTAAAAGATTCTTCTTGTGCTGACATCTCGTCACCGAGAGCACCGGGTAGGAAACGAACAAGGGCATCTATAATCACCATGGTGGCTAATTCTCCGCCTGTAAGGATGTAGTCACCAATAGATATTTCTTCATCAACCCAAGTTTGCCGAACGCGCTCATCAATACCTTCATAACGACCGCATAAAAAAATAATTTCAGACATAGTAGCTAGTTCTTGGGCTTTCTTTTGTGTAAAAGTTGCGCCTTGTGGCGTTAGCATGATAATTTTTCGCCCTACTTTTTTTTGCTTAGGTGAACCCGTTAGCTCCGTTAGAGCTTCAAAAAAAGGTTCTGCTTTCATTACCATACCTGCCCCGCCACCATAAGGTGTATCATCTACTTGGCGGTGCTTATCTTTTGTATAATCGCGTAAATTATGAGGTTCTATAGAAAGAAGTCCTTTTTGGCAAGCTCTTCCTATAATACTGCTACTCATGGGGCCCTGAAACATCTCAGGAAAAATAGTTAAAATATGAATATTCATAGATGCCACTACTCTAGCAATCCTTCTGGTAATTTTACAACCATGGTTCCTTCTTGTAGATCAACTTTAAGAACAACTGACTTCAGAGCTGGAATGAGTAAATCTTTCTGGCTTTTGTCTTCTTTACGAACAACATAAACATCATTGCTACCTGTTTCAATAATTTCATGTAATTGCCCCAATAGCTCGCCCTCTTCTGTGAGGATCTTAAGTCCTTCTAGCTCAAAATGATAATAACTGTCCTCTTCTCGTGGAGGCACTTCTTCAATAGGAATAATTAAATAGGAATCTTTTAATTTTTCAGCCTCATTCATTGTGGTGATTTCCTGAAAAGAAAGGATTACCAGCTTTTTGAGCTGGCCAGTGGCTGTAATTGTTAATTTTTCAGGAAGACCTGGAATTGTTTTTTCCAGATAGACATTATTTATTGTTTTAAATCGTTCCACAGAGCCTGTGAGCGGCCATACACGAACTTGACCTTTAATGCCTTGTGTATTAACTACTTGTCCAACACGAACATGCTTTCTCACTTTTACAGCCTCCTAATAAAGAAAGAGGGAGCACTTGCCCCCTCTTCCACAGGATCATCTATGTCTCAAACATTAAATGATCTCGACGGTTACACGACGACCATCTTTAGCCGCCGCCGCTTTTACCATGGTTCGAATGGCTTTAGCAATCTTACCCTGCTTACCGATTACTTTGCCCATATCTTCAGGCGCCACTCGTAACTCTAGTAAAACTTCTTTGTCCGTCTCTTTTTGTGTAACTTGCACCGCTTCTGGTTGATCAACCAGTGCTTTTGCTAAAAGTTCCACTAATTCTTTCATTATGTTACCTCCTGGGGGGTAACTAAAGCAAAGACCTTAACCTTGCGCTTTGCTTTCGGTCCACTTTTGAATAACACCAGCTTTGGTGAGCAGAGCTCTTACTGTATCGGAAGGCTGAGCACCATTTTGTAGCCACTTTAGTGCTTTTTCTTCATCGATAGAGATTTCAGCAGGTTCTTTAATAGGGTTGTAGTACCCAATTTCTTCAATAAAACGCCCATCACGAGGAGATCTCGAATCGGCGACAACAACACGGTAAAAAGGTTTTTTCTTCATACCCATGCGCTTTAGACGAATACGTGTAGCCAAGAATATCACCTCCTTCAAAGACTTTAGCTTAATTGCCAGATTTGTATACTTAATAGGTTTTACTTAAAGAAAGGCATCTTAAACATACCTTTAGCTTTGTTCTTACCTTTTTTGCCGCCGCCTCGCATATCAGAAAATTGCTTCATTAACTTACGACTTTGATCAAAAGTTTTCAATAAATTGTTCACTTGTTGTACCGATGTTCCTGATCCTCGCGCAATACGACGTTTGCGACTATCTTTGATCAACTGAGGGTTCTGCCGCTCTTCTTGTGTCATGGAAAGAATAATCGCTTCAATGTGCTTCATTTCTTTGTCATCAACTTGCACATCTTTTAGTGCTTTCATGTTCCCCATACCAGGCAACATACCGAGAATTTGATCAATCGGTCCCATTTTTTTCATCTGTTGCATCTGTACAAGAAAGTCTTCAAAGTTAAATTCAGCCTTACGAAGCTTCTGCTCCATATCGCGAGCCATCTGAGTATCCATGGAAGCTTGGGCTTTCTCAATGAGCGTTAAAACATCACCCATACCGAGGATTCTAGAAGCCATACGATCAGGATGGAAAGGTTCTAACGCTTCTGCTTTCTCACCAAGACCGACAAATTTAATAGGACAGCCTGTTACTGCTTTTACCGATAAAGCAGCACCACCACGAGCGTCACCATCTAGCTTAGTTAAGATAACACCATCTAAACCAAGTTGTTCATGGAAAGTCTCAGCTACATTAACAGCATCTTGACCAGTCATGGCATCTACGACTAAGAGTATCTCATGAGGTTTTACAGTGCTTTTGATATTCTTGAGCTCACCCATGAGCTCTTCATTGATGTGAAGACGGCCTGCTGTATCTAGTAAAAGCGTATCACGGCCTGTAGCAATAGCGTTTTCCATAGCACCGCGTGCAATATCTACTGGATTAACACCTGTGCCCATGGAGAAAACAGGAATGTCCAGTTGATTACCGAGGACTTGCAACTGCTTTACTGCCGCAGGACGATAAACGTCACAAGCGGCCATAAGTGGCTTTCTTCCTTGCTTGCGCAAATATAAAGCTAGCTTAGAAACAGAAGTAGTTTTACCAGCACCTTGAAGGCCTACCAACATAATGACTGTAGGTGGTTTTTGAGACATATTAATTTTGGATGAAGTACCACCCATCAAGGCAACAAGTTCTTCATGTACAACTTTAACAACTTGCTGACCTGGCGTTAAGCTATCTAAAACTTCCTGGCCAATTGCGCGCTCTTTTACTTTAGCCACAAAGTTTTTAACTACTTTAAGATTAACGTCGGCGGCTAGTAAGGCCATCCGAACTTCCCGCATGGCCTCTGCTACATCAGCTTCAGAAACTTTACCTTTGCCTCGTAACTTTTTGAAGGTACTTTGCAACTTTTCCGCAAGACTTTCAAACATAGCCATACCTTAAACCCTCCCCTCTTCTACCATTTTGGCAAAAGATTGAACCGCATTCTCTATATTATTCCAATCTCGTTTCGCTAGAGCTTCTTTCATCTCTCCAACTGTTTGTAACAATTTGGCACGTTCTGTTTGCCAGCGATTGACGAGACCAAGCTTACCTTCATAGCCTTCTAATAATTTCTCTACTCTCTTCAATAAATCAAAAACAGCTTGTCGAGAAACCTTTAGTTCATTAGCAATCTCCCCTAAAGAGAGATTATCCTCATAATAGTAAGAAAGGACCTGCCGCTGTCTTTCCGTTAAAAGCTGACCATAAAAGTCAACAAGCAAGTTCATTCTGATCAGTTTATCTAAAGTGGACTCTTCCATCATACTGATCCCTCAGTTGTCAAGCTAAATACCTTGACACGTGCTTGACCGTTATTGATTTTACTACGTCTAGCCCCTACTGTCAAGGATTTTTGCTTAACATAAGAAAAAATCAGAAAAAGGAGCAAAGCCAGAGCACTAATACTCTGGCTAAATATTTCCTCTACCCTATCTTCGTCTCTGCAGTTTTCCTATACTGAGTGCAATTTAGCCCTCTTTGCTAGTTAAAACTACAGCCGCTTTCTGTGCTTCTGTCATAATCTGCTCTTCATTCATTGTCGTAAGTTTTCCTGCTCGCACTAATACCTTGCCGTCTACTATAACTGTATGCACATCAGATCCCTTGGCAGAGTAGACCAGATGAGCCACAGGATCATGGACAGGATAAAGGTGAGGTTGCTTCATATCAATCACAGCTAAGTCCGCTTTTTTACCTACTTCTAAAGTCCCAATCTCATGATCCCAACCTAATGCTTTGGCACCACCAATAGTGGCCATAGCTAAAGTATCATAAGCTGGTAAGGCTGTAGGATCAAGGAGGTTTACTTTCTGCAAGAAAGTGGCTTGTCGCATTTCTTCTATTAGATCAAGGTTGTTATTACTGGCCGCACCGTCTGTTCCCAGACCTACAATTGCTTTTTTCTGTCGCAAACTCTCAATAGGTGCAATGCCGGAAGCCAATTTCATATTGCTTTCCGGATTATGAGCAATACCTACCTTTTTTTCAACCAGTATGTTCTCTTCTTCTTCCGTAAGATGAACACAATGAGCGGCTAAGACAGGACGTTCAAAGAGTCCAATCTTATTCATAAGTTCAATTGGTCTCAGGCCATGCTCTTTTTGAATATCTTCTACTTCTTTTTTCGTTTCTGCCAAATGGATATGCAAGCCTGTTCCAAGACGATCGGCTAGGGCCATTACTTTCTGCAGGTAATCAGGTGGGCAAGTATAAGGTGCATGAGGTCCTAACCAGACGCGAATTCTGCCATCAGCACCTTCATGCCACTTTCGATAAAATTCTTCAGATTCAACAAGTGCTTTCTCTGATGTTGGACCAAAGCCGATCATACCACGACTTAAGTGACCTCGTATGCCGCTATCGGAGACTGCTTTGGCCACCTGGTCCATGAAAAAGTACATATCGGCGAATACGGTAATGCCACCTTTGAGCATCTCGGCAATGGCTAACATAGTTCCCCAGTAGACATGTTCATCTGTTAGCTTTTTTTCAGCAGGCCATATGGCATCATTAAGCCATTCCATTAAAGGAAGGTCATCAGCATAGCCCCGAAAGAGAGTCATAGCAGCATGAGTATGAGCGTTCACTAGGCCAGGTATAACTACTTTGTCTTGACCATCTATAATTTCTAAGTCTGTCATCTCTAGCGGAAAAGAAACTTCTTCTCTTTCCCTTTTGTTATAAAGACGAACAATCTTTCCATCTTCAATATAGATATGACCTTGAAAGATATCTTCTTTTGAAGTCATAGGAATAATGGTAGCATTTTGAATTAAGATTCTGCTCAACTTATTCACCTCCAGTAGCTTAGGACTTCATATGCTTAGCTATATTCTCAGTATAAGGCCCTTGAATAACACCTCGGTCGGTAATAATAGCAGTAATGTATTCATTAGGCGTTACATCAAAGGATGGGTTATATACTGGTACTTCCAGAGGTGCTGTTGTAGTTCCACCTAATGTCCGTACTTCCTCAGGATCTCTTTCTTCAATAGGTATCTCATCACCACTTTGCAAGGAGAGATCGAAAGTAGAAAAGGGCGCCGCTACATAGAAAGGGATACCGTGATTTTTAGCTAATACAGCCAAACCATAAGTACCGATCTTATTAGCTACATCACCATTAGCTGTAATTCGATCTGCTCCTACAATGACTAGATCCACAAGCTTTTGTTTCATTACATAAGCCGCCATGGAATCGGTAATTAAAGTGACTGGAATACCATCTTTCATCAATTCCCAGGCAGTCAATCGAGCACCTTGCAATAACGGTCTTGTTTCATCAGCAAAAACAGAAATTTCTTTACCCGCTTGATGGGCCGCTCTAATCACACCTAGGGCTGTACCAAAACCACCTGTTGCTAAAGCACCAGCATTACAATGGGTGAGTATACCAGCACTTTCAGGAATTAGCTCTTGACCATATTGGCCCATTTGTTCATTCATAGCCTTGTCTTCAGCCAACAAAGCTTGTGCTTCAGCTAGCAGAGACTGTTGTCGATCTGTTATGGATGTGCCTCTAGTGCTTTCCAGAAAAGACTTCATGCGCGTAAGAGCCCAAAAAAGATTAACAGCTGTAGGCCTTGTTTTGGCTAGGTCGTCAATTGCTTGATGAACTTCTGCTTCAAATTCTTCAACAGAATCACCAGTATAATTAAGGCCTGCTAAAGCTACACCAAAAGCGGCGGCAGCACCAATCGCTGGGGCCCCACGTACTTGCAAAATCTTAATAGCTCTGGCTACGATATGATGATCCCAACATTCAATGTACTCTTCGACAAGAGGGAGTTTGGTCTGATCTAGCAGTAATAAGTGGTCTTCATGCCAGCGAATCGCATCCAATGAAAAACTTCCTTTCCTTAAAGCTTAAAACCGCCAAAGTCAGCCAAAGCATGGTGACATTCGCAATCATCATCAGTCGGCAATAACTCAATCGTTTTCATAGCCAAGGACTTAATATTTTCTTTGTTAGCATCCATGGCTTCTAGAACTTCCATGTGCGTCAGCGGTTGTGGTGAGATACCGGCGCCATAGTTCGTAACCATAGCTACAGTAGCGTAACATATCTCCGCTTCCCTTGCCAATAAGACTTCCGGAACGCTAGTCATGCCAACAAGATGACCTCCAAAGTTCTGATACATCTTAATCTCTGTTGGTGTCTCAAAGCGAGGTCCTTCTGTACAAACATAAACAGCACTGTCATGAATAGTTAAGCTCTCTTGACGCCCTGCTTCTAAGAGTACATTGCGGAGTCTTGGGCAGTAGGGGTAAGTAAAATCAGTGTGTACAACGCCTGCTTCTCCACCATCAAAGAAGGTAGTAGGTCTTACTTTAGTGAAATCTAAAAAGTCATGAACAACAACGAGATGACCTGCTTCTAGCTTCATATCTAAAGAGCCTACAGCGGCTGTAGCAATAATCTGGCGAACACCAAGCTTTTTCAGCGCTAAAATATTGGCTCGATAATTAATAAGATGAGGTGGAACAGAGTGACCTTCTCCATGACGTTGTAGGAAGGCCACTTCTTTTTCTTGATAACGACCTACTTTGATGGCAACTTTACCGTAAACAGTATCAACTTCAACTTGTCTTAAGTCTGTTAACATAGTAGGGTCATAGACACCTGTACCGCCAATAATTGCAATTTTTACGCTCAAGAGGATTTCCTCCTTAGGTCACTAATTAACTCTCCTCCTAGAGCAATGTTTTCTGTAGACACATCTAAGACAGTCATGATTACTGACTCTGGCTTAGCACCACAAGTGTCGACAAGAGCCTTCGTAATCGCTTTGGCTAGCTCACGTTTTTGTTCTTCTGATCGTCCTTCTAACATCGTAATTTGTACAACTGGCATTTTGAATCAAATCTCCTTTTCTATAACATTGTTATTGTTATTTTGGTGCTGGAAGTGAAAGAAGAGAGCTTTTTTACTTAAGCTATATAGCCTTACTCCCCTGTCTCCTCTTGCCCAAAAAGAGCTTTGGCAAATTGTTGTGGTTCAAAGACACGAAGGTCGTCCATAGCTTCTCCAATACCGATGAACTTAACAGGAACACTAAGTTCTCCTTGTATGGCTAAGATGACACCGCCTTTGGCTGTTCCATCAAGTTTTGTGAGCACCAACCCACTAACTCCTACAGCTTCACCAAATAAGCGCGCTTGTGTTACAGCATTCTGACCTGTTGTCGCATCTAAGACCAGTAAGATTTCATGGGGAGCTCCAGGAAGTGCCCGATCTAAGACACGACCTACTTTGGAAAGCTCGCTCATAAGATGGTTTTTATTATGCAACCGTCCTGCAGTATCGACGATGAGGATATCAACACCACGACTAATCGCGGCTTGTGCGGCATCATAAGCAACAGCACCAGGATCAGAACCTTCCTGATGGCGAATAACATCAACACCAACTCGTTGACCCCAAATCTCTAATTGATCAATAGCGGCAGCACGGAATGTATCACCGGCCGCTAGTAACACTTTACGACCTTCTGACTTCCAACGATGGGCTAGCTTGGCAATAGTTGTAGTCTTCCCCACACCATTAACGCCTACTACCAAAACAACAGTTGGTTTTTGCTCTATCTTAACAGGCACAGCTTCTTGTCCTAATAAAGCTACGATCTCCTGTTGAAGCAGATTTTTTAGCTCTGAGGGATCGCTAATTTTTTGTTCTTTTACTTTCTTTCGCAGTCTTTCTACCATTTCTAATGCCATTTCAGCACCTACATCGGCACTAATTAAGACTTCTTCAAGCTCTTCATAAAGCTCTTCATCAATATGTTGTCTTCCTGTTACTAGTTCTTCTACTTTTTGAACGAGGTTCTGTCGTGTTCGACTTAAGCCTTCTTTTAATCGATCAAAAAAACCCATATGGCGCCTCCTCTAACTAACTGCATCTATACCATCATCGCGATCAGTCATCTTAACGGAAATAAGTTTAGACACACCGCCTTCTTCCATGGTTACACCATAAAGGTAGTCTGCCGCTTCCATCGTTCCTTTACGATGAGAGATAACAATAAATTGGCTTTTTTGTGATAGTTTTTTTAGGTAATTAGCAAAACGTGATACATTAGCTTCATCTAAGGCTGCTTCGATTTCATCTAAGACACAAAAGGGACTCGGTCTAGTCTTAAGTAAAGCAAAGAGCAGGGCAATAGCTGTTAAGGCTCTTTCTCCACCTGAAAGTAAGGACAAGGGTACTCTCTTTTTGCCAGGTGGTTGAGCTACCATGTCAATACCTGTCTCTAAAAGATTGTCTGGATCTGTAAGAATTAATTCTGCTTGTCCACCTTGAAAAAGCTCAGAAAAAGTATAGCGAAAATGTTCATTGATTTCGTCAAAAGCTTGTCCAAAACGCTGGATCATAATCTCTTCTATTTCTGTAATCACTTGCTCTAGACTATCTTGAGCCGCTTTCAGATCTTCATGTTGTTGATGAAGAAAAGATATTCTCTCTTGCAAATTCTTTTCTTCTTCGATAGCTAGCATGTTAACTGTACCAAGTTCTTTTAGCGATATTTTAGCAGTAGCAATCTCTTTTTGATATGCTTTGCGATCTATTTCATCTTCTTCTGCTTGTGTCATAACTGCTTCGTCAGTAATGGCCCATTTTTCTTGAAACTTAAGGAGAAGTGCCTTTTCTTCTGTTTCTACTTTTGTTAAGGCAATTTCTATCTGATGCAATTCTTTATTAAGGGCTGTAATTTCAGCTAGTAAAGGTTTCTTTTTATTAAGTAAAACTTCTACTTCTTCACGCAGGCTGTCATAGACTTGTTGACACTGCTTTGTTTGCTCTACAAGAGTCTCTTCTTGTAAAATCCCCTGAAATACCTTGGCTTCTAGTTCTTGAGCTCTTTTCTCGTAATTACACAGCAATTCTGCCCATTCTTGATCTTTTTCTTTTTTTTGTTCTGCTTCTTCATGTAATTTTGCTTTACTTTCTCTTAAGATTTGTAATGATACAGCAAGGCTTTTCTGTTCTTCTTCAAGTCTTGCTCTTTCTAATTGTCTTTCTGTTAGAACTTTATTTTCATCGTCGCCTTTTTTTCGAAGTTCTTCTATTTGTTTTTTTAGCTCTTGATAGGTCTGCTCCAGCTCTTTTTTGAGACTAAAGAGGTTTTTGATCTTTCCTTCTAAACGATTTCTATCACTATATAGCCTAGTCATCGTCTCTTGACAGTTACCTTGCTCTTTGAGTCGCTCTTCTATCTGCTGTCGTTCTCTTGCTAAAGATTTTTGTAGTCCTAACATTTCAGCATCTTTTGATGATCTATCGAATTGTAAGGCTGTTAGATCTTTTTCAAGTTGCATTGATTGCTCTGCTGTCTTCTGTTGTTCTTCCCGCACTTCTTCTCGACTTTGTTTGAGACTAGCAATCACTAGAGATAGTTTTCTTTCTTCTTCTTTTAACATAGTAAGCTCTCGTCGACGTAGAAAAGTTTGGCCTCCCTGAGGACTTAAAGTTCCGCCAGTAACAGTACCACCAGGCTGTAGAATTTCTCCATCTAGTGTTACAAGCTTATAGTTACTTTTCTTTTGTCGTGCAAAAGCAAGTGCTCTTGTCAAGTCTTCAAAGATCAAAGTTCGACCTAATAGAAAGCGTACCGCTTTATCATAGCGCTTATCAAATTGAATCAGATCGGCGGCACAACCAATCACACCAGGTTCTTGAAGAAATTCTTTCCCAGGTCCTGTGTATACTTGTAGACTTTTAAGAGGTAAGAAGGTAGCCCTTCCCTTTTTGTATTTTTTCAAAAATTCAATAGCTATTTGCGCTGAGCGATCATCTTCTACAACAATGTTCTGCATAGACGATCCCAAAGCTACCTGGTAAGCAATTTCCAAGCCTAATGGTACTTCAATAAGCTCACTGATTAGCCCACAGATCCCCTGTAAAGAGCTTTGATGCTTTTTTGCTTCTGTCATAATTTCTTTGACGCCTTTGTTAAAGCCCTCATAAGAACGTTCCATATGCTCAAGAGCTTTAATTCGTGCTGAAATTTCTTGCCATCGACGCATCGTTTCTGTAAGCTTGTTCTCTATGTCTTCCCCTTTTATCTGGATAGCTGTCAGTTTCTCTTTTGTCTGCTTAGCTTCTTCTTCAAGACGCTTTGCTTTTTGAACTACTTTTTCTTGCTCTTCTTGGCATCGACTATATTCTTCTTCCCATTCAGCCATACGAGCAAGTGAAAAGGAAATCGATTCTTCTAAAGTTTTAGATTGTTCTTCTTGGCGAGTTAAGGCTATCTCTATTTCATGAAGCTGTCGCTGTATAACTTCAGCTTCTTCATCTCTTTTCTGCGCTCTTAATGTTACTTCCGTAATCTTTTGTTCTATCTGAAAGACCTGTGCTCTAGACGATTCACCTAGTTTCTGCTGATCCTTAAGTTCATGATCTAAAGTCTGTAATCGTTTATTTACTTTTGATTCTTTTGCTAGATCATTTTCTTCTCTTCTAAGAATCTCTGTTAAAGTTTCTTGGTTCTGGCTAAGTTCTTTTTGGAGCATCTCTTTCTGTGCCTTTAGCCCTTTGCTTCTCTCTTCTAAAAGAGCTAATTCGTTTTTGAGTTTTAATAGTTGCTCCGACTGGGCCTGTTTCTCTTGTCGTATAGTAGACAAGGCTTCTTCAGCTTTTTTTAATTGTAAAGACAGGGTGCTTTCTTCTTGTTCAAATTTAACAAAAGCACTTTCTTTTCCCAAAAGGCCCTCTTGCTGTTTTTGATAAGACTGCTGAAGTTGAGCTTTTTTGATTTTTACTTCTTTGTAATCAGTCAGCGCAACTCTTTGTTCAAGTTGATTGATTTTCTTTTCTAGCTCTTGGTAGAGACGAGCTTTAGCAGCTTGTTCTGTCATCGCAAGGTATTGTTTTTCAAGTTCATCAATGATGTCTTCGACTCTTATAATATGATTTTGTGTATCTTCCATCTTTTTAAGTGCTTCATTTTTGCGATTACGATACTTGACTATTCCAGCAGCTTCTTCAATAAATGTTCGCCTATCTTCAGGACGCGACGAAAGCACTTCATCAACACGGCCTTGACCGATGATAGAGATTCCTTCTCGACCTAAGCCAGTATCGGCGAAAAGCTCATGAATATCGCGCAAACGACAAGTGCTTCGATTTAATAAAAAATCACTCTCACCAGAGCGATAAACTCTTCGTGTTACGAGGACTTCTCTATAATCAAGGGGTAAAAGACCTTGATCATTATCAACATGAATTGATACTTCTGCCATACCTACCGGTTTACGTCGCTCTGAGCCAGCAAAGATTATGTCTTCCATCTTAGAGCCTCGTAAAGAGCGTGCACTTTGCTCACCTAAAACCCAGCGTATGGCATCGGAGACATTGGACTTACCGGATCCATTAGGTCCCACGATAACTGTAACGCCAGGAGAAAGGAGGATCTCTGTTTTATCGGCAAAAGATTTGAATCCATTGAGCTCAATTCTTTTTAAAACCAATGCCAATTCCTCCCGAAAAATTCCTCTCCCATTGTAGCACAGGCCCGCGGAAAGGAACAAGCAGAGTAAAAAAAGAACTGCTCACAGAACTGTGAGCAGTTGGTCAGGCTTCCTATTAGGTTTACCCATTCTATTAGGTTATACAAAAATATTAGTCATCACCTTATCGTGGTTCGATAATAAATTTGATCGCTGTTCTTTCTTCCCCTTCAATAGCAATCTCTACAAAAGCCGGTATTGTCACGAGATTGATGCCGTTAGGAGCTACAAAACCACGGGCTATAGCAATAGCTTTAATAGCCTGATTTACAGCGCCTGCTCCTACAGCTTGAATCTCAGCACGGCCTTTTTCGCGAAGAATAGCGGCTAATGCGCCTGCTACTGATTTGGGATTAGATTGTGCAGATACTTTTAAGCCTTCCACCAATAATTCCCTCCTTATTACCTCATTCATGTATATAGCTAGAACTACAACTACGACAACATTATATTCGCCAATTGGCTATAAATTCCTCTTGTGTAAGAAAGAATAATTTTTCGCCATTTTTTTGAATATGCCAGTCGCCATGAAAAGGTAGGTAGTTGGGTAGATTTAGACTTCTTTCTTCTTTTTGGTGGGTAGAAGACGTTATAATAATGTCGCTAAGGCTATTACAATGTCGAAGTAGCCAGCTGCCTTGTCCCTTGACTAATGAAAGATCTTTTTGGGGGACAGAAAGAGTAAGTTGAGAAAGTCCCGGCTCTTTAGAGGACAATGCAATTGTTAGTAAAGAAGCTACATAGTGAAAAGCTAAAGAACGCTTCACCCATTCTCCAAGAGCAGGAGCATAAGGACCAGCTAGATAACTATTACGGCATAGCTCCCCTGGCATAAGACCCCACCTATATACAGGTATCTTGTGCCGAGCACAAAGTAAAGCCATTTTCGTTAACAAACGTAAGTTTCTTCCCCAGCTCCAAGGCTGATAAGCTCCAGTCCGCCATTTTTTCTCTAGCAAACTGTTCTTAAGAACAAGAGTTGGATGAATACGTAAAAAGTCCGGCTTAAGATGTAAAGACTCTTCTAGGGAAAGCAGTGCACTTGCTTCATCTTCACCAGGTAAAGCTGTCATTAGATGAAGACCTGTTGTTATTCCTTCTTGTTTCAAAAGCTTTATGGCTCGCACAGTAGCTTGCGGCTTGTGAAAACGATAAATATTTTGCAATACCTTTGGATTCATAGTTTGCGCTCCGATTTCTACAATGGCTACACCATAAGTGGAGAGCCGTCGTACCGTAGAAAGATCTACATAATCAGGGCGTGTAGAAATACGCAAGTGATGAACTAATCTTTTTTCTATCCATGAAGATGCGTAGTCTAGAAGTTTTGCTTGAGTAGCTTCTGGCAAAGCTGTAAAAGTACCACCATAGAAAGCTATCTCTACAGTTTGATCTGCTTTTTGTCGTTGATTAGAGCTAGCTAAGTAAGCTTGAACAGTTTGATCGATAGTTTCTTTTCTTGGCAAGCCCCTAGTGCCTGTTAAATCTTCTTGATTACAATAGATACAATGATTAGGACAGCCGATTTGCGGTAAAAAAATTGGAATAATCATGACAAGGTTTTTTCATTGCCTTTAATCTCTTCTAAAGCCTGACCCGCTGCTTTCTGTTCTGCTTCTTTCTTAGTCTTGCCTTGCCCGGAGGCAAGCAAATTTCCGTTTAGATAGACACCAGCTTTAAAAAGTTTGTTATGATCAGGCCCTGATTCTTCTAGTATTCGATAGGCAATTTGGGCTTGACCATTTTTCTGAATAATTTCTTGTAAAGTTGTCTTGTGATCTAGTCCACTTTTTTCAGGTAGCTTTTCTAACTTGTCTCCAAAAAGCGTCAGCACCAAGTTACGAGCAGCATCTATACCGCTTGCCAAATAAGAAGCGCCTATCAATGCTTCTAAAGCATCAGCTAAGCTAGAAGTGCGATCGCGACCACCACTGCCTTCTTCACCTTTGCCAAGCTTTAACCAATTTCCTAAGCCAATTCTACGAGCCGCTGAGGCAAGATTAGCCTCACAGACAATAACAGCTCTATATCGAGATAGTTCTCCTTCTGACCAATGAGGGTATTGTTTGTAAAGCTCTTCTGCCACAACTAAACCAAGTACAGCGTCACCTAAAAACTCTAAGCGTTGATTGTGCTCTTGAGGCAGGCGGCTGTTTTCATAGACATAAGAAGGGTGCGTAAGAGCTATTTCGAGAAGTTTTCTTTGTGCTTTATCGACACCTGCGATAGTTGCCAAGTCGGCAGGCCAACTTGCATTACTTTTTTTACCTCGATGGTTCAATAAAATCACCTCGAAAAAAAAACCCCTTAACCCGTATGGGTTCGGGGTCTTCTTAATTGACTAGTCTCTGTATTTGCGAGCAACTAGTGTAGCATTATGGCCTCCAAAACCGAAAGTATTGGAGATTGCTATGTCTACTGTTAATTTGCGTGCTTCATTGGGCACATAGTCTAGGTCGCAACCTTCACCAGGTTCCTCTAAGTTAATCGTAGGTGGCACTATATTATTGTCAATAGCTAAAGCCGCAACCATTAACTCGATGGCACCAGCAGCTCCTAATAAATGCCCTGTCATCGATTTGGTTGAACTAATAGCGATCTCTTTGGCTTTATCGCCAAAAATGGTCTTAATGGCCATAGTTTCAAAGTAATCGTTCTTTTCTGTTCCTGTACCATGAGCATTGATGTAGCTTACTTCTTCTGGTTTAACGGCCCCATCTTTGAGGGCTTTTGCCATAGCTCTAGCGGCACCTTCACCATTTGGAGCAGGATCGGTAATATGGTGGGCATCACTAGTACATCCGTAACCAACTACTTCTGCATAGATATGAGCACCTCGAGCTAAAGCATGCTCTAATTCTTCAAAGAGCAAGATGCCTGCGCCTTCACCCATGACAAAACCACTACGACTTTTGTCAAAAGGACGACTAGCTCTCTTAGGATCGTCGTTATGAGTCGACATAGCTTTCATGGCACAAAAACCAGCAAAGGCCAGAGGCTCAATTGAAGCTTCCGTACCACCTGTCAAAATCATATCGCATTCACCCCGTTGTACAAGGCGAAAAGCACTACCACAAGCGTTAGTAGCAGAAGCACAAGCAGTAACTACAGTCTCGCTAGGACCTTTTAAACCTAATTGCATGGAGATATGACCAGCAGCCATATTAGAAATCATCATAGGTACAAAGAATGGACTAACTCTACCAGGACCTTTTTCAAAAAGTACTCTGGCTTGGTCTTCGAAAGTCTCCATACCACCAATACCACAACCAAGGATAACGCCAACGCGCTCCAAATCTATTTTTTCTTGTTCAATCTTACCATCTTCTAAAGCCATTTTGGAAGCGGCCACAGCAAACTGTGCAAAGCGGTCCATCCGTCGTGCTTCTTTACGTTCGAGATAGCGGGTCGGTTCAAAGTCTTTGACTTCAGCGGCAACCTGAGTCGGCAGGGCGCTAGCGTCAAAACGGGTAACAGGACCAGTTCCAGACTCGCCTGCAATAAGGGAGTTCCAAAAAGAGTCTTTGCCAATTCCAACAGGTGAAACTACACCTAGACCCGTTATGACTACACGTTTATTCATCTTCTGTCTACACACTCCTTAGGAATAGTCTTCCACTTCTTGCAATAGTCTGCGGAAGATCTCTTTTACAGGTAAGACTTCCTTAATCTTTTCCACGTCCTCGCCTGAGAAAACTAAACCGAATTCTAAATCGCCTTGTTGAGCCCGGTTGAGAGCATCTAAAATACAAAAGCGCCTTGAGCAATGTTTTAAGCACCCGATACAGTTTTCTGGGGCGAGATCGGTACCGTCTTCAAGCTTCTGCCAAAAAGAGTTTTTGAGACCTCTACCGGGTAAGCCGACGGGGCTATCAATGAGTATTACATCATCATGTTTTGATTGAAGGTAGAGTTCTTTGAAAGCTTCGGCCGCACTAGACTCATCACTTGCTACAAAACGTGTACCCATCTGTACGCCTTGAACACCCATTTGGAAAGCTTCTACAATATCTTTACCATCAATAATACCACCGGCCGCAATAACAGGTATTTTTACGGCTGATACTACTTCAGGAACAATTTTTTTCATAGATTCATCAGTGCCTAAATGACCGCCAGCTTCTTTGCCTTCTACTACGACAGCGGCAGCACCCATCTTTTCGGCGAGCTTAGCTAATCTTGCCGAAGAAACAATAGGGACGATAGGTGTATTCGAATCCTTCCCCCACTGAAAGATATCTCTAGAGAATCCTGCACCAGCTACAATAAGATCGATACCTTCTTCAATTGCTGTTTTGCTTAGTTGAGCAAATACTTTTGCTGCAAACATACAGTTAATACCGATAATCCCGTCGCTTAACTCCCTGGCTTTACGAATCTCTTGACGTAATTCTTCATCTGTTAGACCTGTTGCCGCTATTAGACCTATGCCACCTTCATTTGCTACAGCAGCCGCAAGAGGAGCCATAGATATCTTTACAGCCATTCCACCTTGAATGATTGGTACTCTAGCTGTAAGGTGACCAATTTTCAGTTCTGGTAGATTCACCCGTTACTCCCCCAATGGTTGTCCAAGAAAAAAGCTAGGCTATTTGAGCATACGATGGTACCTCTTTATAGGAAGGAAGCCCCGTAATGCTTACGGGACTTCCGAATTAGGCTTTCATCATTTTCTTGGTACAAATTATTGATTTTCTTTAATGTATTCTACAGCCTGACCGATGGTTTTGATCTTTTCGGCGTCTTCATCGGGGATCTCAATATCGAACTCCTCTTCTAGCGCCATGACCAATTCAACAACATCCAAAGAGTCGGCGTTAAGATCTTCGAAAGAGGTCTCCATGTTGACGTCTTCCTCGTCTACTCCCAACTGTTCCACAACGATAGCTTTAACTTTTTCGAAAATATTTGCTGACACCTAATTCACCTCCTTCAGTTACTCATTTCATTATTAGTTCATGACTAGGCCATGACCATACCACCATCAACATTAATCGTCTGACCTGTAATATAAGCAGACTGCTCTGAAGCGAGAAAAACAACAACATTAGCTACATCTTCAGGTTGACCAAAACGAGATAAAGGGATTGCTTGAATCATATTATTGCGTAACTCTTCAGGCAGTTTATCTGTCATATCTGTCACTATGAAGCCTGGTGCAACTGCATTTACAGTTATGTTCCTAGAAGCTAACTCTCTGGCTAATGATTTGGTAAAGCCTATAACACCAGCTTTGGCAGCAGCATAGTTTGACTGTCCTGCATTACCAATCTGTCCTATAACAGAAGTGAGATTAACAATACGCCCTTGACGCTGTTTCATCATCACTTTGGCAATTGCTTTTGAACAAAGGTATACGCCTTTGAGGTTTGTATTCATGACAGCGTCCCAATCATTTTCTTTAAGACGCATTAAGAGATTATCCCTCGTAATGCCGGCGTTATTCACGAGTACATCAATTCTACCAAAACGGTTTAAGAGTTCTTGTAGAAGCGCTTCTACCTCTTCTTGCTTAGAAACGTCAGCTTTGATAGCTATGGCCTGACCACCCTTAGCTTCAATCTGCTCTACAACTTCCCTAGCCTTTTCCTCATTACCCATGTAGTTAACGACTACAGCATAACCTTCTTCAGCAAAACGGAGAGCTACAGCCCGTCCAATACCCCGAGAAGCACCTGTAACCAGAACTACCCGCTGGTCTACACCCATTTTATCCACTCTCCCCAGAAGATGCAACAATCTTTTCTAGTGAACTTACATCACTTATAGAAATAACTTTGGAACCTTTTATTATTTTTTTTGCTAATCCTGATAAAACTTTCCCTGGCCCGATTTCATAAAAATCTGTGACACCTTCTTGGGCCAAGAAGTTCATAGATTGCTCCCATCTTACAGAATGGTCTACCTGCTTAATGAGATTATTACGGATTTCATCAGCTTTGTAGGAAGCTGTACCTGTTACGTTAGCAACAATAGGTATAGCAGGATCTTTAAGTTCTGCTTTTCTTAGCACTTCGGCCATCTCTCGAGCGGCTTTCTCCATCAAAGAGCAATGGAAGGGGGCACTTACATTTAGCATAACTACTTTCTTAGCCCCTTTGGCCTTAGCATGCTCAGCCGCTTTTTCAACTGCCTTCACTTCACCTGCAATGACTACTTGCCCTGCACCATTGTAATTAGCTGGCTCTACTATACCTAGTTCTAAGGCTTCCTGACAAGCTTCTTCTACTAAAGAACCTTCTAGCCCAAGAATAGCCGCCATCGTTCCTTGGCCTGCAGGAACAGCTGATTGCATAAAAGTACCACGCTGGCGAACTAATTGTACAGCTTCAGCTAGCTTCAGTGAACCTGCTGCCACAAGGGCAGAGTATTCACCAAGGCTATGTCCAGCTACCCAGTGAGGCTGTAAGCCTCTTTGGGAGACAATTTTGTAAAGGGCTATAGAAGTAACTAACAAGGCTGGTTGTGTATTTATAGTCAGTCTTAACTCTTCCTCAGGTCCTTCGAAACAAAGTCGACTTAAAGAAAAACCTAGAGCTTCATCAGCTTCATCATAAATCTTCTTGGCTTCTGGAAACTGTTCGTAAAGATCAGCACCCATTCCTACGAATTGAGAGCCTTGACCTGGAAAAAGAAAGGCAATTTTCTCCATGATGCCTCCTAAGCTTTCATCTCTGCTATTGCAGACATGTTGGAGAAAACAACTTTAGCTTCCTCCATTATTTCTTGAATGATTTCGGAAGATTTTTGTTCCTTACATATCATACCAGCTACTTGGCCAGCCATGACGGAACCATAGTCCACATCACCTTCAATCATGGCCATCCGTAGCTTGCCAACACCTAACTTTTCAAACTCTTCAGCTGATGCCGCTTTTCTTTCCATATCTTCAAACTGTCTCGTCAATTTGTTCTTAATAACTCGAACAGGATGGCCCGTTGGGCGACCAGTGACGACGGTGTCACGATCTTTTGCTTTTAACACCATCTTTTTGGCCTTGCTATGAATAATACATTCTTCAGCACACATAAAGCGAGTCCCAATCTGAACACCTGCAGCACCTAAAGCGATAGCCGCGGCAAACTGGCGACCATCAGCGATGCCTCCAGCGGCAATAACGGGAATCTTTACAGCGTCAACAACTTGAGGAACTAAGGCCATTGTTGTCATTTCTCCAACGTGACCACCCGATTCCATACCTTCAGCAATAACAGCATCTACACCTGATTTTTCAAGCCGCTGTGCTAGAGCCACAGCAGATACAACAGGAATCACTTTGGTACCAATCTCTTTTAATCGAGGGATATATTTGCCAGGATTACCAGCACCAGTCGTGATTACCTTAACTTTGTGTTCGATAATCACATCCATCACATCATCTACATGAGGCGACATTAACATCACGTTAACACCAAAAGGCTTGTTCGTTTTTGCTTTAATTTTACGAATTTCTGTATCAATCCACTCAGCTGGCGCTTGACCGGCGCCAAGTATACCTAAGCCACCAGCTTCAGATACTGATGCCGCCAGTTCCGCCGTGGCCACCCAGGCCATCCCACCCTGTAAGATCGGATATTCAATTCCTAGAAGGTCACATAAAACGGTTCTCACGAGTCTCCTCCTTTGTAATTACGCAACTAACCAAAGTCTCATAAATAATTATTTTTGGGGCTTTGCCCAATGGACTGCTAAACTACCCCAAGTAAGGCCAGCACCAAAACCAACAAGCATGAGACGATCGCCTTCTCTAATTCGACCAGCTCTTACAGCTTCATCAAGGGCGACTGGAATCGATGCTGCTGACATATTGCCATAGCGGTTTAAGTTAACTTCTACTCTTTCCATGGGGATCTTTAGTTTCTTGACTGATGAGTCGATGATGCGTTGATTAGCCTGATGGGGTATGAAAAAGTCAATATCTTCACGCTTCCATCCAGCCCTATCTAAAGCTTCTAAAGCTGCATCGCCCATCACTTTTACTGCAAACTTATACACTTCCGAACCATTCATACGTACAAAGTGTTCTCTTTTCTCTAACGTAGACAGCGAATGAGGCAAGCGAGTTCCTCCTGCTGGCACAAGCAAGGAAGGACCGCCGGAACCATCGGCTCCTAGATAAATAGAACGGATTCCTTTGCCATTTTCAACAGGACCTAAGACAGCCGCACCTGCTCCATCTCCAAAAAGAACACAAGTGTTACGATCTTGAAAATCGATAATTCTTGACATGACTTCGGCACCTATGACAAGAACTTTGTTATAAAAACCTGTGGCAATAAACTGAGCTCCTATCGCACAGCCATAGATAAAGCTAGTGCATGCTGTCTCTACATCAAAAGCAGCCGCTTTCTTTGCGCCTAACCGTTCAGCTACCAGACAAGCTGTAGCTGGTAAGTACATATCAAAAGCACAGCTACCTACAATAACAAGGTCTATCTCTTCAGCAGAGAGGCCAGCATGTTCTAGTGCTTTTTCACCTGCTTTAAAGGCCAGATCACTTGTTGCTTCATGATCTGCCGCTATTCGTCGCTCATGAATGCCTGTTCTTGTCCGTATCCATTCATCAGAGGTGTCAACTATTGATTCAAGCTCTTTGTTAGTCATGATTCTCTCAGGTAGATAGGATCCAGTGCCCCAAAAACCTACAGAACGCAGCTCAGTCATCATTCCGGACACTATCCTTTCCAGGAATATTTTCTTGGATAGCTTTAATAATTTTTTGTTCTACACTTTGATGGGCTACTTGAAGTGCATTCTTAATGGCCTTTGCTTTCGATGAGCCATGGCAAATAATTGATACACCATTAACACCGAGAAGAGGAGCTCCGCCATATTCGGCATAATCTAGCCGCTTGGCCATACCTCTTAAAGCGGGAGTAGCCATAAAGGCTCCAACTTGAGCGAGGCGACTATTTTTCAACTCTTCTTTTACCATGCTGTACAGAGCACTTACTAGACCTTCTCCAAATTTGAGAACTATATTGCCTACAAAGCCATCACAAACGATAACGTCAACAGAGTCATTGAAAAAATCACGCCCTTCAACATTACCAATAAAATTAATAGGGCTTTCTTGCAGTAGTCCATAAGCACCTAAGACTAGTTCATTTCCTTTTGTAGACTCTTCTCCTATGTTCATTAAGCCTACACGAGGATTTTTGATCCCTAAGACACGCTCCATATAGATACTGCCCATTAAAGCAAACTGTAGTAAATTTTTAGGTTTTGCTTCAGAGTTCGCTCCTACATCGAGCAATAATTTGCCACCATAAGGTGTTGGTATGATAGTTGCAATAGCTGGTCTATCAATGCCTGAAATACGACCGAGTCCGAGCAGTGAAGAAGCCATCTGTGCTCCTGTTGATCCTGCTGATACAAGAGCATCTGCTTTTCCCTCTTTGACCAACCGGGTGGCAACTACAATAGAAGCGTCTTTTTTTCTTCTTAAGGCCGTAGCAGGAGATTCATCCATAGTAATAACTTCTGAGGCAGCGATAATCTCTAAGCGAGACCGAACTTTTGACGAAGTTTCGGCCAGTAATGGTTCCAGCATTTCTTTTTGGCCTACTAACAAAATGGTCAAATCGCTTTCTTCGACCGCCTGAATAGCACCATTGATAATCTCTATAGGCCCATGATCGCCACCCATGGCGTCCAAGGCAATGCGCAAGTAGGTCTCCTCCTTATGAGTCTGTAATCTCTTCACGGGCGACAATATAAAATCTACCTGAGAGTACAATTTCGTCTTCCACTCGGCTTATGACCCGAATGATGTGACGAGCACCTACTACTTTCATAACAAAAGCTTCTGCCCGAACTATCTCTCCAAGTGCAACAGGTCGCCTATAGCGTACTCTCGCAATTCCGGTAAGAGCAATTGGTGCATCTACAATCGCTACAGCTAATGAATTAGCTTGGGCAAAGAGATGATGCCCTCTTGCAATAGCTGTTTTACGCAAAACCATATTTTCCGTAATTTCTAAGCGGGAAGCGCCACTCTTACTTAAAGTAAGTTCTGTTATCTCACCTATGATTTCAGCATCACTTAGTGAACGAACTTCTTGTAGCCTTTCCGTTGCAACTCGTCTCGTACGCTCACGCAAATCAGGTATTCCAATCTCCAAACGATCAAGCCTTACTGTCTGAATGCTTACACCAAGTCTTCGAGCTAGCTCTCCATCTGTTTGAAGCGGATTATCATTTAATAATTTCTCTAAGTTTGCATGACGCAAGCCTTTTCTTTTTCGCGCCACTATCTCCACACCTCCACTCTTTTGAGCGCATGAAGATAATATTAGTAGCTGGTAATAAATTTAGTATATCTTTATCGCCCTGATAAAGCAAGAAAAAAAGAGGTATAGAGAAAAGTTTTTCCTTTACTTTCCTTTTTTCCCAAAAAGAAAAAGGCCTATACAAATATACAGGCCTTTCGGATACTTTTTTATAAAATTCACTTGATCGGTGAACTATTCTGCCTTCTTTTCTTCCCTTTCACGGTAAAAACCGCAACTAGAGCAGACATGGTGAGGCATTTTCGGCTCTTGACATTGAGGACAAGCATTAAACTTTACAAGCTTTAGTTTCTCATTCACGGCACGACGATTGCGATTCCGTGACTTTGAGCGTTTGTGCTGAGGTACACCCATCTCCTACACCTCCTTTATGCTTTTACGATGGTTCTTTCTGTTTGAGTAAAGCCAGGAGGGGAGCCAGGCGTGGATCTCCTTGTTCAACCTGACAAGTACAGGACTGTTCATTTAGATAAGTTCCACATTGTGGACATAATCCCTGACAGTCTTCCTGACAGAGAACCTTCATTGGTAGAGCTAGCAAAAGAGCATCCTGACTAAGTTCCGTCAAATCCAATTCACCTTGATTCAATAAAGGATAAGTTGGTATTTCAGGTTCTTCCTTTAGCTCTTCCTCTTCTGCTGTTTTCTCTAAAGAATTGGATATAAACATACCATCTAGAGGAACTTCCATAGGTAATTCTACCGTTTGCAAGCAGCGATGACAAGCTGTTTGCACAAGAGCTTTTAAAAGACCTTGAAAACGATAGCCTTCTTCCACCCGGGCCACTGTTCCTTCTACATCGACAGGTCCCAGTAAGCGAAAGTCTTTTCCTAAATCCAAGGCTTCCTGCCACTGACCTGACCACTGCTGTGGTCGCCAAGTCTCTCGAGCTTTGAGCAGTATTGATCCTTCGACTTTCACAAGCTCACCTCATTATAAACGGACCAGCCATTATTATACAAAGCTCCTCTGGCTCTGTCAATGATTCATTATCTTGTCTTACGATGTTTTTACAAGTCGAAAAGTGTCGCGAGCTATCATTAACTCTTCGTTCGTAGGAATGACGAGAATCTTGCATCGACTTCCTTGTTTTGAAATTTCTTTTTCACCGCGTCTATTGTTTTTCTCATGATCTAGTTCCGCACCAAGGTAACCTAGATCTTCGGTGATAGCTTGACGAATTGTAGGTGAGTTTTCACCTAGGCCAGCTGTAAAGATAATCCCATCCACACCATTCATAACTGCACTATAAGCACCAATATACTTTTTAACACGGTAGGCAAATATATCTAAAGCTAGTTGACAGCGATGCTCGCCATTCTTAGCTGCTTCTTCTAAATCACGAAAATCACTTGAGAGGCCTGAAATACCAAGAACACCACATTTTTTGTTAAGAAAACTATTCATTTCTTCTATATTCATATTTTCCTTTTCCATGAGGAAGAGCAAACTAGCGGGATCAATATCTCCTACTCTTGTTCCCATAACAAGACCTTCTAAAGGTGTAAAACCCATTGAAGTGTCTACTGATTTTCCACCATTTACGGCGGCAATGGAAGCACCATTACCTAAGTGACAAGTGATCAGTTTTAGAGCTGATATATCTTTTTGCAAAAATTCCGCCGCTTTTTGGGCTACATATTTGTGTGATGTACCATGAAAACCATAACGTCGCAAGGAGTATTTCTTGGATATTTCATAAGGCAAGGCATAGATATATGCTTTTTCTGGTATAGATTGGTGAAAGGCTGTATCAAAAACAGCCACTTGTGTTACCTTAGGCAACATTCTAGCACATGCTTCTATGCCCATTAATGCTGGTGGATTATGCAAAGGCGCTACATCAAAAAGCATGGCTATTTTATTTGAAACTTCATCACTAATGACAGTAGAGTCTGCAAAACGATCACCACCGTGGGCAACGCGGTGACCAATAGCATCTATTTCATTCATTTCTTTTATAACGCCTTGTTGCTGATGAGTTAATGCTTTTACGGTCAGTTCAATGGCTTGATTGTGATTCTCTATATCTTCTTTTACAACTAGCGCTTCTTTATTGAGAGGTTGATGAGTTAGCGATGAACCTGAGATTCCGATGCGATCAACCAACCCTTTTGCTAATAACTGTTCTTCTTTCATGTCAAAGATCTGATATTTTAACGAGGAACTGCCAGAGTTGATTACTAAGACGATCATTCTTGAACCTCCTACCCATTTTCATTGCTTTCTACCTTAATATACCCTAAAACGAGTGATTGATCTCACTTGTAAAGATTTTTCTAGTTTCTTGAAGACTGAGTCTAAGAACGAAAAGCTGGAGGTTCCTTCATGCAGAAAAGAATTCTCTTTTTTTTCGTCCTTTTTATTTTTTTCTTAGCTCCCCTGATGGTCTATTACCCTCAAGAATCTCTAGCAGGAGCTAAAGATGGTCTCCACCTATGGCTCACCGTTGCTTTACCTGCTCTCTTTCCTTTCATGGTAGTTGCTGAGTTAATTATTCGACTAGGATTGCCGCCACTGTTAGGACTTTTATTTGAGCCTATGATGAGACCTCTCTTTCGCTTGCCTGGTCCAGCAGGTGTTGTCGTAGCTGTGGGTTTTACAACAGGCTTTCCCATTGGTGCTATCATGACTACCAGATTTATTCAAGAAGGATTGCTTACTAGGCAAGAAGGAGAACGTCTGGCTCTTTTTACTAATAATGCTAGTCCCCTTTTTCTACTCGGTGTTGTAGGTACAGCTCTTTTTGGCCATCCAGAAATTGGCTTATTGATTGCCTGTTCGCATTATGGTGCTAACTTGATTTTAGGTATTCTTTTTGCTTTTTTGGATCGCAAAAGAACTGTCCTTACTGTTCCTGCAAAAGTTCCTTTCTCTTCTCGTATGAAAGCAGAGTGGAAGCGTTTTCTTCTAAACGACAGTCCACCTGGTGAAATTATCGGACAGTCTATTGTCAAAGCCATGAATAATGCTATAGCTATCGGTGGTTATCTAATCTTTTTCACCGTTGTTTTTCGCTTATTTTTGGCCAGTGGAGTGCTCAATCCTTTAATTTTGTTTATGGAAAAGTTTCTTATGTGGTTTCGCTTTGAACCTGCATTAGCGCAAGGGTTACTTGCTGGTCTTATGGAAATGACTTTAGGTAGCCAACAGATTGTCGCAACATCAGCACCTCTTATTGATAAAGTTCTTCTTATTTCTTTTATTCTTGCTTGGAGTGGTTTGTCTATACAAGCGCAAGTGGCCACTTTTCTGCTTCAAAGCGGTGTTCCTGTTCATAGATATATTACTGCTCGATTAATGCAGGGCTTCCTTGCTCTTGCTATCTCCTATCTACTCTTTCATCTCTGGCCTCTCCCTCTAGCTACAGTAGAGGTCAATCCCAGCTTATCGAGTAATTTGTGGTCTTTCTGGCCTGGTATTATCGGACTTTTTTATACTTTTCTTGGTTTCTTTCTGCTCTTTCTGGTTTTTGCCAGAAAAAGATTGCTCAAGTCTTTGTAATGGAGAAATCAAAAAATTAAAAAATAAAAAGGAACCTAAATTAGGCTCCCCTTATACTCTAATATTCTCTCTCTTGTTCACTGTTACTTTCTTCCCTGAGTTCGTTACGACCTTCTCGAACTGTTGTAGCCGCACGATTTAACAATTGCTCCATCTGTTGGAGCACATCATCAGCATATTGACAAGCGTTCATTTTTAATTCATCAGCTTCTCGTTTGGCATCAGCAATAATTTCTTCTGACTGTGTCTGAGCTAATCGATATACTTCACTTTCATTGGCTAGTTTGCTTACATAAGATTTAGTCTCATCAATCATTCGTTGACATTCATCTTCTGCTTCTTGAATCACTCTTTGTCTTTCTTTAGTTAACCACTTAGCTTGCCTTAATTCTTCCGGCAAGCTTGTCCTAATTCTGTCTAGATAATCAAGCAGTAACTGGTCGTCGATCAATACTTTTCCTGTCATTGGAATACGCGATGAAGAGTTAATTAAATTTTCCATCTCATCGATGATGCGCGTTACATTGAGCTTGCTCTCCATGCCTCGCATTCCGCTTCCTTCTAAAGGCAACCCCCGCTCCATGTTGTTCCCCTTTCTATCATAATGATAGTTTCCCCACTATATCTTATCGGTACTTGATCTTCAATTGTTCCCAAACAGCACTAGGTACGTAAGCTTGTACATCTCCACCAAAAGAAGCTACTTCTTTTACCATGGAACTACTCAAGAAGGCATAGTCGGTGTGAGAAGCTAGAAAAAACGTTTCTGCATGGCGATACAAGTTTTTATTCATCAAAGCCATTTGAAACTCATTTTCAAAATCTGATATTGCTCGTAATCCTCGAATAATGACCTGCGCTTTTTCGATTTTTACAAAGTCGACGAGCAAGCCTGAAAAGCTTTTAACCTTTATATTGCCAAGATGTACAGAGGCTTTTTCGATCATTTTCACACGCTCTTCCATGGTGAAAAGAGGGTTTTTGCCGGGATTTTTTACAACGGCTACAATTACAATATCAAAAACACTAGACGCTCGTGTAATTATATCCATATGTCCATTCGTAATAGGATCAAAACTCCCCGGATAGACGGCAATTCGCAACGATGATAGCCTCCTATTCCCTGACTTCTACAGCAAGACTTTCCGGCTTTTCTTCCCATTGATAATAATGAAGAACCGTATCGCCATAAGCATCTTCTCGCCTTTTTTCTAATCGTCCAACCTTATTCGGCACTTTCTCGTCACGATGACTTTCCAAGATAATTGTGCCTTTTTCTGTAAGTAAACCAGGTTTTTCATTAAGTGATTGGAGTAGCAAAGGTAATATTTCTCTATGGTAAGGTGGATCAGCAAAAATCAGATCGAACTTTTCTCCTTCTTGGAGCAGTCTCTTGCATACTTGAAAAACATCTTGTTGAAGAATCTTCCCTTTATTATGCATACCTAGATTCTCTATATTCTTTTGAATGACCTGGTAAGCTCGGCGATCTTTTTCAACCCATAAAACGCTTTGAGCTCCTCGACTCAAAGCTTCAAGCCCTAAAGAGCCTGTACCTGCAAAAAGGTCAAGACACTGAGCTGACTGCACACGGTGAGCTAATACATTAAACATTGCTTCTTTTACTCTATCTGCCGTAGGTCTAGTATTCAGCCCCTTTACAGCAAAGAGTCTACGACCACCGGCTTGACCGGCAATCACACGCATTTACATTCCTCCCAGGTCGACAGTAACCAAATTATAGCATATTCGCTTTCAATCGACAATTATTGACTTCCATGAATGACTATAACTGTGCAGTGGAACATTGAAGATGACGGGAAAAGTGAACAGGGAGGGCATTTTTTTGGAACGTTCGCATCTCTACAAGAATTTAGGCATCCAACTTGATATGGCTGTTGAAGCTCATGATGTGCTTCAACAAGAAAGGCAAAGTAACATCGCCGGTGTAGAAATGTACAAGAACAAGGTGGGCCATAGCGATATAACGACCGTAAAAATTACGTCGCCAGAAGGCGAAGAAGCTATGGGTAAGCCCATGGGTAACTATGTAACCATCGATGCACCGCATATGAAAGTTAATAACCGAGATATCCATCAGGAACTTTCTGGTTTGTTAGCACAGGAGCTAAGTAAACTTCTCCACTTAGGTCCTGATGATTCTGTCTTAGTGGTAGGTCTAGGCAACTGGCATGCTACGCCTGATGCCCTCGGTCCCAAAGTAGTTAATCACACCATGGTAACGCGTCATCTCCATAAATTTGCACCGGAAGAGTTACAGGGAGGACTGCGATCTGTAAGTGCTATTGCGCCTGGTGTTCTCGGCTTAACAGGAATTGAAACAGCAGAAATTATTAAAGGCGTTGTAGAAAAGATAAATCCCACTGTAATTATTGCTATTGATGCCCTAGCTACTCGTTCAGTAGAAAGAATGGCTACTAGTTTACAAATCGCCGATACAGGCATTACGCCTGGCTCAGGTGTTGGCAATCGTCGTGTCGGAATTAATAAAGAAACCATGGGCGTACCTGTTATAGCTATCGGTGTTCCCACCGTCGTCCACGCCGGTGTAATCGCTCACGAAGCCATCGAAATGTTACTTCAACAGTTTCATACCAGTCCTTCTCTCTACCGTCTCTACAAAGGCCTTAACCCTGATTCAATGCAACAAATTATTGAAGATGTGCTAGAGCCTTTTGGACGAGACTTAATTATGACTCCAAAAGAGATCGATATACTAATTGAAAATACTTCTCGTATCATTGCTACAGGTCTTGCCCAAGCTTTACATCCATCTATCTCAAGTAGTAGTGAAGGGCTACAATATTTGCAATAATCTTTTGAACCTAGATTTCTTAAGATTCCTTGTTCTTTTAAAAGTCACTCAAAAAAATCACTCAAAGCAAGTCAAGACCTTGAAAAGTATGGGCGATTTTTTTGCGTAAAGCCTTGCTTTCAGGATTATCTAATTGAGGATATTTTTCTAGGTAGGAGCGAGACGCGATCTGAGCTGTCTCCATAATTGCGCCATCTCTCGTTAGATCAGCTACTTTGAAGGCAGGAATTCCACTTTGTCTCGTTCCTAACATTTCACCAGGTCCCCGTAGTTTTAGATCTTCTTCAGCAAGTAAAAAGCCATCGTTGCTTTTCTCCATAGCCTTCATTCTCAGGCGCCCTTCTTCAGTTAAACGATCTGCTACGAGGATACAGTAAGACTCATGAGAGTTTCTTCCTACACGTCCGCGAATCTGGTGTAGCTGGGCCAAACCAAATCGTTCTGCATCTTCTATAATCATTACCGTTGCATTAGGTACATCAATACCTACTTCAATAACTGTTGTAGTCACTAAAATATCGATTTTGCCTTGACTAAAAGCTTCCATAACGGAAGCTTTTTCATCTTTTTTTAGTCTCCCATGCATAATAGCCACTTTCAGATCAGGAAAGATGTCTCGAGATAGTATCTCATATCTCTCTTCTACAGCTGCTAAGTCCATCGTTTCAGACTCTTCAATAGATGGACAAAGCACATAAGCTTGGAAACCAGCCTTTACTTCACGACGAATTAAGTTATATATACGAGGCCAAGTTTTACTGGATAGATGATATGTTTTAATACTTTGACGGCCCGGTGGTCTCTCATTGAGCACAGAAACATCTAGATCTCCATAGATGGTCATGGCTAGTGTTCTAGGGATGGGAGTAGCTGTCATAACGAGTAAGTCAGCACCTTTGCCTTTTTCCCATAAAGCAGACCTTTGTTTTACACCAAAGCGATGTTGCTCATCAATTATTACAAGAGCTAATTTTTTGAATCTTACATCTTTTTGTATTAGTGCATGGGTGCCAATAACTACAGAAATAGATCCTTCTAGCAGACCTTGTAAAACTTCTTCTCTCTTCCTGCGTCCTGAAGAACCGGAAAGATGAGCAACTGCTATGCCTATGGGGGCTAATAGCTTTTGCCAATTTATGGCGTGCTGTTCAGCTAAAACTTCTGTAGGTGCCATAAAAGCGGCTTGATAACCTGATGAGACTGCTTTTACAACGGCTGAAGCGGCAACTACTGTTTTCCCCGACCCTACATCACCTTGTAATAAACGATTCATTGGTCGTGGAGAAGCCATATCAGATGAAATTTCTTGGATTACTCTTTGTTGAGCTCCTGTTAGTTTAAAAGGCAAGAGACTCCAAAAGCGCCTAAGCTCTTCGTCACCCCGACCATGAACAAAACCTCGAGAAGTATCCTTTTTTTGTTGTCTTAGATAGTGTAAGGCACATTGCAAAAGAAAAACTTCATCAAAAACAAGTCCGCTTCGACCATTTTCCGCTTCTTCTAAACTATGAGGAAAGTGTAAAGCTTGTAAAGCTTTGTCTAAAGGAAGGTAATCTAGTTGCTGTCGAACCTCCCTAGGAACAATATCTTCAAGAATATGTCTATAGTTCTGGAAGACTTGTTCAAAAAGTTTTCTTAAGTATCGCTGATGAATTCCTTCTGTTGCAGGATAAACAGGAATTAATCGCCCTGTATGAAGTCCAGCTTCTTCTTGTAACTCTATTTCTTGAACTGTTAGCTCTGCTTTGCCATAGGCGTACTCAACTTTACCCGATACCATAACTGCTGACCCAGGGGGGTATTGCTTCATCATTTGCTTACGATTAAACCATAGGAGAGAAAGAATTCCCGTCCCATCGTCTAAACGTCCTCTAATCACAGTAAGGCCACGGCGAGGTTGCCATTCCTGGTAAGCTCGAATCACACCAGCTACAGTAACTTCTCCAGGACCATAAATTTGTGAGATTTTAACTATCTGACTACGATCAATATATCGAAAAGGGATATGAAAGAATAGATCCTCTATTGTTTCAATACCCATTTTCTTCATTTTTAGAGCCCGTTGCGGACCCACACCTTTTAAAAATTGAATAGCAGTCCCTGGACCTTTTTGTACACTTGAAGCTTTGGCTTGAGCCTCCTGCTGATTGGCTTCTTTTTTTTGAAAAAGCTCCGGCTTTTCTATCTCTACTTCTTTTAGGGCTTCTGCTAATTCTTCTACGATTTTTTTTCTTTCTGCTTTCGATAAGCTACGATAATTACTCATTTGCCTTTCCCATAAAGCAAGACGTGCTTTAAAAGGCCCTGATTCTTCTGATAGCTTTTGTAGTATTGAAGTTAACATAGTTTGCGCATAGCGGGAAAAACCACCAATAACAGCACCATCGGTATAACCCAGGTTACGTTCTGCATCAATCGAACGTCGGAGCTCTATCCATAAAGGTCGCCAACTCATCGCTCTGTTACTCCAGTCCTATCAAGTAAGGATAGAGAGGTTGTCCTGCTGTAATCTCTTCTATATCTGCTTCAGCAAAACGTTCTTGTAAGGTTTTGATAACCCGATCAATCTCTTCTCGCTCCAGACCTGCACCTGTATAGACTGTGATCAATTCCCAGTCCTCATCATTTCGTTCGATCGTTTGCACAATAACTTCTTCTATTACCGTACCGCTAGCTACTAATTGGTGGTTCAACAAGCCCAAAAATTGGCCTTCCTTAGCCGTAATTCCATTAATAGTTGCGTCCCTTACAGCTTTTGTAATTTCAGCACACTCTACTTGATGATAGCCTTCTGTCATAACTTGTACATTATCTTTAACGCTTTTGTTACTATCATAAGCTAAGGCCGCTACAAGGCCTCCTGCTAGATGCTTTGTTGGCACCATCATAACTCGGTCTTCACCGATCATTTTGATAGCCTGCCCTGCGGCCATCGTTAGGTTTGGATGGTTAGGCAGTAATATGGTGTAAGCAGCATTTGCTTTTTCTATAGCTTCTACCCAGTCTTGGGCACTAGGATTGCTTGTAGAACCTCCCATGACAATGGCACTAGCTCCCTGCTCACGAAACAGTTGAGCCCAGCCTTCTGAAGGTGCTGAAGCAATAAAAGCTACTTCGCTTTTTGGGCGTAGCTGGTCTTTCATATTTGAAATTGTGATGTCGTGAAGTGTACCATAAAAACCGCCTTTTTCTAATGCAAGCCCTGGGCGATCTGTGTGTACATGACATTTCAGTACATTAGAGTCTCCTACGACTAAAACGGAATCGCCAATATCCTCAAGCCTGTGACGTAATGCTTGCAAGGGTAATGCCGTACCGCGAAGGATAAATTCTGTGCAGTAAGTAAAATGAGTAGCTTCTCTTTCTTTTGCTCCTGTAAGATGAAAAGCATTGCGCTTCTGCCAGTCTGCTTCTACTGATTGCAAAAAAGGCTGTAAATCGCCTTCTTCCTCAGTTGTCTCACCTAGTAAAGCTTTATAAATGCCTTGTAAGAAAAGCACATAGCCTTGTCCACCAGCATCAACCACACCAGCTTCTTTTAGAACAGGCAGTAGTTCTGGTGTGCGACTTAATGCTTCTTGACCTGCTTCAGTCGCTATAAGAAAGAGTTCTTCAAAGGATATATCTTTTCTCTTCGCTCTTTTCTTGGCCTCCTGAGCAGCTTCTTTGGCTACTGTTAAGATTGTACCCTCCACAGGCTTCATAACAGCGCTATACGCCAGTTCTACCCCTTTAACCATGCCCTGAGCCCAGTCTTGTGGTGTAACTAGGGTATTTTTTTCAATGGCTTTAGCCCAGCCCCAGATTAATTGCGAAAAAATTACTCCAGAGTTACCACGAGCGCCCAACAAAGCACCCTTGGCCGCTACAGTTGCAATTTTACCTGCCTTTTTTTCTCCTTCACCAGGCAGAGATGCTACAGCAGATTTCAACGTTAAAGCCATGTTTGTACCTGTATCACCATCGGGGACAGGAAAGACATTCAACTGATCAATCTGTGCTTTTTTTTGCTCAACAGAGTAAGCACCACCCTGAAGCAGGCGAACTAAGTCCTCTCCGGAGAGCTTGTAATTCTTATCCTTTGGGGACTTTGATGCCATGGACATTTATATTCACCTCACGGACCTGAATGCCAAGTTGAGTTTCAATAGCAATCTTAGCTCTTTCCATTACAGTGCGAGCTACCTCAGGAATCCTTACGCCGTAAGCTACAATAACATGAAGATCTACAGTAACAGAAAAGTCATCGTGACTTTGTATGGCTATGCCTTTTTTTCGACCTTTTTCACTAATTTTTAAGTTTAGGCCCTCTAATAGATCTTTCGGTGCCATAGCTACAAGTCCATAGCATTCTGAAATAGATTGAGATAGAATAGCCATAATAACATCATCAGAAATTGAAACATTCCCAGCTTTTGAAGTCTCTACAATAGACATAAGCATTCTAACCTCCTCAAAGCAATCATTAAACCTAATAAGCTTTTCTTAATTCACTATTGGAAAAGGAGCCTTAAGGCCCCTTCTTTTCCAACTGATTAAGTTCATTCATCAAAATATTTATATCAATACCATGCATACGCGCTCCGTTTTCAATAGATTCCAAAGCAGAGCCCATGCAACCTTGACAAGCCATACCGTGGTTTGCCAATATTTCTCTAGATCGGGGATAGGTTTGAAGCAATTCTAAGAGGGACATTTCTTTGGTTATCTTTCCCATCATAACACCTCCTCTATCCCTGTCATGGTTCAATATTCGCCATCTATCATAGAAAATCCTTTTACCCCTAGATTGGAGCTTGTCAAAAAATAATGTATCTGGTAAACTGTAATAGTGATTTTTTTGACCCGTAAGGAGGTGTAGTCATGGCACGGAAATGCGCCATTTGCGGCAAAGGGGTTCAGACTGGTATGCAAGTCAGCCACTCTCATATCCGTACAAAACGTACCTGGTCGCCTAACCTTCAGCGTGTTCGCGCTGTTGTGAAGGGTACTCCAGTTCGTCTGAACGTATGTACCCGTTGCCTCCGTTCGGGCAAGGTTCAAAGATCTGTATAAGATTCACTAATATACTGAACGGGTAATAAAACGAGTCCTTTGACATTATATGTCGAAGGACTTTTTTATTTTATTCGAGCTCTTTTTCTAGAGCAATCAATTCGTCAACTGAAAAAATGTATTGTTCATTACAAAAATGACAGACTACTTCAGCTCCACCTTGTTCTTTACGCATTTCTGCTAACTCTTGAGCACCTAAGCTTTTGAGCATTGTTTCTAGACGCAGGCGATCACATTGGCATTGAAAGAAAGGTTTTTTTTGGGCCAATATTTTTTTGTCTTCTTCTGGCAAAAGAGGGTCTAAAAGAGATGCAACGTCTTTGCCGCTAGCAAAAAAGTAACTAATAGGGCCTAGTTCTTTGATTTTCTTTTCTAAATGTTCTATCTTTTCCTCACTTACACCTGGTAAGAGCTGTAATAGGTAGCCACCGGCCGCTTGGACAGTGCCATCTTCATTGAGTAATACACCAAGAGCTACAGCCGTCGGTGTTTGTTCTGATGTAGCAAAGTAATGAGTTAAGTCTTCTGCTATTTCTCCACTAACTAGAGGTGCTGAGCCTGTATAGCTTTCTTTCAGACCTAGATCACGAGTTACATGAAGATGACCTGTAGCACCAACAGCACCACCTACATCTAGCTTCTCAGGCGAACGCGAAGGCCAATCCAAGGTTGGATTTTGTACATAACCACGCACTTCTCCTTGAGCGTTACTTTGCGCCACAATTGCGCCTAAAGGGCCGTCGCCAAGAATGCGTAAAGTTATTTTCTCTTCACCTTTTTGCATAGCACCCATCAGTAAAGCCGCTGTCATAGCACGACCTAAAGCGGCTGTTGCTGTAGGCCAACTTTTGTGTCGACTTTGCGCTTCTGCTACTAATTCTGTAGTACGTGCTGCAATTAAACGAATCTGCCCATCTCGATCAGTAGCCCAAATCAACTGGTCACCCATCTATATTATACTCTTCCTTTCCCAAAGTGGTAACTGTGATATTGAATTGACTATGGTTTTTTTCTTCAAAAAGATCTGTTGTTAACCCTATAGGCAAAATAGTATCCATATCTTGCTCAGAAGCCTTTTGTAGTGACTGCGCCACTGCAAAAGCGCCTGCTGACGCGGATTGTTTGACTGTGTAGCTTCGTGCTAAGCCTGCTGTAAGTATAGCCGCATAAAGGTCGCCAGTTCCAAAGGCTTTCTTCGGTACAGCATCAACAGCAACTTCCCAAGCGCCCCCTTCACGGTGCAACAAAAGATTATAAATCTTCTGTGCTTGCTCATCTACACGCCAGCTCGTCACAACGACCCAGCTTGGGCCTTTTTGCAATAACTTCTTAGCACCTTGATAAAGCTTATTACAATCGCGAGGTTTTGTTCCTTCCTCTAATGCCGTCAATTCACCTTCTGCTAGTAACGTAAGTTCAAAAGGATTGGGGGTAACATAATCAGCCCTTGGTAGCAATTTTTCGCGTACAACATCAACCACATCAAGGGAGACATAAAGTCCTTTTGGATCGTCACCTAAGACGGGATCTAACAAATAAGGCAAATCTCTTCGCTCTTCTAACCACTTAGCAAGAATAGTTCCTTGTCGAGAAGAGCCTAAAAAGCCACTTAATAAAAAATCTATTTCTCGGTCTTTTAGAGCTGTCAAAAGCTGATAAAACAAAGTGGCAGGCACAGGGCCTCCTCGACGAGGCTGACAAGCACCATGAGCGCCATAGTAGACCGTAGGAATAGGTAAGGGCTGTACAGCGCATTGCAATAGTCCTGCGACAACAGCGCCATTACCTACAAAACCCTGTGCTACCATGCTCTGCACGGAAACAATAGCCGGAACTTTTTTCATCCTTTACCCTTCCAACTGAGCCATCAGGTTAGCCATTTCTAAAGCTGATAAAGCTGCTTCCCAACCTTTATTACCTGCTTTAGTACCTGCTCTCTCAATGGCTTGTTCAATAGAATCGACTGTTATTACGCCAAAAATAGTAGGCTTGCCAGTCTGCATATTCACTTGAGCAACACCTTTAGCAACTTCACTACAAACATAATCAAAGTGAGGCGTAGAGCCACGAATTACAGCACCTAAACATATCACAGCATGATTATTTTTCTCCGCCATTTTCTTAGCTCCTAGAGGAATCTCAAAAGCTCCTGGTACCCAGGTTACAGTCACATTTTCCTTAGGTACACCATGGCGATATAGTGCATCGAGAGCACCTGATAAAAGTTTGTTCGTAATAAACTCATTAAATCGACTTACTACGATGGCAAAATGTAACCCTTGTCCTAATAAGTGGCCTTCATAAGATTTTTGAATTTCCATGATATAAACCGCCTTTCCTTTAATTGATATGACTTAAGATGATTTATGCGCTACTTTCACTATGTCGCATCTATTGTTGTTCGAATAGCAGATGACCTAATTTTTCGCCTTTGGTATGAAGATATCGTTCATTTTCCGGTACACAGCCTGTAACTATGGGAACTCTTTCTTCAATTGATAAACCATATCCTTCTAGACCTTTAATCTTCCGAGGATTATTAGTCATTAAGCGAATCTGCTTAACACCTAGATCAACAAGGATCTGAGCACCTGTTCCATATTCCCGTAAGTCAGCAGGGAAGCCTAACATTTCATTTGCTTGAACTGTATCTGCACCTAGATCTTGCAGTTTATAAGCTTTTATTTTGTTTAATAAACCGATGCCGCGGCCTTCTTGGCGCATATATAAAACGACGCCACGACCTTCTTCTTCAATTGTTCTTAAAGCGGCGGCTAATTGATCTCCGCAGTCACAACGTTTTGAGCCTAAGACGTCTCCAGTTAAGCACTCTGAATGGACACGAACAAGAACGGAAGAATCACTCTGCTTAAGATCTCCTTTGACGATAGCAAGGTGACACTCTTTGTCTAAAAGACTTTCATAAGCTACAGCTTGGAAATTGCCGTACTTAGTAGGCAATTGGATAGTCTCCACCCGTCGGATTAGTTTTTCTTTGCGCCTACGATATTCTATAAGATCAGCAATTGTAACAAGCTTTAAGTTATGTTTCTTGGCAAAGTCTATTAAAGCAGGAACTCGTGCCATTGTGCCATCATCAGCCATGATCTCACAGATTACCCCAGCAGGATAAAGACCAGCCATTTGTGCAAAATCAACAGCTGCTTCAGTATGACCAGCTCTCGTTAAAACACCGCCATCACGAGCACGCAAAGGAAAGATATGGCCTGGTTTACGAAGGTCTGAAGGTCTAGTCTTAGGATCTAAGAGCGCTTGAATGGTCTGAGAACGTTCAAAAGCAGAGATTCCTGTCGTGCAAGATGACGCGTCAACAGATACTGTAAAAGCTGTTTCCATACGATCTGTATTATTTTGAACCATGGGATAAAGTTCAAGACTATCTAAGCGATCTCCTGACATGGGCACACATATTAAGCCTTTACCATAGCTAGCCATGAAGTTTACCGCTTCTGGCGTTGCTTTTTCAGCGGCCATTAACAGATCGCCTTCATTTTCCCGATCTTGATCATCAACAACAATAATCATTTTGCCTTCTTGAATATCAGAAATTGCTTCTTCAATACTATGAAAAGACACAGGAATCACCTCCTTGTTATTTAGGAAAACCACTGAGACAGAGAAGAGCAAAGAGGAGTTTCTAAAAGAGGATTACTGATTCACTCTCTTGATCAAAAAAAGAATCAGTAGCCTTGTTCCAGCAAAAATTCTCTTGTTAGGTTACCCTTTGCCGTTTTTTTCGTCCCCTCTTCACTCTGTGTAGAAAGTAGACGTTCTACATATTTCATCAGCATATCTGCTTCTAAGTTAACCAGATCTCCCTTTTTCTTAATCCCTAGAGTTGTTTCGCCAGCTGTATGGGGGATAAGCGATACTGTAAAGCCCTGCTGAGTGACATCAACAACAGTGAGGCTAATTCCATCAATAGCAATAGATCCTTTCGGTATCAGGTATTTGAGAAGGTCTGATGAGCAAGTAATTGCTGTTATAACAGCAATATCGATTTTCTTCTGACCTACTATTTCCCCTACTTCATCGACATGACCTGATACGATGTGTCCTCCTAAACGATCACCCATGCGTAAGGCTCGCTCAAGGTTGACATAACTACCTCTCTGAACTCTAGCCAGTGCTGTTTTTCTCAATGTCTCATCCATCACATCTGCTACGAAATAATCTTTGGCAAATTCCACGACTGTAAGACAAACTCCGTTGACTGCAATAGAGTCTCCCATTTTCACATCTTCAAGCACTTTTTGAGCTTCTAGGACTAATTGGGCCGAACGAGGACCTCTTCTAATTTCCTTTACTTTTCCTAGTTCTTCCACAATCCCTGTAAACAAGGTATCACCTCCCGTAGAGTCCCTTCTAGTAAATAGTCTTCACCGGAAGGTTGACCACGCCATCTTTTTACTAACCAAGCTTGAGACATTAGTTCCACGCCGCCACCACCGACTGGTGAAGGTGCTGTAGCACCACCTACAAGCTTTGGGGCTATAAAAACTGCTATTTGGTCAACGAGCTTGTCCTCCAAAAAAGCACCGTGTACAGAAGAGCCTCCTTCTACTAGTAAGGAAGTAATCCCTGCTTGCCCCAGTCTTGCCATCAAGGAAGGCAGATCTATCCTTCCTTTTTCATTTTGTGGACAAAGCCACACTGTAGCACCTATTGCTTCTAATGCCTTAACTTTCTCTAAAGGGGCTTGCTCCGTAACTGCTATAAGCGTTTTTCCTTCTGCCTTCAATACCTTCGCAGTTAAGGGTGTACGCCCTTTGCTATCTAAAATTACTCGCAAAGGGTGTCTCTGTTCTGATTGATCAAAGGTAGGATCAAAATCAGCAAGTCGAGTCGTAAGTTGCGGATCATCAGCTAGAACTGTTCCGATGCCTACTAATATAGCATCTTTGTCTTGACGCCACTGATGGACTAACTGTCTGCTAGTTGGACAAGAAATCCATCTACTGTCACCACTTAGGGTAGCTATCTTACCATCAACAGTCATAGCCCACTTCGCCAGCACGTGAGGACGTTGAGCAGTTATCCAGGTAAGAAAAGGCTGGTTTATCTCAGCAGTTTCTTGAGATAGAAGACCTACTTGTACTTCAACACCCTCATGTCTGAGCTTTTCCATCCCTTTTCCGGCAACTTGTGGGTTGGGATCAAGCATAGCCATAACAACTTTTTTTACGCCTGCCTTCAAGATAGCTTCCGTACAAGGTGGTGTCCGGCCATAGTGACTACATGGTTCTAAGGTCACATAAAGCGTAGAACCTCTGGCTTCTTCATTAGCTTGGGCCAACGCGTGTATTTCGGCATGAGCTGTCCCTGCTTTTTGATGATAACCTTCTCCTACAATTTGACCATCTTTTACGATCACAGCACCTACTAGCGGATTAGGACTTGTTTTTCCTTTTCCTCTTAGAGCAAGCTCAATAGCTCTCTGCATAAACAGTACATCTGCATCCTTCATCCTCTTCCTACCTTTTCCATGGAAAATAAAAAACCTCAAGGGTAGCTTTCCCCGAGGTTTCTAGATACAACAGACTGCTTTCCTACTTCTATAAAAGTAGAAAAGCTTGTCCTTTTCCCTCTCTCATCCAGACTGTAACTGTCGGCTTCGGAATTACACCGAATCTGCTTAAAAAGCTCGCGGGCTATACCGCCGGTCGGGAATTACACCCTACCCCGAAGGAATGGTTATGTTCAATTATTGAGAAGACCTTGCAATTATATCTTTTTCCATGGGAAGAGTCAATTAACAAAGTCTCCACTTAGACCCAGCTCTCCTTGCTTTCGCAAGGCTATTACTTCTTGTTCAATATCTTCGGTGTTAAAAATCGCCGATCCTGCTACCAAGACATCGGCTCCGGCTTGCACGACTTGAGCTATATTGGAACGGTTAATTCCACCGTCTACTTGAATCTCAAAGTTTAATTCATGCTCTTTTTTGTAATGAGCTAGTGCACTAATCTTTTTCAAAGCAGAAGGAATAAATTTTTGTCCTCCAAAACCGGGATTGACGGACATAATAAGAACAAGGTCTACCATGGGGAGAACATATTCTAAAGTCTGCCAAGGCGTTGCTGGATTAATTGATACGCCAGCTTTGACGCCTTTTTCTTTGATGAGAGAAATCGTACGATGAAGATGTTTTGTTGCTTCCTGATGAACTGTAACTAGATCAGCACCAGCATTAATAAATTCAGGAATATATTGATCAGGCGATTCTATCATCAGATGGACATCAAAAATCATTTTGCTATGAGGTCTTAATGCGGACACCACAAGTGGTCCAATAGTGATATTAGGAACAAAGTGTCCGTCCATCACATCAATATGAAGATATTCAGCACCACCCTTTTCTACAAGGGCTACTTGTTGACCTAATCTAGCGAAGTCTGCCGATAAGATTGAGGGGGCGATTTTTATGGTCATTCTTTTCTTCCTTTCGGTTTGCGGCGATCTTGGTTGATAAGTTCTTCAAGGAAAAGCAAGTAGCTTTCATATCTTCGTTGATGAATTAAGCCTTTTTCAACAGCCTCTTGTACTGCACAATCGGGCTCAGTGCGATGAAGACAGCTATTGAAGCGACATTGACCCATCAAATCAACTATTTCAGGAAAAAGTTCTCCTAGTTGAGGGGCAGTCAGAGCTGGTAAATTCAAAGTAGAAAAACCTGGTGTGTCGGCTACCAGAGCGTCAAAAGAGAGATGTAATAATTCTACATGACGAGTTGTGTGGCGGCCTCGGCCTGTTTTTTTACTTACTTCACCAGTTTTTAAGGCTAGGCCAGGTTGTAAAGCATTGAGCAAAGAGGATTTGCCTGCACCTGATGGTCCAGCAAGGACGGTAATGCGTTGACGCAGTAGATTTTTTACCGCCTCAATACCATTCATAGTTTCGGCCGATACTATAACTTGTTTTATCTGCCCTTGTACAAAGCTTTCTTTGGCTTTTTCGATGCATTCTTCTGTGGCTAGATCGCTTTTTGTCCAGATTAGAATAGGCTCTATCTGCTCTTCAATTGTAAATAGTAACAAACGATCGATGAGTGCAAAGTCAGGATCAGGCGAGGTTAGCGAAAAGACCAGCAAGGCTTGATCTACATTAGCGATCGTAGGACGCAATAGCTCATTTTTTCTTGGTAATACTTCTTCGATAACTCCTTTGTCACCTTCAAGTAAGCTTATTACGACTCGATCACCTGGTAAAAAAGTTTGTTCCATTTTTTTTTGGCGAAACTTGCCTCGTAATGAACAAGTAAAGATCGTTCCTTCTGATAAAACGTAATAGAATCCAGAGTACCCTTTAATTATAGTACCTTCTTTTCCCGGTAGATTCACGGTGATCTCCTAGCACTCCCTTTACCTTCGTTATTCAACTTGACGTTCAAATACTTTTTCACCATCAAGGAATCCTTGAATAATTGCTCTTCCTTGATACTCTACTTGACGAGTTACGGCATCTCCACCTGCGTGAGTTCCAGAGTAGGCTTCTATGGTTTCTGCTCCCTGTTGGAGAATAATGCGGACTTTTGACTCTGTACGTTCCTCAGGAATCATAATCGTTACGGTTGTTTTCTTCTTTTCTATTTCTGCTTTTTTCTCTTCTGCTCCTGTACTAATTGTAATTGTGACGGTAGAGCCTTTTTCTACATTGCTATTAGAAGCAGGATTTTGCCCTATAATAAGGCCTTGACCAAAACTATCGCTTGCTTCTTCTCGCTGTTCTATTCTTACCTCTAAAGGTGCTAGTACCGTTTTCGCTTCTTCAATAGACAGTCCTGTAAGAGCTGGCATAATAGGTTGGTTTTCAGGCCCTCTGCTTACTAGTAATTCAATAATCGTTCCAATAGGCTGTTCTGTATTGGCCGCCGGTTTCTGACTAATTACGGTGCCTGCTGGCCTTCTATTATCGTATTCCTCGACCACATCATAGGAAAATTCTGCTTCTTGTAGTTTAATCAGAGCTTCTCGTTGCGTCATGCCTGTAACATAAGGAACTCGATCTAGCTTGGGCCCAAGGCTTACGGTTAAACGTACTTCTCGCGTCGCTTTAACCATACGATTGCCTTCTGGATCTTGGCTAATCACAACCTCTCTTGCTATTTGGTTGTGATTTACTCTTTCAACTTGTACTTGCAGGCCTACATTTTCTATAGCTTCAATCGCTTCCATGTAGTGCATATCAACAACCCTAGGAAGCATTACTTCTGGAACATTCATATAACGTTGCCAGGCAAATGTGCTTGCAAAAGCTATCAAGGCTAATAAGAGTAATGAAGAAAGTACTATTTTCCAATTAATACGAGCTGTCGGTTCTTCTTTTTCATTCTTATTATTAGAATAGCTAGGCTCTCTTGTTTCTAGCTTTCCATGTTCTTGCCAGGGAAGAGGTTGTTCTAAACGTACTGTAGGGCTATCATCTTCTAAAGGAAGACGTCCAACTATTGTTCCTGAAAAAACATGATCTAGGTCATCTTTTAATGCTTTAGCATTCCCATACCGACGCTCTGGATTTTTCTCTAGGGTTCTCATTACGACTTCTTCTAAGGTTCGAGGAATTTCCGGTGTGCTTTTTGATATTGGAGGCGGGTTTTGCTGAACTTGTTGTAAAGCAACGGCAATAGGTGTCTCGCCTTGAAAAGGAACATGACCACTGAGAAGTTCATAGAGAACAACGCCAAGGGAGTAGATATCTGATTTTTCATCAACTGGAAGACCTCTAGCTTGCTCTGGAGATAGGTAATGGACAGAGCCGACAATAGTTCTATCCATGGTCATAGTGTTTTGTGTAGTAGAACGTGCAATTCCAAAATCAGTTACTTTTACCCGACCTGATGCTGTTAGCAGAATATTATGAGGTTTTATGTCTCTATGGATAATGCCTTTCTCATGAGCATGTTCAAGAGCATCACAAATTTGACGGGCCAGATTGACAGCTTCTACAGGCTCTAAAGAACCATTACGACGTATCACTTCTTTTAGAGTCGGTCCGTCTATATATTCCATCACTATGTAGTCTGTTTCACCTTCCCGACCAACATCATAGACATTTACGATATTGGGATGGGATAAGGAGGCAATAGCCTGTGCTTCTCGTCGAAAGCGACGTACAAATTCTTCATCATTAGTGAGGCCCTCGCGAAGAAATTTGATTGTAACAGCTCTTTCTAGAACACGATCCCAGGATTTATAGACTTGAGCCATACCACCGCCGCCAAGATATTCAACTATCTCGTAGCGATTTCCAAATATGCGACCCTTCATTGCGTCCATCCTTCGTTATTATCCTGCCAGAGAATCAAGAAGGTAACATTATCATGGCCTCCTCGTTCTAGAACAAGCTCCATCATTCGGTCAGCAATTTTTTCTAAAAGATTTTGTTGATAAGGATAAGGAGGTAGACTCTGCAAAATCTTTTCAATCTCTTGTTCTGATACTAGATTAGTTAAGCCATCAGTACATAAAATCATAAGATCTTCCACAGCCCACTGTTCTTCTACCAAGTCAATATCTATCTCTTCTTTTGTCCCCAGTGCTCTTGTAATTATGTTTCTCTGGGGATGTGCTTGCGCTTCCTCTGGAGATATTCTGCCGTCTTTCAACATTTCTTCTACAAGAGAATGATCTTCTGTAAGTTTGTAAAGTCTGCCACCGCTGTACTTATATGCTCTGCTATCACCTACATGTGTTATCCAAAGAGTGCTGTCGGTAATAAGCAGAGCTGTTACAGTAGTCCCCATACCTGCCCATTTGCTATTATTTTGTGCTTCTAAATAAATTCGACTATTTGCCTCTCGACAAGCTTTTTCTAATGCTTTAATTCCTCTAGAAGCCTCGTCTTGTTTTTCAAAATATTCTGCAATAGCTTTTACAGCTAAAGCACTGGCCACTTCCCCTGCTTCATGGCCTCCCATGCCATCTGCCACAATAAAAATTCTATCATTAGAATCTGTTAGAAAACTATCTTCATTAGTTTTTCGTACTTTTCCTATATCAGTTCGAGCGATAGACTGCACTAGATACTTCATCAAGCTTCCCCCTTTTCGCTCTGCTTCTTGCTTCGCAGTTGACCGCAAGCAGCATCAATATCAGTGCCCCGTTCTTCCCGAATAACAGCTTCTAAGCCTCGTCCTTTTAACTCTTGTACAAACTTTCGAAGTGATTCTTGCGCTGGTCTTTGTGCGCCACTTTCTTGCACGGGATTAACAGGGATAATATTTAAGTGGATAGGCCATCTGTGAAAAATATGAGCTAGCTTTTTGGCGTCTTCAAGCTTATCATTAACACCTGCAATAAGTGCATATTCCACAGAAAGACGGCGTCTTGTCTTTTCCCAGTATCTTTTGCAAGCTTGTAAAAGAGCACTTAGTGGATAGCGTTGATTAACTGGCATCCAGGCACTTCTAAGAGCTTCGTCAACGGCGTGAAGGGAAAGCGCTAAATTTACCTCCCAGCCTTCGTCGGTAAAACGGTCAATACCAGGTATGATCCCAGCTGTTGATACAGTAATTCTTCTCTGTCCGATGGCTTGTCCTTGAGGATGCGTTAGTATTTGAATCGCTTTTTTTACAGCATCATAGTTTAACAAGGGCTCACCCATACCCATAAAAACTATGTTTGTTACTTTGAAGTCATCATCTTGCTTTCTTTTTTCAGCTGTAATATCAAGAACCTGCCCTACAATCTCTGCAGTAGTCAGATTACGAGTAAAACCTTCTTTCCCTGTGGCACAAAATTTGCAAGCTAGTGGACAGCCCACTTGCGTTGATAAACAAAGTGTCACACGTTGGCGGCTTTGTTGGCGCTGATAAGGCATTAAAACTGTTTCGATGAACTCATTATCTTCAAGCTTCCATAAGTATTTTTCTGTACCATCTCGAGAGATCTGTTTTTTTTCTATTTGTAGTGGTTTTAGTAGCTTTTCTTCAACTATTTCTTTGCGCAATGATTGTGGTAAATCAGTCATTTCTTCACTATTTACGACAGCTTGAGCTTGAAGCCAGGCAAAAATTTGCTTGCCTCTGTATTTGGGATGACCATGCCTTTGTAGGTAGTCGCCTATTTCTTCTGGTAGCATTTCTCGAAAAGAGGGAGTTGCTGAGACCAAGGTCTTATTTCCTCCTTAGACGAGCTACGAAAAAGCCGTCCGTTTGATAGCGGTGAGGTAAGATCTGCCAGAAACCTTTGTCGATCTGTCTTTTTTCTTCCTCAGAGAAATCTAGTTCAGGTATATAGGGAAGTAGTTCGTCAGCTTCAAAGTCTGGATGACGTTGTAAAAAATCTTTTACTTGTTGGAAATTTTCTTCTGGTTCAATAGTACAAGTAGAGTAAACGAGTATTCCACCAGAACGCAAAAGTGGTGCTAGTCCGTCAAGAATCTTAGCTTGTAAGCTCTTTAAGGAGATAATATCTTTTTCTGTAATGCGATAACGCAATTCTGGCTTTCTTCTCAATACGCCTAAGCCACTGCAAGGTGCATCTACAAGGATACGATCTACTTGACCGTGAAGATCTTTAGGCGGCTCTTGAGCGTCAACTCTACTTATAGTTACACTATTAATGCCTAGTCGTTCACAATTTTGACGAATAAGTCCTAATTTGTGAGGATGAATATCCCAAGCGTGGATTGTTCCTTCATCTTTGGAGAGTTCAGCAAGATGAGTCGTTTTGCCACCTGGGGCCGAACAGGCGTCGATAATTGTTTCACCTGGCTGTGGATTAAGAATAGGTGCTATAACCATAGAGCTTTCATCTTGTACGGTAAATAAACCTTCCCAAAAGCCTGGCAGGGCTGTAATAGCCGAGGGGGCACTTAATTTTAAGCCTACTGTTGAAAAAGCTGTTTCCTTAGCTTCTATTTGCTCTTTAGCAAAATCCTCTAATAGCTCTTGCCGATCTATGCGCAAAGCGTTGACCCGTATAGAAACAGAAGCTGATTGGTTGTTTCTTTCACAGATTGCTCTTGTTTTCTCTAGGCCATACTGTTTGACCCACCGTTCAACTAGCCACTTAGGATGAGATTCAACAACAACAAGATATTGCAAGGGATTAGCTTCCCAAGTAGGCCAAATAATACTTTCTTTTCTTGCCAGTTGGCGCATTACACCATTAACAAGAGCTATAAACTTCCCTTTTAGCAAACCTTTAGCTTGCTCTACTGTTTCATTCGTTGCCACTTCTTTAGGTACACGATCTAGAAAAAGCACTTGATAAAAGCCCAGTCTGAGTATTCTTCTAATTTCTTTGGGCAATTTACCGGGCCTTTCTAGAAATTGATTGATAGCGTAGTCTAGCGCATTTTGACGTCGCAACACACCAAGAACGAGTTCAGTAACAAATGCTCGATCAAGTCTAGCCAGATTGCTTTTGTTCAATAGATGGGTTAATTGTAAATTAGCATAAGCTTGTCTTTCTTCTACCGCTGCAAGTACCTGGTAGGCTACCTGGCGAGCAGATTCTTTCATCAAAGCACCTCTAACTGATAATTTTGCTAGTCCTGGTTTTTTTTAGCACTTTTCTCGAAGAAGATGGACTTTCTATTTGCCAACCTTGTCGATCTCCGTAAAGAAAAAAGCGAATTGCTTCTTCCACTTTTTCTAAGTTTACTCGTGTATTATAGCAAGGACCTTCGGGCCGATCATTTAATACTCCAATTACGGGAATCCGATCGATATCTTGAATACCGCTAGTAAGATCTCTTTCACAGGCAACAGCTACAATCGCCTGAGGAGCTCGCTCCATAATCATTTTGCGAGCCCATGTTCCTCCCGATACGATAGTAAGCACGACACCGTAGCGATTAGCTAAGCGCTTTAATTCATCAACAGGACAAGCTCCACATTCTTTGCAATTGTTAATATCAAGCGTGATCTTGTAAGGGCAACTAGATTTTTGTAAACAATGAGGCCCTAAGATCATGATTCTTTCTGGTGAAATATTGAACTCTCTTGTCTTTATTAACTGGTTACTTACTTCAATAAAGCTACTTTTAAGACGATCTGACGATATACCTAAAACTTTAGCTAGTACCAAAGCTAAAGGAAATAAGACATTAGTAGCCATGCGAGTCCATCGATATAACTGCGGTATAGCCCTATCTTGCCAGATAGAAAAGATCATTGCTGCAATTCCAAAGGCAATGATTAGAATAAGAACCAGAAAAACAAGACCAATGAGACCAATCAAAGCCTGATTCCACAGGTGATCTTGATAATTAATGGTATACCACCCAAGTAACAGAAGAGATAGTACAGTAACGAAGCTTACAATCATTAAGCCAATAAACAATCTTTTGCGTATGTGCATTCTTCACCTCTCCTGTCATTTATGGGGCTTTAGGTGAAACAGTATCCTTTTGCAATTCTACGTCCACGAACATAAGCACCAGCCGTCATGGTTTTACTACCAGCAGGACGTACTTCTTGTAGCCAGTAAAGCCCCTGCCCAGTCGCTACAGCTACTTCTTCTCCTGTTATAGCTATAATTTCACCAGGCTGACCGTTGCCTTCTAAAGCGAGGCCTTCTTTACGCAAGCACCCTTTGAATACTTTTACTATTTTTCCATTATCTTTCATGGAGGCACCTGGCCAAGGATTCATGCCTCGAACTTGGTTATGGATTTTTTCAGCCGATTCTTGCCAATTTATTTGCTCATCTTCTACATAGAGCATGGAAGCATATGTAGCCTCCTCATGATTTTGTGGCTGTGGTTTTAATTGCCCTTGCTCTAACTTTTTCAGTGTTTTCACTAACAAAGATGCTCCCACAAGAGCCAATTGATCATGGACTTTACCGACTGTATCATCTTCGTGAACTGCTATTTTTTCTTGTAGCAACATATCGCCTTCGTCAAGACCTTCACTCATGAGCATTGTAGTAATGCCCGTTTCTTGTTCTCCTGCCATAACAGCTCTATGAATCGGAGCAGCACCTCTGTAAGCTGGTAGTAAAGAAGCATGTACATTAATCCAGCCTTTTGGTAAAGCTTTTAAAAGATCAGGCGGCAAAATTCTACCAAAAGCTACAACAACACCTAGATCTATTTTTTCTTTCTGTAGAATTTCTATAAAATCTTGATCGAGCTTAGCAGGATGAAGCACTGGTATTGACAATTCTTGAGCTACCTTTTTGACAGGGCTCGGCATTGTTTTCTGACCTCGACCTCGCTTGCGATCAGGACGAGATACTACAAGAGGAATCTCATAACCTGCTTCAACTAGGGCCTGTAAAGTAGGAACTGCAAAATCGGGTGTTCCCATGAAAAGGATGCGCATACTTATCTCTCCTGTAAAGGACCTCGTTGGGTCCGATCAATAAAAAGAATCCCATCAAGATGATCAATTTCATGTTGTAAAGCACGGCTAAGTAATTCTGTACCTTCAATAAAGAATTCTTTGCCATAACGATCTTGTGCTTTCACCTTCACCCAGGCATGTCGCTCTACTTCTTCAGTAAATTCAGGTACTGATAAACATCCTTCTAACTCTTGAAGAGTTCCTTTGTACTCCATTAGAACAGGGTTTACCAATTCAACTGGTCCCTGCCCCACATCAATAACAACTACACGCTTAGCAATACCAATCTGTGGTGCTGCTAGGCCGACACCTTGAGCAGACACCATAGTTTCTACCATATTATCAAGAAGTCGACCTAAATTTTCGTTAAATTTAGTCACTTCTCGAGCTTTTTCTCTAAGGGCAGGATGACCTACTGTTAGTATTTCATAAATAGCCAAAATATTTCCTCCTTATTCGCATTCAGATTTATAAGTCACTGCTATCAATTGAGATACTCAAGGCTACTCCTTTGGGCTTCCTTTTTTGTTCTTGATAACTATGTTTTGTTAATCTAATAAGATATCGCAAAAGATCTGTTCCCGTTCCCTCTAGACGAGCTGTAACCATCCAGCGAAAACGCTCTTCCACACGGTGGATTGATGCAGGCGCTGGTCCCCAGACGTCGAGAGGGATATTTACTTCTTTGCTTATATGATTAAGTATCTCTGTCCAGTTTTGTGCTGCTGATTGCACTTCTTCGTCCTCAGCTCCTGTAAATAAGAACTGAGCTAACCTAGAGTAGGGTGGGTAGCCAAGCTGATGACGTATCTGTATTTCTCGATAATAAAAAGACAAGTAGTCATGATTTTTTACAGCTTCTAAGCAGTAATGTTCAGGACAGTAGCTTTGTAAAAAGACTTCTCCGATTTTTTCTGCCCGCCCTGCTCGACCAGCTACTTGCGATAGCAATTGAAAAGTTCTTTCAGCAGCTCTAAAATCGGATACATGTAAGGACGCATCAGCAGAGAGTACACCAACTAAGGTGACGCGAGGAAAATCAAGACCTTTGGCGATCATTTGTGTGCCAATCAAAATAGGCGCTTCTCCACGAGCAAATTTATCTATGACTTCTTCCATACTACCACTTTGTTGAGCCACATCTCGATCCATGCGCAAGATAGGGACTTCCGGGTAGAGGTTCATTAATTCTGCTTCTATCTTTTGAGTACCTGTACCAAAAAATCGAATTGATTTGCTTCGACATTGAGGACAGGTGGTAGGTACAGCCTCTTTCTTTTGACAGTAATGACAATGTAGCTTTTCTCCACTACGATGGTATACCATCGAGATAGAGCATCTTGAACAGTTTACAATATGTCCACATTCACGACAAAGAACAAAAGTGGAAAAACCACGTCTGTTTAAATATAGGATGACCTGTTCCTGCCGTCTCAAACGTTCTTCTATGGCTTTATGCAAGGGCCTTGAGATCATGCCTTTGTGACCTTCAGATAACTCATGACGCATGTCAACAATCTCTACGATAGGCATCGATTGTCCCCGTGCACGGTTTTTTAGCTCTAATATGCTATATAAACCTCTTTTGGCTTTTTCGTAACTTTCTAAGGATGGTGTAGCTGAGCCTAATAAGACAGTAGCGCCATGAATAGTAGCTCTTTGAATAGCTACATCTCGAGCATGATATTTAGGGTCTTTTTCTTGTCGATAAGATGGCTCATGTTCTTCATCAACTATGACTAGTCCTAAGTCTGGTAGTGGCGCAAATACAGCTGAACGTGCGCCAATGACAATCTCCACTTCTCCGGAGGCAATTCTCTGCCATTCTTTTCTACGCACTGCTTCTGGCAATGCACTATGCAATACAACGACCTTCGAACTGCCAAAGCGCTCCATTAAACGACGACCTGTTTGAGGTGTTAGGGCAATTTCAGGGACGAGATAAAGTACTTGCTGATGACGTGCTAGTACTTTCTTAGCCGCCTCAATGTACACCTCTGTTTTTCCACTGCCTGTTACACCGTGAAGCAGAAAAATTCGAAAAATCTTTTCTTGCATTGATTTTTCTATCTCTTTAAGCACCTTGGCTTGTTCTAAGGTCAGCTGATGCTTCCTTGGTTCCTCTACAATAATTTTAGATGAAGAAGACTTAGGGGAGCTTCTTTTACCTGAAGAAAGAATTTTTTTTACTTCAACTAGGCGATCTTTTAGAAGTCTCTGCAGAGCTATTGATGTATTCTCACTTTTGTTAGTTAACAAGGTTTTTTTCTTAATCTTTCTTCCTGCGGCATTATTAAGACGTGTCAATATTTCTGCACTATCAGGATCTAGACCTTGCCAGAGATAAAGCTGTTCTTTGGATAGCTTCTCTGGTAAGAAAATCCATTCTTGAAGCTTCTTCTCTACTCCCACTGGTGCTATAGCTTTGAGAACTTCCGATTGTGAGCAAAGTAAAGTTTCAGACAGCCAAGGAACAAGGGATATTAAGTCTTTTTGCAATCTATATTGTTCATTAACAGCCACGATCTTTTGTAAGCTGTGATAAGCTATATGGTCAGGTAGCTCATCGTCAATCGCCATAATCCAGCCACGAATAACTCGATGATTAAAAGGCACATATACTTCTATGCCAGGCGCAACAAGAGCTCTCATCTCTTCTGGTATAAAATAATGGAAGGGGCGATCCAAATTGCTGTGGGTGCTGTCTATAATCACTTGAGCTAAAGACTGTTTTGTTGAGTCCTCTTCCTTCAAACACCCACCTCCGTGATCTAAGCAAATCTAATCAACATTATAACAAATCTTTACCTTTTAAGCCAAAGAAAGAGTCTCTTATATGAAAAATTGATAAAGCCAGGAGCAATAAGTCGCTCCTGGCTTCTTTAGATTTATTGACTTTAGTAAGTATTTTTGCTTTGTATTACAGACCTGCCAACCTTTTCAAGTCTTCCACTTTGTCTAGTCTCTCCCATGGTAGATCGAGATCTGTTCTACCAAAGTGGCCATAAGCGGCTGTATTACGATAAATAGGTCTTCTTAAGTCAAGTGCTTTAATAATTCCAGCTGGACGAAGATCAAAGACTTCTTTGACCCATTCTTCAATTTTTACTTCGTCTACTTTGGCTGTACCAAAAGTATCAACCATAACTGATACAGGTTGAGCTACGCCAATAGCATAGGCAATCTGGATCTCGCAGCGATCAGCTAATCCTGCTGCTACAATGTTTTTTGCTACGTGACGAGCCGCATAAGCCGCAGAGCGATCTACTTTCGTGGGATCTTTACCAGAGAAAGCACCACCGCCATGACGAGCCATACCACCATAAGTATCTACAATAATCTTACGTCCCGTCAAGCCTGCATCGCCTTGAGGACCACCAATGACAAATCTTCCCGTTGGGTTGATAAAGTAGCGTGTCTGTTCATCAATAAGCTCTTGGGGAATGATGGGTACAATCACACGCTCGATCAGATCTTTTTGAATCTGTTCGAGTGTTACTTCAGGAGAGTGCTGAGAAGAAATAACAATGGTATCTACACGTACAGGTTTGTTACCTTCGTATTCAACGGTGACTTGTGTCTTGCCATCAGGACGAAGGTACTCAAGTTCACCAGACTTACGAACTTCTGCAAGTCGACGGGAAAGTTTATGAGATAAAGATATTGGCATAGGCATTAGCTCAGGTGTTTCATTAGATGCATAACCAAACATCATACCTTGGTCGCCTGCACCGATAGACTCAATCTCTGAATCGCTCATTTCTCTATTGCGGTCTTCTAATGCTTTATCAACACCCATAGCGATGTCGGGAGATTGCTCATCAATAGAGGTGAGTACGGCACAAGTCTCGCAGTCGAATCCGAACTTAGCCCGAGTATAACCAATCTCACGAATGGTCTGACGAACCACTTTGGGAATATCTACGTAACACTGCGTGGTAATTTCACCTGCAACGAGAACTAATCCTGTTGTAACGGAAGTTTCGCAGGCTACTCGAGCCATAGGATCTTGGGCAAAAATAGCATCTAAAACGGCATCAGAAATCTGATCGGCTACTTTGTCGGGATGCCCCTCTGTCACAGATTCTGAAGTAAATAAACGCCTACGATTCAATGTACGCTCCTCCTTCGACGGCTTTTCACCATCATTCGATATATTGCTGTATTAATCTACACTTTCCTAGATTAACAAGGAAAGCCACGAAATTCAAGACTTCTCTTTTTTATCGTTGTGATAAAAGTTCTTTAATTTTTAATAATATTCGTCTTGCTACTTCTTTTTTACTCATTATAGCTAAAGGCTCAGCTTGTCCATCTTTATCAAACAATGTAACAATATTCGTATCTACAGCAAATCCTGCTCCAGGAATAGTTACATCATTAGCTACAAGCAAATCCAAGTTTTTGGAACGCACCTTTTCTTGGGCGTATTTTTCTAGTTCATCTGTTTCAGCGGCAAAACCAACAAGAATTTGATCTTTTTTATTCTGACCGAGTTCAGCTAGTATATCGGGGTTTTTAACTAGTTCTAGAATAAATCGATCATCTTTTTTCTTTATTTTCCGATCATATTCTTTTAAGGGTCGATAGTCCGCAACGGCGGCCGCTTTAATGACTACGTCTACTTTGTTATAACGCTCCAGCACGGCTGAACGCATTTCCTTGGCACTTTCGACATAAATAGCATTTACTTGTCTCGGAGCCGGTAATGCCGTAGGGGCTGATATTAAAGTAACACTTGCACCTAGAGCGACTGCTTCTTCCGCTAAAGCGTAACCCATCTTACCGGAAGAACGATTGGTAAGATAGCGCACTGGATCTATAGGTTCTCTTGTCCCACCAGCTGTAATGAGTATTTCTTTGCCTGCTAAAGCTTGAGAGTGACTCATAATTTCCATGATTCTATCTAGAATCTGATCTACTTCCGCCAATCTTCCCTTACCAACGACACCACAAGCTAGAAGACCTTCAGCGGGGTCTAAGATCATTATGCCCCGCCTGCGCAGAACTTCCATATTCTCTTGAACGGCAGGGTGATCATACATATTTACATTCATGGCAGGTGCTAACAATAAAGGTGCTTTCGTCGCCAACAAGGAAGTAGTTAGAAAATCATCAGCAATACCTGCTCTTAGCTTTCCAATTAAGTTAGCTGTAGCTGGTGCAACGACGAAAAGGTCTGCCGCTTCTGCGACAGACACATGAGCAACATTCCATTCCTTCGGTTCTTCAAACATTTCTGTAATTACTCTGTTACGAGATAAAGTTTGAAAAGTTAGAGGCGTAACAAATTTCGTAGCCCCAGCCGTCATAATAACTTGCACATCAGAGCCTAGCTTGATCAAACGACTAACGAGATCACAAGCTTTATAGGCCGCAATGCCACCTGTAACGGCAACTACAATTCTTTTCCCTTGTAGACAATGACTGTTCAAGGCTATTTGATGCCGCCCTTCGGTTGTTCATACTTCACTTTACCTTCAACAATTTCTTGAAGGGCTAAAGTAACTGCTTTTTTGTTCTTATATTGTTCTGGTAGGGAATCTTTTTTTTCTGTCAGAGCTCGTGCTCTTTTGGCCGCTAAGACGACTAAAGCATATTTGCTATCTACATTTTCCATGAGACGATCTAAAGATGGTTGATTCATTTTGGGAAGGCCTCCTCTGTATTTACGCAAAAAATTCATTTAGAATCGATAAATTCGACTTCGCTCTGCCGCCACAATAGCTCGCAAGCGCTCCGTCGCCTTTTCTACTTCATCATTTATGATGCAGTAATCATACTTGTCAATATACTCCAATTCTTCAGAAGCTAAACGTAATCGTTTCTGAATCACTTCAGTACTGTCAGTTCCTCGACCGTAAATCCTTTTAGCTAGTTCTTCTAGTGAAGGTGGAGCGATGAAGATAAGTGCCGCTTCCTCGTAATGCTTCTTTACTTGTAAAGCGCCTTGAATATCGATCTCTAAGAGAACATTTTTGCCTTGACTTAAGTACTCTTCCACTTTTTCACGAGGTGTCCCATAATAATTGTCATAAACTTGAGCCCATTCTAAAAAAGAATTTGCGTTGATTTTTTGAATAAACTCTTTTTTTTCTAAGAAAAAATAATGGACACCGTCTATTTCTCCACTTCTAGGTGCTCGTGTCGTTGCTGATATTGAAAGCATAATATCTGCTTCTTTTTCGAGCAAAGCTCGACAAAGTGTGCCTTTACCAGCCCCAGAAGGTCCTGAAACAACAATAAGTACACCTCGGTTCAGCCGTGCTAACCAAGAGTCCAAGATCTGAGCACCTTTAGTCGTTTCCATCCTCTCCATGTTGTACCGACTCCTTAATTGAAAGTCGATGAGCCACCGTTTCAGGTTGTACTGCTGATAAAATGACATGATCGCTATCAACAATAATTACAGCTCGTGTACGTCTTCCATAGGTAGCATCAATTAGCATGCCCCGATCCCGTGCTTCTTGGATAATCCGTTTTATCGGTGCCGACTCAGGACTTACAATAGCCACTATTCTGTTAGCCGAAACGATATTGCCAAAACCGATGTTGATCAACTTTATATCCACAGCCTTATCCCCCTAAGCCCAGTGTAGCGATGAATGTCTGCAATCCCCTGTATTAAAGAACTTTTACGTCTAAGACTTTACCTGGTGACTCATACATAAGTCTCTTAATACCTTATTCTACATTCTGAACTTGTTCCCTGATTTTCTCCAGCTCACTTTTAAAGTTGACAACATGCCGAGAAATTTCTAAGTCATTTGCTTTAGAACCAATAGTATTAACTTCTCGATTCATTTCTTGAATGATAAAATCTAGCTTCCGGCCAACTGGCTCTTTTAAGTTAAGGGCCTTCTCAAATTGCTCTAGATGACTCCATAATCGAACTAACTCTTCTGTTATGCTCACACGATCGGCAAATAACGCCACTTCTATGGCCACTCTCTGCTCGTCCACAGGAATCTGATCGAGATATTCTTTGAGTCTTTCTTGTAGCTTTTGTCTATATTCACCGACGAGCAAAGGTGCTCTCTCTTTGATCTTCTCTGTTAAATCTTTGATAAGCTCAATTCTATTTAGTAGATCTTCATAGAGAACAGTGCCTTCATTAATGCGCATGGACAAAAGACTATCTAAAGCCTTTTGAGCAGCTTTGCTAGCTAATTCCGAAAGTGCCTCTAAATCCTCTTCCTCTTCAGTTAATGTGATAACTTCAGGAAGATTAATGAATTGATGAACAGAAAAATCACTAGGAAGACTCAGTTCCTCTGCCAACTCTTTCAAAGATTGATAATACTGTAGTGCTAAATTCTTGTCAACCTTTACCTTTCCATTTACTTCACCAAGTTGTTCTATATTTACAAAAACATCAACTCTACCACGAGATACACCTTTTTGGAATTGTTTTTTGATAGCTTCTTCAAGAGACATGTAGGTACGTGGGATGCGCACAACCACTTCGGAATAGCGATGGTTGACCGCTTTCACTTCTACAGTTACCTGTTGTCCAGAACCGACTGCTTCTCCACGACCATAACCGGTCATGCTCTTAATCATGTCCTTGCGTCACCTCATTATTTGTAACAAAAATCGAGGCCAGAATAGCTGGCCTCGATAAAAGCAATTTTTATAATTCCGCTGTTCTAATCGCTTCTTTCATACGTGCCAGTGCCTCTCGAATCTGCTCCGTCTCTACAATCGAAGCAATACGGAAATAGCCTTCCCCATACTAACTATAACCGATTCCTAGCGAAATGACGACACCCTATTAATAATTATTATTTATTCCAATGGATAATTCCCTTGAAAGACTTCAACAGCTGGGCCAGTCATAAAAACTTTGTTGCTACCTTCATCCCACTCGATCTCAAGATCTCCGCCAGGCAAGTGAATTGTTGCTTGACGATCAAGGTAACCATTTAGCACAGAGCCTACTAGAGTAGCGCAAGCTCCAGTACCACAAGCAAGGGTAGGTCCTGCACCTCTTTCCCAGACACGCATATGGGCTTCATTTCTGTTAAGTATTTCTACGAACTCTACATTAGTCTTCTTGGGGAAGATTTGATGCTTTTCTACTAGAGGACCCCACTCCGTCAAGGGGGCTTGATCTATCTTATCAACATAAATTAAACAATGAGGATTGCCCATTGATAAAGCGGTTATTTTTACAGTATTGCCATTTACATCAATCTCTTCATCTATGACCTTATCGGCATGACCAGTCATTGGTATTTTGCTTCTTTCGAAGATAGGTTCTCCCATATCTACTTTCACGGCTACTACTTTGCCTTCATCATTTACCTGAATCTCAGGAACAATAATGCCAGCTAAGGTTTCTACTTTGATAATCTTATTCGTTACAATAGCTCTCTCATAAACATAACGGGCAAAACAGCGAATACCATTGCCACACATCTCCGGTTCAGAACCATCAGGATTAATAATTCTCCAACTAATGTCAGCAATTTCAGAAGGAAGAACCAGAATCAGTCCATCAGCGCCGATTCCATAGTGGCGGTCACAAACTTTGATTGCTACCTCTTCCCAATCTTTGTGCTCTAAGTAAGGACTTTTTCTCGCATCAACAATTACAAAATCGTTACCTAATCCGTGCATTTTTACAAATTCCATTTTGCACAGGTGCCACCTTTCTGATTCTATTTCTTCAAATCCACAGGAGATTGATGTACTAAGCGATTTCTGCGGCTAAGGAAATGCCAGATTCCTGCCAATAGAAGCCATCCTCCTGCCATAAACAGTATAACAAGCCAATGAGAGATCTCAAGAGGAACAGTCTGAAAAATCAATTGTAAGGGTGGAATATATACGACTGCTATTTGCATAAGGGCTGATAAAGCGACTGCCCCAATTAAATAAGGATTGCTAGTCCACCCCAGTTCGAAGATAGAGTATTTTTCGGAGCGACAGTCAAAAACATAAAAAAGTTGAAAAAAAGTAAGTGTACAAAAAGCCATCGTTCTGGCTAAATCTAAGTCACCAAGATAGATTCCATAAGAGAAAACTGCTAGTGTAGCAACACCACAATATGCTCCCCAAAAGAGAATCTTCTGTGCAAGTCCCCTTGAAAAAATACTTTCTTGAGGATGCCGTGGTGAGCGTTCCATTACATCAGGCTCAGACTTTTCTAAACCTAAAGCTAATGCTGGTAATCCATCAGTAACTAAGTTAACCCATAGCAGTTGTACTGGTAAAAGAGGTAAAGGCATAGCCATGAGGCTGGCCAAAAACATAACAAGAACTTCTCCCGTATTGCAAGACAATAAATAACGGATAAACTTACGTATGTTATCATATATAGTTCGTCCATGTTGTACAGCAGTAGCAATAGTTACAAAATTATCGTCAGCCAAAACCATAGAAGAAGCTTCTTTCGTTACATCAGTACCTGTTCTACCCATAGAAATACCAATATCTGCTTCTTTTACAGCTGGAGCATCATTAACACCATCGCCTGTCATGGCAACAACTTGACCTTGTTTTTTGAAAGCTCCTACAATACGAAGCTTGTGGACTGGTGAAACACGGGCAAAGACAGAAGTCCCTTCTACACGCTCAATAAGCTCTTTATCAGTCATTTTATCTAATTGATGACCTACAATCACTTCTTGAGAGCTTTTGGCAATTCCTAATTCTCTAGCAATAGCTAGGCCAGTAACAGGGTGATCTCCAGTAATCATCACCGTCTTAATGCCCGCTCGCTGACAACGTTGTACAGCTTTTTGAACTCCTGGTCTTGGTGGATCCATCATGCCTGCAAAACCAAGAAAGATCAAATTTTCTTCAGCCTTAGAAGCTACATCTTCATCGGTAATATCAAGGTGCGGTAAAACTCGATAAGCTAGCGCTATAACACGCAGAGCTTTTTGTCCCATCTTCTCACTCTCTAAAAGCAAAGACTGCTTTTCTTCTTCCGATAAAGAGTAAGTTTGTCCATCTCTTTGCACGGCTGAAGAAAGGTTAAGAATTGCTTCAGGAGCTCCTTTGACGTAAGAAAAATAACGCTGGTAAGAGTTTTTAACAATGACCGCCATTCTCTTGCGATTGGAGTCAAAAGGGATCTCTCTTATTCTTTCAAACTCTTTTTCTACATTTTCACGGTAAATTCCTCCTTTAGCACTTAAAACCATTAAAGCACCTTCCGTTGGATCACCTTGAATCTGCCAAGAGCCCTCTTTCTTGGGTAATAACGATCCTTTGGGCTTTTTAAGCACCGCATTATTACATATAGTTGCCGCACGTAAAAGATCTTTTATTATAACTTTGTTTTTTAAGACTTCTCCGTGCATTCTAAAAGCACCGATAGGTTCATAGCCTTGTCCATCAACTTTTATCGTATCACTCTGACCTGGAAGGAACATTTCGCGAACAGTCATCTCATTTTGTGTTAACGTGCCTGTCTTATCTGAACAAATCACGGTAGCGCAACCTAATGTTTCTACAGCTGGCAACTTGCGAATAATCGCCCTATTTTTGATCATTTTTTGGACACCAATAGCTAGTGCAATCGTTACAATAGCAGGCAGACCCTCAGGAATAGCGGCTACAGCAAGACTAACACCAACTAAGAGCATTCGATAGATAGGCTCTCCTTGCCATAAACCAATTAACACAACGAGTGTACAGATTAGCAGACATAGTACAACAAGAACTTTACCTAAATGTTCTAGACGCCGCTGTAAAGGTGTCATATCTTGGCCCACTGATTCCATTAAGTTAGCTATATTACCCATCTCAGTATCCATTGCAGTGGCCACAACAAGGCCTTGACCACGACCTTGTGTAACCATAGTTCCGGCATAAGCCATGTTCTTTCGATCGCCTAGGCTTGTCTCACTAGCATCTATGCTTTCGATTTGCTTGCTAACAGCAATCGATTCACCTGTAAGAGCCGCTTCATCTACTTTGAGGTCGGACAGTTCCAATAATCTTAAATCGGCCGGTACGCGATCACCAGCTTCTAAAAAGACAAGATCGCCGGGCACAACTTTTTCTGCCGCTATTTTTTTTACTTGTCCACCACGAAGCACTTTAGCCTCAGGTGCTGTAAGCTTTTGCAAAGCTTCTAAGGACTTTTCAGCTCGATATTCCTGAACAAAGCCAAGCAGGGCATTCATAACAACAATTACCAAAATAGTAACAGCATCAACAATTTCACCTAAGAAAAAGGAAAAAAGAGTTGCGCCAAGCAAAACAAGAATCATAAAATCTTGAAATTGATTCAATAGTTTTTTCCACAGTGGCTCACTCTCTGCTTTTTTTAGGCAATTAGGACCTACGTAAGCTAACCTCTCTTTGGCGGCCTGCTCGGACAAACCGTTATCTTGATTACTTTCAAAGTAATGTAGTACTTTTTCTGTTGTGAATTGATGCCAAGGCTTGTCCCTTAAGGACTGTGACTTGTCCTTACCATCGACAGGGCTCTCTCTTCCCATGACTGTTCCTCCTTAGTGGAAAGGTAATAAAAAGCTAAGCTGATGCTTCTCTTTTTCATGACTATGTTCAGGAAAAGCTTTCCATGACGAGGACAAGCAAGAAAGTAGCTACAAAGATGGTAATTTCTCAATTGCTCCACTAAAAGGGTCATGGTATGATCAATATGAATCAAAGGAGGTCCAAACAAAATGGCCTTAGATGGCATTACACTTCATCACATTGTTGATGAATTAAAAGAAACCTTAATTACAGGACGGATTGATCGCATAGTACAACCCTTACCAGAAGAGATTCATATTCTAGGGAGAACCGGTGCTAAGCATTGGCGTTTGTTGCTATCAGTTCAGGCCATGACAGCGCGCCTTCATATGACTAAAGTAAATAAAACAAACCCGCCCCAACCTCCTCTGTTTTGCATGGTTTTGCGAAAACACTTAGAAAGTGGACGGGTTAAAAAAATCGAACAAATTCCCTGGGAACGCATTGTGATGATTACAGTTGAAGGGAAAGATGAGCTAGGAGGTCGAAGTGAGAAAAAGTTAATCTTGGAGATCATGGGTCGCCACTCAAACCTTATTCTAGTAGATGAAGAATCATCTGCTATTCTCGATGGGTTGCGACGCTACAGTCATGCACTTAGTCGACATCGTGAAGTCTTACCGGGCCGACCCTACGTCCTCCCACCTGCTCAAAACAAAATTGCTCCTAATCAGCTTAATGATGAACTACTAGCTTCGCTTCTCTATACAGAACCTGATAAAAAAGTTGTGAAGGTATTACAGCAACAAATTGCTGGACTTAGTATGGAAACAACACAAGAGATAATTTACCGAGCTGGTCTCAATGCAGAAATTACTGCAGACCAATGTGGTAATTACGAACTTGGAAGAATTATCATCGCTTTTAGAGAACTATTACAGTATCTTGACAAAAAAGAAAAAGAAAGTTATCTATACTGGGCTGGAGATGAGCTAAAAACTTTCGCTCCCTGGCCTCTTCAGCATTTAGAAAAAACTTTAAGTAAAACAGAAAAAGAAAGTATTAACGAAACACTCGATGCTTTCTATCATGGGAAAGAAAGTATCGATAAAACTAATCAACTTCGTCAAAGTTTGCAAAAAAAAGTAGCTATTGAATGGGATAAACTACAACGTAAGCAAGTTAGTCAGACTCAAGATATAGTAGAAGCGGAAAAATATCTTATCTGTCGCACTTGGGGCGATCTAATTCTTACTAATCTTTATCAATTACAAGGTGGCGAAAAGGTACTACAGGCTTATGACTTAGAAAGGCCAGAACAAATTCACCAAATTCCTTTAGATGTAGCTCTTTCGCCTAGTGAAAACGCGCAGAAATATTATAGTCGTTATAACAAAGCAACATTAACAGTACGGCAAGCTACAGAACAACTAGCAAAAACAAAAAATGAGCTCCAATATTTGAGCTCTATTCTAACCATGCTTGAGCAAAGTGAATCTTTAGAAGAGTTAGCAGAAATCAAAGAAGAGCTTGTTCAAGAAGGTTACTGGCAAAAAGAAAAAGAAAAAGAGAAAGTAAAACAAAAGAAACAAAAACAAGGAAAGCAAAAGTCACAAAGTACGCAAAAAGCTGCTCCCCCTCCTGAACCTCTAAAGGTAGAGTATGAAGGGTGGACGATTTTGATCGGTCGCAACAACCGTCAAAATGAATATGTAACAATGAAATTAGGTCGTGATAAAGATCTTTGGCTGCATACAAAAGACATTCCGGGAGCTCATGTACTTATTCTACGTCGTCAAGATAAAGATGTACCTGCTACAGTTTTGGAAATCGCGGCCGCTTACGCCGCTTATTACAGCCAGGGCCGCCAAAGTACAAAAGTTCCTGTGGACTTCACTGAGCGTCGTTTTGTACGCAAACCATCGGGAGCTAAGCCTGGTTTTGTAATTTATGATCATCAACAGACGATTATGGCTAATCCACAAATGATCTACGAGAAAACTAGCAATTTATAAAAAATACAAGTCGCTAAAAAGACAGAAGTGTGTGTAATATCATAATTACGTTAATTTTTAGAAAATACTTGTCCTTTTTTGTATTATCCTATACAATGTTAAACGGTTATGGCGAGGGAGGGCATTTTTTGGCGCTTTTTTGGTAGAGAAAAAAGAGAGAAAAAGCCAAAAAAAGAAAATCCATGGTCCTTATCAATGAGTTGACCCTTGTATGATTGGTTGTAAAAACTCATAGACTGATGATGAATGACAACATAATTGATGCCACTGTTTCAATAGCTAAGGAGGAAACTAATGAACTCATCGTCGCGGGGCTGGCTAGTCGTTCTAGCGGGTCTGGGAATCAATCTTACCCTTGGTATCCTTTATACTTGGAGCGTTTTTGCTAAAGAGTTAACAGAAACTCTCAATTGGACTAATACTGAAGCTACTTTACCTTACACTTTAGCAATTGGTATGTTTGCCTTACTTATGTGGCCTGCTGGTCGTATGCAAGACCGCTTTGGAGCTCGTATAGTTGCTACCGTCGGTGGTGCTCTATGTGGTCTTGGCCTAGTTATCGCCAGTCTATCCCTTACACCAACGACTGTTATGCTAGCCTTTGGTATTTTGACAGGTGCAGGTATAGGACTAGCCTATGCCGCCGCAACTCCGGCAGCTATCAAATGGTTTCCACCAGCCAAAAAAGGCTTAATTACAGGTATTGTTGTAACAGGTTTTGGTGGAGCTCCTATCTACGCTTCCCCCTTAGCAACATATATGTTAAATAACTATGGAATTCAACAGTCTTTTCTCATTTTAGGTCTTTCTTTTATGGTTATTAGTGTTTTGTTGGCCCAGCTTCTTGTACCACCTCCAACACCAAAAAATACAGGTGCTGGTGCTACAACTGCTTTTCAAGGACATCAATATAGTGTATCTGAAATGGTCAAAACATCTCAGTTCTATTATCTCTGGCTTATCTTTGCTTGTATTGCCATGTCTGGTCTGATGGTAATTGGTCATGCCGCCAAAATCATGAGCTTAAGCGGCGCTCAGTGGGGCTTTATCCTAGTAGCTATTCTAGCTGTCGCCAACGCAGGTGGCCGTTTAGCTTCTGGAGCTCTATCAGACAACCTCGGTCGTACCAAAACAATGACTTATGTTTTTGCTCCTGCCGCTCTAGTCTTAGTTTTACTTAACTTTATCGAATCTCCCTACATGATAGCGTCTGCACTGATTGTAATTGGCTTTGCTTATGGCGCATCTATTGCCTTAATACCAGCAACAACTGCTGATTATTACGGAACGAAAAATTTAGGTACTAACTATGGCGTAATTTTTACAGGTTGGGGTGTTGGTGGTGTTTTCGGTCCTATGCTAGCTGGCTATATGGTCGATTCCACCGGCACTTACACAGTAGCATATGTAGTTGCCGCTGTTTTAGCGGCCATCGCAACAGTATTAGCCGCCATGCTAAAGGCCCCTGCAGAAGAAAAAGGACGAAAAGCTTTGGCATAAATCTCTCAATAACTTCGCCTGAAATAATTTTGCCTAAGCAGGCCTCCCTATTATAAGGGGAGGTCTTTTTTTTGCAAAAAAAGGAAGGCTATCGATGAAAGCCTTCCTTTTTTGACTATTTATTATAATTATCATCTAACTACTATGGGCCGCACCAACTAAGTCTTGAAGAGTATTTATGCCTTCTTGAAGACAGAAAGCTTCAATACCTTCTAATATATCTATAGTTGCTTTCGGATTAACAAAGTTGGCCGTTCCTACAGCGATGGCAGTAGCACCAGCCATAATAAACTCAATAGCATCTTCTGCCGTTGTGATCCCTCCCATACCTAAGATAGGTACGGCGGGAAGAGCTCGGTGAACCTGATAGACCATGCGTAAAGCTACTGGTTTTACAGCAGGTCCCGAAAGACCACCAAAAATATTAGCCAATTGAGGCTTTCTTTGCTTAGTATCAATAGCCATTCCTAGAAGCGTATTGATTAAAGCAATAGCATCAGCTCCGACATCGACAACAGCCTTAGCCATTTCCGTAATATCAGTTACATTAGGTGATAGTTTAACAATGACAGGTTTTTTGGTATGCTCACGAACCATTTTTGTCACATCAGCGGCCATAGTAGGAACAGTACCAAACTGAATGCCACCTTGCTTTACATTAGGGCAAGATATGTTTACTTCTATGGCAGAAATACCTTCACAAGCATCAATCATGGCCGCAAGTTGGCCATACTCTTCTAAGGTGTTCCCACTGATATTCACAATGATCGGTGTTCCGAGAGGTTGTAAAGCTGGCAAGTGTTGCTTAATAAAACCATCAATACCTGGATTTTGTAAGCCAATGGCGTTAAGCATTCCTGCCGGAGTCTCAGCCATACGCGGTGTAGCATTACCTTCTCGTGGTTCTAGCGTCGTTCCTTTGACAACAATAGCACCAAGTCGACGTAAATCCACAAAAGGTGCGTATTCTAACCCAAAGCCAAATGTTCCCGATGCTGTCGTCACTGGGTTTTGCATTGCTAGGCCACCAAGATTAACTTTGAGATCAGTCATCCCAAATCACCTCTTTACTCCAGAAAACAGGACCATCGGTGCAAACCTTGGCATGAGTCCAAGTTTTACCTTCTTGACTTGCTTCTCTTTTACAGACACAGGAAAGGCAAGCACCTAGACCGCAACACATGCGCTCTTCCAAAGAAACTTGGCAAGGCCAACCTTTTTGGAGAGCCAATTCATGAATAGCTTTAAGCATACCTTTAGGGCCACAAGTATATAGAAGTGGCATCTTCCCTAACAAGGGCAGATGGTCAAAAAGAGCAGTTACTCGACCGCAATGACCAGCAGAACCATCTTCTGTCGCTAGGTCTACATCTACGCCTAGAGCTTGGAATTCCTCTAGGGCTACAAGCTGTTCTTCGCAACGACCACCGCAAAGCAAAATGCCAGGTTTGCCAACTTTGCTCCATGCTTTAGCTAGCGACAATAAAGGCGCAACGCCAATGCCGCCAGCTACATATATAGGTAAAAGGTCTCCTGCTGGCAGGTCTTGAGCCTCTGGCAGTGTCCAGCCTCTTCCTAAGGGTCCCCAGATCATTACTTGCTCGCCAGGTTGGCATTGAGCTAAGATAGCTGTTCCTTTGCCTACTCGGTGATAAAGTAAAGTGACTGTGCCTGCTTCACTATCAAAGTCATGAATGCTAATGGGACGAGGCAATAAAGGATCGACCATAGCATTAACTCTTACTTGGATGAACTGACCCGGTTGACATAGCCGGGCCAATTCAGGAGCCATAAAACGAATTCGAAAAATAGCAGGTTTTAGCTCTTCTTGTTCAAGTACCGTAGCATGATAAAGTATAGGCTGCACTTATATCGCCGCCTTTCCTATTTAGGCCAGATATTCTTGAAGAGGAATCATATCAAAATCATCGCCTTCGCGCATTGCTTTCAAGGTCTGCAACAACACAGCAGCTGTATCGAGAGAAGTTAAGCAAGGAATTGAGTGTTCAACAGCGGCACGACGAATCTTAAATCCATCACGTTGTGGCTCTTTTCCTCTGGTCATAGTGTTGATAATCAATTGAATCTTATCTTCTTTGACCAAGTCAATAATATGAGGAGAGCCTTCGCCAATTTTGTTGACAGCTTCTACAGGAACACCTGCTTCTTGTAGAGCCTTAGCCGTTCCACCAGTAGCCATAATGGGGAAGCCCAGTTCAGAAAATTCTTTGAGCAAAGCGATTGCTTCTTCTTTATCTTTGTCAGCAATAGTAGCTAAGACTGTTCCTGAAGATGGAATATCCATACCGCCAGCTACAAGGGCTTTGTAGAATGCTTTATGGAAGTTCACATCGACACCCATTACTTCACCTGTAGATTTCATTTCAGGCCCTAAAGAAGTCTCCACGTCCACTAACTTACCAAAAGAGAAGACTGGTACTTTAACAGCCACATAAGGTGGTGGGGGCACAAGACCGCCCTTATAACCTTGTTGCGCTAACGTTTCTCCTAAGATAATACGTGTGGCAATGTTAATCATAGGGATGTTGGTGATTTTGGAGAGATAGGGAACTGTACGACTAGAACGAGGGTTTACTTCAATAACATATACTTGCTCGTCATGAAGTACATACTGAATGTTCAAGACACCTTTTACATTGAGGTGTAATGCTAGGTTGGTCGTATACTCGATGATTTTGTTAACGACATGCTCAGAAAGGTTATTAGCTGGGTAGACAGCTATGGAGTCACCGGAGTGAACGCCTGCTCTTTCTACGTGCTCCATAATGCCAGGAATTAGAACTTCTTGTCCGTCACAAATAGCATCAACTTCAATTTCTTTACCAATCATGTATTTATCGACAAGCACAGGATGCTTAGGGTTAACTTCTACGGCTGTTGTCATGTAGTTCATTAATTCGTTGTCATTATAGACAATTTCCATAGCACGTCCACCTAAAACATAAGAAGGACGAACCAGAACAGGGTAGCCAATATCTCTTGCTACAGCAAGAGCTCCTTCTACAGAAGTGGCTGTCTTACCGGCAGGCTTAGCGATGCCTAGTTCGATAAGAACTTGGTCAAAGCGGTCGCGATCTTCTGCTCGGTCTATATCTTCAACAGAAGTACCTAGGATTTTGAAGCCTGCTTCAGCTAGAGGTGCCGCTAAGTTAATAGCTGTTTGCCCACCAAATTGCACAATAATGCCTTCTGGCTTTTCTTTGTTTAAGATATGAATTACATCTTCTGGCAAGAGTGGCTCGAAGTAGAGACGGTCAGCAGTATCAAAGTCAGTAGATACAGTCTCCGGGTTATTGTTGATAATAACAGATTCGTAACCTTTCTCACCAATAGCCCAGACAGAGTGCACGGAACAGTAATCAAACTCAATACCTTGTCCAATCCGAATAGGACCAGATCCGATAACTGCGATTTTGGGGCGATCTGTTCTCGGTCCTTCATCTTCTTTTTCGTAACTGGAGTAGAAGTAAGGTGTTTCAGCTTCAAACTCTGCGGCGCAGGTGTCAACCATTTTGTAAACTGGCTTAATATCTGCTTCCAAACGATGTTGTCTAATAGTAACTTCATCAATTGCTAGAATGCGCTCTAGTTCGGCGTCAGAGAAGCCCATCTTTTTAGCTTTTTTGAGCAGTTCCAGTGGTAAAGCTTGAATATCTTGATTGCGATAATTGCTTAGCTCTTTTTCCATGTTCACGATATTTTGCATTTTGTGAAGGAAGAAAAGGTCAATAGCTGTGATATCGTTAATCTGTTGTACTGTCCAACCACGGCGGAAAGCCTCACCTAAGACGAAGAGTCGACGATCATCTGCTTCCACGAGAGCTTTACTAAGTTCTTCATCAGAAAGAGCTTCCCAGCCTTTTTGATAAAGACCAACGACTCCCATTTCTAAAGAACGAATAGCTTTCAGCAGCGCTGACTCAAAGCTTCGATCGATGGCCATTACTTCACCAGTAGCCTTCATCTGCGTACCCAGACGACGCTGAGCACCTGTGAACTTGTCAAAAGGCCAACGAGGAATTTTCATAACTACATAATCGATTGAGGGTTCGAAGCAAGCATAGGTTTTGCCTGTTACTGCATTTTGAATCTCATCTAAAGTCTTGCCAATAGCAATTTTGGCGGCTACTTTGGCAATAGGATAGCCTGTTGCTTTAGAGGCTAAGGCTGAAGAGCGGCTTACCCGTGGGTTTACTTCGATAACAATATACTCAAAAGAGTTGGGGTTCAAAGCTAATTGTACGTTACAACCGCCTTCAATCTTCAGAGAACGAATAATCTTAATGGAAGCGGCACGCAACATCTGATATTCCTTATCAGATAGAGTTTGTGTCGGAGCTACTACGATAGAATCACCAGTGTGAATACCTACTGGATCAATGTTTTCCATGCTACAAATCGTAATGCAATTGTCTGCTTTGTCGCGCATTACTTCGAATTCAATTTCTTTCCAACCAGCTACACTGCGTTCTACTAGGATTTGTGTAATGGGAGAGTGCTTCAGTCCACGAACAGCTACTGCTTTGAACTCCTCCATGGTGGCGGCAATACCACCGCCAGTGCCACCTAAGGTGTAAGCTGGGCGAATGATAAGTGGAAATCCTACTTCTTCAGCAAAAGCAACAGCATCTTCTAAGGTTTCCACAATCGTAGACTGTGGTACAGGTTCATTAATTTCTTCCATCATTTGTTTGAAAAGATCGCGATCTTCTGCTTTTTCAATAGCTGAAAGAGGAGTACCGAGGAGTCGCACGTTTAACTCTTCTAAGATACCTCTTTCCGCCAAAGCTCGAGCTACGTTAAGACCAACTTGGCCTCCTAGGGTTGGTAATAGACCGTCGGGCTTTTCCTGGCGAATAATTCTTTCAACAAAGTCAGGTGATAAGGGCTCAATGAATACTCTATCCGCAATATTGGCATCAGTCATAATCGTAGCTGGGTTGGAGTTAACTAGAATTACTTCATAGCCTTCTTCTTTCAAGGCACGGCAAGCTTGTGTACCGGCATAGTCAAATTCGGCGGCCTGTCCAATCACAATAGGACCTGACCCAATAACCATAACTTTACGCAATTCTTTTGTGTTGGACATCTTAGGCCTTCCTTTCACTGTGTTCTTCAATCAGTTCCATGAATTGATCAAAAAGCATGTTGCAATCTCCTGGTCCAGGACCTGCTTCAGGGTGATATTGGACAGAGAAAGCTGGTACATTCTTGAAACGAATACCTTCTAAAGAGTTGTCGTTCATATTGATATGAGAGATTTCTACGTGTTCGGGAAGAGTATCCCCATCAATGACATAGCCGTGGTTTTGACTAGTAATGTAGATACGTCCAGTTGACAAGTCTTTTACAGGTTGGTTGCCACCACGATGTCCGAAAGGTAATTTGTAACTCTTTGCACCTGATGCAAGTGCTAGAATCTGGTGACCTAGGCAAATAGCGAAGAGCGGTTTATAGCCAATTAATTGACGCACTGTTTCAATAGCATAAGGAACGGCTGTTGGGTCTCCTGGTCCATTGGAAAGCATAATAGCGTCAGGCTCTAATGCTTTGATTTCCTCAGCTGTTGCTGTAGCAGGAACAACAACTACTTCACAACCTCGCTCATGAAGTGAGGAAAGAATGCTTTGTTTCGCACCGAAATCCATTACAACGACGCGAGGACCATCACCAGCTAAAGTAAATTTTTCTTTGGCCGTTACTTCTTCGACGAGACATTGTTCTGTGAGAGATGGAGAATTGGCGAGCTCCTCTAGCAGAGCCGGTACATTGATTTCCTCTTGACCACTTACCATAATTCCTTTAAGTGCACCATGACTGCGAATTTTTCTCGTTAGCGCTCTTGTGTCTATATCAGCAAGTGCAAAAACACCTTGTTCTTCCAAATAACTGTTTACACATTGACGACTTCTCCAGTTAGAAGGCTCTTGTGCCCATTCTTTGACAATAAAGCCTCTCAATGCTGGTTTGGCTGACTGAAAGTCATCATCGTTGATACCGTAGTTGCCAATTAAGGGATAGGTCATAACAACAATTTGACCACAATAAGAAGGATCGGTAAGAACTTCTTGATATCCCGTCATCGAGGTATTAAAAACTACTTCACCAATTTGCTTTCCCGCCGCGCCAAAGGCATTTCCTTCCCAGACGGAACCATCTTCTAAAACTAAGTAACCTTTCAAGTTCTTGTCCTCCATTCAATCTACGATTTTGCGATCCTTCATGACAATTTGACCATTGACAATAGTGCATATGGGCCAAGAGCGAAGAGTCCAACCTAAGAAAGGTGTGTTTTTCCCTTGTGATTCCCAACCTTCTAGGCTTACGTTTTCTTCCATATTAGGGTCTATCACTGTAATATCAGCAGGAGCTCCTACTGATAAAGTGCCTCCTGGTAAGTTACAACGTTTGGCAGGATGGATAGTTAATGAGGCAACCATTTCAGAAATGGTCATAACTTTTTCTTCTATAAGCTCACGCCAATATAAAGGCCAAGCTGTTTCTAAGCCTGAGATGCCAAAAGGTGCATAAGCATACTCACGTGCTTTTTCTTCAGTCGTATGAGGCGCATGGTCTGTTGCTAAGATGGTAAGTGTTCCATCACGCAAACCCTCTTTTAGTGCTTGGCGATCTTTTTCTGTACGTAAGGGAGGATTAACTTTGGTAGAACTGTTGTAACCTTCAACAGCGCTATCAGTAAGTGCTAAATGATGAGGACAAACTTCGCCAGTCACATTGACACCACGTGCTCGAGCCTGTCTTATTAATTCAACAGCTCCAGCTGTGGAGACATGGGCAATATGAACAGCTGATCCTGTATCTTCAGCTAGTTGAATATCACGCGCTACAATAATATCTTCAGCAACTGCTGGAATACCTTTAAGGCCTAGAATGGTAGACCAATAACCTTCATGCATCACACCATCATGAACTAGGTCGTCATCTTCACAATGGCAGATAATCAAGCGCTGGCACATCTGGGCATATTGTAAAGCTTGACGCATCAAATCACTGCGAGATAAGGTCTTGCCATCATCGGAAAAAGCAATAGCACCACAAGTAGCCATATCAGCCATTTCAGCTAGCTCTTGACCTTTTAGTCCCTTCGTTATTGCTCCGATGGGATAAACTCTTACTATACCTGTTTCTGCCGCTCTTTTGAGCAAAAACTCAACACCACTTTGGCTATCACAGACAGGAGCTGTATTGGCCATAGCAGATACAGCTGTAAAGCCACCTCGAGCGGCCGCTCTCGTTCCAGACGCAATAGTTTCTTTTGCTTCTCCACCAGGTTCACGAAGATGACAGTGTAAGTCAATCAACCCAGGGATCACAAGCATACCTTCACAATCAATGACCTCATCAACTTCCGTAGCTTCCTCCGCTACAGCAAGTCCACTAGCCACAATCTTACCATTATCTATTTTTAAGTCTCTAATCTCATCGATTTCGTTAGCAGGGTCAATTACTCTGCCTTTTTTAATGTACAGAGCCATTGGCAGTGCCTCCTCCCATCATCAGGTACAGTATGGCCATGCGCACAGCCACACCGTTCGTGACTTGTTCTTCAATGGCAGAAAAATCAGCATCAGCCACATCATTGGCAATTTCTACGCCGCGATTCATCGGTCCAGGATGTAACACTAGTACATCAGATTTACAGCGCTTAAGTCGCTCTTTGTTAAGAGCAAAAAGACGAGCATATTCTCGAATCGATGGGAAAAGTCCTTTTTGTTGTCTCTCTAATTGCATCCGCAATACGTTAACAACATCAGCACCTTCTAAAGCTTCTTCTACAGATGTAAAAGCTTCTACACCTAAGGCCTCTATCTCCGGTGGCAATAAGGTGGCCGGTCCACAAACTCGAACCTTAGCACCCATTGTTGTCAATCCCCAAATATTAGACCGAGCTACTCGTGAATGTAGAATATCGCCCAAGATAGTCACAGTAAGGCCCTCAAGAGTACCTTTTCGCTCTCGAATCGTCAGCATGTCCAACAATCCTTGAGTAGGATGTTCATGAAAACCATCACCGGCATTGATAATGCGAGCTTTAACATGTTTACCAAGCAAAGCTGGTGCTCCTGAAGCACCATGTCGTAGAACTATGATATCAGCACCCATCGCATCAATTGTTTTGCCCGTATCAATAAGCGATTCACCCTTAACTACCGAAGAAGTTGAAGTTGAAATATTAATGGTGTCTGCGCTCATGTATTTGCCAGCTAATTCAAAAGATGTACGAGTCCGTGTGGAAGCTTCATAAAAAAGACATACAACTGTTTTACCTCGCAAAGTTGGTACTTTTTTGATATCTCGCTGGATTACGTCTTTCATGGGCAAGGCCGTATCAAGAATATAGCTTATTTCTTGAGCAGTCATACCTCGTAAGCCAAGTAGATCTTTGCGCTGAAAGCTCATCAGACTATGGCCTCCTTTGCTCTTTTGGCACAATTGTTCACAAAAATACCTCCTGGAAAACCGGGAGGTTCTGTTGTTCCATCAGAGGTGTAACTTCTGAATAGAAACACTATCATCTCCATCAATCTCATGGACACAAACGGAAATGATTTCTTTTTTTGCTGTAGGAACATTTTTACCAACAAAATCTGCACGAATAGGAAGTTCACGGTGACCGCGATCAACTAAAACAGCTAATTGAATTGCCTGTGGACGACCCATATCCATTAAAGCGTCTAAGGCCGCTCGAACAGTACGTCCCGTGAAAAGAACATCATCGACTAAAACTACGATTTTTCCATCAATAGAAAAGGGAACTTCTGTTTTGTGAATAATTGGCTGTACATGAGATGTCGATAAGTCATCTCGATAAAGAGTTATATCGAGCGAGCCAAGAGGAATATTTAAGCTTTCGATGTCAGAAATCTTTTCCCGCAAACGTTGTGCCAAGGGGACACCACGACGTCGAATACCAACCAAGACAAGATCTTCTACACCTTGATTTTTTTCGACAATTTCATGTGCAATACGGGTTATAGCTCTTCGAATGCCTTCTGAGTCCATTAACTGGGCTTTATCCGGTAAATTCATGGAATTCACCCTCCCTTTCCTCTTGCAACAAGGTACAGCAACAACATAAACTAAAAAAGCCTGCCTTTGGTCGAGTACCGACAAAGACAGGCTTTCGTTCTTATAGGCAGAACTTACCCTAGAAAATACACCTCTACCATAGAGGTAAGTACCTTTCCTTGGGAAGTACTTGTATCAATCCTATAGTTCACGATGGCCAACCTTGGCGGCCTCACAGGACCGAGTTAAAGGATGGTCTAAACTTATTAGGACTATTGTAATTCTCTTGTCGAATCCTGTCAATCCTTTTGTCTTAGCTTACCCAATAGTTTTTGAAAAACTTCAGGAGGTTCTTGTTCGAAAGACATTAATTTCTTATGACGAGGATGTTGGAATTCTAGTCGCCAAGCATGAAGGGCCTGCCCAGTTAAATTAAAGGCACTTTTGCGAGGTCCGTATTTGGGATCTCCAGCTACAGGGTGATCTATATAAGCCATATGAACACGTATTTGGTGAGTTCTGCCAGTTTCTAAAGTACAATGAATTAGGGAGAAACCACCTTGCACAGGAAATCGTTCTTTGACCGAAAAGTGAGTTACGGCAGGTTTACCTTTAGAATTAACGGCCATTTTTTGACGATCGCGCAGATCTCTTCCGATGGGCGCATCAATTCTTCCCGTCTCACTAGGCACGATACCATGAACGAGAGCTAGATACTCCCTTTTGACTTGGTGTTCCTTTACTTGAGCGGCTAAATCTATATGGGCCACATCGTTTTTGGCTACCACTAAAAGCCCCGATGTGTCTTTGTCTATGCGATGTACAATTCCTGGCCTAATCTCACCATTAATGCCAGACAAGTCTTTAATATGATAAAGCAAAGCATTGACTAGCGTTCCAGTCTGGTTTCCTTCAGCAGGATGCACGACCAGACCAGCCGGTTTATTGATCACAACAAGATCATCATCTTCATAAACTATAGCTAGAGGAATGTCTTCTGGACCAATTTCCACGGGCTGTGGGAAAGGTTTTTTTACTACAATTATATCGCCAGCTTTTACTTTGTAATTCCCTTTTAGTATTTTTTCTGCCCTCATAACCAATTCATCTCGAATCCAGATCTGGCCATGTGATCTCGATGGAGCTATACCTTTTTTGAAAAGCCAGAGATCGAGTCGAGTTCCTGCATCTTCAGGCAATACGGACATTTGAACAACTTCCCCGTCTAGTTCTTCCGGAAGCCAGTCTTGTTTATCTTCTGGCACGGGCACTCCCCCGCTTCTTACTTAAAAATTTTTTCATCTTCCTCAGGCATAGTTACAATACTATAGATGAGCAATATAACGCCCAAGGTAATGGCAATATCAGCAATGTTAAAGACAGGCCATATTCTAAAGTCAATAAAATCAACTACATAGCCTTCTTTAACTCGGTCAATTAAGTTGCCTGTAGCGCCCCCACCTTGAAAAGCTAGTCCCAAGCGAAAAGAAGATTGTTCTGGTGGTATTTTGCGATAAAAATATAAAATAGCTAACAGCACTATCAGTGTAACGACGATAAAAAAACTTTTCTGGTAAGCCATTAAGCCAAAAGCCGCACCAGGATTTAAGATGTATGTGATGTGGAATATGTTGGGGATCAATGGGATAGTATCGTGTAAGTTCATTTGCTGTTGAACAATCCATTTAGTGAGCTGATCGGAAACTATTAAGGCCAACACAACTACCCAAAAAGCCTTATTAGACACCTTTTGGGGAAGCCACTTTTTCAAAGAAAGATACACTCCCTCCTCGGAGAATCGTTTCATTCTAGCATAGAGGCTTAGGGAGATGCAACTAGCGGACAAGATCAATAAAAGGCCAGCTCGTAAGCTGACCTTTTTTATGACAACCTTATCGGCCAGATTCTTGTGTTGCTCCTTGGCTAGCGTCGGCACCAGCAGAACGGGCAAGCTGACTAGATACACCATTGTTCTGAGCCAGTTGTTGCTCCGCTAGTTGAACCATCTTCTTAGTCATGAAGCCACCGATGGCTCCGACTTCACGAGTAGTCATGTTCTCCCAGCCTTGGGTTTGGATCTTGTTAGACAAGCCGATTTCAGAAGCAACTTCATATTTGAAGCGGTCTAGTGCAGATTGGGCTCCTGGGAAAACGGCTTTGTTTCGGTTAGGCATGTGTGTTTTCACCTCCCTCCTTGTCTAGGCATAGAATGCCTCATCTGAGGCCAGATCATATTATGAACCTATTGTTAAAACCTTAAGGCCTTACCGTTATGTCCACACCATGACAGCTTTGGTTGAATTGTCTAAATTGTCGGGCAATAAAGAAAGCCCCCCAGTGGGCGGCTTTTATAAAGATTCTTTCTTTTTTCTACAACCTTTGTGGGCCTATTTCGTCGTCTTGACCGTCCATATCTTGATAGAAGGTACCGTCTTTGTCTTTTTCCACGGGGATCATTTCAATCGCTTCTGATCCACCGATTCGCTCTCCGTGATCAGGATAGATTTTGGGATATTCCGGTGTAAACTCAATATCGCTTGGTGATTCCGAAGTTCCATGTTCGGCAATATCTTGCCAAGTGTCTTCGCCATCGTACATAGTTGGATCTCGTTCATCTTTATCGAGGCCATGCTCTCCAATGGAATAGAGATGATCAGATTGACCACCCCAGGGATATGGTGGTACATCTTCTTCAATCGGCCTAGGGTGTCGATCGGGATGAAAGGTTTCTTCTTCTCGTTGACAGCGAATACACAGGGTAGCCGTAGGCATGGCATCCATTCGCTCAGCAGAAATGTCTTCCCCACAATCTTCACATATGCCATAGATACCTTCAGTAATTCTTTTTTTGGCTTCTACGATTTCGTCTAGTTCACGACTTAAGCGATCACGAGTACCCATATCTTTTTCACGCTCATATAGTTCCGAAGCGATATCTGCAGGATGATTGTCATAGACACTCAATTCCTGAATCGATTCACCGAGCGATTCACCCAGTGCATCTTCTGTTAAATGGTGAAGCATTCGCTCGTTCTCTTTTTCCATCTCTTCAAGCTTTTCCCACTGTGCTTCATGATCAATAGATGGTCGAGAAAGCATGGGTCTTCACTACCCCTCTTAGATTTTTATGGCATTCCCATCTGACTCTGAACCATGCGTACCACTTCTGCAATAAACCCGCCAACCAATGGAAGATTAAGAACAACCAGCTCTCTCAAGACAATCAAAACAATAGCTCCTAAAATGGTAAATCCGACTGCCATTCCCAATCCTCTAGCGATTCCAGCTAAAAAGTTCAAAAACATAAGTCGCCTAGGATTGTTGAGCATCTCTATATACTCAGCTACCTGAAGCTTCTCCATATCTACAGCCATATTATCGAGCTTTTGTGAAACCTTTTCCAATAGTTGCTGGTTTTCTTGTTTTTTATCTTCCTCTTTCATTTTGCCCATCCTCCTGAGACCTTACTATATGTAAAGATCTTCTATTTTTATGATCAAGATCCCTTTTTTTACTTCCATTCTTCTTTTTTTAATAATCTTTTTTCATATTATGTGAAAAACCTTCTAAGCCTCGACCTTACTTTTTACTAGTTACAAGCAAGGCATTCTTTTGAAAAGCAAAAATCCCACTAACAGCTAAAATAGGCTGTTAGCAGGATTCCAGAATTAAAGCAATTAGGGCTAAAAAATACTAAATGGAAAGAAATACTCCTATTATATCTGTGCCTCTATGGTTTTAATTATTCAAGGCCTGTAAAGGAGCTGGTATACGGCCGCCGCGATTAATAAAAGTTTGGGCACTAAAAGGGTGTACTTGCATAACAGGAGCATGGCCTAAAAGACCGCCAAATTCTACATGGTCTCCTACTTTTTTACCTGGTACTGGAATGATTCGAACAGCTGTTGTTTTACGGTTAATCATGCCAATAGCAGACTCATCGGCAATAATAGCACTTATAGTTTCTGCTGATGTATCGCCAGGTACAGCTATCATATCGAGACCGACAGAGCAAACACAAGTCATAGCTTCTAGCTTATCGATTGTTAAAGCTCCTACTTCAACAGCGGCAATCATACCTGCGTCTTCACTTACAGGAATAAAAGCACCAGAAAGACCGCCTACATAGGACGAGGCCATAGCTCCTCCTTTTTTGACGGCATCATTTAAGAGAGCAAGGGCCGCTGTAGTGCCGTGAGTGCCACATCGCTCTAGCCCCATTGCCTCAAGAATATCTGCTACACTATCACCAATAGCTGGTGTAGGTGCTAAGGAAAGGTCCACAATGCCAAAAGGAACGCCTAGCTTGGCAGAAGCCGCTCGTCCTACTAACTCACCCATGCGAGTTATTTTGAAAGCCGTATGTTTAATTGTTGAAGCAAGAGCACCAAAATCTGCTTCTGGATTTTTGCGAACTGCATTGAGGACTACACCTGGACCACTAACACCTACATTGATAACAGATTCAGGCTCTCCCACACCATGAAAAGCACCAGCCATAAAGGGATTATCTTCAGGAACATTACAAAAAACAACAAGCTTAGCACAACCAAGGCCACCTTGATGAGCTGTAGCTTCTGCAGTCGCTTTAATTATTCGACCCATTTGAGCTACAGCATCCATATTAATGCCTGCTTTTGTGGTGGCTACATTAACAGAAGCACATACTCGTTCTGTTGTACTTAAGGCTTCTGGTAGAGACTCTATTAAGGCCGAATCACCTTTTGTTTTACCTTTATGAACAAGAGCTGAGTAACCACCAATAAAGTTTACACCTACTTCAATAGCCGCTCTATCTAGAGCTTTGGCGATTACTGGATAATTCTGATCAGAAGAGCTTTCTGCTACTAGTGCAATAGGGGTAACAGAAATTCTTTTGTTAATAATGGGAATACCGAATTCCCGTTCAATTTGTTCCCCTGCTTTTACAAGATTTTCTGCTTTTTTCGTGATCTTATCGTAAATTGCCCTAGCAGTAGATTCTGTATCAGTACGAGAACAATCTCTTAAAGAGATCCCCATTGTAATTGTACGAATATCAAGGTTTTCCATTTGAACCATTCGGATCGTTTCTAAGATTTCATCATTCGATATGGTCATTGGCATAGCTTTTATGGCCTCCTGTACAAATTAGATGCGGTGCATAAACTTAAAAACATCTTCATGCTGGGCCATGATCTGTACGCCCAAGCTTTTGCCTTTTTCCTCTAATGTAATCTTCAATTCATCAAAAGGTAGCTTAGCACCTTCCATGTCCACAACCATGATCATAGCAAAAAATTCTTCTTGCATAATCGTCTGGCTAATATCCAAAATATTGGCACCAGCATCAGCCAAAATCGTAGCAACGCCAGCAATGATACCGACTCTATCTTGTCCAATCACTGTTACCATAACGCGATTCTCTTTCTTTGTCGTCATAAAACTTCCACTCCTCAAAAAAAAGGCACAAAAAGCCTGTAAGATTACCTTTTACCAGAAGGTATTGCTTACTTTAATTCGTGCCTGTTTGTACAACTCCTGCCCTAATATCAAATTTTGTCGAAAAGCAGTTCTTGGGCAAATTACACTTTTGCTAGAGGGCGATCTGCTCGAGCCACTTCTTTGGTAAACAATAGTGTGGCCAATTCACCGTTTTTTACCGCACCAGCATTAGCTTCATCAGTATCAATATGAAGCTCGGAAGCAAAAGAAGGATCGACACGAATTAAGACTTGGTCTAGCCGTAGAGCGCGGCTTCCGCTAATTTGTACAGAAATTCGGTCGCCATCACTCAGCTTGAATAACTCCGCTTCTTTAGGCCGCAAGTGAATATGACGAGCTGCTACAATGACGCCTTCTTTTAAGGTTAACTGCCCTTTAGGACCTACCAATGTCAAACCAGGTGTTCCCTCTATATCTCCAGAATCTCGAATCACAGGAGCTATGCCTAGTTTATAACAATCGGTCAGAGAGACTTCTATTTGTGTCTTTTTCCGGAGAGGCATCAAGAGCCGAACATTTTCTATTGTTCCTTTGGGTCCAAGGAGAGCGACAACCTCTTCAGAAGCATATTGCCCTGGTTGGGAAAGGTGTTTTAACATTTTGGGCTCATGACCTTTTCCAAAGAGAATTTCCATGTCTTGCTTTGCCATATGGATATGTCTGTTGGACACGCCAATGGCAATTTTTATTTCTGTAGCCGACATTTCTCGAGCCTCCTCTCTCTGCGACCTATATGTAGAGTTACCGTAGAAGAAGGAACTATAAGCGAAAAGTAAAGCCACCGAATCCATTCGGTGGCTTATAAAACCTATATCTTACGCTTCTTCATCCATTTCCCCCATTACTTGAGCACAACGAGGGCACAACTGACTATGGACTTCATCTTTACCTACACCTGTGCTATAGATCCAGCAACGTTCACATTTATAACCTTCTGCCTTTGAAACGAGTACAGCTAAGCCTGGTAGATCTTTATCGCAGAAAGCATTTTCTGGCACTTTATTGTCTTGGTCCGCAATAGTAACAGTCGATACAATAAAGAAAGAGGCTAAATCTTCTTTTTCTAGTAAAGGCTTCAATTGATCATCCACGTGTAGTTTTACATGGCTTTCTAAAGAATGACCAATCACTTTACTTTGTCGGGCAAGCTCAAGAGCTTTAGAGACGCGAGTACGTACTTCTAACAATTTTTCCATTTTTTGCTCCAAAGCGGCATCATTGTAGCTATCGTCGTATTCTGGCCAAGGCATTGTTTGAACTGTCTTAGATTCTGCAAGTGCGCCGGGAATATGACGCCAGATTTCTTCGGCTGTGAAAGTAATGAAAGGCGCTAATAGCCTAACTAAGCTATGGGCACTTTTGTATAAAACAGTTTGTGCTGAACGTCTTTCCAAAGAATTAGCTGGTGAAGCATAAAGCCGATCTTTAATAATATCAAGATAAAGAGCGCTCATCTCTACAGCGCAGAAATTGTGAACAGCGTGATAGACTACGTGAAACTCATAATTCTCGCAAGCTTTGGTTACACGCTTATTTAACTTGTTTAAGTTCATCAAAGCCCAGCGATCAAGCTCCAATAAGTCTTGGTCAGCAACTTGATCTTTTGCAGGGTCAAAATCGTATAGGTTTCCTAAGAAATAGCGGAATGTATTTCTGATCTTCCGATAACTATCGGCAATCTGACGAAGAATATTGGGCGAAACAGCTACGTCAGAGCGATAATCTGCCGATGTAACCCAGAGGCGTAAGATATCAGCACCCATATCTTTAATTACATCAAGAGGATCAACACCATTACCTAGGGATTTGGACATCTTTCGTCCCTGCTCATCAACAAGGAAACCATGAGTTAAGACGGCTCGATAAGGTGCTGTTCCTTTAGTAGCTACAGCTGTAGAAAGAGAAGAATTAAACCAACCACGATGCTGATCAGAACCTTCTAAATAAAGATCAGCAGGCCAGCTAAGCTCTTCACGGGCATCCAAGACAGCCGCGTGGGAAGAGCCAGAATCGAACCACACATCCATAATGTCTGTCTCTTTACGGAATTTACTGTGCTTGCATTTTGTACATGCTAAGCCTGGTGGCACTAGTTCGTCAGCACTTTTGGCAAACCAGATATCTGAGCCATGATCTCTAAAGAGCTGTTTAATGTGCTCAATTGTCTCATCGGTAATGATTGCTTCTCCACAATCATTACAATAGAAAATTGGAATCGGCACTCCCCAGATGCGCTGTCTAGAAATACACCAGTCGCCACGATCAGCCACCATGTTATGAATCCGATCTCGTCCCCAGCCTGGAATCCATCTTACTTTTTCTATGGCCGCTAATGCTTCTTGACGAAACCCATCGATAGAGGCAAACCATTGTTCCGTCGCTCGGAATAAAATGGGATCTTTACAGCGCCAACAATGTGGATATTGATGTCTTACTTTGGAAGATTGCACTAGTCGATTTCTTTTAGCTAGTTCTTCGATAACGACACCGTTAGCTTCTGTAGTTTTGAGACCAGCAACAAGACCACCTTCAGCTGTAAAACGTCCCTGATTATCTAAAGGAGAGATAACAGGCAAGTCATAATTTTGGGCTACAATAAAGTCATCTTCACCATGTCCTGGAGCTGTATGAACACAACCAGTACCTTGCTCCAGCGTTACATGCTCTCCCACAATAACTAAAGACTGTCGATCCATAAAAGGATGATTACAACGTACGAATTCTAGTTCAGATCCTGTAAATTCTTGTTCAATCTTGCCTACACCAAGACCTGTTATCTCACCAAAAGAAGTAAGCAACTCTTTGGCCAAGATCAATTTTTCATCGCCATAGGCAACAAGAAGGTATTTGAATTCTGGGTGAAGAGCAATAGCGACGTTAGCAGGTAAGGTCCAAGGTGTAGTAGTCCAGATAACAATGGACACTTTTTCTGTGTCAAATAAGCCTTTACTATCTAGTACAGGAAACTTGACATATATAGAGTTAGATTCTTTGTCACCATACTCAACTTCCGCTTCTGCTAAGGCTGTTTCACAAGATGCACACCAATATACAGGTTTCATCCCTTTGTAAATATATCCTTTTTTGGCCATTTCACCAAAAATACCAATCTGCTCTGCTTCAAAATCTTTTTGCAAAGTCAGGTAAGGGTTTTCCCAATCACCACGCACACCTAAGCGCTTAAACTGTTCTCTTTGAATATTTACGTATTTTAAGGCATACTCCTGACAGCGTTGACGAAATTCTAAAGGAGATACAGCATGTCTATTTAGGCCTAGTGCTTTAATAGCTCTTTGCTCAATAGGCAAACCGTGTGTGTCCCATCCTGGTACATAAGGGGCATCATAACCAGCCATAGATCGATATTTTACAATAAAATCTTTCAAAACTTTGTTCAAAGTATGACCTAAGTGAATATCACCATTAGCGTAGGGCGGACCATCATGTAGAATAAATTTCTTTTTTCCTTGATTTGCTTTAGCTACTTCTTGGTATAAGTTGATTTCTTCCCAGTACTGTAACATATCTGGTTCTCTTTTGGGGAGGTTTCCTCGCATAGGAAATTCCGTTTTAGGTAGATTTAATGTTTTTCCATAGTCTAGTGTCTCTTTTTCTGTCAATGTATTCACCTCTCCGTATAATAAAAAAACCCCTTACTTACGCAAGGGGCGAGTTAGCTCGCGGTACCACCCTAGTTTACTGTTACAACTGAGGCACTAATTCATGTACCTTATCACATCGATCACAGTCTCATTAACGCGGGTAACGGCCGCTTCCGTTGTCAGTTACTATTGCTTCACTGACACAGCTCCCGGGTGATATAGTATGGTCATCTAGCCCTGGCTTCCACCTAACCCAGGTTCGCTGTCAAGACAATAACATACTACCTGTCCCATTCTTTGCCTTTTTTCCGATTCTAATATAAACTTTGTTAACTCTATCAGTATACAGCTTTTTTGTTATCAGATCCACTAAGCTCTGGAGAACCTTCAAAGGCAGAAGCTGTCTCAGCATAAGCGATACCTTCCACTTCTTGAAAATTACCAGGAAGTCCTTCATATTCTTCCACGTCTCTTGCTTCATAATCAACGTAATTTTGTTCGTATTTATCTAATTCTTTCTCTTCTTCACCTTTGATAGCTTCTAATTGAGATAGCAGCATAGCTCTAAATTGAACACGGAACTGTCGAGATTGATTTTTTAGGCGTTCAAAATCTTGCTCTAATTCTCTTTGTTTGCTCTTCGCATTAGAGATGATAATCTCAGACTGATGACGTGCTTCTTTGAGCAATAATTCCGATTCTCGTTCAGCTGTAATTCGTACTTCATCGGCAGTTTTTTGGGCTAGTAAGAGAGTATTGTTCAGTGTATCTTCTAGCTGACGATAGCGATGCAAGTTCTCTTCTCCGCGGGCTATTTGCTCTTTAAGAATCATGTTCTCTTTGTAAAGAGCTTCATAATCTTGTGCTATTCGCTCTAAGAAAGTATCAATTTCTTCAGGTTTATAGCCCCAGGCGGATTTTTTGAATTCTTTCTGATGGATTTCTAAAGGTGTTAACATAGCTACAGAACCTCCTCGCTAAAGCTCAACAGGTTGCCAGATCTTTAATGAAATACGACCTTTTTTGGTAGTTCCTGTAATTTCTTGCACTCTGGCTCGACCATAACCTCGTAAAGATAGCAGGTCTTGATCTTCAATGACAAAGTCTATTCTACTAGTTTCACGACCGTTAACGCGCAGCAAACCTTTTTGAACTAATTCAGCGGCTTTAGAGCGAGAAAGAGACCAAACTGCCGCTATAATAGCATCAGTTCTCAGAGAAGAAACGGTTATAGAGCGTATTTTTCCTTCTTCTAGAAAAGGAGGGATTTCTCCTACTGAAATAGCTGAAACTTCGATTCCATACTTATTTACCTCTCGCCAATGAGACTCAATGTAGGGTGCCAGTGTAGCATCTACAACGACAGCGCAACCTTTTTCAGTTATTTTTAGGTCGCCTATTTTTTCTCGGCCAATCCCTATACCGAGCAGTGACCCCAAATAATCTCGATGCTTTACTTTGCCATGACCTTTGGCAAGCTCTCCCTTCAGCCATTGCAAGTTATTATCTGCTTTATCGTATTCATAAGGATATAAGATAAATCGTTTGCGCTCTGCTTCTTCATAACCTCCATCGAGGTAAAAATAAAGAGCTGAATAGCCTTGCAAGAGCTGGGAAGCCTTCTCGAATAAAAAAGGCTCTAGAAAGTTACTGTATTGAACCTTACCGCTTCGTTGGCAAAGCTCCGCTTGATCAATAAGTCTGCCCAGGGGCTCACGCATATCTTCAGCAACGTGTTCTAGAAACTTTCCTCTGCCTTTAGTCATTTCTATAAGAAAAGAGACCAAACAATCTGTTCAGCTATACTTAAAAGAATAAAAGCTACAATTGGCGTAAAATCAATAGGCAATGACTTGGGAATCGGTATAACTTTGCGTAGTGGTGCAAGGATAGGTTCTGTAACTTCATAAATAAACTTAAATACTGCATTATTTGGGTTATGAGGAAAATAGGAAACAATAACACGAACTAATATAAGGATTTTCATCACCCAGAAAGCCGTAGAGATAATCTGGCCTAGAACCAAAACTCAACCCCCGTTCTTCAAAGAACCCGGCGATATCGCCGGGTTCTTGCTTTTTTAGGATTCACCTAGCTGACGAGCACGTTTGGCTGCTACGTGTAGTGCCTCAAATAAGGCAGAGCGCATTCCCTTTTGCTCTAAGGCTTCGATAGCAGCAATTGTAGTTCCACCGGGCGATGTAACTTTATCTCGTTCTACAGCAGGATGGTTTCCTGAATGCAGTACCATTTCTGCAGAACCAATTACTGTTTGTAGAGCCAAATTGCGAGCTAAATCGCGAGGCAATCCTTCACGTACTGCTCCATCAATCAGTGCTTCAATGAATAAGTATACATAAGCCGGCCCACTGCCACTTAGCGCTGTCACAGCATCCATATAAGACTCTGGGACAAGCTCAGCCGTACCTACCGCCTTCATTAAGATCAAAGCGGCTTCTAACTCTTCATCCTTAACAGCAGTGCCCCGTGATAAGGCAGAAGCGCCTTTGCCAATAAGAGCAGGTGTATTAGGCATTACACGAACGACAGCAACACCTTCTGGTAAGAGAGCTTCCAGCTTTTGTAGGGATATTCCTGCCGCAACGGAAATTATGAGATGGTCTTTATGAATTACATTCTCTAAGGAAGCAAGCACCTTCGGCAATACTTGTGGTTTTACAGCCAACAGTAGTATCTGACATTCTCTACATAATGCTTCGTTATCTTTATATATATTTACAGAAAGTTCATTTTTTAAGTACTCTAATCGTTCCTGAGATAGATCAGAAACAGCTAAACGTTCAGGCGGTAAGATTTTGCATAAGCCCCTTAAAAGTGCCTCTGCCATTGCACCGCCACCGATAAAGCCAACTTTTCTCTCAGAAAGATACTGTTGACCCAAACTATTCACTCCTAGCCTTTACTAGCCCAGGCCATGGGGCGTATTATTGTATTCTCAGAAACAAAGTCTCCTGATATATCTACATGACTGGGCGCAAACACAAAAATATTCGCACCTACTTTTTGCATAGAACCGTTGAGCGCATAAGTTGTACCACTAATAAAGTCAATCATACGCTGAGCCATCTCGCGATCAGTGTTTTCTAGGTTTAGAATAACTTGCCTTCTGTTCTTCAGATGATCAGCAATGCTTTGTGCTTCATCAAAGCTTTTGGGATCTACGACCACAACTTTATGATCCTTCTTCTGCCTCTCCGATGCCAAGCTTACAACAGGAGCGCTCAAATTCCGGTCGTTACGTTCTGCTGTAGGTCGTTTCATAGAAAAAATATTTTTCTCTGTCTCTTCGTCTTTAGTGCTTTTAGTATTGGTAGTTCTTTCTTCGACCTCTTCATACTCATCACCTAAGCCCATGATATTGTAAAACTTATCCATGAACTTCGCCACTTAAAAGCTCCTCCTTTCAATTACCACCAAAAATAGCTGTTCCTACACGAACAAGAGTAGCGCCTTCTTCCACAGCCACTTCTAAATCATTAGACATACCCATAGATAGCTCCCGCATAGCTACGCCTTCTAACTTAAGCTCAGCTAACTCTAGCGATAGTTCGCGTAGCTTACGAAAGACCCAGCGAACTTCTTCTGGATTCTCTGTATATGGCGCCATGGTCATGAGACCTTGAACAGTCAGGCCCTCTAGCTCAGTTAGTTGCTTCAAAAAAGCAGGGACTTCGTCTATCTGTAAGCCTTCCTTGCTTTCCTCTTGCGCAACGTTCACTTCTACAAGACAAGAAATAGGTCTGCCGAGATAGCGGGCATATTTTTGGATTTCTTTTGCTAATGAAAGGCGATCGAGTGAATGTATTAATTCTACTTTGTCATAGATGTACTTAACTTTGTTAGATTGTAATGTACCAATCATATGCCATCGCACAGGGGGGTTTTGCAGTTGATCAATCTTCTTCATAAATTCTTGAACACGATTTTCGCCTAATGTAGTAACACCAGAGGCAACAGCCGCTTCTATATCAGCAATAGCCACATTCTTAGTCACTGCAACGAGGGTAATATCATCAATATTACGTCCTGCTTTATCCGCAGATGCCTTGATTTTTTGGCGAACACGATTGAGATTCTGTTCTACATGACCCATCTATGCTCAATCCCTCCAACCTGCTTCGTATTTCGCCACCAAAAAGGGAAATCCTGCTACATCTAGATAAAATTCTATCCCTTTATTAAGATTTTTATTTTATTTCTTGCCCTTCTACTACAAATTGAGGATTTAGGACAACTAAATCGCCCTCTCTAATACCTTCCACAACGACTTGGTCACCTACGATAGCTAAAACCTCAACAGGCCTCCACTGGGCCTTCTTTCTTATGCTTAGCAAGAGACCATCTTGCCCTTCTTTTTGAACAATAGCTTTTTCCGGCAAGATAAAACCGCGATATGTTCTGTCAACAACCAGAAGTGTCATTTGTCGTTCCTTGATAACTTCTGTTGGAGGATTAGAAATTTGCAAAACTACCCAGGCATCTTCTCCTCCCCGAACATTAATGACACGTGCCGACATAGTTGGTCCCTCAGGACTTAAGGCTAAAGTTAACCGCGCCCCAGGTACTAGAGCCCTTCCTAAGTCTTGTATGTTATAGTGAGCTAAGAAGTGAGCCTTATCAAGATTATTGATAACTTTGAACAGAGCTTGTCCTTGATAGACTAATTGTTCTACCTCGATAATCTCCTTACGTACTGTAAGATTTGACAATTGCTCTACATCGATTTCTTCTAAAACTCTAGGTGTCATAATATCTTCTAAACCATCCGTGTTATAAACAACCAATCCGGAGCGAGGCGCCATAAAATCTTGCACCGTTCCCATCACTTCTCCTGATGGGTTAACCGTTTTTACACGAGCTACAGGTGCTCCTAATCTTACACGTTCACCATCGCCAATAAGAGATTCAAGTCGACCTGTAATTGGTGTATAGACAATAGTTTCGTCACGAATGATCCAACCAGGCAAATGACGAGTATCAGCTATTTGTCCCATGCTGGCCGGTTCTGTTTCAACAACAGCTTTTACGATCAAAGATGTAACTTTTCCTTTTAGAAACCAGAAAAACAATGCAATTGTAATGATAAGTAGTACTAATATAGCTACTTTAAGCAGAGCCGATCTTCTACGACGGCTCATAGCTTCTTTGCCAAGTGGAACCATTGTAAGCCGGGACATCTTTATGACCCCTCCTATTATTGTCTTCCCAGCAGTTCCCTTGTAATGTTAAAGCCCGAATCGACAATTGTCAATCCGAGCTTACTGGCAACTAAGCTTTTACTATAATCTAAAGTTAATTTGGAATTTATTCTTTCACGCTATCGTTAGTAAGTTTCTTGACTTCTAAGAGACGAAAGATCAAGCTCAAAATAATAGCAACTACAGTAGCTAAAGCCATTCCTTTTAGGGTAAAAGCTCCCCAAGACAACTGTGCCCCACTGACTCCAATAACTAGAACAACAGAAGTAAGAATAAGGTTGCTTGCTTTAGAGTAATCGACCTTCGTTTCCACGAGCATGCGCACACCAGAAGCGGCGATAACGCCAAAAAGCAGGAGTGAAACACCACCCATAACAGGCGTAGGAATCGTTTGTATAGCTACGGCTAGTTTACCGACAAAAGATAGTATAATAGCAATTATAGCGGCGCCACCAAGCACCCAAACAGAGTATACTCTTGTAATTGCCATTACACCGATATTCTCGCCATAAGTCGTATTAGGTGTAGAACCAAAAAATCCTGATAAGGTCGTTGATAAGCCATTACCGAGTAAAGATCGATGCAGTCCAGGATCTTTGGACAAGTCTTTCCCCACAATATTACTGGTTACAACAAGGTGACCTATATGCTCTGCAATAACCACAAGAGCGGCAGGAGCAATAATAGCAATTGCTTCCCATTCAAAAGTAGGCCTATATATAGTAGGCATGGCAAGCCATGGGGCTTCCTGAATAGCTGTTAAATCAACCATCCCCCAGAATAAAGCAAGAAAATATCCAGCCATAACGCCGACTAGAATAGGAATTATCGCTAGGAAACCTCTAAATACCAAAGAGCCTAAGACAGTTACGGCAAGAGTAAATAATGAAACTATTACTACTTGTGGCTCTATAACTTCTGCCGTCAGTCCAGCCATTCCAGCGGCAACAGGTGCTAATTCAAGACCAATGACAGTAACAATAGCTCCCATTGCGGCCGGTGGGAAGACAATTTCCAGCCACCTAGTACCGGCAACTTTTATGATTAAAGCAACAAGGGTAAAGATCAGACCAACAACAATAAAGCCACCTAGAGCGGCTTCATAACCATATTGTGGTAAGACAAGTACAACTGGTGAGATAAAAGCAAAACTTGAGCCAAGATAAGCAGGAATCTTGCCTTTACATAAAATGAGATAAAGAAGCGTACCAATACCATTAAATAACAAAATAGTTGCAGGATTGACATTAAAGTAAATCGGCACAAGGACCGTAGCACCGAACATAGCAAAAAGGTGTTGAAAACTAAGTGGAATTGATTTCAGTATGGGTGGCCTTTCATCAACTTGTATTTCTCGTCTCATAAAAGTTTTCTACTCCTTAGCAATAAGTAGCCTTTCTAGCTTTAACTATGTACAAATTAATAAGCTATCATACTAGAGCGCAGAGAGTATTAGGAGAAAACTTTTCCCTAAAAAAAAGCTCCACAACATTTCGTTGTGAAGCATTAAGAGTTTTGATTTTATTCATTTAAGTAGGCACGCTCACCTGTAACAAGATAGACTACAGATTCAGCAATATTGGTGGCATGATCGCCAAAGCGCTCTAAGTGACGTGCAATAAACAAGAGGTGTGTGGCCTGTGCAATAGTTTTGGGATCTTCTAACATTATTGCCAAGAGCTCACGAAAAACTTGTTTGTATAAAGCATCTACTTTGTGATCCATTTCACTCATTTTTATGGCCATATCTTTGTCATCTTTGATGTAGGAGTCAAGGCCACCTTTTACCATCTGCTGACAGATCTCTGACATAAGCGGTATATCGATAAGAGGCTTAATATATAGTTGCCCGGCTATGCGACGACAGGACTTAGCTATATCGACAGCGTTGTCAGCCATTCGCTCAAGCTCGACAGAAATTCTCCAAGCGGCGCTAATTTTACGTAAGTCCTTAGCCATAGGCTGTTGCATAGCGATCAGTTTCATACAACTATCTTCTATTTCAAGCTGTAATCTATCTAACTCATCATCGCCATCAATGACAGCATCTGCAAGTGCAATATCTTGATTAACTAGCGCTTCAGTGCTTTTGTGAATCGCTTCTTCTACCAATGTTCCCATGTGTAGCAACTTGGCTTGTAGATCTCTTAAAGATTGGTCAAACTCTGTTCTAATTGCCATATGCTCCACCCTTTCTATTCTATTATCCGAAGCGCCCTGTTATATAATCTTCCGTTCTTTGATCTTTAGGGTTGGTAAAGATAACTTCCGTATCGTCTACTTCAACCAGATCACCAACAAGGAAAAATGCAGTACGATCAGAAACCCTTGCCGCTTGTTGCATATTGTGGGTAACAATAATAATTGTATAGTGCTGTTTTAATTCACGAATCAATTCTTCAATTTTTAAGGTTGAGATAGGATCAAGAGCTGATGTTGGTTCATCCATTAACAAAACTTCAGGTTTGATTGCCAGAGCACGAGCGATACAAAGACGCTGTTGTTGACCTCCAGATAAACCCAACGCTGGCTTGTGTAAGCGATCTTTCACTTCATCCCACAAGGCGGCTTGTTTTAAGGATGTCTCAACAATTTCATCTAATGAAGCTCGATCTTTGGTCCCATGAAGTTTAGGAGCATAGGCTACATTTTCATATACTGTTTTGGGAAAAGGGTTGGGTGCTTGAAAGACCATACCTACTTTTTTTCTCAAGGCTACAACATCACAATCAGGATGATATATATCTTCCCCTTCAAAGGTTAATTTTCCTTCTACATGACAATTGGGAATAATATCATTCATTCTATTTAAACAGCGCAAAAAAGTTGATTTTCCACATCCTGAGAGGCCAATCAAGGCGGTTACTTCTTTTTCTTTCATCGTTAGGTTTATATTTTTTAATGCTTGAAAATCACCATAAAAAAGCTTAAGATTTTCAGCTTCTATTTTTATTTTACTCATTATATCCTCCTACATTCTACACGCTAAACCTTGCGCATACGACGAAAATAAGTCCGTAACAATATGGCAATCAAGTTAAGACCTAACACAAGAATCATCAAAACAGCTGCTGTACCATAAGGTATGGATTGATCGGCATGAGGTACTTGAGTTGCAATTACATAGAGATGATAAGGCAAGGCCATAACTTGATCAAAAATACTGTTGGGTAACCTAGGCAAGAAGAAAGCCGCTACGGTCAATAGAATCGGAGCTGTTTCTCCGGCCGCTCGCGCTACACCAAGAATTGATCCTGTTAGAATACCTGGCATGGCATTGGGGAGAACAATAAAGAGGATTGTCTGTAGTTTTGTCGCACCAAGAGCCAAACTAGCTTCACGATAGCCACGAGGCACTGTACGTAAAGCTTCTTCTGATGTCGTAATAATGACTGGTAAGATCATCAAAGCCAAGGTAAGAGAACCGGCTAAGATAGAAACACCAAATCCAAGGAAAAGGACAAAGAAACCTAAGCCAAATAGACCAAAGACAACAGAAGGAACACCCGCTAAGTTGACAACAGCGAGACGAATCATACGAGTAGCCCAAGATTCCTTGGCATATTCAACAAGATAAATGGCTGTCATCACGCCTATAGGTAATGCAAAAATAATTGTTCCTAAAACAAGATAAAAAGTACCAACAATGGCCGGGAATATGCCGCCTTCTGTCATACCACGGCGTGGATTTTCTGTTATGAACTCCCATGTTAAGGCAGGCAGACCTTTGGAGAAGATATCCCAAAGCACAACGGCCAAACAGAGCACAATGAAGAAAGCAATAGCTCTAAGAGTAGCAAAGGCGATTTTTTCTGTCACTTTTGGTGACATCATTATTCAACCTCCTTCATGCGTCGACTAACAAGATCAGCAATATAGTTTACTGCAAAAGTCATTAAGAATAGAACAACACCAACTACGAATAAAGCGTGATAATGTTCACTGCCACGCGCAACCTCACCCATTTCAGCCGCTATTGTAGCCGTCATGGTTCGAACAGGCTCAAGCATAGTACCAGGAATAATGGCGGCATTACCTGTTACCATCAACACCGTCATGGTCTCACCAATGGCTCGGCCAATGCCGAGCATTACCGATGCTGTAATACCAGAAAGGGCCGCGGGAACAATAACTGTAACAATGGCTTGCCAACGAGTGGCGCCCATGCTCAAAGAAGCTTCCATATATTTACGAGGTACAGAAGAAATCGCATCTTCCGAAATAGATGTAATTGTTGGTAAGGCCATAAGAGCTAAGGTAATTGATCCTGTCAAAGCTGTTAAGCCTGTTGATAAACCAAAGAAGTCTTTAATCCAAGGCGCTAATACAACAAGACCAAAGAAGCCAAGCACAACAGAAGGAATTCCAGCCAACACTTCAATAGTAGGCTTTAGAATCTCACGTACTTTAGGGCTAGCGACCATAGAGAGATAAATAGCCGCTCCTATCCCGAGAGGAACGCTAATCAAAATAGCACCAAAGGTTACGATTAAAGAGCCAGCTATTAATGGCCAGAGTCCAAAAATATGAGGATTAGAAATTGGATACCAATTCTTTGCCGTCAGTGTAGGGGCTGATAGGGGATCGAGGAATAAAGGAACGGCTTCTTTAAATAGGAAGAGAAATATTAGTATAACGGTAATAACACCAAGAAAGGCACTTACAAAAAGAACACCTTCTGATAACTTTTCGAAGATATCCCAAGCTTTTCTTCGACGGGAGGAATTCTTCAATAATTTCTTTTGTTTATCTCCTGGTTCTTCAGCATTTTCTTGATTTGATGAAAAAGCTACATTATCCTGATTGGAACTCAATTTTTTTACCTCCTCATTCAAGGGGAACTTCTTGCAGAAAAAATGGGCAGAGTAGTTGGACTCCACCCATTCGATTTTCTTGATAATTTACAAAATCATAGTGTCTATTAAAAATATAGAAATTACAAAATGGAAACAAATTCCATTTCACCAACGATTTTTTGTCCCTCTTCACTTAGGACAAAATCAATAAAGTCTTTGGCCAATCCTTCTGCTTCACCAGCTGTATAAAAGTGAAGAGGACGAGATATCGGATATGAGCCATCTTTGATTCCTTCATCCGTTGGTAACACCGCTACTGCCTCTTCGTTTAATTTGATAGCAATCGTTTTTACGTCATCTGTAAGATAGCCAACACCTACATATCCAACTGCATTGCGATTTGTTACAATTTCTTTGGATATAGTACCACTAGAAGTTAATAGAAGTGCATCAGGTCGATATTCTTCATTATTCATAACAAATTCTTTAACAAAAACATGAGTACCAGAAGATGTTTCTCGAGCCATTACAACAATGGCTTGATCAGGACCGCCAAGTTCGCTCCAATTGGATATTTTACCTGTATAAATATCTTTTAATTGTCCTATTGTCAACTCGTCAATGGGATTGTCCCTATGAACAATAAATGCAAGTCCATCTAATGCTACTGTGTACTCTACAACTTCTTTGCCTGTTCTATCTAATATTGTGGCAATTTCGTTGTCTTTAATATCGCGAGACGTAATAGCTATATCAGCCGTACCATTAATTAAGGCCGAAATACCTGTACCAGAGCCACCGCCTGTTACAGCAATGCTTACATCATGTTGAATCATATACTCTTCCGCCAAAAATTGTGTCATGTTAACAATTGTGTCAGAGCCTTTAACTTGAATCGATTCCCTTGGCTCTCCTCCACAACCTACTGTGAGAAGGCCTACCAGCGCAATCATACTTGAAGTTGTAATAATCCGTTTTAACTTTGATTTAAAATCCATGAATATATTGTACCCCCTCAAAATACATTCAGCTTCCTTGCACAGAAACCTTCATGTCTGAGGTTAACAATACTATGCTTTTGTTAGGCTATGATTATGATATTGTTAAGGGAATGTTAAGGCGGTGTTTTTCGGCAAAATACGACATATTAATTCTCTTTAATTGTAATTCTGTTGAAATAATAGTGATATTTGTCTGTTCATTGAGGTATATAATCAATATTTTGCAAAAGAAAAGTCTGCTTTTCTCCTCTCGGAATGAAGCAGACTTTATACATTTGCATCTAATACCTTACTTTACAGGAACAAACTCCATTTCACCAACAATTTTCTGACCTTCTGGGCTAAGCATGAACTCTACAAAAGCTTTAGCTACACCTTCTGGTTCACCGGCTGAATATACATGAAGAGGACGAGATACAGGATATGAACCATCTTTTACAGCATTATCACTAGGTAATACTGCTGGGCTATTATCATCTTTTTTAACAGCAATGGTCTGTACTTTATCTGTTAAGTAACCCATACCAACATAACCAATGGCGCCTGTATTCGTTTCAATTTCTTTAGCAATAGTAGCACTAGATGTTTGTAATAGTGCATCAGGACGATACTCTTCGTTATCCAAAACGAATTCTTTTACGAACACGTGTGTACCAGAGGAAGTTTCACGAGCAAGTGGAACAATAGTTTGGTCTGGGCCACCTAGTTCAGACCAGTTAGTTACCTTACCTGTATAAATGCCTTTTAATTGTTCCATTGTTAATTCTTTAACTGGATTGTCTTTGTGAACGATAAAACCAATTCCGTCAAGAGCGATGTCGTACTCGACCACATCTTTACCAGTCTTTTCTTTTATATCATTTATTTCGTTGTCTTTAATATCACGAGAAGAATTGGCTAGATCAGCAGTACCGTTGATTAGAGCAGATATACCTGTACCAGAGCCTCCACCTGTAACGGCTATGCTCACATTAGGATATTTATCCATAAAATCTTCTGCAAAAGCCTGACTCAAATTCACCAGAGTATCAGAACCTCTTACTTGAATAGTACCAGAAAGACCAGATGTACTATCTCCCCCCGAATTACTTTGAGACTGATCACCAGAACAACCTACAGCAACAGCTCCAACCATAGCGGTAATAACAGTAAGACCGATAACTTTAGAAAACTTTTTGACATAAGACATATGTAGATTAACCTCCTCAAAATTTCAGGACTCTGTTCTATGTCCTGCTTACGAAATACATATTAATGCATATTTGTTATCCCTTGATTACCTTAATTTTAAGTATTTGTTAAGCTAACAAATAGCCATCATCAATTACAAAAGCACTGCCTTCTATTTTTTTGGCCACTTTTTTTGTTTCGGCCGCTAATTCACCTAACTCTACAGGATGGTGAATACGTCCCGCTGGGCATACAAGGACAGCTAAGGATAAGGACATCAAAGGAAAAGCTTTATGCTTTCCATAGCGATCTCTGCCGTATATATGACCATTACGTCGGTCAGTAGGTGCATAGAAATCTACAATTCTTTCATCAAACTTAGTAATGATTTTTTGACAAAGCGGTAGAAAAGGGGCTTCTGAAATGATGATAAAATCATCACCACCTATATGTCCTACTAGATCATCCTCATGGCCTAATTCAGCTATAGTTGATACTAGAATATCAGCAACAAGTTTGATAGCTTGATCGCCTCTTTCAAAACCGTAGCGATCATTAAAAGCTTTGAAATTATCTAGATCAATATAAATGGATGTAAAGGAAGATTTTTTCCAAACTTTTTGGTATATTTCTTGTTCTATACGTACATTGCCAGGTAATCCTGTCAACGGATTAGCTGATAATGCTAATTCCATCTGAGCTTTCGTTAATTGATCGAGTAAAGTTCTAACTGAAACGACGCCAATACACTTTCCTGATTGGCAAACTATAATGTGATCATATAGTTGTGATAAGTGCCGTGAAGTCGCCAATTGTGATACCTTTTCTAATCGACTATGTCCCTCTACTATCAATGGATTATGATCCATTATTAAAGAAACAGGTCTATCAGAGTAAAGAGCTTGACCATATTGATTTGCTAAATGAAAGTATAGCTTCTCGCGCATTAATAAACCTATTGGCTTCTCTTCTTCCATAATTACGATACTGTAGGAATCTCGATGTTTATGAAAATGTTCCATTGCCTTTTTGGAAGGTGCCTGTGCCGATAAAAAATAATAATTTTCTACAAGACTACCAATTACAGCTTTAGTTGTTGGCTTCTCTTTATTTTCTATCTCCCTTTGCTTCTGAAGTGATTGAATTTGTCTAGACTCGCTATATTTTTTTTGTGGTGAAGGTCTACCTAGTAAGTAGCCTTGACCTAAATGAATTCCAGCTTTGCAAAGCCATTTAAGTTGTTCTTCCTTTTCAATCCCTTCTGCAATAATATGACTATTGATTTTCAAGGCAAAAGATAAAAATGTATCTAACAAGGCTTGTTTAACAGCAGAGTTATTTATCCCTTCTATTAATGACTTATCTATTTTTATGTATTCTGGTTGTAATTCGGCAATAGATTGCAAACTTGAATAGCCTGCACCTGCATCATCAACAGCAAATCGAAATCCCTGTTTGCGATAAATATCTATTATCTTGCGAAAATGCGTAAAATCATTAATAACATGTCTCTCAGTGATTTCTAAAACTATTTGTTCTGTACGAAGGCCTGTAGATTCCACAATTTGACGAAAGTCACCCCTAGAAAAGGAAGGATCATTAATTACTTGGGGGCTACAATTTAGAAACAAGAATTGATTTTTCTTTATATCGCTCGCACCTTCTAAAGCTAGTTGACGTAAAAGCCGCTCTAAGGGTAAGAGGCAATTAGCTTTTTCTGCTAGCTTAAAGATTTGTAAGGGGCTTTGAAATGCACTATTTTCAGGACCTCTAGCCAAAGCTTCGTAACCTATAATAGCACCCTTTTCTAAAGAATAAATTGGTTGGTAGTGAATTATGAAGTTTTTATCTTCTATTGCTTGCTTTAATGCCCAAATCTTTTTTCCACTATCTAAGTCTATTTCCCCCTTGGCCAGGGCAAGTGCTTGTTTGATAGCACTGTAAACTTGACTTTCTACTGTTAGCTCTGATTTGTAACAAAGTACAGAACAGCCTACATGAAAGTTCATATCTTCATCAACAATTTTATTTAGTTTTCTGTTAACCTGATTCATTATATAATTTTTTAATTCTTGAGCTTTATGTGCAATTAGTTCAAAGCAGTAAGAGCGATCTTTGCTATTTGCTTGGATAGAACAATAGAGCACATAGTCATCTCCATAAATATTGTGGATGATTTCTACTTTAACTGTCTCATTAGAACTACTAAACTGCAGAATCGCTTCTTTTAACAATTCTAAGACTCTTTTACAAACTTTATTTCCGTACTTTATCTCTATATTAGTAAAGTTAACTATGTCGATATAGATTAAGCCAAGCTGTCCGTGAAGGTATAATTCTCTTTCCACCATCTTAAGTACTTGTGAATTAGCAACCATGGAAGAGTAAAAAAGCTCCTTTTTCTCTTTATGGCCCTCACCTTTAAGCCACTTATTAATCCTACTGAGTGGCTTCACAACCTTGTCCTCCCTTCTCAGCTTAATCATTGATTAACACAGTACCTTATCATTTTATCGTCTTGCTTTACCTGTTCACAAAGCCCAGCCGCCTCTTCTGCTTGTAGTGCCATAAATTGGATTACCTCTAGTAGATGTGTAGAACTAGATGATATCTCGCTAGCTAGTTCGAATATTCCTTCTACGTGATTGTTCGTTATCTCAATAGAATGAAAAATCTCTTCAAGGGCTCTTTCTATTGATGAGGATATTTTTGTACCTGCTTGAATTTGCTCTTGCGTGTTTCTTGAAGTTTCTACAGCTGAACCAACTTGATTAATAATGTGTTGAATTAACTGCGTTATACTTTTCGCCGATTCATTAGTTTCATCTGCTAATTTTTTTACTTCTTGTGCCACCACAGCAAAACCTCTGCCATGCTGTCCTGCTCGAGCCGCTTCTATAGATGCATTAATAGCCAGCATGTCAATTTGTTGAGCCAATTTGGCAATTACAATCGATATTGGTTTGATTTGATTCGAGTAACTTTCTAATACCTCAATAATTTTTGCTTCTTTTTCTATGGCCTGATCGATCTGAGCAATAACTTGAGTTGTTTCAGTTAGAGCCTTACGACCTCCTACTGTTGAGCTATGCATAGAATGGGAATAGGTTTTTGTTTGACCACTGTAAGTTTCAATTTTTTGTGCCAAATCAGCTATATTACCAATCATATCAGCTGTTATTTTTAGATTATTTGTCTGGCTTTTAGCCAAGGTAATCTGGTTTCCGGTTATTAAATCTAACAAAGCTTTGATAGTTATTACGCCAACACATCGTCCATGATCGGTAACAACAATGCTATCATAGAGATAGTCGCTATTTCGTTGTGTTGCCAACTTCGATACTACTTCTACTGTGGTATCACTACTTACTTGCAAATAATTTTTATTCATCACTAAGCGGCTAGGTCTATCGTAGTAAATTGAAACACCATAACGTCTACCAAGATGAGCAAAAAATTTATCTTTCATAATTAGACCAACGGGTAAACCTTTTTCTGTAACTACTACACATTGAGAGTTTGGAGAGCGTTCAAAAAAATCAGCAATATGACGGGTCTTAATTGATTGATCCATCATTTGTACAGGTTCTGTATATCGTCCGATAGGTAATGTGCCAATTGATTGTGCTATATCCATAGCTATGATGTTCTTATTAGAATCTTCTAATGTGTAATTCTTTGATAAAGTCATTGATGCAAATAGCTCCTTTTTTGCAAAGTGATTATTGGTAGAAAAAAGAAAAAGCCTACCCATCCTTATAGGATTAATGGTAGACTTTGCGCATTATATTTAATTGAAGAAACTGTTAAAGTACTGTTAGTTTTTTTACTGCTGGGAAAGTAATAAAAAAAGTAGTTCCACGACCTACTTGAGAAGATAAGGTAATCTGGCCACCACTACCTTCCACAATATGCTTTACAATAGCTAGTCCAAGTCCCGTACCTCCAATATCTCTAGACCTAGCTTTGTCTACACGGTAAAATCTTTCAAAAATACGAGGTGCACTATCTTCAGGTATGCCAATGCCTGTATCTTCAATTTCTATATGCACCTCTTGTCCCTTTGAAAAAGCCCGAAGAAAAAGGTGACCACCTTTTTTGTTATATTTGATGCCATTTTCAATCAGATTGACAAGAACTTGTTGCAAGTGGTCTGAAGTAAGCGGTACTTTCGGTAAAGACTTAGCAATTTCGAAATGCAAAGTTACTTCTTTTTCTTGGGCTACAGGAGTAAGTAAACTTTTTATTCGACATAACTCAGACTCTACTTCCGTTTCACCTTGAATAATTAGCTCTCGATGGCTTTCAATATGAGATAGTTTTAGTAAATCTTCAATCAATCTCTGTAAGCGGTCTGTTTCCTCATCAATAATCGTAAGAAAACGATGTGAAAGCTTCTTATCTTCCACAGCACCATCGAGCAAAGTTTCCACAAACCCCTTAATTGAAGTCAGAGGTGTGCGTAGCTCGTGAGATACATTAGCAACAAACTCCGTACGCATCTGTTCTAAGCGTCGTACTTCAGTGATGTCATGAATAACCATTACAGCTCCAAAGATACGCTCTTCTGACCAGACAGGTACTACTTGCACTTTATACATTTGCAATTTGTTAGGCCAGATTTGAATTTCTCTTCTACCTACTTCTCCCGTATGAAGCGTATGAGAGAAAACAGCCTCTAGTTCTCTATTACGAATTACTTCGACTAACATTTTACCTTTAGCTATTTCAGCATTAATGAGTAGCATTTTTTCTGCCGCTTTGTTCACTAGTAAAATACGGCCCATGCGATCAAAGCCTACAACACCTTCCACCATAGAGCCCAAAACAGTTTCAAACTTATTTTTTTCCTGATTCAAGTCGCGAATCTGCTTTTGTAATTGTTCTGAAGTAGCACGAATAGAAGCGGCTAGATCACCTAACTCTCCTTGAGCTTGAATACCATAAAGACGAGGTGCAGAACCATCTTGCATATCGTCTACTGCTCTAGTCAAGTCAACGATTATTTTAGCAATTCTACGAGACCAGAAGTAAACTGCCGCTGTTGTTATGATTGCATAAAGTAGAATAAATAAAGTTAAACCTTCGTCTCCCTGAGGTAAATACCATAAAAAAAACCACAAGAAGGGTACTAAGAAAATTACTACGTAACCATAGACAATCTTTTTTTGGATACTTGAGTTATTTTTCAACTATTTTCATCCCATTTCAGCAGGATCACGGAATTTGTAACCTACTCCCCTTACAGTTTCAATATAGCGAGGATTAGCCGGATCTTTCTCAACTTTTTGTCGTATATGTCGGATATGAACATCAACAGTTCTGCTATCTCCAAAATAATCGTATCCCCAGATCCGTTCTAACAAAAACTCACGATTGAAAACCTTCCCAGGATTAGAAGCTAATAAGCGCAGTAACTCAAACTCTTTTGGCGTTAATTCCTGTTTACGACCATGAATCCAAACTTCATAACGTTCCACATCAATAGAGATTTCACCCACTTGAATAGGACCATCAGAAGAGCTTTCACGACGACTGCTTCTACGCAAAAGAGCTTTCACACGTGCCACGAGCTCTCGAGGGCTAAAAGGTTTTGTCATATAATCATCGGCGCCCATCTCAAGACCTAAAACTTTATCAAATTCTTCACTTTTAGCAGTTAACATTAAAATAGGTAAATTAGATGACCTTGTATTAGCTCTAAGTTTTTTACATACTTCTAAACCATCAAGACGAGGTAACATGAGATCTAATATAACCAGATCAGGAAGTGTTTCCTGTAACTTTATAATGGCGCTTTCACCATCGATAGCCTCATTAACAATGTGACCTTCCTTTTCCAAATTAAACTTTACCAGTTCTAAAATATTACTATCATCTTCTACTACTAAAATGGTAGCCATAAAGTCCTCCTTAATCTTCTATCATGGACGAGTCAACATAATCAATGCACCATGACGGCCTGTTCTTCCTTGATCACGGCGATAAGAAAAAAAATCTTCTTCTGCACAAGAAGTGCACATATTAAGAGTTGATATATGTTCTGGCTTTAGCTTGTATTCCATCAATTGTAGTTCTATCGCTTTGATTAGGTCAAATCTTACCATATTCTTGCTCTTTTCGTTACACTCTTTCTCTTCAGAAGTAAAGAGTTGATCAGCAAAAGACCAGCGTTGATGAAAAGCATTGACTACTTCTGTACCTACAGGATAACAGCAAGGTCCAATAGCAGGTCCTATAGCTACCTGAATATTTTGGACTTTACTACCTCGCTCAATAAATTCTTCGACCATAATAGATGGCAAACCAGCTACAGTACCTCTCCAGCCTGCGTGGACAGCCCCTATTCTGCCGCCTATAGCATCGTAATATAATAACAACGCACAATCTGCTCCGAAAACAACGAGCGGTAAATCGCTATCTTCGGTAGCAAGAGCATCGCCTTCTACTAGCTCATTCATATTTTGACCTTGAAAAGCCTTTATGTTATCTTTGCTAACCCAATGCACTTTCGTACCATGAACTTGATTAAGAGTAACCCAAGGAGCAGAAGCTAATCCTAATGCTCTCGTAAGCCTTTCACGATTCTGCTCAACCTTTTCTGCTTCATCTTGAACATGATAAGCAAGGTTCAAAGTATCATAAGGTAGCGAACTAGCACCTCCTTGGCGCGTACTAACAGCACTAAGGACATTGCTATCCCAAGAAGGTTGATAGACAGCAAGCTCACCCCTACATCGGCGACTCCACTTTAGATCTTGCAATGAAATTCCCCTTTCTTAGGCTCAATCCATCACAGTAACAAGGACACCAGAAGAAAGTGATCGTTCTACATCAATAATACGTTGATTACCTGATCCTCGAAATGGTAAGGATAAATCTTTTTCTTCTTCTATATAAGGACCGTCAATAAGCCACTGTGCTTGTTGCAATAACTCTATATAGCTCTTATCCTGCTTAGATAGTTCAAGGATCTTTTCGTAGGTATAGCCTGTATAAAGAACTATATGCAACCCTCTCTTACGAACTTCTCGAGCTAACTCAGTAAAAGCCGGAGCTTGCAAAAAAGGCTCTCCTCCTGAAAAGGAAACACCATGTATGTAAGGTGCTTGATCAATTATTTTCAGAATTTCAGAAAGGGTCATTACTTTTCCTTCTTCTATATTATGAGTTTGTGGGTTCTGACAACCCTTACAATAATGAGAACAGCCCTGTGCAAATAAAGTTATTCGAATACCTGGTCCATCAACAATGCTATCTTTTACGATACCAGCTAAGCGTAGCTCGCTCATCCTTATAAAAACTCCCTATGCTAAAAACATTTGCTCTTAATCCTTCGTCATAAAATGTTCTTTTCCTTTTTCATTTATAATTAGAAAGATAAGGTCGTTGAAAGTCCGCTTATCCCCTATTCTAGAAGCATATTTTTAAATTTATAGACCATAACAGAATAAGCAGGCTTATTCAAAAAGAGACCTCGACTCATAAGGAGTCCAGGTCTCTTTACTAACAATTATGGACAACAACCTGAGGGCAGTTTGTAATGAATAGTTCGGTTTGCTTCTTCTTGTTTTTTGGCATCATTAAAATTATCTAGCGTAGAAAGGTATCCAGTAATTCTACGGACCCGTGTAATCTCATCATTACCGCATTTATAGCAACTGCGAGGAATAACACCATTGTACCCACAGCGCTTACAAATATCTACAGGAAAGTTGATAGCGGCATAACCCATATCAGCATCGTACATAGCTTTTACAATACTCTCAAAAGCTTGCAAGTTATGCTGAGGTGCAGAAGGTAATTCTACATAAGAGATATGACCGGCATTGCAATACTTATGGTATGGTCCTTCGATAGCAATTTTTTCGAAAGCGCTAAGTGTATAATCGACAGGAATATGGAATGAATTGGTGTACCAATCTCGATCAGTAATTCTTTCCAACAGACCGAAAACCTGACGGTCTTTAGCTGTAAACTTTCCAGACAAGCCTTCTGCTGGTGTAGCTAGTAAGCTGAAGTTTAGTTTTCGCTTCTCCGTTTCCTCATCTAGTCGAGCACGCATATGGGCAACAATTTTTAATCCTAGATCCTGTGCCGCTGATGATTCACCATGATGTTGCCCAACTAGAGCTATGAGGCACTCTGCCAGACCAATAAAGCCCATTGATAAGGTACCATGACGTATAGCTTCTTCGATCCTATCATGAACCCCTAACTTCTCACTATCAATATAGAGGCGCTGACCCATGAGAAAAGGAAAATCCCGCACTTTTAAGTTGCTTTGTACTTCATAACGTGTAATTAGCTGTTTGACGACTACATCAATAGTTTCATCGAGCAAAGACCAGAAACGATCTAGATCGCCTTCAGCTCGAAGCCCGAGACGAGGTAAGTTGATACTAGTAAAGGAGAGGTTTCCTCGACCATCTGTCACTTCAGGACCTACTACATTACCTATTACTCTAGTACGACAGCCCATATAAGCGACTTCTTCACCTTGCTCACTAAAAGGTTTGTTAAAAGAAGCATCTTGAAAAGCAAAGTTAGGGAATAAGCGTTTGCAAGCTACTTCCATAGAGAGCTGAAAAAGATCGTAATTAGGATCAGAGGGCTCATAGTTAATGCCTTGACGAATTTTGAAGCATACGTTTGGGAATATGGGCGCTTCCCCTTTCCCTAAGCCACGCTCGTAAGCTTTCAAGAAAGTGCGAGTAATCAAGCGACCTTCCCAGGACGTATCTGTCCCAAAGTTGATGGAAGAGAATGGAACTTGCGCACCAGCTCGGCTGTGCATAGTGTTCAAGTTGTAGATAAAACCTTCCATAGCTTGATAAGTCTCTGCTTCTACACGCTGACGAACTAATTGTTCTAGCTTCTCAGAAGGTATTTCCATGTCCAGAGTTGCAAAATCTTTCTTCAGATCTGCTTCTTGACGCTTATACTCGGCCTTTACATAAGGAGCTAAATCGGTGTCAAAGCAAGCATAAGACTGACCACCGTGCATGTCGTTTTGGTTAGATTGAAGAATAATGGCCGCTAAGGCTGCCGCCGTCTTAATGCTTTTGGGAGATCGAATGTGGCCATGGCCATTATCAAAGCCATTCTTTAACAGTCTGCCCAAGGGAATTTGTAGACAAGTCATAGTTTTCCCATACCAGGCCAGATCGTGAATGTAAATATCGCCATTGCGATGAGCCGCCGCTTCATCTTCTGGTATTACTCTGTTTAAATAATAATTAACGGAAGCAACTTCAGAGATCTGCAAAACCTTAGCTGAAGGACTGTTAGAAACATTGGCATTTTCCCGACTTGTTTCTTTTAGAATCTCTTGAACAGCATCCATTAAATCAGAGCGAGCATCGCGAATCTTAGTGCGTTGGTTACGGTAGATTATGTATGCTTTAGCAGTACGAGCGTGTCCTTCCTCAATTAGCACCTTTTCAACCATATCCTGTACATCTTCAACAGAAAAGATATGGCCATTATATTTTTCTTTTAATGTCCGTAAGACAAGTAAAGTTAATTCCATAGCCATATGGCGATCTTCGCCACCAACAGCTTTAGCCGCTTTGAAAATGGCATCAGTAATCTTAGACTCTTGAAAATCAACGACTCTACCATCTCTTTTGCGGATCTGGATAAACATTTCCATTCCTCCTCTAAGTGGTTACCCACTTTTCACAATTGGCACTGTTGCTACATTGCTTAATACCACTATAAAAAGCTATTAGCTACTTATAACAATGCTTTTTAAATTTACCTAACTACTTTTGCTTTGGAAGCAGGTTCTCTAATTCTTCCAGAAATCGATTGATATCTTTGAATTGACGATAGACAGAAGCAAATCGTACATAAGCTACTTCATCAACATAACGCAACTTCTCCATAACCATTTCACCAATCTGCTGTGCCGTCACTTCTCTGCTATATTGGTTACGTAGATCACGCTCAATAGAAAAGACAAGTGCTTCTATTTCTTCCATAGCTACTGGCCTTTTCTCACATGCTTTGAGCAGTCCTCTAGAAAGTTTTTCACGATCAAAAATTTCTAAGGAACCATCTTTTTTGCGCACCAGTAGCGGTGTTTCTTCTACTTTTTCTAGTGTTGTATATCGTCTATTACATTCAACGCAGTCTCTGCGACGTCGAATAGCTCGTCCATCTTCAACGGTACGGGTATCGATAACCTTCGTTTCAGAATGGCCACAGTATAAACAATTCATAGGACAACACCTGCTTCTCTTACTATATCTAGTACGTAGCTTATTATATCTCCCTATATCTTGATACGTCAAGGTACATATTTCCATGAATTACCCATAATAAGAGCCTTTAATCAAAGTCTTCTGCGTCCTTCGATTAAAGGCTCTTATTTAGCTAACATCTTGTTGAAAAGGCTCGCCCAGATGGTTTAGTTCTACCAAAATTACATCAACGCCGATTTTTTTTATTTTGTCCCAAGGAACAATGATATCTTCTCCCCTACTGAAAAAACCCATAAAACGGCCTTGTGCTGGTAGAACCAAAGCTTTTACCTTGCCCACTTCAGGATCGATATCAATATCTTTAATCATCCCTAAACGACGTCCATCGGCCACGTTAACTATGTCACGCATACGCAGATCGGAAATCTTGATCATAGATATATCACCTCCTGCTATAGAACAACCATTTCAATGCTATATACTATGAACAGAGGCTTCTTTTTGTGACTAATAGGAAAAAAAAGTAGCACTTCCTAGAGTGCTATCGTAAAAAATACTTTTTCTGCTGATACTAAAGGTGCTTACGCATATGACCTAAGGCCGCTTTTTCCAATCTTGATACTTGCGCTTGCGAGATTCCGATTTCATCAGCTACTTCCATCTGCGTCTTTCCTTCAAAAAAACGCAACGTTAAAATCAATTTTTCCCGATCGTTTAGCTTGCGCAGTGCTTCCCGCACAGCAATGCCTTCCAGCCATTGACCGTCTTGGTTTTTCTCATCACCTATCTGATCCATTACAAAAATGGGATCGCCACCATCGTGGTAGATGGGCTCAAATAAAGATATAGGTTCTTGAATTGCATCGAGAGCAAAGACCACTTCTTCTCGAGCAAAGCCAAGGGCTTCCGCAATCTCAGTAACCGATGGCTCACGAGAAAGCTGATTAACGAGCTGATCACGAATCTGCAAGGCTTTGTAAGCAATATCGCGTAAAGATCGACTGACGCGAATGGGATTGTTATCTCGGAGATACCGCCGAATCTCACCAATAATCATAGGCACAGCATAAGTGGAGAATTTTACATTTTGACCTAGATCAAAGTTGTCAATAGCTTTCATCAGACCAATGCAACCTACTTGAAAAAGGTCATCAACATACTCCCCACGGTTAGTAAAGCGTTGTATTACACTGAGTACTAACCGTAAGTTGCCACCGATCAGCTTCTCCCTTGCAGAATAATCTCCTGACTGCATGGCCTGAAACAAGGTACGCATTTCTGCGTTCGTAAGCACCTGCAATTTTGAAGTGTTAACGCCGCAGATTTCCACCTTGTTGACCATCATGGGCAACCCTCCCGACAGTGACGATTGATCATATACAGTAGTATGAGCTTGCCAGCACTGGCTTATACTGTCGGAGAGCAAGGAAAAAGAAATTATTCCATACGATGAATTTCTTTACGTAGACGCTTAATGATTCTTTTTTCTAGACGAGAGATATAAGACTGAGAAATCCCTAGTAAATCGGCAACTTCTTTTTGTGTTTTTTCACGACTGTCGCGAAGACCAAAACGTAACTCAACAATTTTTCTTTCTCGTGAAGTAAGTTTACTCATAGCGGCGTGTAATAGTTTGCGGTCTACTTCTTCTTCAATAGACTTGTAAATAATATCATTTTCTGTTCCTAGTACATCAGAGAGCAAGAGTTCATTTCCATCCCAATCAATGTTAAGGGGTTCATCAAAAGATACTTCCGATCGTGTCTTGTTGTTCCTACGTAGGTACATGAGAATCTCATTTTCGATACATCGTGAGGCGTATGTAGCTAGCTTGATTTTTTTTAGAGGATCAAAAGTATTAACTGCTTTTATAAGTCCAATAGTACCGATTGACACCAGATCTTCAGTACCTACGCCTGTGTTTTCGAATTTACGAGCAATATAGACTACAAGACGTAAGTTCCTCTCAATTAAAATGGATTTAACTGTGAAGTCACCTTGCTCTAGTTGAATTAAGAGATGACTTTCTTCATCATTCGTTAGTGGTGGAGGCAAAGTTTCACTAGAACCGATATAATGGACTTCAGATACAAGATCGAATTTGCGAAGTAGTTTCATGAAGCTCGATTCAAGAGTTCGCCCCATATGCTTAAAAGCCAAGAGAGGCTTCTCCATCAACAAACATACCTCCTTTTCAATAGAATCGACATTTAACTATCCCAGGCAGTAGGGACGAGGGCCTCATATTGGCCTGCTGGATCGAGCCGTTGATGACTTAATGCTACAATTGCATTGCAACATTGAATGACTTCATCTTCTCTGATTAATTCAGCTTTGGTGGGTCGAAAGCCCAATAGGAGTCCTTGAGAGGTGCCCATAGCTGTATAAGGGATATAACGTGGTCGTAGTGACTCTTCAGCCAGTTCTGTTGCCTCTGTAGCCGCTGTCTCAAAGGTTCCTTCAATCCATGCAGGTGGCAGTAAATGAGCTAGAGCCTTGTACTCTACGATGATGACTGGATTACCTGTCAATGGACAAGAAAGACGATTGCCACTGTCTACCAAAGCAGGAACTTTCACTTCTCCTGCAGGCATGGTTACAAATAATTGCGCTTGCCAGGCTTGCTTCTGCCCTTGGTTACGCCAAAAAGTTAGTAGGCCTAGTGCAATCAACAAGGCGAACAGAGATAATAGCCAGAATAAGATTCCCGAATACCAAGTCGCTGAGGGAGCAAAAGAGTAGAGAATTCCTCCAGCAACCCAGGCACATAAATAAAAAATTAGGGAACCTCGCCAAAGCTCTTTCAAGCTTTTTAAGGGAAAGGCAATGCGAACCATAAGCAGGGCTAGGGCTATTTTGTAAAGCCAAACAATAAAAGGAGTCATCTCCACCCAGAGCAGTAAAAGAGTAAAAGAAGCCCCTGCTACTGCAGAGATGGTTACCCTTACAAATTGATGAGGCCAGCGTAAGATAGTAGCCGTAATAGACAGCAATAAAAAATCCATGATAAAGTTAAGTAACCACAGTACATCCCAATAAATAATTACCCTCTCATACACTCCCACTGAACACCACCGTTATTTCAATACAAGAACATTATACCCGACAGTTTTTACAAAATCTGTCACAATTTGCGTTAAAGGCCATATAATAAAAAATAACCTTGCAAAGGCCTTGCAAGGTTATTTTTTATGCTACTTTAATTAGCTCCGATACTTACGCAAAAAAACAGGAATATCAATATCGTCTTTTAGAACTTTTTTGGCCTCCATCGGTGGATATGATGGCTGAGGAGGACTTTTTTCTTCCGTTACTGCCGCTGTTTCTTGAGAAGCATAACGATGACCTTGAATCAGTACTTTTTCTCTAGAAGAAGTAGCGCTAGTCTGACGAACAATAGGCTTCTCTAAGGCTTGATCAAAGCCTGTAGCAATCACTGTTACACGTACTTCATCTTCCATAGACTCATCAATAACAGCACCAAAAATAATATTTGCTTCTGGATCAGCTACTTCAGTTACAATTTCAGCCGCTTCATTTACTTCTAACATACCTAGATTAACGCCACCAGTAATATTCATCAATACGCCTCTAGCACCATCGATAGAAGTCTCTAGCAAAGGACTTGAGATAGCTTTCTTAACAGCTTCTACAGCCCTGTTTTCACCTGTAGACGTTCCCACACCCATTAGAGCCGAACCTGTATCGGTCATAATCGTCTTAACGTCAGCAAAGTCAAGGTTGATTAATCCTGGTACAGCAATAAGATCCGATATACCTTGCACACCTTGACGCAGAATATCATCAGCAAGACGAAAAGCTTCATTCATGGGCGTATGCTTGTCCACCACTTGAAGAAGGCGATCATTAGGAATGACTATCAAAGTATCAACAGCTGCTCTTAGATCCTGAATTCCCTTTTCAGCTTGCATGGCTCTTTTGCGTCCTTCAAAAGTAAAGGGACGTGTTACTACACCAACAGTTAGTGCACCTAATTCTTTGGCTACTTCAGCAACGACAGGTGCCGCTCCTGTACCAGTACCGCCACCCATACCAGCTGTTACAAAAACCATATCAGCTCCTTTAAGAGCATTGTACAAATCTTCGCGACTTTCTTCAGCCGCTTTTTTGCCGATCTCAGGGTTGGCACCTGCACCTAAGCCTTTAGTAAGTTTTGTACCAACTTGCATTTTTATTTCTGCTCTAGAAAGCTGTAAAGCCTGGGCATCAGTATTACAAGATAAAAACTGCACACCTCTAACGCCATGAGTAATCATTCTATTAACGGCGTTGTTCCCGCCTCCGCCTACACCAACAACCCGAATCACTGCAAGTGGATTCAGATCAACATCCAGTTCAAACAAGGGGAGTACCTCCTTTAGGCTGGCAATGAATAGCCATTATGATCCCTAATTCTTCGCTAAAAAGATGAAATTTCCTCTTTTATTGGAACTTTTTTTAGTCATAAATACCCTCGCCAATGGTCACACCCATGCTTTTTATTCCCTGTAAGGCAACACCATCTTTTGGTTTGATTGCCGGTGCCTTAGGAGAAGAAAGATCAATGTAACGCACTTTCTTCAACTCACCACTCATAGCAAGTTCATTGAGAATCTCTTTTAGCAATGCTTCTTTTTCAGAGATACGTTCTACTACACCAAAGCGTATTTCAATCCCCTCCGATGTATATAGCACAATTCGACTCTCCACACCTACATGGACTTCACCAATTCGCAAAAGTAAAGCAGAATCTAATTGATAGCAAAGATCTAAGGCTTGCTTTAAGGCTTTACTATGAATGGTTTGTCCTGGTCCAACTTGGGCCGGTACCTCAACTCCTGTAATTACAGGTAATGGAAAACCTTGTAGAGACTGAAGGGAGCGTAAGTATGTAGCTTCTTGATCCAGAAGTATAAAGTAAGAACCTTCTACAAGCACAGCAGTTGGTTTTCGTTCCTCAACTTTTAGTTGTACTTCAGATGGCCAAGAACGCAGTACCTCAACATCTTTGACCTGAGGATGAAATGTAAGTTGTTCTCTGACGCGATTACTATTGAGACGCCACAAATTCTCACCATTACGAATCCCAGAGAGACGAATCAAATCCTCTTCTTCTAGTAAAGTGAGACCTGTTACCGTAATTTTAGATACGGCAAAGTAAGGAGAATGCATAAAATAATAAATTGAGAGCACGAGAAGAGAGAGAAAAAAGAAGGCGAGAACATTGGCACGTCTCCGAACCATGATACAGCCTCCTTATCCACACTATACATAGTGGCAAAAACTACCATGTATCAATTATTATAACAGACTATTCATCACTATCCAAGAGGTCTCTAGGCCTAAGAAGGAGAAAATAAGCCCCGGTAAAAAAAGATACCGGGACTTACTCCCCATAAACATCATCTACATAGGTATCATCTAGTTGTACAGATGCTCCCAAGGCAACTAGTTTGTCAACTAGGTTCTCGTAGCCTCTCTCAATATGATGAATTTTTTCTACTACTGTACCATTTTCGGCGCATAATCCAGCCAAGATCAATGCTGAACCAGCCCTAAGATCAGTTGCTTCTACAAAGGCACCGCTTAATGAATCAACACCTTTGATGATCGCTACTCGGCCTTCAAGTCTAATATTAGCTCCCATTCTACGTAATTCATCGACATGTTTGAAACGGTTTTCGAAAATTGTCTCAGAAATTACACTTGTTCCTTCACTTACTGCTAATAGAGCCATCATTTGAGGTTGCATATCTGTAGGGAAGCCTGGATAGGGCATCGTTTTTAAGTCAATACCCTTTCTCTCCTTCGTTCCTATTACACGGATAGCATCATTTTCTTCTTGTACTATAACACCAGTCTCTCTAAGTTTGGCTGTAACAGGCTCTAAGTGTTCCGGAATGACATTGGTAATCTTCACGTCACCTTCAGTAATTGCCGCGGCCACCATAAAAGTACCTGCCTCTATGCGATCGGGTATTACATGGTGACAACCGCCTCCAAGCTCAGAAACTCCTTCAATTCGAATAACATCAAGACCAGCACCGCGAACTTTAGCTCCTAAAGCATTCAAGAAGTTTTGAAGATCAATTATTTCAGGCTCTTTAGCGGAATTGCGGATTACCGTAGTCCCTTTCGCTAAACACGCTGCCATAATTAAGTTTTCTGTAGCGCCTACACTAGGAAAATCAAGATGTATATCGGCACCTTTTAATCTCTCAGCTTCTACTTCAAAATAGCCAAAGCGCTCCACAAATCGGGCACCCATTTTGTGCAATCCTTTGAGATGAAGATCCATAGGTCTACTTCCGATGGAACAACCACCTGGGTGAGAAAGTCTTACTCTGTGAAAGCGACTTAATAAAGGTCCTAATACTAGATTAGAGGCACGCATACGTCGCATAAGGTCTGCTGAAACTTCATCAGTTCTCGCTTCTTTGGCATCGACAATAAGCGTTCCCTTTTCCCATCCAACCTTTACACCAAGATTAGATAAGACCTCAATCATCACCCGAACATCTGTTAAATTAGGGACATCTTTGATCCTGCAAGGTCCTGTAGACATCAACGAAGCCGCCAAAATGGGGAGTACAGCATTTTTGGCTCCACTTATTCTTACAGTTCCTTCTAAAGGATGACCCCCTTTTATACTGATTCTCCGTTCCCCTGACATTCAACCTGCCTCCCCGGTTCTCCCGATGACACGAACTTCCGATTCTAGTTCTATCCCGCAGGTTGTCTTCACACGTTGGCGAATCTCTTCCATGATCTTTAATACGTCTTCAGCTTTGGCATGGCCTTGATTAATAATAAAGTTAGCATGAACAGTAGATACTTGTGCGCCACCTACAGTAAAGCCTTTCATACCCGCTGATTCAATCAGTCGCCCTGCTGATTGTCCTGGGGGATTAAGAAAAATACTTCCTGCATTTGGCCATTGCAAAGGCTGTGTTGCTTTTCTTTTCTGAAGTACTTCTTCCATTGTAGCTGTCAGCGCTTCTATAGAATAAGGCTGTAAGTCTAAAGCAATCCTGGTGACAAGAACCTTTTCCTTTTGAAGACGTGAGTATCGATAAGAAAAATCTAATTCAGCCTTATCATAATGAATGGAATGACCTTGCTCATCAATACCATCTATCCAAGCAACTACCAGATCCATGGACTGACCATGAGCTCCTGCGTTCATAACAACAGAGCCGCCAAGTGAAGCTGGAATAGCAACAGCAAACTCTAATCCTTTAAAACCTTTTTTGGCACTATAACGAGACAAATAAGGCAAGGAAAGGCCTGCACCGACAATCAATTGATGATTTTGCCATTCTTTATGACAAAACTTACTTAACTTGATTACAATACCTTCAATACCCAGATCAGAAACGAGCACATTAGAACCGGCCCCAATAACTGTCCAAGGCACATCATAGTGATGACATTGCTTAATCAGATATGCTAGATCGTCATCATCTTCTGGTATGGCTAGAACATCAGCAGGACCACCGATTCGCCAAGTAGTATGAAGAGCCATGGATTCATTGACTCTCCAGGGGCCTCGAAAAGAATTTTGAATCTGCTGATAAGCTCTTTCCAGACCCTCATGTGTTGTCATAGTTTTCCTCCTACCGGACAGAAGCTTTTCCGGTCAATCGGTTCAAAAAATCCAAACCAACATTCCAAATATTACCTGCCCCCATCGTCAAGATTAAGTCTCCCGGTTTTGCCATTTTCAAGAGCTCTTGCAGTGCTGCTTCTAAATCAGCGGCATAATAAACTTTTTCCTGCATCTCTTCTGGCATAGCTTTGATTATTAGTTCTGCTGAAACACCGGGTATGGCTTTTTCTCCTGCAGGGTAAATTTCATTCATAATAATGAGATCGGCATCACCAAAAGCTTTGCCGAACTCTTGATACTGCGCTTGTGTACGACTATAACGATGAGGTTGAAAAACAGCAATCACTCGCTTGGGATTAATTTGTTTGGCCGCAGCAAGAGTTGCTTTTACTTCTGTAGGATGGTGAGCATAATCATCAACGACTTCTATGGCACGAACAAGTCCCATACGTTGGAATCTCCGCCCGACACCATTATAGTTTGCTAAACCTTTCAGTATTTTTTCGACATCCATGCCAATTTGATGACATACTACAAATACAGAAAGTGCATTACTAAGATTATGGAGACCAGGTATGGAAAGTTTCATGGTGCCAAGTCGCTGACCTTGATAGAAGACTTCCCCTTGTGAACCTGCAGATGTCATTGATGGATTGACAATTTTATAGTCAGAATCATTATGGATAGCATAGGTGATAACTTTGCGATGGCTAATTTTTTTAGCCATCTCTTGTAAAGTTGGATCATCTAAGCAGAGAATAACAGCTCCTTCTAATGAGACATTGTTCACGAATTCGTAAAAGCTTTCAATGATCGCATCTACAGAATGATAATGATCAAGATGATCATCTTCAATATTCGTTATCACGGCCAACCATGGCTTTAGTTTCAGAAAAGAAGCATCGCTTTCATCGGCTTCAGCGGCTAGGTATTCACCTTGACCCCATTTAGCATTGCCTTGAAATTCTCGTATTTCTCCACCTACAATGACAGCAGGATCGAAGTTTGCTTGCTCTAAGACAAGACCTAACATGGCACTTGTTGTGGTCTTCCCATGAGAGCCTGCTATGGCGATCCCTTTTTTCATAGTCATTAATTCTGCTAATAAGTCAGCTCTGTGGATAATTTTGATTTCCCGTTCTCTTGCTTCTATAACCTCAGGGTTATCATTTTTTACAGCCGTCGACACCACAACAAGCTCTACAGCCTGATCAAGATTCTGCGCCTTATGGCCTTTGAAAACTTTAGCTCCTTCTTGAACTAATCTTTGTGTAACTGCTGTATTGGCTAGGTCAGAACCACTTACTTTGTATCCTAATTGGAGCAATACCCTGGCCAAACCGCTCATACCTGTTCCGCCAATGCCAATAAAATGAACCCATGTTCCTTCCTTCAATATCACTTTATAGGTTCAGCTCCTTTCCCGGGAAAGCCCCTGGTATATTTTTTTCTCTATAGACCTACCCGGCTGAAACTGCTACATAGTATGCAGAAGAGTTAATACTGCTCCTAGGCTTGTCTATTTAATAAGATAAAAAAATGCCAGAAAGGCTCTAGCTCACATATATTTTTTATAGTATTTTTTCAATTTCATCTAAAATTCTCTCTAAAGCATGGGGCTGACCAATTTCTTTTGCTGCTTTGGCCATAGCTGTCCTTTTCTCAGGATTGTCGAAGAGATTTTTGATTTTGCTATTCAAAACCTCTCCATTAAGATCTTTATCTAAGATTAGCTCTGCCGCTCCTACAAGCTCCAAACTGCGAGCATTCGCTTCTTGGTGATTTTCTGCCGCATAGGGATAAGGTATCAAGAGAGAAGGTAAACCACAAACGGTAAGTTCTGAGATAAAAGCAGCGCCAGCGCGACCTACACATAAGTCGGAAACAACCAGAGCTAGATCCATACGATCTAAATAACTAACTACAGTAAGGTTTCTAGCTTTATCCGGTTCTATGCCAGCTTGGCGATATCTTTCCAAAGTTAACTCATAATTGCTTTGCCCTGTAACATGAATAATATGACACTGTTTATGATTAGTCCAAGCTTTAGTAACTGCAGGCATTGCTTCATTTAAACGTTGTGCTCCTCTGCTTCCACCTACGACTAATAAGACAAGAGCATCTTCTGGTAAATCAAAAAACTTTCTACCTTCTGCTTTTGTTGCACTTAAGATCTGAGGCCTTACTGGTAGACCTGTTAATAGAGACTGTCGGCTTTTAAGTCTTTTCTCTGCTTCCGCAAAAGTCAACAATACTTTGTTGACTCGAGGCGCTAGAATACGGTTAGTAATTCCAGGATAAGCATTTTGCTCATGAATTACTGTTGGTATACCTAATAAGGTAGCCGCCATGACTACTGGCAAAGCCACAAATCCACCTGTTCCAATAAGAACTTGTGGTTTTATTTTGCGCAAGTGATTCAAAGATTCCGCTATGCCTAGGGTCATTTCTCCCAAAGACAATAGTGCTTGTAAGCTTACTTTTCGTTCTAGTCCACGACAATGGACAGTAAGAAAAGGCAAGCCTTCACGTGGGACAATATCCTTCTCTAGGCCGCGATGACTGCCTATATAATGAACTTCTGCCTCCGCAAAGCGCTTTTGTAAACCTTTGGCAATAGCCAAAGCCGGGTAGATATGGCCACCTGTTCCTCCACCTGTTACGACAAAAACTTGTTTTTTTCTTATCTTCATCGTAAAAAACTACCTTTCTTTTTCCTTAGAAAGGAAAAGCCCTAACGGGGAGTAAATCGTGATATGTTCAACAACAAGCCTATGCCGGCTAAAGTAAAGACTAGAGAAGAGCCTCCATAGGAGAGAAAAGGTAAGGTAATACCTGTGACAGGCAAAAGACCTGTTACAACACCCATATTGAGAATAGCCTGCAAACCCACTTGGCAAGTAAGTCCTACAGCTAGTAAACTTCCAAAAGAGTCCGGACAAGTAATAGCAACTCGTAAACCACGCCAGATAAGTACAAAGAATAAAAGAATAACAAATGTACCACCTAACATACCCAGCTCTTCACCCAATATTGCGAATAAAAAGTCCGTATGATTCTCCGGTAAGTAGAAATACTTTTGTTTACTTTGGCCTAAGCCTGAACCAAAAAGACCACCAGAACCTAAAGCAAAAAGAGATTGCAAAGTATGAAAACCTGTACCTAGTGGATCTGCCCAAGGATCAAGAAAGCCTGTAATACGGCGCATTCGATAAGGCTCTAAGATAGCGGCCATGGCAATTAAAACTACTCCAATGACCCCTAGCGAGATCATATGGCTTTTCCTAGCCCCAGCCACATAAAGCATCACATAAATAGTGCCACAAATGGCCATAGCCGTGCCCAGATCAGGTTGTAAAAGGATAAGCCCTGCAATAGCGGCCATCAAAACAAGGTAGGGCCCCAGACCAGCAAACAAATTAGTTAGCTTATAACCTGCTCTAGATAGCCTGTGGGCAACAAAAATAACTACAGCTAGTTTGATTAATTCAGAAGGTTGAAAAGCTAGTGGTCCTAAATTCAACCACCTTGTTGATCCTGAGACAGTCTTACCTAGACCTGGCAACAAGACAGCAATCAAAAGAGCAAAGCTACCAATAATAAACCACTTGCTATAAGGAGCTAGCTTTCGATAGTCCAAACGCATCATCAGAAGCATAACACCAATTCCAAGGAGCGCCCACATGGTTTGTCGCTTAAAAAAGTAATAAGGATCGTTAAACATATAAGCGGCCTTTACAGAACTGGCACTTAATACCATGATAATACCAAAGGTCAATAAGAGAATGACAGACAAAAATATAATAAAGTCAGGTGCTCTCGCTTTGAGACGCATTGCCTCCCTCCTCTCGACCTTACTTTCAAAAAGCTTTTATAGAGGAAACTATTCTTGCCCTAGAGTCTACTTAATTGTGCTTTCATAGATTCTTTTCTGCTTTCAATTCTTGGACTAGACTTTTGAACAATCTACCACGCACCTCATAACTTGGGAACATATCCCAGCTAGCACAAGCAGGACTTAACAAGACAACATCACCTGGCTCTGCGAACTCTGCTGACTTTTGTACCGTCTTAGCAAAGTCTTGAACTTCTACAATAGCGTCATCATTGTAACCTTGAGCGAGCAAAGCTTTTTTTATTGCTGAAGTCGCTTCTCCCACTAAAATAACTGCTTTAACTTTCTTACTTATCACTTCTGCTAATTGAGAAAAGTCGCTTCCTTTATTCTTGCCACCAGCTATAAGCACTATAGGTTGCTCATAAGACTCTATTGCTTTAATAGCCGCATCAGGATTAGTCCCTTTGGAATCATTCACATAGGTAACATCAGCAACAACTCCAGCTGGCTCCATGCGATGCTCTACAGGTCTAAATTTCTTCAAAGCTTCAATAACAGTAGCAGGCGCAATTCCTAAAGCTAAAGCCGCCGTAGATGCCGCCATGGCATTTTCAATATTATGAAGTCCTCGGATTTGCATATCTTTTACCTTTAGGAGAGATAAAGTTCCTGCTGAAGAGACAAAGCAAATTTGCTCACCATCAAAAAAAGCTCCTCTCTCTACTATACCTTTAGTACTAAAGGTATAGACTTGCCCAGGGCAAGAACTGATAAAAGGCTTCAAAAGAGGATCGTCTCCATTAAGAACAGTTATATCGTCAGCACCTTGTTTGGCATAGATACGGCGTTTAATTGCGCTGTACTCTTCCATCGTACCGTGACGATCAAGATGATCAGGTGTAATATTTAGAATCATCGCTACTTTTGGATGAAAACGTTGAACAGTTTCCAATTGAAAAGACGATACTTCAGCCACAACCCACTGATGAGCTGATAAACTTTCTACTTCTTCCACAAGAGGTGAGCCAATATTTCCACCTACCAGAGGGTCCCAACCTGCTTCTTCCAGTATAGCGCCCATTAATGAAGTAGTCGTTGTCTTTCCATTCGTTCCTGTAATGGCAATAAAAGGCGCCTTTGATATTTGAAAAGCAAGCTCTAACTCACCAGTAATTTTAATGCCTTCTTCGAGAGCTGATTGTGCTGGTGCTACTGTAAGAGGAACGCCTGGACTCATAACAACTTCTTGAAAAGCATGTTCAAGAAGTTCAGGATAGCCACCTCCGTAAATCTCAATGCCCCGTTCAGCAAAATCTTCAGGTACATTCATAGCTTCACGTGGCTTTGTATCACATAAAGTAACTTGAGCACCTTTATTAGCAAGAGCTCTGGCGGCAGCGAGGCCACTTTTTCCAGCGCCCACAACAAGAACTTTATTGTTTTTTAACTGCAATTCCTTCAAAGATTATTTCATCCCTTCCTGAACCGTCAAAATCGAATATTAAAGGCTAACATTGTTCCTAGTGATGCAGCAACAAGTGAGGCGGCCCAAAAAGTATACACTACCGTTTCTTCGCGCCATCCACCTAGTTCAAAGTGATGATGCAATGGACTCATACGAAAAATACGCTTTCCCGTAAGTTTAAATGAAGCTACTTGTAAGATTACAGAAAGAGCTTCCGCTACGAAAACAGCACCTAAGAGTGGCAAAATAAGCTCCGTACGTGTAATCATAGCTAGAGCTGCTATCGCCCCCCCTAGAGCAAGAGAGCCTGTGTCTCCCATAAACATACGAGCTGGATAGCGATTGAAGAACAAAAAACCAATACAACCACCTGCTAAAGCAGAAGCAAAAATAGCGGCGTCGGTAGCTCTTTCCGCAGAAGCTATTACTGCGAAAGCAAGAGCAACCCAGAAAGTCATGCCAGCAGCCAGCCCATCAAGACCATCAGCCAAATTCACAGCATTAGTTGTACCGACAATAAGGAAAAGAGCGAGGACATAGTACCAAATGCCTACATCCCACCAAGCATTCATGAAAGGAATGTACAGGGCTGTACCCCTATCAAGCAAATGGACAATACCATATATCAACAACGCTGAGATGACCAGCTGACCTGTTATTTTCTGGTAGGCACGTAACCCTAAGTTACGCTTTTTAACAACTTTAATAAAATCATCTGTAAAACCTATAAGACCAAAGCCAAGAGTTCCTAATAATAACATGGCCATTTCTGTAGAGTAACCATGAGGCACTAATGCACCTAAGGGGATGGCAAAGAGAAATAGAATACCACCCATCGTAGGCGTTCCTGCTTTAATTAAATGACCTTTTGGGCCATCTTCTCGAATACTCTGACCAAACTTAAGCCGTCTTAAGAAAGGAATTAACCATGGTCCTGTTATCAATCCTATGGCAGATGCAATTATAAAAGCATAGAACAATGATTCCATCTTATCTCTTCCCTTCAGGCATCAGCTTAGATCTTTAACCAGGACAGCAACTAAACTCTCTAAGCCCATACCACGAGAGGCTTTTACAAGCACATAGTCTCCTTCCTGAAGCAATTCTGCTGTCGATTCAGTACTATCTTGGCGAGATGAATAAGTGTAAATTTTTTCTTCTTCCATCCCTGCTTGTAAAGCACCTTTGGCAATATGTAAACCTAGAGAACCAATTGTGACGAGGAGATCGTAACCTTGTCGATAAACTTCCTCCCCCACCTGATTATGAAAAAGAACAGCTTCTTCACCTAACTCGTACATATCTCCAAGTATTGCAACTTTTCGGCCTTGTTTAGCCATTTCGGACAAAGTTTTCAATGCTGCTACCATAGCTGTGGGATTAGCATTATAAGCATCATTAATCAGTGTAATCTTGTCTCTTAGACGATAAGTTTCCCAGCGCAAAGAAGAGAGGCGAGCTGAAGCTAAAGCTTGAGAAGCTCTAGTCAATTCAACATTAAGCCTTCTGGCTACGACTATAGCCGATAGTGCATTAGCAACCTGATGTTTACCAGGTAAAGAAAGTTGAAAAGATTGCACTTCCGACTTTTCGCATTTTTTTCCATCTCTATGATAGCATATCCACTGGTAAGATACTTTCGAACCATCAAGACCTAAAGATTCTATATTTTTAGCTACAATAGCTTCAATAATTGCCTCTTCAGGTTCTTTACTAGCTTCAATGGTCTTTAATAAATCGTCATAATCAGTACTATAGAAAATCTTATGACATGCAACATGTTGAGCTTGTTCTACAACCAACTTGTCTTCACCGTTTACAACAGCTAATCCATCACTAGGTAAAGCCTGAAGCAATTCACCTTTAGCCTTGGCAATAGCCTCCATTGAACCTAAAAGTTCTAAATGAACAGGACCAATATTAGTCAAGACACCAATGGTAGGTTTGGCAATTTGACATAGCTCTGTAATTTGACCTTGGCCACGCATGCCCATTTCCACCACAAGCGCTTCATGGTCTGGCTGCATCGAAAGAATAGTAAGCGGTAAGCCTAACTCATTGTTGAAATTCCCTGGACTTTTCATAACTTTGAGCGAACTCTCTAATGCTCTAGCCAGCAGATCTTTAGTCGATGTTTTGCCTGTTGAGCCGGTTACAGCGATCACAGGAATATCCATAGTCTGACGATATTGTCGAGCAGCTGCTTGCACAGCTTGTAATACATCATTAACTACGATTAAGGCTTGTTGAGGACCTAGTTGTTCTAGCCAAAAGCTATCGATTTTTTGAACAACAGCACCAGCAACGCCGCTATTTAAAGCTTGCGGAATAAAATTATGGCCATCTGTGTTTTGACCCATGAAGGCGAAAAATAAATCACCCTGCGCCAATTGACGACTATCAATATGAGCAAGACCAGAAAAAACAGCTTCTTCATTGCCGTAAACAGTACCATTCATCCAGCGAGCTAAATCTATAATTTTAAGCTTTTTCATAGCCTAACCCCCGCAGTATTTCTGTGGCTACTTCACGATCGTCAAAAGGAAATACTTCAGTACCGATGATTTGATAAGTTTCGTGACCTTTTCCAGCAATCAATATGAGATCGTCAGCTTCAGCAAGCATTAAAGCTCTCTTAATAGCAGATTTACGATCTACAATCACTTCGTAACTAGTCTCTGTTACACCATGAATGCCCGGTAAAATATCTTCAATAATTTGCTCTGGCTTCTCTGTTCTGGGGTTGTCTGAAGTGATCACTACCCAATCACTCCATTGAGCTGCAACGGAACCCATTTTGGGGCGTTTCGTCCGATCGCGATCACCGCCACAGCCCACAACAGTGATTAATCTTTTTCGAGCTACTTTTTTTGCTGTCATCAAAACATTTTCTAAACCATCAGGCGTATGAGCATAATCAACAATCACGCTGAATGGTTGCCCTTGATCAACAGTCTCAAAGCGTCCTGGTACACCTTTTACTGCCCTAAGAGCTTCAATAATTTGCTTTTCTTCTACACCTTCTGCATAAGCAATTGCAAAAGCAGAAAGAGCATTAGATAAATTAAATAGTCCTGTTAATTGTAACTTCATTGTAACCTTCCCTCTCGGATAGGTTACGTCACAAGAAGCTCCTTTAGGCGTTACAAGACAATTTGTTCCTCTGATCATGGCCCCTTCATGAAGACCATAGGTAATTATGGGTACAGAACATTCTTGACAAAAGAAAGGCCCATGCAAGTCATCATTATTGATGATTGCTCGCTTGGGAGTCTTCTTTTCACCTTGTTCTAGCTTTTTGAACAAAATACTTTTGGCTTCTCGATAGTTCTCTATCGTTCCATGATAATCAAGATGATCTTGAGTTAAGTTTGTAAAGATAGCGTAATCGAATTCCACATGATCAACTCGACCCTGATCTAGAGCATGCGATGATACTTCCATGACAACTGCATGAGCACCTGCATGTTCCATCTTCGCCAATAAAGCTTGAAGATCTAAAGATTCTGGTGTTGTATGTGTTGCTAGCCAGGAGCGCTCACCTAGTCGATTGCCTATCGTTCCAATTACGGCAACGGAAAGGCCTTTAGCTCGCAAAACTGCTTCCACAAGATGAGTCGTTGTTGTCTTACCATTAGTACCTGTAATGCCGATCATTAACATTTTTTGAGAGGGGTTATTATGAAAATTGCAAGCCCCCTGACTGAGACTATCACGACTAGAAGTAACTAGAATTTGGGGGACTTCTAATTTAAGAAATCTTTCTACAACTAGAACAGTAGCACCTTTTGCTACAGCTTGAGCGGCAAAGTCATGGCCGTCAAACTTTAAGCCAGGTATACAAAAAAAGAGAAAGCCCGGTTTAACTTGCCTAGAATCATAGGCAAGGCCCGAGATTTCTTCTTTTAATAATGCCAAAGAGGTATCCTCACCATCCTGTTGCTTGGTCATGATTCTAGGATGATTAACTTTATAAGTACGTACCTCTTTAATGTTAACTCCATCAAGGACCTTGCCCAATTCCATGACAGTTCCCTCCCTCATAACTACTTATTATATCCTTTTTTTCTATTATTATACAAACTACGGCCCTTGCTCATCGAGGGGTAAGAAGTCAACTCTTACTACGGTACCTACAGGTACTTTTGTTCCTGCTTCTATACTTTGACTACCAGCCAATCCTGTGCCATATATCTCTAGAGACAAACCAGCTCTCGTTAATAACTCACTAGCTTGACGTATAGTTTTACCGCGTACATCAGGACAGATAGTTTCTGTTGCTTCTTCTGTTTGGAATACATCTTCATGGTCGTCTAAGTATAAAATAACAGCCGTTCGAGGTGAGACAACTTCTCCTGCTTTAGGTAGTTGACCTACAACGCGCGTTCCAAAACCTTCTGAAGCTACACCAAGAGTAACACCAGATAAGATTTGCTCTGCTTCATAAATATCTAAGCCTGTAAGTTGAGGGACTACCACTTCTTGAACTGCTTCAGACATCATGGCTGTAGGTGCCTGTTGATTTACTACTTGTGGTTGAATACCTAAGTGTCTTAAAGTGTCAACCATTATAGCTCTAAATATAGGCGCCGCCACAAGACCGCCGTAATAAGGCATGCCTTCTGGAGCATCAACAACAACAAGGGCAACAATCTCTGGATCATTAGCTGGTGCTAATCCAACGAAAGAGGCTACATATTCCCTTTCCATATATCCGCCACCAGGCTTAATCTTTTGAGCTGTTCCTGTCTTTCCACCTACTCGGTAACCTTCTAGGTAAGCATTTCGACCTGTACCATAAGTAACTACAGACTCTAGAATTAAATTTAACTCTTCAGCTGTTTCTTTAGAGACAACTTTTCTTACCATTTCAGGCTCAAACTTCTCAACAACAGCGCCCTGGGCATCGATGACTTTCTCAACAAGCTGAGGCTTCATCAGTTTCCCATCATTAGCTACGGCAGATATAGCTGTAATCAATTGAATCGGTGTCATAGCGTTGGCCTGACCAATGGACATGGTTGCTAAATCAATAGTTTTGGCTGCATTACGCGGCACAAGAATCCCGCTTGCTTCACCGTTCATAGGAATTCCTGTAGGTGTGCCAAAGCCAAAAGCGTGAAGATAACGGTAAAAACCATCTAAACCTAAATTCATACCGATCGTTACAAAGCCTGGGTTACAAGAGTTTTGGACTACTTCTGCAAAATCTTGTTGCCCATGTCCCTCATGCTTCCAACAGCGCAAACGCTGTTTGTCTACCATGATATAACCAGGACACTGGTAATGCTCTGTATCTTCGAGAGCTCTTTCCTCCATAGCAGCAGCGGCTGTCACGATTTTGAATGTCGAACCTGGTTCATAGATATCGTTAATAGCCCTGTTACGTCGAGATGCATCAGGATAAAGATGTCGTTCATTAGGATCGAAAGTCGGTCGATTCGACAAAGCTAGAATTCGTCCTGTTTTGGCTTCCATCACAATAACAGTTGCGCCTTTGGGATTACGCTCTCGTTCGAGCTTATCTAACTCCCGTTCCACAATGTATTGTATAGTCTCATCAATAGTTAGCACGACACCATGACCATCAACAGGTCGAATAAAAGCATGTTGAGCTTGAGGCAATTCCCGATTGGCCGCATCATATTCAGCTACCAACTTACCAGGGATGCCTCGCAATTGTTGATCAAAGATTAACTCTAAGCCTTCTAAGCCACGAGAGTCAATATCAGTAATGCCAAGTATATGAGAAGCTAGTTTGCCTTTCTCATAATAGCGTCTGCTTTCAGGTATATAATCAATGCCTGGTAAGCTTAACTGTCTTAACTGCGCTACTTTTTCAGGATCTACCTTTCTCAGTACCCAGACAAACCCTGTATTTTTGCGCGTAATTTTTTCGTAAACATCTTCTTCATCCATCTCTAAGATTCTACTCAAATGTTGAGCCGTTTCACGTTCTTGCCCTCTCCGACGAACTTCAGCTGGATTGGCAACTACAGAATCAACACTGATGGACACAGCTAGTGAACGCATATTCCGATCATAAATTGTACCACGCTTAGCTTCTACAGGCAGATCTCTTAAACGCACTTCTTCTGCCTTAGCAGAGTAAAAATCCCCCTGCAGAACCTGAATCCAGAACAAACGACCGATCAAAATAATCATTAACACTGCAAAAATTAAGAAAAGCTGTGTCGAACGCTTTTTCACCTGCACAGGTGTAGCAAACACAGTATCCTCTCCCTTACCCAAAAAAACCAAATCCTCCCGGGTAACCCGAGAGGACCCGTCGGTTGGCATCACCGGACCGTCCAACAAACATTATAGGGTTAAGTACGCATAGGAGCAATAGGCTTTTCTCAGGATTGGGCAAGCAAAGTAATATTAGATAGTTTGCTAAAAAAACGCGTAAGTGCCGCTAGCAGAGGATTTGTCCCTACGGGCGGTTCTTGCTTTGCTGTCAAGGCCACTTCATCCTCTTTAACCTCTTTAGCCTCTGCAACAGCAGCTACGGTCTTACTAGACACTCCACTATTATGTACAGACACAATCTGTGCTCCTGTAGGTGCTTGCATTCCGAGTTGAACCATGGCGATATTTTCAATTCTATCGAGTGATTGTAGGCGGTTTATTTCAACTTGTAGATAATCTACTGCATTTCGCTCTACTGTTAATTCTTGTCGAATATCTTGCACTTCTTTGCCCATATGGGCTACTGCTGCGTACTGAGCCACAACCATCAACCCGCAACCCATTAAAACCAAAGTCGCCGCCACCAAATTACGTTGATTCTTCCGTGACCGACGCTTTTTCACAATGACTGTCTGCTCTTCCTGCTTTGAGCCTGCTGTATCATAATGCTCAATCGGTTTCAGGACTTGAGCCGTGGCTTGTTTCAAAACTATTCAACCTCCCTGTACATTAGAACTTGTGGACATCCTTGTCATTATAATTTTTGTGCCGCTCTTAACTTGGCACTTTGTGCTCTTTTATTGTGAATTAATTCTTCCGATGAAGCTTCTACTGGTTTTTTCGTTAAAACTTTAAGCAGAGCTTCTTTACCACAGGCACATACAGGTAAAGCCGGTGGGCAAATACAACGATGTGCTTGTTCGGCAAAAAATTGCTTTACCATACGATCTTCCAAAGAGTGGAAAGTAATTACAACAATTCTTCCTCCTGGCGCAAGCGCTTTTACAGCACCTTGCAAAGCTTCTTGCAAAGCACCTAGTTCATCATTAACAGCAATACGCAGAGCCTGAAAGATTCGCTTCGCTGGATGACCACCTTCTTGCCTTGCCGCCGCTGGAATTGCTTGGCGTATCACCTCAACAAGCTCTTCAGTTCTTTCAAAAGGCTTGTCCACTCTTCTATTGACAATTTTTTGGGCAATTCGCTTGCCCCACCGCTCTTCCCCATAATTCCAAAAAATCTTACTTAAATCTTCCTCACTATATTCATTAAGCATCATAGCCGCTGTAATTGTACTATCTTGATTCATCCGCATATCTAAAGGGCCATCAAGTCGATAAGAAAAACCTCGTTCAGCTACATCTAACTGATGAGAAGAAACACCGATATCTAACAAAATCCCATTTAGAGTTCCTGTGAGACCTAAATCTTCGACAACTTTTTCTAGATGACGAAAATTTGATTGCACCAAGGTGACTTGCGAAGCAAATTCCTTCAGCCTAGGTGCGGCTGCCGCTAATGCTTCTCGATCTTGATCTAATCCAATCAACCGCCCACGGCCCTGCAACTTCTGTAAAATAACCTTGCTATGTCCTGCTCCACCTAAAGTTCCATCAAGATAGATCCCTTCTGGTTGCAGATGTAAATATTCTAATACTTCATGGAGAAGCACAGGCACGTGGTGAAAATTCATAATCTACAAGTCCTCCTGTGATATCTAACTTCGTTATTTATAATGTAAAACTAGCTTGCCACTTATAACTCAAAATCAACAAGCTTTTCAGCTACTTCTTCAAAATCCATATCGCTTTGCTCGTTATATTCTTGCCAACGTTCTTGACTCCAGATCTCAATCCTAGTTCCAACCCCAATAATAATTACATCTTTCTCTAAAACACCATATTGACGCAAATGTTGAGGCAACAAAAAACGCCCTTGTTTATCTAATTCGCATTCTGCCGCTCCAGAGAAAAAGAACCGTTGGAAAGAACGTGCATCAGCTCTTGTGAAAGGCAGCTTCTTAATTTTCTCTTCTAACCGACGCCACTCTTCGGGAGGATAGATAAAAAGACAGCCGTCTAAGCCCTTGGTTACAACGAATTGTTCACCCAGGGCTTCTCGAAAACGAGAGGGCAAGAATAGCCGCCCTTTCCCATCAATGCTGTGTTGATATTCTCCCATGAACATCGATTGTCCACCACTTTAACCCACTTTACTACCACTTCACACCACTATGTTCCACACAGGAATCTTTTTTCCTTCTAGGTTAAGCAAAAATATGGGAGAAATATATAAAAAAGGACTTCAGTCCTTAAAACTGAAGTCCTTCACAAGGTTTTATTATATCAAATTAATAGCCCCATCGCTGGAACAAAGCATGTTCAATGCCAGCTTGATCTAGAACTTTGCCCACAACAAAATCAACAAGATCATCTATACTCTTCGGCTCATGATAAAAAGCAGGCATAGCAGGCACAATTGTAGCTCCTGCTTTGGCTAGGCGCGCCATGTTTTCAAGATGTATAGCATGAAGGGGCGTTTCTCTCGGTACTACAATAAGTTTACGCCCTTCTTTTAAGGTAACATCAGCGGCGCGGGTTAACAGATTATCAGCTAATCCTAAAGACATAGCGGCTAGGGCATGCATAGAGCAGGGCAATACAATCATACCTCGAGCAGGAAAAGAACCTGACGCAATAGACGCTCCCACATCATAAACAGAGTAGAGCTGGCATCCTTCTGACACTTCATCTAAGGTCAATCCCGACTCTTCTTGGATAACCCTTTCTCCTGCCGCTGAAACAATCAGGTGAGGACGATAATCTGATTTCTTCATAACATCGAGCAATCGAAGGGCATAGATAGCACCACTAGCTCCCGTAATTCCTACAATCCATTCCACGATTATTGCCGCACTCCTAATCAAAAACCAACATAACGACTATAGAAACTCTTAGCTTTAACCGAATCTTGTGTTCCCTTAAGCATAGCTCGTCCATCCATGAAAAGCACCATTTCCTGACCATCAGCATTGAACTTTAGTAGATAAGGATTTTGAGATATTTCACCTAATGAGGCTAATCTTCGCGCAATATCTTGTAAATTAAGCTTTTTCTCGCCAACAGGATTGATTTGCACTGCATTAGAACCACATATAGGCGTTACTTGTATTTCTTCTCTTCCTTCTAAGAAAGGAAACTCACCTTGTCCACAAGCGGGGCATTGAGGTCGTGAAGCCTTAGACAAATCAAAGACTTCATAACGAGAAGTCCATAAGTCAATGTTAAGCAAGCCTTGGCATACTTTATCATCTTGACCCGTAAGAACCTTTATAGCTTCAGCAGTTTGAAAAGCTGTTACCATCTGGACCGTTGGCCCAAGCACACCTGCTGTATCACAGGTAGGCATAGAACCTGGCGTTGGTGCTTTAGGCATAATGCATCGTAAGCAAGGTCCTTCAAAAGGGCGAATCACCATAGCCATACCTTGTGAGCCTGTAATACCACCATAGATCCAAGGTATTTTTTTCTTCACCGCACAATCGTTGATTAGAAAGCGCAATTCAAAGTTATCACTGCCATCAACAACTAGATCGATACCTTCAAAATGTTGTTGTACATTAGCCCAACTAATATCAACAACTTCAGCTTCAACAACAATAGAAGAATTTATCTTTTCTAACTTCCGCTGAGCCGCTATAGCTTTTGGTAAGATCTCTTCAACATCTTCTTCATCATATAGAACTTGCCTTTGTAAATTTGATAATTCTACAAAGTCACGATCAATTACTTTTAGATAACCTACGCCAGCGCGAGCAAGGCTATTAGCAAGATGAGTACCTAGAGCACCCATACCAGCAATTAATACTCTTGCTTGTTGAAGCTTTCTTTGCCCTTCTTCACCTATAGGAGCAAAGCGAATCTGTTTTGCATATCGTTCCAAGCTTGTCACCCGCCTACATTATCTCCATCATCAGCTAGTGCATAAGTCATTTGCCAAGTCCAGTTGGCAATTTTTTGTAATTTTTCGGGATTGATCAAGCTGATGTCATCATCTACAGTATGGTTTTTATGAAGCCACTGATTCGACAATATGGTCATAGCTGGTACGCCCTTTTCTTCAAAAGGTCGGTGGTCACTGCTGTTTCGATCAGTACTTTGATGGTTAATACGAATTCCACAATCCTCAGCAATAGCATGAATTTTATCTTGCCAAGGCAGAGCATTAGCAGACCAATAGATGAAATCTTCAGCATTGCCGTTAGCTAAGGTATCCAAATTAATCAAAGCCACCATGTGCTCCAAGGGAATACTAGCGTGGTTGACATAGTGTCTTGAGCCTAACAATCCTGCTTCCTCACCAGAAAAAGCGATAAAAGCAACACTACGTCTTGGTCGCCGCTGTGTCATCTGGCGAGCAAGCTCTAACAACAGAGCTACGCCACTGCCATTATCATTCGCACCACCATAGAAGCGATTACCCCACTGTCCTAAATGATCATAGTGGGCTGATAAAACCACAACTTGTTGACGTAAAAAAGGATCGCGACCAGGTAAAAATCCAATTAGATTGTCAGCCACATTACTAGGTCCTGCAGTAGGCTGTAATCTCGCTCGCTCTCCATCTTCAATGAGCGTCAAGGGTGGGATTGCAAAAGTCTGAAAGTACGTTGCCGCGTCACCCCGTGGTTCTAAGTCCCATCTTTCCCATAGACGGGCAATATACTCCCCTGCTCTCGCTTCACCAGCTGTACCAGCTAAGCGACCTTCAAAAGCAGGCTGACTCAAAGTAGCAATATGATCCATCATAACAGCCAGATCACAAGGACCTTGACGGTCCTGTGCCATAGCTTCTAAGGGCATCAAAACTTCTGATGTAGGACCATAAAAAAAATCACGACCAAAATGCCAGCCTAAAGCCGTTAAGGAAAGGGCCGCCGTAGCAACCCCCGTAACAAGAAAGCGCCGTCTGCTTACCTGCGACGAGGGTGCTTTTTCCGCTGGCCTTACCTTTTGCTCATAAGTCTCTTCGTCATCTATGGGAGCCCGAGGAGGTCGTTCCCCCCAAGGGTTATTACCTTTCCCTGTCACTGTTATGAAAGCCTCACTTTCGGACTTTCTATATCAAGAAAGTTTTCTACAAGGTTATTGTTCTTAACAATACTTTGACAGAACCCCTTCAGATCCTTCTATTCAAGAGCAGGGAAGGTTTGGGCATTGCAATTGTTCATTATCCAACTCTTTGCGCTTTGGCTAAAAGGCCCTTTCGTACTTCTTCAGCTTCTTCAATTGCTTTGCCATATACGTCCATAGTATCTATGGCAATTTTGTTCCAGTCGTAAATACTCCGTAGCTCTTCCTGACTTTTCAGGACCATTCTCTGCGCTAGCTGAGGATTTTCTAACACTTGCACGATTGCTTCTGCCAATTGTCCATCATTGTTAGGTGCTACTTTTAGACCATTCTCACCGTTTCGGATAATTTCACCTAAGCCCCCAGTATCGCTGGCCACAACAGGAACGCTTGCCGCCATCGCTTCTAAAGCAACAATTCCGAAAGGTTCATAGAGACTTGGGAATACAGCAACATCAGCTCTCTTAAGTAGAGCGTTACGTTGTTCATCTTCAATGAAGCCTGTGAAAGTAACCCTTTGTTCTAAATTAGATGACTGCACCCATTGACACAATTCTTTTTCCATAGGGCCTTTACCAGCAATAACTAGGCGCGCCTTGGGTCGACGGGCTAGTATTGTGGGGAATGCTTGTAATAAAACTTGCACACCTTTTTCGGAGAAAAGTCTTCCAATGTAAAAAATCATTTCATCATCGTCAGCTACAAAAGATTGAATTGACAGACTATCTCCTAAGGATGATAAAACTTTCTTAGAATCGACACCATTAGGGATAATAGCAATCTCAGCAGGTGAAATGCCAAAAAGAGATGAAATTTCTCTGGTCATATATTCAGAACAAGCAATGAGCTTATCGGTAATAGATACAAGTTCTAACTCTACACCATGAATGTAGCTCTGAAGATCGTTATGAATTCCTCTCTGCCTACCGTGTTCTGTGGCATGAATAGTAGTTACCAATGGAATATGCAGTAATCGTTGACTTTCTCTCGCGGCCATAGCCACTAGCCAATCATGAGCATGAATCACTGCAGGCATCTCTATGCCTACTTCATCTAGAATAGCATCTAAGAGAGCAAAGTTAAATTGCCACACCCATCCAAGAAAATCTTCTTGCAAGGACCTTCCATGTACATGCAAACGGTGAACAATTACACCATTAACTACTTCTTTATCAGGGCTACCTGGCACATGGCAAGTAAATACATGGACAGGAATTCCTTGCGCAACGAGAGCTTCACTTAAATCGGCCACATGTCGACCGAGGCCACCCATTACACGTGGTGGATACTCCCAAGTGAGCATCCAGACAGCTCCCTGATGCATCGTCACATTACTTCTATATCAAGGTAAGTGCTACTTGTCTTGGTTTGTCACTATGACTACTTATGTTCTCCTTATAAGTGCGGTTATAGTAGCGATAATCCAGATCGGGGAAGATAGGATGTTTCCATTCGGCTTTGGAAAGCTCAATAACATTAATTGACCCTTCTCGAATCGACCTTGTAATCTTCCAGAAAAGTTCTAAATGTTCCTTAGTCCGCACTGTGGCATAATCAACAGTTGTTCCGGTGTACATAATAAAAGCCCAGTCACTTGATTGCGCCAGCATTAACTCCCTAGCCGCCTGGTTTAATGCTCTTTTTACATCACCTTGAGCTTGGGGATAAGCTTCGGCAAGAGCTACCATCTCTTTCTCTGCTTGATGAAGATGACGGTAAATCCAGTCGTTCGTAGGGTTTACCCACACCTTGCCAAAACCTTCCTCACCCCAAGTAGAGAAATGCAACCTTCCTTCAGGTCCTTGACCATGCTCTTCAATGTAACGACGAGGGGTCGTCAAAGAGACAGAAGATTGACCATCAGCAAAGCGTCGCAATAAAGCTTCTAAAAATTCAGGTCCTTCATACCACCAGTGACCAAAAAGTTCCGCGTCATAAGGAGAAAGCACAAGAGGTGGTTTATTTTGTTGTTCTTGAAGAAATTCTATTTGTACTTCTCTATTGAAACGAAAATTATCGCTATGGCTGTTAATTTTTGAGGTGGCCCAGTCAGGTTTATAAGGTTCTTTGTGATCGCCAGAGCCTGTAATTCGATAATACTTAAATCCTGTGTCAGCTCGATCAGGACCAGCTAAAAAAGGCGCTACATAGTCGTAAGGAAGATCATAACCAATATCACGATAAAACTCACGATAATCATAATCACCAGGATAACCGGAATTCTTATCCCACACTTGTCTAGATGTTTCCGGATCTCTGGCAAAAGCAGAGACTCCACCGCCTAGATGAAGGGGTTCGTAAAGATTAGCTTCTTCTGGATAAGCTCTTTGGAAGGCGCCATGATCAACAACAAAACATTTTAAACCTTCCTGAGATAAGAGACGCTCAATGCCAGGCTGGTAAGCACATTCAGGCAACCATATGCCATGAGGAGCAATACCAAAAATCTTTTTATGTTGCTCTACAGCTGTACGAATTTGTGGACGCCAGCTAGCTTCAGAAGCATAAGGCAAGAAAGCATGAGTAGCAGAAGAAGTCCATAGATCGAGATGACCACTCTGCGCTAAAGAGCGCCAGGCTTCTGTAATCTGACAACCCCAGTCTTGATATAGTTGACGAAATCTCTCTAGTTTTTCACGGTACATCTTAGCAAGAGGAGCAAAGTCATCGTCCCCTTCTGTCCGTTGCTCCTCTTCCTTACCTAGGAGAATCATTTTATCTAAATAGCGTAAATAGCGATCTTGCAATAGTGCATCAGTCAACATGGCGGCAAGTGGTGGTGATACAGAGAAGGTAAGTCGGTAAGATAGACCTTCTGCACGCAAACGCAACCAAGTATCTGTAAAGGGTAGGTAACACTCCGTTAATGCCTCAAAAAACCAACGTTCCTCTAGGTACTCTGGTAATTCCGGATGACGAACGTAGGGCAAATGCCCATGGAGAACTAATGCCCAGTATCCTTTAACCTTCAAAGTAAGAGGCGCTCCTTTCTGCCACTGCTGGTTCTGCAACCAGATCTGATGAGCTATAACTCTCCGTACTTTCTTCTACAGGTACTGTAACTTCTATCGGTGCTACTCCACCAACAATAGAATGTGCTCGACCCCAGCTTCGACGATGACCGCTTATCCCTGGTGGCATGTGCACTTGCTCCGATGTTAAGAGCTCCTGAAAACTCTCCCCATCTTGAATACCAATCTGAATACGATAAATCATAGCAGGCACAAGTCCACTAAGATACCAGTGATCGGCGCCAAAAGGAAGTTCAGCCTGGTAAACTTTCTGCCACTCCATGCTGTCATTCTCTTCTACAAATTGCTGAACCCGGATTTGGCAGGGAGAATCTACATTCAAGTTCCTTAACGATAAAGCTTTCTGTCTAGTCTCCTCTGTTAACTCCCAGTAGACATAGATATGAAAAAGATCTTGGACTAGTACTCCGAGACAATCTTGACCGTAAGAACGTGGTAATCCGCCCATGATTCTTCTCCCCCTCCAAAATATCACCAAAGACATTGCTCTCTTCCATTATAACAAAGCCAGACAAGAACGTAGTATTAAGATTTTCCCATAAAAATACCACCAAAGATAAATCTTCGGTGGTATGCTTAATATTTCATTGCTTTTCTTCTATTTTACAGGTTTTACAAGTTCCATAAAATTCTAAGCGATGGGCTTCTACGCTGTGACCTTCTTGTTCTTCAACTAGATTATCAATCATTGTAAAAGCTTCTAGGGGTAAATCAAAAACATTACCACAAGATTGACAAGTGAAGTGATAGTGTTGAGATACATCACCATCATAACGAGAGCTTGAACCGGCGTAATTCATTTCTCGGATCAGCCCCTGATTAGCAAGGGCATTCAAATTGCGATAAACTGTACCTAAACTAATGTCAGGAATATGCTGTCTCGCTTCTTGATAAACCCAGTCTGCTGTCGGATGGCATTTGGTGCCTAGTATAAGATCAAGAATCAATGATTTCTGTTTGGTCAAACGTGTTCCAGCGACACTCACTTCAATACACCCCCTCCAGCATATTAGTAATGAGAATAATAACTATATATTCATAATACGTAAAAATGCTGGAGTTGTCAATTATTCCGGCAAAGGAATGAGCTTGTAAGTTCTCTTTCCTAAACCGATAGCTTGGCCATGTTCTAGTTGTACAGTCCCATCCACATTAGGATGGATGGCTCGAAACTTATCTTTACCTGCACCGGCCCCTGCAGGGTTTTGATCTTCTATGCGATTATTCAGCAAACCTGGCGCTTCGTTGACCAAATCGTAACAAGCCTGATCGAGGGCCACAGGGTCAAAAGAAGCTAATATACCTATGTCTGCTACTATAGGGGTATCACTCCAAGAACAACAATCACATTCAGGCGTTACATCAGTTACAAAGTTAACAAAAGCGATTTTACCTTTTTCCAACTTGTCTTTGATAGCACCATAAGCATACTCGGCCATCTTTTCTTGTAATAAGACTCCTTCTTGACCCCAGTTAATCGCAATCGCTTTGTGAGGACAAGTAACCGTGCATTCACCACAACCAATGCAACGCTCTCCAGCGATAACAGCTCTTTCTCCCATAGATATGGCATCAACAGGACACCAGGGAACGCATTTGGCACAGGACTTACATTTCTCACCTACTATAGGTTTGACGTCAGAGTGTTGAATCAATTTTCCTGAACGTGAAGCAAGGCCCATAGCCATATTCTTAATAGAGCCACCAAAACCAGTCAATTCATGACCCTTAAAGTGCGATAAAACAATCATACTATCAGCATCTAAACCAGCTGAGGCAATTTTTACTTCTTTTAGATGCTTGCCATCGATAGGTATATTGCGGTAGTCTTTACCGTTTAAACCGTCAGCAATCACAATAGGAGCTTTGACGACAGCATAAGCATAACCGTTTTCCATGGCCGTATCTAAATGATCAACAGAATTGGCACGAGAACCACGATAGAGCGTATTAGTATCAGTTAAAAAAGGTTTACCACCTTGCTTGCGAACCTGCTCAACTACAGCTCCAATAAAAGGTGGTCTAATGGTAGCCGTATTACCTCTCTCTCCAAAATGAAGTTTAAGAGCAACTAAATCTTTAGGTTCGATTACTTTCATAAGACCAGCTTTACCCATCAGAATACGCAACTTGTCTACCAGACCTTTGCCAGCTTTGGCTCTTCGTGAAACAAAATAAACATCCGACATTGATTAAATAAGTCCTCCTTATAAAAAAAGCAGGGTATTACCCCTGCTCATGATCGCTTCTGTATGTTTATCTCTATACTAGTTAATACAGAGGCTTTATTTATTTATTTATTTATCTTATTGCTTGATTAGTTCGTCTTTTGTAGCACCACATTTAGGACATTTGCCAGGCTTACAACGCTTTTCAATCACTTCGCCACATTTTTCACACTTATAGACTGCCATGGAAATCTCTCCCTTTTTGTTAGTAATAGTTACTATGTTTGGTAATATGGTAAATGATTTTTATCTTTCTGTCAAGATTCATTTAGTATTTCTTTGTAGTATTGCTCATATGCATCGACAATTGGTTCGGCTCGAAAGCGACTTAAAGCAACTTTACGTCCTCTTTCTGCCATTTGTCGATGCAACAAGGGGTTCGAGAGAATCTTGAGAGAGCCTTCAATCATCGCATCAGTATGACCAACTGGTGCCAAGTAACCTGTTAGTCCATGTTCTACTACTTCAGGAAGACCACCAGTCTTACTAGCAACAACAGGTACTTCACAGGCCATAGCTTCCAAAGCAACAAGACCAAAAGATTCTTTCTCTGATGGTAGCAGAAAAAGATCAGATAAGGCAAATATCTCGGCTACATTTTCTTGTCTCCCTAAGAAGTGCACCCTCTCTTCTACAGCTAACTGTTGAGCCATCTGTAGAGCCGTTACTTTTTCAGGGCCATCTCCTACGAGCAAAAGCCGTGATGGCAGGACTTGATTGACACCAGCAAAAATTTTTACTACATCTTCAAGACGTTTTATAGGTCGAAAGTTAGAGATATGCAAAAGCAATTTCTCCTCCGGCAAAGCAAAGCGACTTCGCAAAGCAGGATTTTGCTGTGGTATGTAGGCCTCTACGTCAACAAAGTTAGGAATGACACGAGGTGTTTTTTCTAGGCCAAAAACTTCTTTGGACTCTATAGCAAGATTGTGAGAAACAGCCGTTACACCATCACTGCTTTCTAAAGAAAAGCGAATTACTTCGAAAAACTGAGGATCTTTCCCTACCAAAGTAATGTCAGTACCATGGGTTGTCGTGATTATGGGCAATTTTCGCTCCCGTGCTAGCATTTCTCTAGCTAGATAAGCGGCAGGTGTATGAGGAATAGCATAATGGACATGCAAAAGATCTAACTGTGCTGTTCGAGCCACATCAACTATTTTGGAAGTTAATGCAATTAAGTAAGGAGGAAATCGAAAAAGTGGATAATCTAGTACTTCCACTTGATGGAAAAACAAGTTAGCTTCAAACTGTTGCAGTCGAAAAGGTGTCTCATAGGAAAAGACATGCACTTCATGACCACGTCGAGCTAAGTGACGAGCCAAGTCAGAAGCAATAACCCCACTGCCTCCATAGGAAGGATAACAAAGAATGCCAACTTTCAAAAAATGATCACTCCCATAAAGCAGAAAGATCTTTTAACACAAAAGGCTTTTCACCGTAAAGCGGCTCGGCATAAGCAACATTGGCAAGACCACCGAGATATTTATCTCTACCTACCAACCAATGCAAAAGATGAGGAATGCCTAGTCGCTGACACTCTTCTTCCCAAAGTTGGCCAAATTGACTAGCATAGGCAACAATCGCTTTTTTCTTCAGCTCATAGACGGAAGAAACATCTACTAGAAGTGGTTGTGGTCCGTCGAGAAGACTAGCATTTAAGCGATAATGATAAAGCTGTCGAGGTCTCCAAGGTTCGCCTAGTTCTTCTTTTTCATCACATGGTCCTACGTATTTTTCTATTCCTGCATAGAATAAAGCTTGCCGCACTAATTCAGAAGCACCTTCATGATCGGGATGGCGATCTCGCCCTCCTGGAGCTAAAACTATTTGAGGTCGATAGCGACGCATAAGCATGACTAATTCTTCAATTCGTTCAGACCAAAAAAGAGGGTTGCTTAAAGAACCATCGGGCCAACTACAGTTTCTTCGTTCTCTAACACCGAGCAAGTCAGCGGCAAGCTTTGCTTCCTCTTCTCGAATCTCTGCTGTGCCCTTAGTGGCCATTTCTCCTCTTGTTAGATCTACGATTACAACGCCATAGCCTTGTTGGCTAGCCAAAGCAATGATGCCACCAACAGACAATTCTATATCGTCGGGATGAGCACCAAAAGCGAGGATATGACAGGAGTTACTTGCCCTAGAAAGAGCTTCTATAGAACTTGTCTGATTATACACTACCATAGAGTTTTCTCCTTTGGTATTCATTCTAGCTCTTATTCAGGGACGACCTGCCAAGATCAACATAGCTTGAAAAGCTCTATAAACTGTAGGGAAGTCAGAGTGATAGAACTCTACACAGCATGGATCTCTTTGCTTTAAGCCAGGCATAAAAGAGACGATCTTGGCCATAAGAGGACTGCGAAATATTACCCTGAGACAGTAGGGCCCTTCAAGGTAATAAGCTTCTAAGTGAACATTTCCCGTCTTCCATGCTTGTATAATCTCATAACTTTTTTGCTCTATCATAGCTTGGCTTTGTTTAGGTAATAAAGTGCGAGCACTTTGCTGACTCACAGAACTTTTGACGATGACAAAAGAAGTTCCTACAAGCTGACTGCCTTCTAGGGCTACTTCTTCATCACCACTGACTAGGGCCACAGGAACACCAAAAACACCTGCCAAAGCCGCATTAAAACCTAATTCCCCTATTTCCAAGCCGTTTAATTCCATGCCTACTATGGCATCACTATATGAGTGTGACAAAACACCTGGCGAACCATGGCGAGCATGATAGCCAATAAAGAAAGCAAGATCAAAGTTGTCATCAATAGCCGCCATCATGCCCAGCTCTTTAGGTTTACCTGAAATCACTTCTACATATCCTGGCAAATCATCGACTAATAAATTAGTCATAGTCAGATGAGCATCGTTGACGACAATTTGATCCACGCCAGCAGATGAAGCACCTCTAATGGCCGCTGATACTTCCTCAGTCATCCACCGTCTCGCCCGTTCGTACTCCAATGGTTCTGTAAGCTGAGACGATGATACAACAGCGGCCACACCTTCTAAATCTGCAGAAATATATAACCGCACTAAAGCCCACCACCCTATCCGTCCATTCTGAGGATAGTACGGTATAACCTTATGCTAGAGGTGTTCCATAATGCATTTTCTTTGATAGAAAGTAGCTACCTGACGATAGCCTACAGACCAAGCCAATTCCCTTGCCTTTTCTAAGTCTCGTCCTACTTCATGACTAAAATGAGCATCTGAGCTCAAAGTAATGGGAATGGATAGTTCAAAGCATCGTTCCAACAATTCTCTAGAAGGATAGAACTCACCAATAGGTTTGTTGAAACCATTTGTATTTATCTCACAAGGTAAACCGCTTTTTCGAATAGCTTGTAAGGCTTCTTCTGCTAGTTCTAATACTGGCCTTTTGGAGCGAACCTTAAAAATCTTGATCAGATCAAGATGACCGATAAAACTAAATAAACCTGAACGTGCAACTTCTGCAATGCGCTTAAAGTACTCCAGATAAAGAGCATCTTCTTCCCACAAACCGTAATTTTTTAAGTAGCCATTATGATCGAAATCCCAATCATGAATTTTATGAACAGAACCAATGACAAAATCAAAAGGATATCGATAAACCATGGCTTTGAGTTTTTCATCAGCATGGCGAATATAATCAATTTCTACACCAAAACGGACTTGAATATCTGGAAAATTCTTGGCACTTTCAGCAAGAGCACCTAGATTATATTGATCTAAATAACGATCATGATCAGCAATCCCTATCTGAGAAACACCTCTTAAGCGAGCTGTCTCTAAATAAGCTGTAAATTCCTCAACAGTATGACTAGAAGTAGCATGTCCCATGGCATGTACGTGATAATCTACAAGCATATTGATTACGTCCCCTTCTCCAAGTCAAGCTCTCACAATATAAAAAATCTAAGCATAAATTCTCAAAAATGCAATTACTATAAGCTTTTTTCAACAGAGAACGACAAAATACCTGCTGTAAAAAAAGAAGGTTTTTTAAGCGCTTGTACTGAACAATAACTATATAGAAATAATAGTACTATTAGGGATCATAAGGAGGCCAAAACTATGGAACTAACGCAAGCCATTAGAGAACGCCGAAGTATTCGCAAGTACAAAACTGAAGAGCCACCTCGAGATCTTATTGAGAAGGTTGTCGAAGACGGTCTCTGGGCCCCCTCAAGCACAAACCAACAACCCTGGCATTTCTTTGTCGTCCGTGGTGAAGAAAAAGGCAAGTTAAGTCAGATAATCGCTCCTGCTGGCAAAGTTATTTTACCAAAATTGGAAAGAGCTTTCAAAGACAAACCCAAAGTAATTCAAGCGACCTTAGAATTTTTTGATACCCTCGGTGGTGCTCCTATTCTGATCTGTTGCTACAGTCAATCAGCACCGATTACTGCTCAACCAGACTCTACTCCTACCTACCTACGTACTTGCAACATCGATCGTCTAGGAAAAATCCAAAGCGTTGCCGCCGCTATACAAAACATTATGCTTTCCGCTCATAGTGTCGGCCTTGGAACTTGTTGGATGACCGCTCCTCTGCATGTGGCTGACGATATTAACAAAACAGTAGGCATCAAAGACCATGAACTTGTTGCCTTAATTACCATGGGCTATGCCGATGGTACAGCAGTAGTTCCACCTCGCAAAGAAGGTCGCCTCTCTTGGATTGGGTTCTAAAGCAATCTTCCCCTGATAAGCATTTTGGTAAAAATAAAAAAATTACAAAAAAGGAACATTGGACATTCATCCCGCATAATATACAAGACTTGAGGGGGTGAAGTCCTTTGTTTCGCAAAGGTGCACTTTTGCTTTCTGCTTTTCTGATTTTTTCTCTAACTCTGTTCCTCGTCCGTTGGGACAGTGTAGCGACTTTTGCAGAAAGTGAAAAAGATCAAGAGGTTTTACTGATTCAGCGGGCCCTCCAAGCCAAAGGAATTGCTGATAGAGAACCAGCCGATACATTGATAGTTAAAGGTGATTTCTCACCTATTGAAGGCCAAGAAAATATCCTTGTCGTCAATATGAGCAAACACCAGGCTTTTTTGGCCGCTTTCGAAGAAGAAAGCAATCGTTTAATTGCCCTATCGAAAGATACATCAATGATCTCAAAAGCTACAAGCTTTGACCTTCCCGGTCTAGAAATAAGCGGTATTTTCGTTGAAGAAAAAGCCGATAACCGCCTCGGTGGTTTTGAGGAAACCACTTGGAATCGCATCTACCGCATTGACGATCAAAATGTTTTCCACCAAATATTTGCTCATGTTCAAGAAAGCGAGTATTACTGGCATGAAAGCTGGGATGACCCCAAAGGTCTCTATTGGCACGGTGTTCATGAAGAAAATAAACTAACCTACCCATCACCAGGAACTATCGAGATAGCTAAAAAAGTAAAGCGCCTTCGCTCAGCCGGCGATCCCCATCTACTACCAGACCTTGCCGAATTTACTGTAGCAAGCACTGAAGACAGCGTGGTAACTTACCTATGGGACGATAAGCAATTGCGCTTTATAGAGAAAAAGTAAGCTCCAAGAAAGTTAAGTTCACCGTACAGATATTTCTAAAACAAGGCCTGCCCTGCTCTTATCTTTAGCTAAGAATGATAAGCAAGGCAGGCCTACTTTATTTCCAGAGTTCCTCTCTGGCAAGGACCTAATGAAGCATTTTCTTTATTAATCTATCTGAGTCCTCTCTGTCTCTGTGGTTCTATATTAAAAATCCTTGTATCTTCCCAGTCATGGAAGTTATAATAAAATGTAATGTAATATAGACTTACTAACTATCTATACTTGTAATCATTTTTGATACTTTTTGAGTAGGAGGACCTCCGTAATGACAGAAAGAATTTTTAACTTCAGCGCGGGACCGGCGACTCTTCCTTTGTCTGTATTGGAAGAGGCTCAACAAGAGTTTCTTAACTACAAAGGTTCGGGCATGTCTGTTATCGAGATGAGTCATCGTTCCAAGGAATATGAAGCTATTAATGCCGGAGCAGAAGCTGTAATCAAAGAGTTGCTCGGTTTAGGTGACGACTATCGCGTGCTTTTTGTTCAAGGTGGCGCTAGTTCACAGTTTGCTATGATTCCAATGAACTTCTTAGGCGAAGGTCAAATTGCCGATTATATCCTTACTGGGGCTTGGGCTGAAAAAGCTCAAAAAGAAGCGACTAAGTTTGGACAAACTCATATTGCCGCTACTACCAAAGAAGGTAACTATGCTCGAATTCCTCAACTTGATGAAATTAAGTTAAGCGAAAAGCCTGCTTATGTTCACATTACCTCTAACAACACCATTTTTGGCACACAATGGAAGCAATTCCCTGACTATGGGGATATTCCTCTCATAGCCGATATGTCTAGTGATATACTTTCCAAACCTTTTGATGCCAGCAAATTTGCTTTAATCTATGCGGGAGCTCAGAAGAACTTAGGTCCTTCTGGTGTAACTGTTGTGATTATTCGTAAAGATCTGATTGAACAAGGTAACAAAAACATTCCTACTATGCTTCGTTATGATACCCATAGTAAGAATGATTCTCTATACAACACGCCTCCCTCTTTTTCTGTCTACATGGTTGGCCTAGTAGCACAGTGGATCAAAAAACAAGGCGGCCTTACAGCAATCGCTAAGCATAATGAAGAAAAAGCGGCTCTCATCTATGACACAATTGATAACAGCGGTGGTTACTACACAGGTCATGCTGAAAAAGATAGCCGCTCTCTGATGAACCTCACTTTCCGTTTACCTAACGAAGACTTGGAAAAAGCCTTTAACAGTGAAGCAACTAAAGCAGGCCTCAGTGGTCTCAAAGGTCATCGTTCCGTTGGCGGCATGAGAGCTTCTATTTATAATGCCATGCCTCGGGAAGGTTGCCAGGCTCTAGCTGACTTTATGAAAGAGTTCCAAAAGAAGAACGGCTAAAGGTTCTGTAACTTTAATAATCTTGACAACAGATGGGAAAAACTTAACGCCGCAGGGTAGCAACAAGACGGTCTGGCTTTTGCAAAAGAGCCAGACCTTTTTCTATGGAAGTCACCACAACTTTAGCTCTTAATAAAGTCTCTAGAGCACAACCTTCTGGCCCTATTACTGCAATGCCTAGATCAGCAGAGCCAACCATGGCGCAGTCATTAGCGCCATTACCAATAGCAATGACGCCACCAGATAAAGAGCGCACAAATAGTTCTTTCTCACGGCTATGATCATTACTTTTAAGGATCTGAAGAGAGACAGGAAGGTGCTCACACTCCTCAGCAACGGAACCAAAAGTATCTGCCGTAATCACATATATCTGTAACCTAGTAGCTAGATCCTCTAGAATAGGTGGCAAAGCAGGCAGTAACTTGCCATCTTCGGCAATGGTCCCGTTATAATCTAAGACAAGATGAGCTAGCTCTAAAGGCTCTTGGCCTGGGATGTTAAGCTTCATTATTAATGCACCTTTCACTTTAATATTAAGATATAGAGACGTAGCAGTAACAAAGAGAAAAGAGTACTATCTCTGCAAAAATCTTTTTGGTTAATTTTACGAGACCTATTCTCCTCCCTTGCCTCGTACCATAGAGGAGAGGTATAAGCACCTCTATGGACAAGGAAAGGAGTGTTCTGTCCCAATGAGTCGTATCGATACCCACCCTCTCGATCCAGCCTTGTTACGCTTGCGAGGAATCTCACCTAAGCAAATTAAAGAGCATTACAAGCTTTACGAAGGTTATGTCAAAACAATCAACGAGATTCGCAGTCGTTTACAACAAGTAGATCGTAGAGACCAGAATCCTCGTTATACACCTTATCGGGGCTTGAAAGTGGAAGAACCTTTTAATATCAACGGGGTAGTTCTTCACGAGCTCTATTTTGAAAATCTTGGTGGAACAGGTCGCCCCCATGGACCTATTGTGGATGCATTGAAGAAAAATTTTGGCTCTTATGAAGCCTGGGAGGCAGACTTCAAAGCGGCGGCAGGAGCTTCTCGTGGTTGGGTTCTACTTAGTCTTGATTTTCGCGATAATAAACTGCATAACTACTTAGCTGATGCCCACGATAAAGGCATTGTTGACTGTGCCACTACCCTCTTAATTATCGATATGTACGAACATGCTTACTTTCTTGATTATGGTACAGAAAGAGAACGTTATATCGATGCCTTTATGAAAAATATCGATTGGGACGTAGTTAACCGCCGCTACCAGAGTCTCATTGGTTGGGTTGATAAGTTAAACAGCTCTGACCAAAGTACAGAGGATTATTATTTTGAATAAGACTCTAAAGGTATATTGCCACAGTATAAAAAAAGATCAAAGCTCTTTGCTTTGATCTTTTTTTTAAGAATAAGGGAGGAAGGGATCGACAAAAGCTAACCTACAAAGGAAAAGCAGTCAAGTCTTAGCAAGGAGGGATCTGGATTTGTCCTGGGTTAAGTGGAAGAAGCTTTTATCTGTAAAAAAACCTTATATAGACAAATCCTTTTCCCTGCCACCGCCACCGAAAAAAGGCAAAAGCACTTTAGAAGAAGAAGTCGATTTATTATCGCTCTATGAACCCAAGCAACAACCTACGCCCTATCCTGATACAAAAAATCAAGCAGAAACTCCTGAAGATTATATTCCTACCAATCTGTCAGAAGTGGAGCAATGGCTAGACAAGGAATTTCTTCTCTCGCTCAACGACGATATCATTCTTCGCCCTTTATCGATCGGCCTACCTAAGACTTTACCGGCCTTACTCGTCTATTTTCAAAGCCAGGTGAATAATGAACATCTAAGTGCCATGGTCATACACCCTATGACTATGGAATTGACGCCACCGGCTCCCATCCCTGAAGCGCCAACGTTGCTGGAGCTTTTGGCAAAAAAAGTAACATCGGCGCCTGGTGAATATGTGATTCTCCAAGACAAAAAAACGATTGTGGAACGGCTGATCAATGGCCATATTGTTCTGTTTGTAGAAGGGCAAAGTGAAGCTATTGTCATCGAGGGCATCGAAGTGCCAGGACGTTCTGTTTCTACACCTATTATTGAGTCAACAGCGCGAGGGCCGCAGGAAGGTTTTGTGGAAGACCTAGACACCAACATCGGCCTCGTTAGGGCGCGCTTGCGGACATCACGGCTAGTCTGTGAGATTCGGGTCGTAGGGCGTATGGCTCGGACACGTTATTGCCTTCTTTACGTGGCGGGACTGACCAACCCTGCAATGGTCGAAGAGATGCGCAAACGGATTCAATCGATTGATGTAGACACGGTTCACGATATGGGCTTGTTCGAGCAATATATAGAAGATCAGAGCAATTCTCTTTTTCCACAACATCTGATTACAGAACGACCGGACAGAGTTTCTTCTGCCTTAGCCGATGGATCTATGGCTGTTTTCCTTGACCGCAGTCCCTTTGGACTTGTAGCACCAATAAGCATATGGACCTTTATTCACTCACCAGAAGATATGTATCTTCGCAATCCTTTTGGCTCTTTTGCTCGTTTCTTGCGAATTATGTCACTGATTCTTACACTTTTTGCACCTGCCTTATATATTGCCGTTACTTCCTATCACCCGGAGATGTTACCGACCGAATTGATGTTGGCTACAGCGGGAGCGCGGGAACAAGTTCCCTTCCCCGTTTTTATAGAAGTACTTTTTCTAGAATTTTCTTTAGAGCTCATTCGCGAAGCAAGCTTGCGAGTGCCTCAGCAAATTGGTCCTACCATCGGTATCGTAGGTGCCATTATTATTGGATCGGCTGCTGTAGAAGCAGGTATCGTCTCGCCCATCCTTGTCGTCGTGATGGCCATTACAGCACTTGCTAGCTTTAGTATTCCGGCTTACACTTTTTTCTACAGCATTCGCATCTTGCGCCTTCTTTTCCTCGCAAGCGCTGCGGCGCTCGGTCTATATGGTCTCGCCATTGTAACATTGATTGTGGCTTTTCATCTCGCTGGCGTCAAGTCGCTAGGCGTGCCTTTGCTTTCTCCTCTTACACCAAGTCGAACTGTTGCTGACGATTTAATTTTCCGTGGACCAATTCTCAGACAAAAAAAAAGACCCCTCTATATACGACCCCTCGATACAATTCGCCAGAATCCCTCTCGTCCTCCTCGCTCTAGGATGAAGAAACAGAAACTGCGCAGAACGCTCTAAGTGAGGCACTCTAATTATGAAGAAACCAGGCATGCTTGGGACTTTCGAATTGTTCTTACTTCTCTGGCTTTATTCTACCTCCACTATTTTGTTGGCCTTACCTCGCATCTATGCTCAGGATGGTCAAAGTGCTCTGTGGCTTCTTCCTATCATCAGCTACCTTTATCTCCTCCCCTTTATCTGGGTAATCATCAAACTAAGAGATTATTTCCCCGACAAAATCCTGGTAGAAATTCCAGTTATCCTTTTCGGTCGTTGGGCCGGTTATCTTGTCGGTTGGCCTCTTGCCTTTTATATCCTTTTTGTCACAGCCATGGCCTTGAGGGAATTTACAGATGTTGTAAACTATATTATTTTACCAGAAACACCTTCATGGGCCTTATTGCTCCCCTTTCTTATCGCTAGTGCTTATGGCGCTTACAAAGGACCTGAAGCGATCAGTCGTGCCAATGTAATTCTACTTCCTCTGACGCTGGGCGCTTTTATCTTTTTACTCTTCAGCTCTTTTACACAAGCAGAACTATATTTTCTTGCACCGATTCTTGGCCCTGGTCTTGATGAGTTGTTGATCAGTGCTTTTTTACGACTCTCTGTCTTTATTGAAGTCGCTATCTTGATGGCCCTATATCCTAACATCCGCTCAGGTAAAGCCCTCCGCTTCGTAGCTTTCTACGGCATGGCTTTCAGTGCTTTCTTCATGGCTCTTGTCTTACTCGCTTATGGTCTAAACTTCCCCTTTGCTAACACACAGCTGATCGGCTCACCTCTTTTTCAACTTGTTCGCAACATTAACTGGGGACGTTTTCTCCAGAACTTAGAATCTCTCTTTGTTTTTACTACTGTCTTGATGATGATCATCAAGATCTCTCTTTCCCTTTATATTGCCGTCATTACTTTTGCCAAGACCATAGAGTCTCCCTTTTATCAACCTTACGTCTTTCCATTTGCTTTCATAACCTACCTCTATACTTTTATGCCAACAGATTATCTAACAGCTGTAAAATGGGAATACGAGTTTTTGCGACCTTACGGTTTTATCAGCCTTTTTATCCTAGCTAGCTTCTTATTGGCTGTCGCCGCTTGGCGCAAGAAAAAAAGACCTAGAAAGAAGCGTTCCCTAAAAAGAGAGCCAACTGCTTTATGAGTGATAAAAATGTAAATAAAGTAAAAAAAATACTTGCTATTGCTATGGTTTTTCTTTCCGTAACCTTGCTTACTTCTTGTTGGGACAAGCAGGAGTTAGATCAAATGGCTTTTGTACTTTCTATGGGCATTGACAGAAGCCCAGCAGGTCTCCTTGATCTCACAGCACGTATCGCCGTCCCAGAAGCGATCGTAGGGGCCGGTCAAATTGGTGGTGGTGCTGGGCCTACAGCGCCAGGCCAAATTACGAAAGTATTAACAGTTACGGCGCGGACATTACCTGAAGGTGTCGCTCTATTGGAAGCAACGGTGGAAAGACGTATCTCCTTTATGCAATGCCGTATTGTTGTAATTGACGAAAAATTAGTAGAAGAAGGACTCCATCGAACGATTGATTTTTTTAACCGTCATCGTGAATTTCGGCGTTCCCTTATCTTTTTTATGGCCAAAGGCTCACCAGCTCGTGAAATTTTTCAACATGCTGTGCCTGTATTGGAAGAAAACATCGCCCGCTACGTGGAAGACATTGTAGACATTCAACGACAATTTGGCTTCTCACCTTTTGTACGTCTTCACGATCTGAATAATACCATGGAAATGTATCATTTTGATGGCTTAATACCGATTATGGCCATTAATGAGGAAGTAGCAGAAGAAAAAGAAGGCGAAGATGTAAAACCTAGGCCGACAGAAGAATATTGGCAAGATGATGAACCAGCTCACGAAGAACTAAAGACCATTCCAGGCAAACTCCATCGTTCTGGTGGCAATCCTGTCTCTTATGTTGGTGCTGGTGTTCTCGTCGGGGGTAAGCTGGTTGGCTTTATGAATGCAGATGAAGTACGCATAACGGAGCTTCTGCGTGGTCGCTATAAGACAGGTATCTGGAGTATCCCCTTGGCGCAGGAAGAGATGAACTATGCCTCCGTTATCTTAGACCATCAAAGACCGCCTCTCATTGCTGTGGACACTTCTACAGAACCGATTCGCATTACCGTAACAATACGGATGAAGGGTAAACTCATGGAAGTGCAAGGTCAAGACATTGGCACACCAGAAGCTTTCCGCTTGGTAGAAAAAAAAATCGCAGAAGCATTAAACAAAAAAGCTTTGGACGTCATCGCACGGATGCAATCGATACCTGCTGACCCCTTTCACTTTATTCGCCCTCTGCGCTGGCGTACTTTAACGACGAAAGAGTATGTCGCTATTCCTTGGCACGAATGGTTTCAAAATGCTGAAGTAGTCGTAGACTTTCAGCCTGAAGTAGAGTTTTTTGGCTTTCAAGTTAATCCATCTCGTCCTAATCTTAAGGTAGAAGAAAAAGTTCTGGAAGAGCCTACAGAAGAAGAGCTACCGGGTGAAGAAGAATGGGAGTAACCTTTCTTGATATTTTTAACCTGTTAGTAGCTCTTGCTATTGCCATATATACGTTTAACGTAGGACGATGGTTTCTAGGCCGGCATAAGCAAGTGCCAGCCTGGTCTACCTTGTTCATCGCCTTCTATACGGTTCTCCTTACTGTCTATGTGCTCTTCTTTTTTTAAAATTAAAAATGGCTCTATCCGAGGAGGATAGAGCCAAAGAAACCATCTAATCTACTGTCACTCCGTCTTATTAAAAGCTGTCGCCGCCGCTGTTGCTGTGACTACGCCAAAAAGAGTTAGTACAGTCACATTGTAGGCTAAGGAGTGCTGAACCATCAACAAAGCTGTGGGTATGCCATCATAAATGACGTTGCGTAAAGCATCGACACCATAAGTAAGTGGATTAATTTTCATCAACCACTGTAACCAGTCAGGTGCTGTATGCAAAGGAAAGATAGCACCACTTAAGAAAAACATGGGCATCGTCAAAAAGTTAGAAATCAACTGAAAACCATGTAGAGATTCCATCCTACCAGCAATAGCTATGCCGAGACAACCAATAGAAAAACCGATAAGGGCACAGATAGGTAAAATACCAAGGGCCGCTTTCCAAGTCAGAGGCACGCCAGCTAAAGGAGAAAGAGCTAGTAAGACAATAGCTTGAAAAGATACTATGGTGGCAATACCTAATGCTTTACCAACAGAAATAGCCCACCGTGGTACAGGAGCTACTAGAATCTCTTTCAAAAAGCCAAACTCTCGATCCCAGATAATGGAGATTCCTGAGAACATGGACGTAAAGAGAACGGACATGCCAATAATACCAGGATAGACAAAGGTAAGGTAATCAATCTCCACACCATCAGGCAGACCACGAAAAGCCATAGCCGAAGCAATACCTGTACCTACAAAGACCAGATACAAGGTTGGTTGCATAACCATGCCAGCCCACTGGCTTTTTTCTCGGCGAAAGCGAATCAGCTCTCGATACCAGATCACATATATCGTCTTCATAATCGATTCAAACAAGTTCAACAAAAAAACCTCTTCTCTATCACAGTTACTAGCCCTACTACAGTACAAGCCTATAGCTATTACTATTTACTGTCCTTAGCGAGACCTACCTCTTCCCTTTACGAAAGCTTCTTACCTTTTGCTTAGCTCGATCTGCTTCACTGATCAGTTCATCACGAATAGCTCGACCAGTGAGCTTCAAAAAGACATCATCTAAGGTAGGTTCATGAACATGAATGCTTAAGATAGCACCAGGAAAATCTGCTACTATCTGGGGAACAAAAGAAGATCCATCTTGGACTTCAAGGCGCAGAAATTCTCCTTCTAGCTTACTTTCCAGATTATAACGTTCTTGAATGAGCTTGGCTATCTCCTCATTCTGATTTGTTTTCACTGTAATTATATCTCCACCTACTTGAGCCTTAAGGCTCACTGGCGAATCTAGAGCTACAATCTCGCCATGATCGATAATCGCAATGCGATCACAATGCTCAGCTTCTTCCATATAATGGGTGGTCATGAAGACTGTTAAGCCAAACTCATCGCGTAGATTAATCACATGATTCCAAATAGCGCGGCGCGTCTGTGGATCTAGACCGATAGTAGGCTCATCTAAGAAAAGTACCTTAGGATGATGCAAAAGCCCGCGAGCAATTTCTAAGCGCCGTTTCATACCACCAGAAAACTTACGAACCTGATCGTCTTTACGCTCTATTAAGTCCACCATCTTAAGAACTTGCTCCATACGCTCTCGCAATAGTTCCCGCGGCACATTGTAGAGCATGCCATGAAAATATAAGTTCTCTTCTGCTGTAAGACGATCATCAAGAGAGTAATCTTGAAAGACCAATCCAATAGATTGGCGGACTTTCAAAGTTTCCTTCGATACGTCAAAGCCATTGAGTACTGCTTTTCCTGACGTCAAAGAAAGAAGTGTGCAGAGAATCTTTATTGTCGTAGACTTACCTGCCCCATTAGGGCCTAGAAAACCGAAGATCTCCCCTTTTTCTACTGCAAAAGAAATTCCCTTGACAGCTTGGAAGTCACCGTACTTCTTAACTATATCTTCCACATGTAGTATCGTCATCGCTTTATACGATCCCTTCTTATTGCTAATAATTACCCTTTTAATATAACATCTTCAAAGTAGAAAAAAAAGCACAGCCCTCACCGTTCCCTAACTACCTCATATGCTGTAGTAGGGGTGGAAATAAATGGATTGGGCTATGACACCAACAAATGGTGAGTTTCTTCTCACCATCTTATCGGTACTTATTCTTACAACGGTTGAAACTTTTAAATACGCTTTTTGTGGTCGACCCCGGGTCTATAAAACCTTTAAAGGCTTTGTCTTAATTGCCGCTGGTGTATTATGGGGCGGCATCTATGGGCTCTGGCAAGCTGATTGTCTATGTTGGCCAGGATTCAAAAAGGGCGTAGAACTGGGCATTTATGTCGCTTTCATAACTGGTGTATCCTACGGCATTATTAAATCAATACGAGATAACAAAAAAAGTTGAATTAAGCCTTTACAGTTTTGCTATGATAGTAGTAAACTCTTGATATGTTATTATCTTGGTCTATGCTTAACTGGTGATCAGAATTTAATAATAATTGATTGCTAGGGGTGCCGTATTTGATCGGCTGAGAGAGAAGAAGCCTTCTCAACTCTTTGAACCTGACCTGGGTTGTACCAGCGTAGGGAAGCATTTTGAGTGATTAGACGGTCACGATAAAAAGGCTACCCTGCGGGCGTAGTCTTTTTTTTACAGAAAGGAGTTTCTACTATGACGGTTACTATTAATGGAGAGCAAGTGGAAGTAGCCACAGGGACTACCTTGATCTCTTATCTTAAGGAAAAGGAACTTCCTATGGAAGGCTTAATTATTGAGTATAATGGTACTATTATTTATCAAGATGATTGGGAGAAAATTGAGTTTATTGAAGGCGACAAAATCGAAATACTGACCTTTGTAGGAGGTGGCTAAGCATGGACAAGTTGATCATTGGTGACTTGGAGATTAGAAATCGTCTCTTTATTGGTAGTGGCAAATTTGCAAATGAAGCGATTATTAAAGACATCATGGCAGAAACTGGTGTAGAAGTTGTAACGGTAGCTTTACGCCGTGTTGACTTGAAAAATAGCCAAAACAATGTATTAAACCATATCCCCAAAGAAACTATCCTTATGCCTAATACTTCTGGAGCTAGAACAGCAGAGGAAGCCGTTCGCATTGCACGCTTAGCTCGTGCTAGTGGCTGTGGTAACTGGATAAAGATTGAAGTCATATCTGATAACAAATACCTTTTACCTGACAATAATGAAACTATCAAAGCAACGGAAATTCTGTCTGCTGAAGGTTTTGTCGTCCTACCTTATATGCATCCCGATCTTTATGCCGCTAAAGCGCTTGAAAAAGCTGGTGCCGCCGCAATCATGCCTCTCGGTGCTCCTATTGGCACTAATCGAGGTCTAAAAACAAAAGAAATAATTCGCATCCTAATCGAGGAATGCACTTTACCTATTATAGTTGACGCTGGCATAGGTAAGCCTTCAGAAGCTTTGGAAGCTATGGAGATGGGCGCTGCGGCCGTATTAGTCAATACAGCTATTGCTACAGCAGGCGATCCTTTGCTAATGGCCAAAGCCTTCAGCCAGGCTGTACAAGCTGGTCGTCAAGCTTTTCTAGCCCAACCAGGCCAGACTGTAGATTATGCTCGTGCTAGCTCACCTTTAACAGGCTTCCTACAAGACTGAAACGTAGTAGAGGATTGAACTAAAATGTCTTTTTATCCCCTCTTACAAAAGTACAAAGATTTTGCTCTAATAGAGTCTTTGCAGAAAGTTACACCTCAACAGGTAGCGGCTATTTTACGCAAAGATCGACTGCAAGCTCAGGACTTTTTGGCTCTTTTGTCTCCTACAGCGTCAAGCTTTTTAGAAGAGATGGCTCAAAAAGCAAATCGTCTTACCATACAACATTTTGGACGAACTGTTCAGCTCTACACACCTCTCTATTTATCTAACCTCTGTGTAAATCGATGTCTATATTGTAACTTTAATCATCTGAACGAAAGTATAAATAGGCGGCGACTTTCTCCTGAAGAGATTGAAGCCGAAGCAAAAGCTATTGCTCATACAGGATTAAAGCAAGTCTTACTCTTAACAGGCGATGTCCCTGGTCAGGAGCCTTTGCAGTATCTTGTTAAAGCATTAGATATCGTCAATAAGCATTTCACTTCTATCTCTATTGAGATCAACGCCTTAAGTACCGATGATTATGCTCTATTAGTTAATCATGGCGTTGATGGACTCACCATTTACCAAGAAGTCTATGATGAAAGTACTTATGAAGAGCTTCATCCCAAAGGGCCAAAGCGAGACTATCTCTGGCGACTTGATGCTCCCGAGCGTGGCTGTCAAGCTGGTATGAGAAGAGTCAACATTGGAACATTGCTAGGATTGCACCACTGGCCAACAGAAGTCTTTTTCACGGGCCTACATGCTCAATATTTGCAAGATCGCTACTTAGACACAGAGATTTCTATCTCTATACCCCGTATCAAAGCAGGACCTGAGGGCTATCAACCACAAGCGCCAGTGTCAGATCGTGATCTTGTTCAGATCATCCTTGCTTTCCGACTTTTCATGCCTCGACTAGGTATTACTCTTTCCACTAGAGAATCAGCTTCTTTACGAGATAATCTTATTCCCTTAGGTGTCACTAAGCTCTCCTCAGGAGTTAATACGGCTGTAGGCGGTCACATTGATGAAGATGCTCAAGATGGGCAATTCACCATATCTGACGAACGTTCGACAGAGGAAATTAGCCAGATGTTGATTCAACAAGGCTACCAGCCCGTTTTCCAAGATTGGCACAACTTATAAAAGATATAAAAAAAGCCTGCCTTTTTATCAAAAGGTAGGCTTTTTTTCTGCAAGTGCCAGTAGTCTTTCCACCATTATTGTTGGATGAAGTATCTCCACGGCGCCATTTAGTCGTAAAGCTTCTCCGGGCATACCGTAGATAACTGATGAGGCAGGATCTTGTACAGCTGTATAGCAACCTTCTTCACGAAGCGCTTTCAAACCCTTTGCACCATCTTTGCCCATACCCGTTAATAGAAAAGCCCAGCAATGAGGGCTAAAGTTTTTTTGCAAAGAATTAAAAGTCTCATCAATAGAAGGTCGATGACCTGCTATTGGAGGTGCTGTTGAAATTCGAATTATACCTTTAGCAGTAACATGTAAGTGCTTGTCTTCCGGTGCAAAGTAGACTGTGCCTGCCTGGATTTTTTCTCCTTCTTGGGCTATTTTTATTCTGATCTTGCAGTTAGGTTGTAGCCATTCTACAAAAGAAGTTATAAAACCATCGGCTACATGCTGAACAGCAAGAATTGGTACGGGAAATCTTTTCGGTAAAGCACGCAGAATATTTAAGAAAACAACAGGTCCACCTGTAGATGCACCGATAGCGATTATAGAGGGACTGCTTAATTGCACTTTATTAAGTGCTCCTTTCGTTGGTACTATAACAAACGATGGAGCGTACCTATCAATACATCTTGATCAAAAGTTGATTTAGTCAGATAAGCATCGGCACCAACCGTTACGCCCTTCTTTTTCTCACTTTCTTTTATTAGAGATGTTAATAAAACTACGGGCATCTGATTTAGCTTGCTGTTTTTTCTAATTTTTTCAGTAAGCGTAAATCCATCCATATTAGGCATTTCAACATCTGTAACTAGGGCGTGAAAAGAGTTTTCTTGTAATAAGTGCCAAGCTTCAGCTCCATCTACTGCTGTTGTTACTACAAAATCTTGACTTTCTAATATTCTTTTAACTTGTACTCTCGTTGTGATCGAGTCTTCAACTAGCAATATGTGATTCCTTTTCTTTTCGGAACTAGGTTTTTTTACGTTGAAAGATTTGATTTTTTCTTTTTGTACAGACTTAACAATATCGTAGGGATTGAGGACTATACAGGTTATACCTGTTCCTAAAATAGTTACACCCATAACATTGCGTATTCTTTTTAAGAGCGAAGAAAAAGGCTTTACAATAACTTGACTCTCTGTAACAAATTCATCTACTGCAAGTGCTACTTTTTCTTCACCATTAGATACAATAATGGCACTATAACGTTCAATTTGCTTCGTTTCTATAGGATTTTCTTCTGGTAGTTCTAACAAATCAAGCATTGCTTTAATAGATAAGGGCTTTCCTTGATAAGTAATAGCTTCCCGTCCTTCTGTATGAAAAACATCGTTAACATGAAAAAAGTGTAATGCTGTAACATCTTCCGAAGGGATGCCATAGTAGTATGGTCCTACTCTGACAACTATAATCGATGTTGTCATTAAGGAGACTGGTAAGCGAAGTTGAAAAAGCGATCCTTTGCCTCTTTCAGATTGTAAGCTTATTGAGCCTTTTAAGCTCTCTATTCGACTTTTTACTACATCTAATCCAATACCACGACCCGATAGGTTTGATACATCAGCGCGGGTACTAAAGCCTGTCTCAAAGATAAGCATTTGAATTTGCTGTTTAGACATAGTGGCCATTTCTTCTTTGGTGTAAAGCGATAGAGCTAAAGCTTTAGAGCTAACACATTCTTCGTTAACACCATTGCCATCATCTATAACTTGTATTAAGACGTGAGTAGATGTCTGCTTAGCTTTTAGAAGTAACGTAGCTTCTGCTTCTTTACCTTGTTCTAAACGTTTTTCCGGACTTTCTATGCCATGATCAATAGCATTACGAACAAGGTGAATTAGAGGATCTTTCAATTGTTCGATGATGAATTTGTCAACTAGAATATCTTCGCCTTCAGTACGCAATTTAATCTTCTTGTTTTGACTTTTCCCTAAATCACGAACCATTCTATGATATTGTTCGAATAAAAAGGAGAGGGGCATGAGCCTCATACGACTAACTTCATCGCCAATTTGCTGAGAGATCCAGTTCAGACGTTCGCAGTCATTGTCTAAATGCTTATAGGTTTCGTTCAGCTCTTGACTCCAAAGTGCTAATTTCTTATTTGCCATTGCCTTTTCTTCTTTTTCTGAACCATAAGTCAACTTTTTATTGGCAAATTCTTCAAACTGCAACTTAATATGCTCTAGATGAGTAATCCTTTCTTTTAATCTTACTTGAGCTACGGCCAATTCACCTGCTTGTTGCAGTAGGCTATCAAGTTTGGCCGTTTCTACACGAACTGTTTCAAATCGAAATTCATTGGACTGACTATAAGTTGATAGTCTCTCCTGTGAGAATAGACTATCAACTTCTTCTGAACGATGCTCTTGCTCTCTTTTCTGATCTTCTATAACTTGTTGAGCGAAAAAACGTAATTGATCAAGGATTTCTGTTAAGCTCGTTACTTTTTCTTCTGTTATCTGGACTTTTCCTGATTTAATCTTATCAAATTCATCTTCAAGTTGATGAGATAAGTCTTCTAGTTCTTTCTGTTCGATAAGACGAGCCACCCCTTTTAAGGAGTGGGCATCCCTAAAAAACTCATCTATCAGTCCTTTATCATTATGGTTCTGCTCAAGGCTCAAAAGGGCTCTTTCCATACGATCAAGTCGTTCTGTCGCTTCGGCCTGAAAAACTTGTAGAAGTTCCTCATCGATGATTTGCATGGACCTCACCTTCTCACTATACTGTGTCTTTGAGCGTTATCCCTGCTTTACGAAGATTTTCCATTCCTTCTTTGGTTTCACTAATTGAGGAGGCTGTTTCTTTAGTGCCCTGGGAAATATCTTCCATAGCTGAAGAAACACCAGATACGGCATTGCTTTGTTGTTCTAGATTAAGAGAAACTTGTTCAATATACTGCGATATTTCTTCCATACTTTTTTGCAAAGAGCGGAAAGATTCACCGTTCTGGCTTGTTAAAAATTCTGTTGCAACCATCTGTTTTGTTCCCTCTTCTGTAACCATAACAGTCTGGTTAGTGGCTTTTTGCAGTTCCACTACTATTGTTGTGATCTGTTGAGAGGCCTTTTTGCTTTGGTCCGCAAGTTTACGAATCTCTGCTGATACAACAGAAAAACCTTTGCCGTGCTCTCCAGCGCGAACAGCTTCTACAGCCGCATTGAGAGCTAGCATGTTCGTTTGATCGGCTAGCTCTTTAACTGTTGAGCTAATGTTGCCAATCTGGCTAATTTGTTCACTTAAGTTTAAGATCTGATGAGCAATTGAGTCTACTTTTGAACGCAAGCTTTCCATGTCTTCAATCATGGCTTCTACAGATAGTAGCCCTTCTTCTGCCGCTTCCGAAGATTGTCGAGCATTTTTAGCAATTTTGATGACTTGTTGAAATGTTTGTTCAGAAGAAGCTTTTAACTCTTCCATTGTTGAAGTTATTTCTGCAACTGATGTAGCCTGACCTAATGCAGTTCTTTCGTTTTGCTCCATAGATGCCGCTACCTGGGCCGATGTAACGGCAATCGTTTGAATAGTTTCTCTAACAGGTCTAGCAATGCTATTGGATAAAGTAAAGGCTACCAAGACACCTAAAATTAAGGCTACTGCCGTTATAGCAACAGCCATCATTTGACTAAATTCATGATGGGCTTCTGCTTCAGCTTGTAATGTCTTAGCTTCTTCTGTGTACTTTTGATTAATCTGGTTGATCAATTGATAAGTCTTTTCAAGTTCAGGATTTAGTTTTTCATAGAAGAAGACGTTGGCTTCATTTCTAGCCGAAGGTCCTTTAGCGATAATCTCTGCAAATTCAGCACCGTAGTGATGAAGCATGCGATGAGGTTCTTCTATTGCCAGGTAGAGTGCTTTATCTTCTTCTGACTTATTCTTAAATTCATCAGTCGTAATAAAATGGTAATACCATTCTCCTAATAGACATACTCGATGATCTAGTTGCTCTTCAAAGCTTCTCCCGTCAATGAGTGAATTCTTCGCTTCAATTACCCAGTACAAGTGAGCTTTTTCTAAGTCGGCCATAAAAGACGACATGGCAGTTCCCTCTAATGCTACTTTTCTCATCTCAATGTTTTTATTTGTGTATATGAAATTTATACTTAATAGAACTAGCAGAAAGAGAAAAAGTATGGAAAAGCTAATAAAAATTTTATTCCGCAAACTAAACTTCCAAACACTCGCCATGGTCCTACCTCCTTAATCAGATCTCCTCATAAACAACAAGTTCTTCTCTTTGAAAGATTCCTTCTATATCTAATACGGTAGCCATAAATTTATTGCGAAAAGGAATATGACCACGGGCATACTCACTTGCAACAGTACTCAATGCGGTAGGTACAGGTAAAAGTTCTTCTTTTTTGATTGTTACTAAATCCATTATAGCATCAATATGTAAAGCCCCGAGAAATTCAGTTGAAGCAATAAGTACTAGTTTGTTTTGATGATTTTTTTTTCGTTCTAGTCCCAGAAAGGGACGTAAGTCAAATACTGTTATAATCTGACCACGCAAATTAGTTACTCCCATTACATGCTCTGGTGTACATGGAATAGGGACTATTTCTGCTTGGCTAAGAAATTCCTGCACGTGATTAAGGTTAAACCAAAACAGTTCTTTACTTATACGAACAACAACACCAACATGCTCATGATCTTGATTCTCTTTATATGTAAAATCTTGTGATAATAAAAAAGCTCGCTCTGTAAGAACCTTTTGCTCTTCTATCGTCCAATTCTGAGGCTTATTCTTCACTTGATTTGTGATATTTTCTACTAACTTGTCCATTAGTAAGTTCAGTTCTAGAAGAAAGATAAGTTCGCCTTTGTGACGAATTAAAGCTTTTACTATGGGAGGCAACATAGATTGCTCTTGTAGAAGAGGCAATTCTTTTATCTCTTCCTCATAGTAACACATATCTTCCACAGCTTCTGCTACTATTGCTAAGCAGTTGTTCTGCCACTGTAAGATTACAATTTTGTCTCTACTGCTAATCTGATGAGGATCTCGTCCAAGACATTGGGAGAGATCGATTAAGGGAATTACCTTTCCACGCCAATCGATCAATCCTAATACGTGAGCTGGATATTCTTCTGCAGGACTGAACATAGGCAAGGGCGCGATCTGTCCGACTTGATCTGCTGGTAGGGCATAATGTTGCTCCTTGATATAGATGATTAGAAAGGCATTATCTTTTTCGATCTTTTTCATCTCCTATCTATCTCCTAGCAGAGTCTTTAAGCTTTGCAATAAGTCTTCTAAAGAAGCTTCACCTTCATACTTTATATTAGCTGGTGCTTTGGTAAGCATCTCTATTGCTTGTTCCCAAGTCTTCCTAGCTTTTCTCAATTCCCCTTGTTCTACATAGATATAACCTATTTCTATATAAGCATTAATATAATGAGGTGATAAGTAAAGGACTTTTCGAAAAGCTTCCATCGCTTTTGACTGTTGATTTTGTTCTAAGTAGATTAGACCAAGCAGGTAGTAAGCTGAGGCGTCAAAAGGATTATTTTGCAGATGCTCTTGAGAATATTGAATAGCTTCTTCATGTTTTTTATGATTCGCTTTTTCTCGAGCTTTATCTAAAAGCCCTTGCTCTCTCTCTTTCGAGGTAGCAAGAGGCTTTTTTTCTTCTTTTTTATTGTTAACATTTAATGTATGTTGAAACTTAAACTCTTTCATGGTAAGTAGGCTTGTTGTGACTGGCACTTTCTTTTTTTTCTTCTTATTAGTCCCTTGATGAAGAATATTTTTTCGCTTCCATATATGACTTTCTGGAAACAACTCAACTTGAAAGGCTTCAGTATTGGCACTAAGAATCTCAGCATGACCTGTCAACAAGTACCCCTGAGGCGAAAGAGTCTGGTGAAACTTATCTAACACCTTTTGAATAGCCTGCCCATGAAAATAAATAAAAACATTGCGGCAGACAATCAGATCTATATCGTAAATGCCCAACGAGGGGTTGGGATAGAGATCTTCAATTAGATTGACTTTCTCAAATCGCAGGGAGTCACGAATTGATTCATCAAGATGCCACTGTTCTTTTTGCTTGAAAAATTTTTTTAGATACTTTTCATCAATGCTTCGAAAAGACCATTCCGAGTAAATGCCACTTCGAGCTTTTTGCAAGGCTTCTTCATTAATGTCTGTGCCTATAATCTTAACCTTCCAGTCATGATTAGGGCCTAAAATTTCTCGAACAAGTATGGCTAAAGAATAAGGCTCTTCTCCTGTTGAACAACCAGCGCTCCAGAGAGATATTTTTTTTTGATTTTTATTGTTTTCAATTATCTGTGGCAAGACATGTTTGCTAAGCAATTGAAAGTGGCCTTTATCACGAAAAAAATAACTCTCACCTGTAGTAATCAAAGGATAGAGTTGGCTCCACTCTTTTTCCCCATCTATATGATTCGAAGCAAGCAAGGCATAGTAAGTCTCTAATGATGAGATTTTTATAATCTTCATACGTTCCTTCAATGCATTTTGAATCGTATTCAGTTGAGATGGTGAAAAAGTAAGGCCTGATTTGATGGCAATCAGGTTTTGAAGGTCCTCTATCGTTGCCATGATCACTTATTCTCCTGTTCTTTCATCAGGAATCCATTTCTTTAAGATTGCCTGTAACTCGGAAGCACCAAAAGGTTTGGATATGTAATCGTCCATGCCATTAGAAAGAAAGCGTTCACGATCACCTTTCATAGCATTGGCAGTCATGACTACTACTGGAACTGTTGAATATTGCTGATCTTTCCTTATTTGACGAACCACATCAGTACCGAGCAAGCCTGGCATTTGTTGATCTAACAAAATCAAATCATAATAGCCTTCTTGAATCTTAACCAGAGCTTCTGATCCATTTTCACATTCCTGATAATCATAATTCCATTTCTTCAACCAAGCCCCTACAATTTTGCGATTAAAGGGATCATCATCAACAAGTAATATTTTTGCTTGAAAAGTATGGTCTTTGACGTGTTCTTGTTTTATTACTTCTTGTATTGAATGACATGTTGTCGTTTTATCTTTCTTAAAGGGTAACTGGCAGAAGAAGGAGGTCCCTTGGCCGACTGTGGAATGTAACCAGATTCTTCCACCCATTGTTTCAATCAGTTGCTTTACAATAGCTAATCCTAAACCACTGCCACTATAAGAACGATTTAAAGCACCATCTACTTGATAGAATTTCTCAAAGACCCATGGTTGATCTTTAGGAGCAATTCCTATGCCTGTGTCACTAATCTTGAAAAGTAACTGTACCGATTCTTCTGTTTCCTCTACTTGTTCTACAAGCAAAGAAATTTCACCTTTGGGGGTAAATTTTATAGAGTTGCTAAGTATATTTATAAGTATTTGCTTAAGTCTTTTGCTGTCACCTATAAGCTGATCTCTTATAGGTGGTGCTATAGTTAATCGTTGTGACAATCCTTTATCTTTTGCTTTGAGAGACAAGAGATCGAAAGCTGATTTTATTATAGACGTAAGCTCGAAAGGCTTTTGTTCTAAGGAAAACTGACCGGACTCTATCTTGGAGATATCAAGAATCTCTTCAAGTAAATTCATTAAAGAGTGCGCCGCTTCTCTTACCATAATCTGATAGTTTTTCTGCTCAGCATCGAGATCAGTCTCTAAGGTAAGATCAATAAAGCCCATGATTGCATTCATGGGAGTACGAATCTCATGAGACATATTAGCTAAAAATTCAGACTTGGCTTTATTAGCTACGATAGCCATCTCTCTAGAAACTTCCAATTCTTCTTTGGCAATTTTTAGCTCTCTAATCAAAACTTTTAACTCATCAACACGATATTGTTGTCGCGTAATATCAAATATTTGAATCATAATAAACTTTTCTGAGTTTATCTGTAAAGGCTGTACTAGCATATTTTGACGAACATACTTTTTGGCTAGATCATCAACGGGGTCGATAAAGTAACGATGAAAAGCACCAGAGAAAAAGCGATTCTGGCCAGCTTCAAAAGCATTTTCAAAGATAGAACTGAAGATAGGCTTTTGAAAGCGTGGATAGAGATCGATAAGTTTTTCTCCAAGTACTTCTTCTTCTCTACGGCCTGTTAGATTGGTAAGCCATTGATTCCAGATAGCAATTCTATAGCTTTTATCTAGAATAAGAACTCCTACATTAACCTGGCTTACGATTTGCAGCAGTAATTCATTCATAGATGTCCACCAGCATTTCGTCAATCTTCTCAATTAGCCTTGTAGCAGAATCCATTTGTAACATTACAAAGATAGCGCCTTCGATACGTTCTTCACCGACTACAAAGGTATTGCGAAGCACGAGTGTATAGTGTCCTGGATGAAAAAAAGGATCTTGACGTACACCCTCAACAAATAAAAATTCAATCTCTGGCAATGAATATTCTATTCTTGTACTTAACAAATTGCCAAGGCTACCGATTATCACATTTAGTAATACGTTGCCTATTTCTTTCATGGCATCTGTGTCAGTATCAGAAAAACCAGCTTCGTTAGTGCTATGATCGGAAAATTCTTCATCACCAATCATAAGGTTGACGAGCTTTTTGCCTTTTTCTACAGGAAAAAGCAGTCTGGCACGACCACTACATTCTACACCAAAGCGTAAGGATGAGGAGACGACATGACCTTTTAAGATAGAGGCCACTAGCTCTTGTAAGATAAATCTATCGCGTGTTTGTAACAATTGCACATCAGGTACTTCGAGGTAAACCTTCTGATTCACCATCTCTGAAAGAACTTGACCTGCCTGCCCAATAACAACATTCATATACTCTTTAAGCGCATCTTGTTGAAGAGGGTTAAGCATAGGTTCACGCAACTCCCTTTATAATCTTCACTACCTCAGCAATTTTTTCTCTTGTAATCGGTTTTTGTAAAAAGGTAAGAGCACCGAGGGCCATGACTTCATCTTTTACAAACTTCTGAACATCGGCTGTTAAAATAATAACTGGTTGATAAGGGTCTTCTTCTTTGATCTTTTTCAATACTTCTTGACCTGTCATCCCTGGCATAAGCAAATCCAGTAAAACAAAATCAGGACTTTCTCGCAAATAAGTATAATAGCCTTCCACACCATCACCAGCTGTTATATATTCAGCTTCTGGCAATAACTCTTTCAGAAATCGAACAAGTTGCGTTCTATATACTTGAGAGTCATCAACAATTAATATCTTCATAGCTCTTACCTCGCTTATGGACCTATCTTTATTAATATATTAATGATTCTTCTTTTAATAGCCTAGTTCCTTCTCTTGTCTATTTATGTTGTTATTTTTTTGTTTGTTTAAATAAAAAAGGCCCCTCTCGTTGAGGGGCTTCTAGATAAGGTACTCTATTCGTTAATATTCATTAGGCATTTTTTTCATCTCTGCCAAGGTAAAGACAGGTCCGTCGAGACAAATATAACAACTACCGATGTTACAGCGTCCACATTTGCCTATACCACATTTCATGCGCATCTCTAACGTTGTAATTACGTTCTCTGCTGTAAAGCCTAGCTTGTCGAGAATGCCTAACGTGAACTTAATCATAATAGGAGGACCACAGATAATACAGACTGTATTATCTGGGTTAGGCTTTAGCTCTTCCAAAAAAGCTGGGACAAAGCCTACATTACCCTTCCAATTATCATCACCTCGATCGACCGTCACAGATACTTGAAAATCTCGAACAGCAGGCCAAGTTTCGAAAAGATCGTATTGGAAAACTAGGTCCGCTGGTGAACGTGATCCATAGACAAGGTGAAGCTTTGCAAAATCATCGCGATGATCAACACAGTAACGTACTGCTGTACGAACTGGCGCCAACCCGATGCCACCGGCGATAAAAAGCACATTTTTGCCTTTAATCTGGTCCATAGGAAAACCGTTACCATAGGGGCCACGAATTCCTACCGTCTGTCCTGGTACAATTTCGTGTAGTTCATCAGTAAGAGTTCCTACTTTTTTGATCGATAATTGTAAGTGATCAGGAGCATCGGTGGCGGAAAACATGGCTTCACCTACGCCAGGCAGAGATAACATGGCTAGTTGTCCTGGAGCTGTATGAAAAGGTACTACCATTTGACCGTTTTCTTCTTTGGATATATAGAAAGTTTTTACGTCTGGTGTTTCTTCGATAATTTTGGTAACTTTAGCTTTCATTGGTATGAGAGGATTGATTCTTTTGATTTCTTCTGTTGTTGCTTTGGCCAAGTTCTCCGGAGTTGCGTTATCCTTAACCATTAACTTTCGCCTCCCTCACCTGATTGATCACATCAGTGATCTCCAGGTTCACGGGACACTTGGCGATACAGCGCCCGCAACCCGTACATTGATATTTTCCATATCGTTCTGGGAAATAGCGTAGTTTATGCATAAAACGTTGACGAACTTTTTCTTTCTTGCTAGGGCGAGGGTTGTGTCCTCCAGCCATCATAGCGTATTCGTTAAACATACAGGAATCCCAACACTTAATCTTAACACCACAGTGTTGGTTTTTCTTTTTCTCTGAAATGTCAAAACAGTGACATGTGGGGCAGAGATAGGTGCAAGTGCCACAGTTGATACATTTGCGCCACAATTGATCCCACAAGGAATGCTCAAACATAGCTTGCAATTTCTCGGCAATACCTTCACTGTCAACTTGCAGTACAAATTCTTCTGGTACTAAGACTTCAGCGGAAGATTCACTCAACAAGCCAGCTACGGCAAGGGCTTCAACTACTTTTTCACCTTTTTCAGTCCGCCCTTGGATACCGTAGTAGTCACCAAGATCATAAAGTTGGGCATCAGCACCTTCATGTTCTACAGGGTTAAGTCCCATAGAAGAGCAAAAGCAATCAGCACCAGCCTTGCTACAACCGAGTGCAACGATGGTTGCACCTTCTCGTCGAGTTGCATAGTATTCGTCTATATATCCTCTGGTCAAAAAGACATCGTCCATGCAAAGTATGGCTTGCATATCACAAGAACGTACGCCAAAAAGAACGCAAGCTGTACGGTCTGGTAATATTTCTTCATAATCACCATCGATTCCGTAGGCGGTAAAGTTGTATATTTTTTCCGTAGAAGGAAAGAAAATTTCTTTGGGGCTGATAGCGCTGTTTTGCTCTAAAGACACTTGGATATCAGCTCTATAAGGGTAATAGCGATGAGTTTCATCGACAAGAGCCGGTACATAGAGAGTCCCTTTGCTTGCTAAAGTCTTCAGTACTTCTTGTAGTTTTGCTTTGGGAAAGGCTTTCAAGACGGAATCACCTGCCTTACTTTTTCGAATATGAACGCTTTGGCCTGTCTCCCATTCCTACAGAAATTCTTCTGGATCGTCTAGTTTGAAGTGATTTAGAGGGCCGGCCTCTTCAAGGTCTGTACCAGCATCGTAAGTGCCAAAAAGTTCATCAATATCTTGCATAATCTTACGATTAATTTTCATGATGGGAATACCGGCAGGGCAAACCCGTTCACATTCGCCACAGTCAACACAACGTCCGGCTACATGCATAGCTCTTGTGATTCCAAAAAATGCATTATCTGTTGTTGTTGCCGCTTTGTTGACCCAACCTTTTTTGTCTGATTCAAAAATACATTCGCGACAGTTACAGGCTGGGCATATATTTCGACAGGCATAGCAACGGAGGCACTTCTCATGTTGCTTTTGCCAAAAAGCATACTTCTCATCAGCACTGAGCGCTTCTATTTCTTTTACTTCTTGGTAACGTTCTTTGCCTTTGCTTCCTACGCCTTTTTGGATCGCTCTTTCTGCTGTTATGCCTATCGGTACACCTGGCTCTTTCGTCACTTGCACATCACCAAGCGTCCGGTCTGCTAGTACAGGATTAGGGTAGCGACATTCTTGGCATTTGCGAAGCAACGGAAGATCGTGGACATGGCGTTGATCTTTTACAGCTTCTTTGTCAACCATCCCAGGACAAGGTAAACCAATAACAAGTACTTTTTCTGGATTGACTTGTTTATCTTGTATCAGACGTAAGATTCCTCGGCTATCACAACCTTTGACGAAGATGGCAATCTTGTCATCACTGTTGCGATAGTCCAAAAGCAAACTGGTGAGATTGTTGATAGCAAATTCATCGTAATGAAGCTTAATAGCATCTTCTGCTTTTTGTATAAAGAGAGGGGGTGTAAGGTACCAGCGACTGCCTTTGGTCCAACCAAAAACACCCTTTACTTCACCTGAAGCTAGGAGTTCTTGAGCCAGTGCTTGCATTTCTTTGATTAAACTGTTCATAGCTCCTCCCTCAACTTTTTGTTCGGTCCAAGAGCTTTTACTTCTTCTGACATTTGGGTCACTACATCACGGAATTTAGGTGCTTCAGAGCCTGAGATCCAACGAGCTTGAAAACGTCTTGGATCGATACCCATATATTCAAGAAGCCTCTGCATAAGCAAGTAACGACGACGGGTAAAATAATTACCTGTTGAGTAGTGACAATCACCAGGGTGACAACCAGCTACTAGTACAGCATCGGCACCTTTTTGAAAAGCTCTTAATACGAATTGAGGATTAGTACGACCAGAGCAGGGAACGCGAATTAGTTTGACATTAGGTGGATATTGCATTCGTGACAGACCGGCAAGGTCGGCACCTGCATAGGTACACCAGTTGCAGGCAAAACCTACAATGTTAGGCTCCCAATCCTGAGCGGTTTGCTTCTTATCTTCTACCGTTGACACAGCGCATCCACCTCCGCCAAGATTTGTTCGTTCGTAAAGCCGTTGATATTCATTGCGCTAGAGGGACAGTTAACTGTACAAGCACCACAGCCCTGACAAAGACCAGGATTGACTACTGCTACGACGCGCTCCTTCATTTGCCCATGAACACGTTCACTAACTTTTTTCTTCTCAATAGCTTTATAAGGACAGACAGATATGCAAAGTCCGCACCCTGCACATACTGCTTCGTTACATTCCGCTATCATCGCTTCGGAAGTTAATTCTCCTTTGGATAAAAGACCTGTAGCTTTTACTGCGGCGGCAGAAGCCTGCGCTACTGATTCGGGAATGTCTTTCGGCCCCTGGCAAACACCAGCTAAATAGATACCGGCAGTATGGGTTTCAATAGGTTGTAGCTTAGGATGTGCTTCCGTATACCAACCATGTTGATCGTAGGAAATACCAAGAGTACGCGCTAAGGCAACGGCGTCAGCACGAGGTTCCATGCCAGCGGCTAAAACAACTAGATCAGCTTCTATCTCTACAGGCCGTCCGATTAAGGAGTCTTCTCCTCGAACAATAAGCTTGTCGCCTACTTGGAATATCTTCGATACGCGACCGCGAATATACTGGCCATCATATTGCTCCTGTGTCCGCTTATAGAATTCTTCGTAGCTCTTACCACCTGTTCTCACGTCCATATAGAAAATATAAGATTTTGATTGAGGCATTTTCTCTTTTATCAACGTGGCATGCTTGGCTACATACATACAACATGCTTTAGAGCAGTAAGGACGACCTTTTGCTTCATCTCGAGAGCCTACACATTTGATGAAAACAATCTTTTCTGGAACTTTACCGTCAGAAGGTCTTTTTATCTTACCGGCTGTGGGGCCTGAGGCGTTCATCAGGCGCTCTAAATGAAGGCCTGTGATTACATCAGGATAACGACCAGCGCCGTATTCTTCGTATTTAGAAATATCAAATTGATCAAAACCGGTAGCAACAACGATTGAACCATAGCGTTCAACGATTACTTCGTCTTTTTGCTCATAGTCTACAGCTTCAGTAGGACAAATCTTTTTACAGACACCACATTTGCCATCAAGTAGATAGCGGCAATGTTCTGCATCAATAACAGGCTTGTTCGGTACAGCTTGGGGAAAAGGTACATAAATAGCTTTGCGAGGACCTAGGCCCATCTCAAACTCAGAAGAAACTTTCTTAGGACACTTTTCTTGACAAGCGCCACAACCTGTACATTTATCAAAATCTACATAACGAGCTTTTTTGCGAATTGTGACGTCAAAGTTACCTACAAAGCCATCAACAGCTGTTACTTCTGCGTAGGTAACCATTTCAATATTAGGGTGCTGTGCCGCTTCTACCATTTTGGGCGTTAGAATACAAGCTGAGCAATCAAGAGTTGGGAATGTTTTGTCAACTTGAGCCATTCGTCCACCAATAGAGTGTTCTCGATCCAACAAAGTTACTTGAAAGCCATTGTCGGCTATATCGATGGCCGTCTGAATCCCTGCGATACCTGCACCAATGACTAAGGCTCGCTTTGTTACAGGGATAGTGCTTGAACTAAGAGGTTCATTTTTTCTAGCTTTAGCTACAGCCATACGAAGGAGATCGATGGATTTCTCTGTTCCTTTTTCTTTATCAGCATGAACCCAAGAACATTGCTCACGGATGTTGACTTGTTCAATCATATAGGGATTAAGGCCAGCTCGCTCTGCACATTTACGAAAAGTAGGCTCATGCATACGAGGAGAGCAAGCCGCTACAACGTAGCCATCTAGATTGTGCTCTCTAACAGCATCTTGGATCAACTGCTGTCCCGGTTCAGCACACATATATTTATAATCGCATGAGTAAACAACGCCAGGAAAGTCTTTCGCTACTTCTGCGACTTGATCACAGTGAACTGTATTAGCAATGTTTGTACCACAGTGACATACAAAAACACCGATTCGTTTCACGCCTTTACCCTCCTCATTGACCAGCGGGGGCGCTTATATTTTGAAGCAACGATTTGGCTTCTACGAAATGTTTGTCTAACCCTAATTCATTAGGAGCAATGCCAAAAGCCGTACCCATAAGTTCCGTAAAATAATAGACAGGCAAGTTAATAGATATGCCTAAAGCTTTTTCTGCTGCCTTTTGTCGCATGTCTAAATTAGAAGTACAGAGTGGGCAAGGTGTGGCAATACAGTCTGCACCGGCTAATTTAGCATAGTGCAAGATCTTTGCTGTCATCATAACTGCCGCATCTACACGAGTGAGCGACAGAGCTCCACCACAACATTCTGTTTTGTAATCCCACTCTACAGGAGTTCCACCTAAAGTTGTAATGATGCGATCCATCATAAGTGGGTGCTCTGTGCTGTCAATGGCTACTTCGGGTGGCTTGACAAGTAGACAGCCATAATAACAGGCTACTTTCAGTCCTGTTAAAGGTTTTACAACTTCTTCTCTTATTCTTTCTTCTGAAAGATCGTTAGAGAAAACTTCTAAGATTGATCTAGCCCTTGCTTTCCCTTTCAGATTCATTTCAATAATTTCGGATATTTCTTCTCTTGTTTCTTCCTTCTGAACGGCTAGCTCAGACATTTTTAGCCTTTGATAACAAGCGGCACAAGGAATAGCAATATCATTAAGTCCATATTGCTCTGCTAAGGCTAGATTTCTTGCTGGCAAAGCTTTCGCTAAAAGAGGATCAGTATTATGAGCAGAAGAAGCACCACAGCAATTCCAATCAGGAATCTCAACGAGATTAATATCTAATTTCTTGGCAACGACTGTGGTAGACATACCATATTCAATCCCTGTTCCATGTAAGGAACATCCGGGGTAGAAACCGTATTTCACTTCTGGCCACCTCTTTTCTTCTGCACGTTCTTAAATATTTTTGCTACAGCTTCTTTATTCTTAATAGATTCAGGTAAAACTTTTAGCTTACCTTGCATCATCATAGAGGGCGCTAACATGGCATCTTTGAACCATTGACCAGATAAAAGGTTATAACGCATGATAAGTCCCACTTCATGAAGACGTCCATGATTAGAAACAGATTGTAAGAACAAATCGTTAAACAAGTCTGCTCTTTTGTCAGCTACAAGTCCTGCTTTTTTCGCTTCTATCCGTAAAGCTTCCATAACCTTAGCTGGTTCTACATGACGAGGACAGCGTGTAGAGCATGTCTCGCAGGAAGCACAAACCCAAATGCTATAGGTAGTTAAAGCTTCTTTGGTAAGACCTAACTGTACCATGCGAATAATTTGTCTAACCGTATTCTCCATAGCAAAAGCCGCAGGGCAACCGGCAGAACATTTTCCACATTGGTAACAAAGAGATAGATCACTTTCGTATTCCTTTTTTAAGAGCGCTCGAAATTCATCACTGTCAGGTACTGTATTGGACAGTTGAATTGAACCCATCGTAGACTCGACCTCCTCAAGCAAAATCGTTAAATGTTCAGAGAAGTGACAAGAGGACGGGGAAATTTTTATTTGAACTTAATGGATTTCAAGGACAACTGTTGGGGCTTTGTGTAAGCTTGCGTAAATTCTCACAAGGCTAGTTAAAGTCAATTTTACTTATAAAAAAGAAAAATTTCCTTATAACTACAACGACTTCTATTCGCTCCCTTACTGTTAATTCCTTCTTGGTAATAAAAAATTCATAAAAACTGTATTTGTGAACTCAATAGTCAAGTTTATGAGCGAGTTATCACATTTACAAGCTATTTTATTGTTATTGTATCATTAATTCAAGTGTTGAAGTTATATAAGATTTTTCCACTTATATTTAAAATGTTTGTGCAACCTTTGAATATAAATAAAGGTTGCACAAGCTAAGAGGTTTATTTTTTATTTTCATTCTCTATATATTGCTCAATGATCTTAGTCAAGCCTTCTATGTCATTAAGATCTAGAGAAGGAACAGGTACTTCAAAAGTTTGATCAGAAGCAATAGCTATCAACTCTTCTAGAGGCGTAATCAATCCTCGACCGAGACAAGTTCGATGAACTTCAATTTTTTTCTGAGAACCTCTTTTATACCCTTCTGTAAATATAATGTCTACACCGGAGATACGTTCTAGAATTTGCTCTAGTGCTACCTCTTCTGCTAGCTTCTCAATTATGGCAACTTTAGTGGGTGTGGATAAGACAACTTTATCTGCTCCAGCTTGTCCATGTCGCCAAGTGTCTTTGCCTGGCCGATCTATCTCGGCGTCGTGGTGACTATGTTTGACAGTAGCTATTCTATAGCCTCTTTTTTTCATCTCTACAATAATTTTTTCGAGCAACGTTGTCTTACCAGAATTAGAAGTGCCTACAATAGAAAGGACTGGAATCTTATTCAATTTTCCTGACTCCCTTCTTTTCTTGAAATGATCCGAGAGGGATGGGTATACAAGTTCATTCGTTGACCACGTGCAAAACCTAAAACGGTAACTCCGATTTGCTCTGCATATTCTATGGCCAAATCTGTAGGCGCAGATCTAGAGACAATTATAGGGATAGCCATTTTTGCAACCTTGGTGAGTATTTCTGAAGAGATTCGACCTGATGTAAGCAGTAATTTGTCATGGAGCGGCTCTTTATCGGTAAAGCACTTGCCTAATATTTTATCAACAGCATTATGTCGTCCCACATCTTCACGATAGAGCAGTATATCTTGCTCATCACATAATGCGGCTGAGTGTACTCCTCCCGTCTCTTGATAAAGCTGTGACATTTTCTGCATTTTTTGCATTAGTTCGAGAATTTTTTTGGCCTCAACTTGTAGAGAAGAAGTCACTTTTTTTTGGCTTTGTCTCGCATCATCGATGTGATAAAAGGTCGTCCCTTTGCCACATCCTGTTGTTATAAATCGTTTCATAAAAGTGCTTTCTGCTATCTTCGATACATCAGCTTCTATAAAAACCTGGCCCTTCTCTTCATCAGAGTAAAGCGTCTTTATCTGATCAGCCTTTTTAATAAAACCTTCAGCCGCCAGAAAGCCGATAGCTAGGTCTTCTATATACTCTGGTGTTGTAAGCAAAGTAACAATTTCTTGTCCATTTAGATAGATGGTAAGAGGCCATTCTCTAACAAGTTGATCTTCTACCTCTTCTGCAAGTAAGCCTCCCTGTTGAAGACGGGTTATGGAGTAGCTTTTTGTTTTGTTCATGCTTCCTGTCCTCTATTTATAGCTTTCTCTTTGGCCTTAACATAATCTTCTGGTGTGTTAACATTAAAGAAGAGTTGGTCTAAGGACTCCCAATGATTTAGTACATCTTCTTCTATATACCTAACTTTTACTAGATTATAGAAATCAGTTATCTTTCCTACGCCTTTGTGCAGTGTCACTTCGATGGCATGGATACAGTTTTTGGAATATACTGCATAAAGAGGTTGTAGATAAGTACCTATTTTCGGTACAATAACATCGTAGCCTTCAGATAGGTGTAAGAGCTCATCAATAGAAGTCTTTTGTATAAAAGGCATGTCACAAGCAACTATAAAGTTATAGTGATTAGAGGAGACCGTCAACCCAGCATGGATTCCACAGAGAGGGTTCTTATAAGGCAATAGATCAGGTGTAATCGTAGCTTCTATGTCTTTATATAGTGCTGGTTCATTAGTTACTATGATTATTTCCTGCGTTACCTGTGCAAGCTCTTCCATAATATGTTCTATCAGTACTTTTTGACCGAAGGGTAAGAAAGCTTTGTTCATTCCCATTCGTTTGTTTTGTCCACCTGCTAGAATTATTGCTGATAGGTCCATCTCATCTTCACCTTTTCTATATTTGCTACATTTTAAGCAGGGCATTGACAAGAAGAAGAAAATGACAAGGAGGTCTCTTCTTGAAAATATCTTTTAGGCTTTCTTATCTACCTTTAATTCTTCTTTGCTTTGTTATCCTGGCTTTTGCTATCATACCTGTTCTAAGGCAAAATCTGATAGTCGCTGCTGAACTGATGATCAGTGGAAATATGTCAGGTTTACGAGATTATATATTGTCATTCGGTATAGCCGCTCCGCTTGTATCTTTTTTGCTCATGATTTTCCAAGCCTTTGTTTCGCCTATTCCTTCTATTCTTATCTTCATTGTTAACGGAGCTATCTTTGGAAAGTGGTTAGGCTTTTTTCTCTCTTGGTTTAGCTCTTTAGCGAGCGCTCTTTTTTGCTTCTGGCTTGCCCGTCAATTAGGTCGCCCTTTTGTTGCTCAATTTGTTAAAGCAGGTTTTTTGGCCGAGATTGATGATTTTTTGGCTCATTATGGTTCTATGGCCGTTATGTTGACAAGAATGCTTCCCTTTATGCCTTTTGACTTTACTTCTTATGCCTTCGGTTTATCTAGGGTAACTTGGTGGTCTTTTACCTGGGGTACTGCTGTAGGTCAAACACCAGCTATTGTTTTCTATAACTTTCTGGGTTATCGTTCTTTTGCCTTTTGGGAATATGTACTTTACTTTACTCTCTGGCTTCTTCTGCTAATTATCCTCACGCCTCTAATTAGCCGCTGGCTCAAAAAGAAAGAACAGGATAGTATAACTACACCGCACAGTTAAGTTAGTTAACCCCGTGTTTGTTAAATCACGGGGTTTTCTTGATGGTCAAAAATTTATCTGTTTCGTCTGGAAATCTAAGCTAATGAAAAGCGTTTTACTTGTATCTCTTCTTTGTCTTGATCATAAAGTACAAAGCTGCCTAGCTTATGATCTCTTGGCTCACCAACAGAACCTACTCCAACAATATATCGACAATCTTTTTGCAGGGAAAAGACTTGGCCATCTTGCAATAAAATTTGCCGAACATCGCCTTCATGATATTCAAAACAAGTAAGCGTATGTTGATGACCATGAAAGCAAACTCTGAAGTCTTGTACATTAAAGTTCTTCCATGCTTGCTCTTCATTATGAATTCTTTCACCTAAAGGGTCGCGAGGACCACCGTGAAGCAGCAAAATATCCTCGCCTATTCTGCGCTCTGTAGGCCAGGCTTCATAGAAATCCCATAAGTGCTCTTTTACTTCTTCTGGACGATGATTATACAAGACATAAGCATCACAATTACCACGTACAGCAATAACCTTTTCTTGGTGTAATATCTCTAGTGTTTCATAAAAGCCAGCACCATCACGGTAATTTGGTACATCTCCAAGAAAGATAATCTGGTCTACTTCTTTTAACAAGCTTAATGCTTTATGCAATGCCTTTACTTTGCCGTGAATATCAGAAATGATTCCGTACAGCATAGTTTAAGACCAACTCCTCTCCTATCAAGTGCTTCTCCGTTCATTAATGACCTTGTCTGTACATAGCTAGTTAATCAGCTTTTGCTTAAGAACATAAAGAAGCGCAGTGATGCTGGTTCTGTTGGCTTTTTTATAACAGGCACATAGGGTCCTGATTCTTTTGGTGTACAAAAAATTGAATTTTTCTTTTTTCTGTTTTGGCTTTCTCTCTAAGCTCTTCAGCTAGTTGAGCCATGGCTGGATTTTCGGTGGCAAAGTGTCCAGCATCAAAAAGGTCCATCCCAAGAGAAAGAGCTTCCTGACCATCATGATATTTTAGATCGCCTGTGATCAGTAAGTCTGCGCCTTTATAGCGGGCATGGCCAATAGTAGAACCGCCTGATCCACCGCAGACAGCAACTTTTTGTATTTTTCTATTTTTATCTTTCCCTACCCAACGTAAGGAAGTAATATTTAAGTTTTTCTTCACTTGTTCTGCAAAGTCTTGTACAGAAAGCGGTTCTGCTAAATAGCCAATACGACCCAACCCGTTAGCTTTACTTTCGTTTAACAAAGGATAGAGATCGTAGGCTACTTCCTCGTAAGGATGTGCTTTGAATAGGGCTTTTAAGACTCTCTTAAGCTTTCTTTGAGAAACGATAGTTTCTAATCGAGCCTCCTGTACTTCTTCAGGTGAACCGACTTTTCCGATATGAGGGTTAGCCCCGTCTAAGGGCAAGAAAGTGCCTGTACCCTCTGTTCTGAAGGTGCAATGACTATATTGACCAATGTGGCCTGCACCTGCATCTCCCATAGCTTGTCGCACTTTTTCTTCATCTTCTAGAGGGACAAAAACTACAATCTTGACGAGCTCATCTTTTTTGTCTTCATACAAAGGTTCGATCTTTTCTAAGCCTACTTTGGTCGCTAGGACATCATTTACGCCACCTTGGGCAATATCAAGGTTGGTATGGGCAACGTAAATCTGTAAGTCATTTTCGACTATTCTTTTGATCATACGTCCTTGTTGGTTATCCCAGCGCAAATTAGCAAGAGGCTTGAAGATCAAAGGATGGTGTAAAATAATCATCTGACAGTCTTTAGCTAAAGCTTCATCAATTACTTGCTCATCTAAGTCTAAAGCTAGATATACATTTCTAACTTCTGTGCCTCCATAGCCAATTTGCAAACCAATTTGATCCCAATGTTCAGCCAAACGTGTAGGCGCTATATTTTCAATCCATTCAATTATTCTTCCGCAGGCAAGAGCCATTTCTTCACCTCTTCTAAATCATTAATTCTCTTTTCTTTGGCTTCTAATGCATGCTTGGCCACATTACGTCCTGCTTGCATACCTGACAAAGCACGCTGTTCTTTTATGATATGTTTTTCAATCATAGGAATTAGTAGTTTATGCTTTTTCTCTAGTAATCGTGGACCTAAAAGCCACTGTATAGACTCATCTATAGCAAACTCTTTCATCGAAAGTTTTGTGCTTTTGGTTCTATTCTCTTTCTCGAAACCTTCCTTAATATCCTGCTCAAGAAAGCTCTGCTCAAGCACAATAACTTCGTAGATCCGCTTGCCTTCTTCGATCAGATCTTCCTCAATAATTTTCCAGCCTCTCTGTAAGAGCCACTTTCGTAATTCTGTAGCACCTTCTAGTGGCTGTAAAACCATCCTTTTTAGCTGATCAACCTTGTCTGCTTGTACACCTTCTTGCAGTATTTTGAGTATAGTACCGCCACCCATGCCTGCAATTACTAATGTCTCTACTTCACCAGCTTTGATAGGTTTCAAGCCATCACCTAGACGAACTTTAATCTTACTATCTACGCCATAAGCTTTAACATGCTGACGTGCCGCTTCTGCAGGCCCCTGATGAACATCTGTAGCAATGGCTCGGTCAATCTTTCCTGCCTTAACAAGGGCAACTGGCAAATAAGCATGATCAGTACCTACATCGGCTAGTACCGTGTCAGCTGGCACAGCCTCTGCTAAGCGAGCTAGTCTTGGGCTTAAGTCCATAGGTTCCACGGTTCCTCTCTAACTATATTAAAAAGTTTTCTCTATCCCCTGAGTCTCTACGGTTTTCCCACGTTAAGAAAATAAAATCAAAAACCCCTCTGCCTAAACAGGCAAAGGGGTGCTTAATTCACCAAATATGGTGGGCCCACCTGGGATCGAACCAGGGACCAACCGGTTATGAGCCGGTTGCTCTACCGCTGAGCTATAGGCCCGTCATGACATCCCTCAATCAGTTTGGGGATGTCTCTTGAGTCCTTAATGATTATATTATAAGAGCCACCATTCGTCAATAGCCTATTTAATCCAAATAATCTTTTAATTTTTTACTACGACTAGGATGACGCAGTTTCCGCAAAGCTTTTGCTTCAATCTGGCGAATGCGCTCACGTGTAACGCCAAATTCCTGTCCTACTTCTTCAAGTGTTCTAGAACGACCATCGTCTAAGCCGAAGCGCAAGCGTAATACTTTCATTTCTCTTGGTGTTAATGTTTCTAGAACTTCTTCAAGTTGTTCTTTTAATAAAATGAAAGAAGCCGCTTCTGCAGGTGCAGGGGCGTCCTGATCTTCAATAAAATCACCGAGATGAGAATCTTCTTCTTCCCCTATCGGTGTTTCCAGTGATACAGGCTCTTGAGCGATTTTCATAATCTCTCTAACCCGCTCTACTGGTATTTCCATTTCTTTAGCAATTTCTTCTGGCAATGGCTCTCTACCGTATTCTTGCAACAACTGCCTAGATACGCGAATCAACTTGTTAATCGTTTCAACCATGTGTACGGGGATACGAATCGTTCTTGCCTGATCGGCAATAGCTCTTGTTATGGCCTGTCTAATCCACCAGGTCGCATAGGTTGAGAACTTATAGCCTTTACGATAGTCAAATTTCTCAACTGCTTTGATAAGACCTAAGTTCCCTTCTTGTATGAGGTCGAGAAAAAGCATTCCTCTGCCAACATATCTTTTGGCGATCGACACAACAAGTCGAAGGTTAGCTTCTGCCAGCCTTCTTTTGGCTTCTTCATCGCCCTGTTCCATCCCTTTGGCAAGCTCAATCTCTTCTTCAGCCGAGAGTAAGGGTACCCTTCCGATCTCTTTTAAGTACATTCGTACAGGATCGTCAATTCCCACTCCCTCAGGAACTGAAAGGTCAACCTCGATTTCTTCTTCCTCACGAATCAGCGGTTCTTCGCCCTTATCAAGGGGCTCCTCTGCATTCTCAGGAACGACATCAATCCCCAGATTACCAAGCTGTTCATATACTTCATCGATTTGCTCTGTTGACATTTCCACACCTTGCAGAGCATCCATGATTTCTTGGTACGTAAGGATTCCTTTCTGCTTGCCCTTAGAAATCAGATCTTGTACATTTTGCAGTTGTTGAACCTGTTCATCTTTCTGCTCTTCTTTCATCTGTGGTTCCCCCCTTAGACCAGGACCGTTGATCCTGCCGACCACCTAAAGGCACCGTTCCATGTATGCGACCAGCTCGACTTCTCAGTTGCTGTAATTTCGCCAGTTGTGGTAGTAGATGCCGCAGTTCTTGGTCATCTTGTTCTTGATAGCAACGATTGATTTGTCCTTCTAGTCGCGATATTTCTTCAATTAACCATCCGTACTTCAATGTGTTAATGCAGTCCTCAATAATATGATTATGCCAATCTGGTGTTGGCTCATCTACAAGCAGGGCGCTGAGATAGTTCCTCGCTTGATCAGTTCTTAAAGACTCTGTTAGGTCTCTCACAGCAGAACTGCTACCTCTTTTTCCTAGCTTTATCAAAGACTCTACTATTTCCTTAATTGGATCATGGAGCTCAGGAATTTCTTGATTCATACGCTCCAATACCCAATTGATTCTCTCTACATCGCCAATCATCCAATAAATTAGATAGCGCCAAGCTTCTTCTAAGCGACTTGTAGCTTTTCCTTCATCTACTGTCAATGCTTTCTGTGCAGTAGAAGCCCCAGCTATCTCTCGCGAATCCTGAGATATGTTAGTTTGGATAGAATTAGTATGCCATGGATTTTCCTTTCTATCCCTTGAATAAGTAGGTCTTGAATGCGATAAACTTCGCAGTTCTTCTATAATGGAACTATCGGAAATACCTACTTGCTTCGCTAACCATTGCACATTCGCTTCTTGTTCAACAGCACTAGGAATTGACAACAGATCGGGTGCTAACTCTCGGATGGTTGCAACTTTGCCCTCTACTGAATTAAGATTCTGTTGGGCATGAGCTTGCTTATATCGATATTCGATATAAGTAGGAGCCTTGTCAATAGCTTGCCATAGCTTACTTGCTCCTTGGCTTTGTAGAAACTCGTCTGGATCTTTGGCCTCCTGAAGGTGTAATACTTTAACTTTGGCACCAAGCTCTGTTAAGATTCGCCCAGCTTTGATTGTAGCCGCTGTTCCCGCTCTATCACCATCGTAACAGATTAACACAGAAGACCCATAGCGCAACAAAAGTCGACCTTGTTCAATTGTTAAAGCTGTTCCCAATGTAGCAACAGCTTGTGTTACTCCATGTTGGTGACAAGTGATTACATCCATGTATCCTTCAACTAGAATGGCCATACCTTTTTCTCGAATAAAAGGTCCTGCTTTGTGCAAGCCGTAAAGATGCTGACCTTTCTTGTAGAGAGGTGTTTCTGGGGAGTTCAAGTATTTAGGCATTTCATCGCCTAAAACTCTACCTCCAAAAGCAATTGGTCTACCTTGTCCGTCAAAAATGGGGAAGATTAATCGATTCCGAAATCTGTCATAATGACCTTCCCCGCCTGCTCTGCGAAGAGCAAGACCAAATTGTTCTAATTCTTCTGTACTGTATCCTTCACGGAGCAATCGTTCCGTCAAGAAGTCCCATTGCTGTGGGGCAAATCCTAACCCAAAGGCTACGGCAACAGAATCACTAACACCTCTTCTGTGAAGATAGTCCCTTCCCTGAAGGCCTCGAGAATCTTCACGGAGACATTGAAAAAAAAGCTCTGCTGTTCTTTTGTGAAGGGCTCGACCTTTTTCAATTGTACGCCTAGCCGCCTCTTGGGCAGGCGTTCGTTCTGCCTCCGGTAAAGAAACTCCTGCTTGCTCTGCCAGTTTCTTGAGAGATTCAGGAAAGGTAAGATTCTCCTGTAGCATGACAAAGGTAAAGACATCGCCACCAGTACCACAACCGAAGCAATGAAAAAACTGCTTATCCTGAGATACTGAGAAGGACGGTGTCTTTTCTTGGTGGAACGGACAGAGCCCCACGAAGCGATTTCCTTGTCTTTTTAGAGGAAGGTATTGAGAGATCAACTCTACAATATCGATACGATGACGAACATCTTCAATTATTTGGGGATCGCGCAAAGTACATCACCCCATCATGAATTCGCCATTCTTCGCATAAATCCTTCTTTACCTTTCTTGGCAGCATTCTTCTCTTCTTATTCTAGGTAAAAAGAACATTTCCTCCATATTTTCGACACTTTTTTTGATTTACTTCAATACTTCTATATTATATCTAAAGTTACTGCAATCTAATCTTTTCCAATTAGCCAAGGAGAAGGTAGAAAATATTTTTCATAGGTTTTCAGAGCAAATCGATCTGTCATGCCTGAAATATAATCAACAACAGCTCTCTCTAGACCAAAATCTTCAGTCATATTACGATATTCTTGTGGTAATAAATTAGGTTGGGTAACGAAGAGGCGATAAAGAGCGATTAATAACTCTTTCGCTTTTGTTTCTTCAGCTTTTGCTAAAGAACCAATATAAACATGGTCAAACATATATTGGCGCAAAGAGCAGACTGCTTCTTCAACTTCAGGACTAAGACAAATCTTTGGTTTATCCTGAGAAGCTTTGATCATATCCATAACCATGGTATTAATACGAGTACGGTGACGATCGCCTAGCACTTTAATATATTGCTGAGGCAGTTCTTTTTCTTCAATAATTCCTCCACGAATAGCATCATCAATATCATGATTAATATAAGCAAAGCGATCTGCCCAACGCACTATCTGCCCCTCTAATGTAGTGGGACTCCCGCTACTAGAATGGTTGGCTATGCCATCACGAACTTCCCAGGTTAGATTAAGACCACCATTTTGTTCTAAGAAATCAACCACTCGAAGGCTCTGTTGACTGTGAGAAAAACCAGGTGGAAAGACTCGATCAAGGGCTTCTTCTCCAGCATGACCAAAAGGCGTATGGCCCAGATCATGACCGAGAGCAATCGCTTCCGTAAGATCTTCATTCAATCCAAGGGCTCTCGCAATCGTTCTGGCAATCTGGGACACTTCTAAAGTATGAGTTAACCGAGTACGAAAGTGATCCCCTTCTGGCGAGATAAAAACTTGTGTCTTATGCTTCAAACGGCGAAAGGATTTGGAATGAATTATTCTATCTCGATCCCTTTGAAAAGCTGTTCGAATATGACACTCTTCTTCGAAGTGACGCCGCCCTTTGCTCTGACGGGCTTTACTTGCAAAGTCCGATAAAGTTTTTTCTTCACGTCTTTCTATATCTTCTCGCAAGACCAAAGGTTCTCACCTTCTTTTAGCTCTTTCCTTTTTCTTGTCTATAAAGACGAGCGCTGTCTACTATTCTTTTTGCTAATATCTTGGCACGTAAGAGACCATCTTGATCTTGATCGACTGGTCTTTGCGCTGAAGCTCCAAAGTGTCCACAGTCATGATCGATATGACCATCACCAACAATAGTCATGCCTTGTACGAGCATCATGTCATGCAGGGCTCTGGTCGTTGTCTCTTGTCCGCCAAAACGTGAAGCTCCTGTTGTGACTACTGCACCTGGTAAAGCAAGCCAAGCTTTTTGACTTCGAATTTTTCTTGTTTTGTCAAAGAAAGCCTTTAATTGTGCGCTCACTGTACCAAAATAGACAGGGCTACCAAAAATTACTGCATCAGCCTTTGAAATATCTTGAAAAGCCTGTTCCAATGCTGTTCCAGCGTAACAGACAGCTGAACAGGGATTGGAGCAAGCTGTACAGAAGGGATGACGAGCGCTAGCTATCAGTTCAGGTACTTGTAACCACTGTACGGAACAGTGCGCTTTTTCTAATTCTTCAACAGAAGCTTGCAATAGTTTGGCCGTATTCCCCTGTTGATTGGGACTGCCATTTACGATAATAATCTTCATCTAATCTACTCCCTTCACTTCTCATGTTTAACGTTAAAATCTCTTACTTAACATTATTAATACCACTTACAAGTCAAAATCCCTGCTTGTAAAGACTTACTTGAGAAATTACATGGAAAGAAGCCGGGAAATTTTATCCCGGCTTCTTCATTTAAATAATTATGCAGATAAGTCCGCCGTTACCTTCGTTAACAATTCTTTGAAGCGTATCTTGTAGTTTAACCTGTACATTATCAGGCATCCTTTGCAGCTTATTTTGAACGCCTTCACGTACTAAGTCATGGAGGGATTTGCCAAAGATGTTAGACTCCCAGATCTTCTGGGGATTTTCTTCGAACTCTTCGAGTATATATCGAACCAACTCTTCACATTGCTTTTCCGTCCCAATAATCGGTGTTATTTCTGTTGTAATGTCAGCGCGAATGATGTGTAAAGAGGGGGCGCTTGCTTTCAGTTTAACGCCAAAACGATTTCCCTGTTTGATTAGTTCTGGTTCTTCTAGATACATTTCTTCTAAGCTAGGGTTAACAACACCATAGCCTTCTTGGCGAACATCTTCTAATGCTGTTGCTACTTTATCATATTCTTTCTTGGCTAGTGCAAGATCTTTCATTAGTCGTAGCAAATCGTGATCGCCTGTGATCGTAAAGCCCGTTTCATCTTGTAAAACTTGATAAAACATGCCTTCTGGTGCTGTCATTTCTATGGTGGCTGCACCATTTCCTAAGTTCATCTCTTCTAAAAATACATCTTGCACAAAATCATATTCACCTAGCGATTCTACAGCAATATCAATATCTCTTAGCCTTTTAACTTGTGCGATGGTGTTGCGTACTGCTCCTTCAAATTGCTGTCGTAATGGGTGCTTCTGTTCAAGCTCTTCGATCCAGAGAGGTAAATTGATGTTTACTTCAGTAACAGGGAATTCATAAAGTGCTTCTTCTAGAATTTTCAATATATCGTCTTGCGTTAATGTGGCCACATTGAGCGGTAGTACAGGTACTTGATAATAACTTTCCAAGGTATAGGCTAACTCAATTGTTTCTCTTGATTGTGGATGGAGCGAGTTAAGAATCACAATATAGGGCTTTTGTAACTCTTTAAGCTCTTCTATAACTCTTTCTTCTGCTTCTACATAAGCTTCACGAGTTAGATCGCTAATTGAGCCATCTGTAGTCATGACAACACCGAGGGTAGAATGATCAGCAATAACCTTACGCGTTCCCATCTCTGCGGCATCTTGGAAAGGCATTTCATTTTCTGACCATGGCGTCATAACCATGCGAGGTCCTTCTTCTTCTTCATAGCCAAGAGCGCCATCGACAGTATAGCCAACACAGTCAACCATACGAACACGCATTTTTATTCCGCTTTTTACACCAATTTCTACAGCTTCATTGGGGATGAATTTTGGTTCTGTCGTCATAATGGTACGACCGGCACCAGACTGGGGAAGCTCATCACGAGCTCTTTCTTTGTCATGTATGTTTTTGATATTTGGTAATACAAGGTGCTCCATAAATCGTTTGATAAAGGTGGACTTACCCGTGCGGACCGGGCCTACCACCCCGATATAGATGTCGCCACCAGTACGATCGCTAATGTCTCGGAATATGTCAAGTTTTTCCATCGCCCATTTCCCTCCTTATCGGTTTTGGTTTTCCTGCCCTGGCCGCCGGGTAGGGATAGGTCCCCCTATGATTCCATTGACAGGCCTTAACGGTAAAATGTATATGTTCAATTGGACAGCTCTATGACAACAAGCTACTTTTGCTGGAGCAGGAATCTTCTTTTAGGCCCTTTAATGGATATGTGAAGTAAAAAAGAGATATGCTTGGAAAAGAAAAAAGACTAGTCTACGACCAGTCTTTTACGCCTTCTTCTACTTCATTTGTTTTGCTTCTCTGCATTAAGTTCTCCACTGCTTCCGATGGTGAGAGACCTTCAAAGAGTACTTTGTAACATTCTACAGTAATAGGCATTTTGATGTTTTTATGTTGACAAAGCTGATAGGCCGCTTCTGTAGTTCTAATTCCTTCTACGGTCTGTCCGATCTGCTGAAGTGCGTCACTACAGCTTTTTCCTTTACCTAGAAGAATTCCAAAACGCATATTACGAGAATGTTTACTAGTACAAGTCACGACCAAATCGCCAAGACCAGCGAGGCCAGAGAACGTAGCTGGGCTAGCGCCCATCTCGATTCCTAAGCGAGAGATTTCTGCAAGACCTCTCGTTACTAGTGCCGCCTTAGTATTATCACCAAAGCCAAGACCTTCAGCAACACCACAAGAAAGAGCAATGATGTTTTTCAAAGCCCCACCTAATTCCACGCCTATCAGATCGGGATTAGTGTATACACGAAAATGAGGTCTCATCAACAAGTCCTGTGCTTCTTCAGCGCTAGCTCGGTTCTCTGAGGAGAGAACAACTGTCGTCGGTATATCACGAGCCACTTCTTCTGCATGGCTTGGGCCAGATAAAGTTACTACTCGTTGATAAAGCTCTTCTGACAATTGGGCTTTGTATATTTCACTTGGTCGACGGAAGGTTTTTGGTTCTAAACCTTTCGTTGTGTTGATGATTAGAGTTTCCGGTGATACTTTTCCATTAATTTTCTCGAGAGTCTCTTGCAAAGCCGATGAGGGTACGGCAATGAGCAAGATGGAAGCGTTTTTTAGAACTTCATCGAGATCAGAAGAAGCGCGTACCCTTGCTGGTAAGAGAACACCTGGCAAGTAACGACGATTTTCACGATAACTATTAATTTCTTTAGCTAATTCAGGACGACGAGCCCAGATTTGAACTTGTTGTTGTGGTAAAGCTAAGAGACGTCCTAAAGCTGTTCCCCAACTACCTGCACCGAGTACAGCAACTTTTCTTAATTCCACGATTTTTACCTCCTCTTTTTGTGCACTGCAACTTATAATTTAGATTGATTGCGACGAATGGAATTCTCCTCGCCAGCCAGGAGACGCTTTATGTTCGGTATATGACGATAAATCACAAAAACAGCTGTGGCCAGTGAAAAGATTTGGTAGGCAAGAGGTTTATTAAAAAAGAATGCCAAGAGCGGTAAAGTGATGGCTACTGTAATTGAGCCCAGAGAAACGTATTTGGAGAGAGCAACAATAGTAGCAAAAAGAAGTACACAAATCAATGCAATATCCGGAATTAGCGTTATAACTACACCTGCCGCTGTGGCTACACCTTTACCACCTTTGAACTTCATAAAGGGACTAAAAGTATGGCCTAAAATGGCGGCTAGACCAGCTATAACGGCTACTGTCTCTCCAAAAGAAGTTATGGCCCATAAGGCAACTACGGCGCCTTTCCCTGCATCTAAAAGCAGTACGACTGTACCCATAAAAGGACCGAGCACACGAAAAGCATTAGTGGCGCCAATATTGCCACTCCCATGTTGTCGAATATCAAGACCTCGCAAGCGTCCAGCCAGATAAGCAAAAGGAATAGAACCCAAGAAAAAGGCTGTTAAATAAAAAAGTAAGGTTGAAAAATCAAAAGCCACTTGAGCGTCCATAACTTTATCTCCAAGGCCCCCTTCCCTATCCTTTACCTTAACGCAAGGCCTTTAGGGTTAATCTTTTTCTCTTTGTCTGATAAAAAATCGTATCGGTGAACCTTCAAAACCAAAAGTTTCACGAAAGCGATTCTGAATATGACGACGATAAGAGAAGTGAAAGAGTTCTTCATCGTTCACAAAAAATACAAAAGTCGGCGGCTTTACCCCAGCTTGTGTTACATAGTAGATCTTTAGTTTTTTGCCTTTGTCTGTTGGCGGTGGCGTAACGCGAACAATATCAGCTAGCAGTTCATTTAATATAGAAGTGCTGATTCTACGGTTTGTTTGTTCAGCAACAAAATCGATAATTTCGACTATTTTGGGCAATCTCTGTCCCGTTTTGGCTGATACGTATAGAGTCGGTGCATATTGCATGAAAGCTAGTTCAGAACGAATTACTTTGTCATACTTTTGCATAGTTTTTTCATCTTTGGGAACAAGATCCCACTTGTTTAGTACTAGTATACAACCTTTGCCGCCTTCATGAGCATATCCCGCAATTTTTTTATCTTGTTCTGTTACACCTTGGGAAGCATCTATGACCATTAGAACAACATCAGATCGATCTACAGCCCGTAAAGCTCTCATCACACTATAGCGTTCTATAGCTTCATCGACTCTTGCTCTACGACGCATCCCTGCTGTATCAATTACTACATAATTTTTGCCATCTCTTTCAAAAGGCGTATCAATAGCATCTCTAGTAGTACCAGGGATATCAGAAACGATTACCCTTTCTTGCCCTAACAAAGCATTAGTTAAAGAAGATTTGCCCACATTGGGACGACCTATAATAGCTATCTTAACAACATCAGGCGCATAATCCTCTTCAATCTCTGGCAAGGCCTCAACAACCATGTCGAGCAGATCACCTGTATTCATACCATGAGAGGCTGATATAGGTATGGGATCGCCTAATCCTAGCGCATAAAACTCCATATGCAGATTCTTAGCAAAGTCTTCAATCTTATTGACTACTAACAAGACTGGTTTTTTGGTTTTTCTAAGAATCTCGGCAATTTTTTCATCTTCTCCCGTTATCCCTTGCTTACCGTCTACAACAAAGAGGACTAACTCTGCTTCGGCAATGGCGACCTCCGCTTGTACACGAACCACATCAGAAAAGGGGTTCTCGTATTCAGCTATTTCCAATCCACCGGTGTCAATTAATGTAAAGGAGCGTTCCAGCCATTTGGCATCACGATAAATCCGATCCCGTGTTACGCCAGGCTGATCTTCAACAATGGCGACCCTACCTCCACTGATGCGATTAAAGAGTGTTGATTTTCCTACGTTTGGTCGTCCTACAATAGCGACAATTGGTTTCGCCATAATCGTCCCTTCCTTCCTCAGGCTTCCAGAGGCCAGAGCAGGGCTTTCAATAAAGCATCTCCCTGCGTATTTATAATCTTAATAGGAATATTACCTATCTGATGAGAAATCTCTTCAACTGTCATATCATCCAAAGTCAAATCTCCGTCTGCGCGAAACATAATAGATGGCAAAATTAACAAATCATTTGAGGATATAGACTTTTTGTGACTGAGGATATGTTCAACTACATCTTTACCTGTTAATAAGCCTGTCACTGTAACAGTAGAGCCAAAAAATTTATTCTCTACAGATATAATTTCTACACCTAGGGAGGACCAGCTTAAGCCGTATGCTTTTTCTACTTCTCTCAGCAAGGGCTCTAAAACTTGTCGACCCGATTGACCTGTAATAACGTAGATATGATCAGGTCTGCTGGAGCTTTCATTTACTTCTATAAATGATGTGATCCACTTCTCTGTACCTGTTTGCCACTGTTCCATAAAAAGACGACTTACACCGACACCGTTTTCTAATTGACAATAATCATCGTAAGAATCTTCATCAGGAAGCTCTTTTTGTGCTAGCAAGTAAAACTCATCAGCAGCAAAGAAAATTCTCTCTCCTCGCTCCTCTAAAGCTTTCTCTTGCCATTGCTCTATTAGTTCTATAACAGATTGAGCTTCTTTTTTTTGAAATGGCCGTAAGGGCTGTAGATTTTCTCTAAATCTCGTTAACCCTACAGGAACTACGGCAACTGAAGCTAAGCCAAAACCTAATGACCAAAGATCTTTTAAGCTTTTGGCAAGTACTTCTCCGTCATTAATACCAGGACAGGCTACAATCTGACAATGGATTTGTATACGGGCTTCCACAATTTTCTGCAACCGTTCCATAATCAGACTTGCTTGCTTATGGCCTAATAACTTGCTCCGAACCTCACCATCGGTAGCTTGTACTGATATATAAAGAGGGCTAAGCCGTAAAGTAAGTAATTTCTGAAAATCTTCTTCACGTAGATTCGTTAAAGTAATAAAGCTACCATGCCAAAATGAGTAGCGGTAATCATCATCTTTTTCGTAAAGTGACTTTCGCATACCAGGAGGCATTTGCTCAACAAAACAGAAAAGACAATGATTATGACAATGGCGCATACCGTCAAAAGTTGCCTGAGCAAAGTCTATTGATAAGTCGTCCTCTTCATCTTTTTCAATCTCAAACCACCGGACTTGTCCGGTGGTTTGAGCAATTACTTGTAGTTGCACCCGTTCTTGACGAATCATAAAGCCATAGTCTAAAAGGTCATGAATAACCTGACCATTAACAGTTAAGAGAATATCTCCTTTTTTAAGACCGATACGGGCACCAAGACCCATTGGATCAACAGTCTCAATGACCCCTCCTACTGGGTTCACAGCCCGATCCTCCCTTTTTCTCCATCCTTCTCACCATTATGACGGACTCACTACTTTTCGTCAAGAAAAGGGTTTTATAGCCCGGGCTAGGCTTGCAGAGAGTGTTTCAATTTCTTCTTGCTTAAAGCTTTGGGGGACAACAATGTCAACTGTTCGAGGAAAAAGGTGCTGTCCATAAGACTGACGACAAAAAATGATAACAGCCTTCGACTTTTTTGGCAACTCTTCTTGCCAACGTAATACAAAAGATAGATTAGATTGTACCCTTGGGTGACGATCTAATAGGAATGCAACTTTTTCTGTACCTTCTGCATCTTCCCAGTTCCATTGCCCTTTCTCATGGAGTCTAATAATTGCTAAAGGACCTTTTTCATAAGCCTCTTTGATCTGTCCTCTACTTATCTGTGTAGAGTAATCTTTTAAGTGCACTTTGAAGCCTTGCTTCGTTAGAACTCTTTCCCAAATTCTAGCTTCTTCTAATGCTTTTTGAGGGTAAATGAGTACAATCGATCCCTGGCTTTCCTGAAAAGAGACATGAAAAGCTAGCGAGGTGAAGTCTTGATTACAAACAGAGTCAGGAGGAAGGGATAAGAAAGTCTCATAGGGCCAAACAGAAACTTCTCCAAAGCTGGTAGAGCTTATCTTCCATGCCTTACCTTCAGGGTCTATGAAGCTTTCTCCAGGTTCCCAGTGCCTATTAGTCCATCCTAGATTTCCTTGATCAGGCCAAGTGATAATTTTTTGCCTTTCTTGACGAGGAACTTCTTCAATGACATCCCAAGCAATTGAGTACAAAGGTACAGCAATAAGCACAGTAATAAAAAGAAAAAAAATAATAGTTCCCAAGAGAGGTAGCACAAAATAAGGAGAGTTTATATTATTTTGCTTTGTATTCTTCCTGTTCCACCAAGGTTGCTTCATTATCTTGATCATCCATCTCGTTCAGCTCGTTCATCTCGGTGATTGCTTTTTCCTGACTACTCTCTTCTGTAAAGTAAAGGGGCAACCAAGCTTTTTCCTCCACTTCATCATAAGAAGTGAAGCGTTCCATCAACAAAGAAAGAGGCCATAAGAAAAGCAGAGCTAATATTACGTGATCGAAAGCAATAGGTGTACCTAAAACATAACCACTAATGTCTCCAAACCTTCCTTGCCCTGCTAAAAAAGCTACAACTCCTTCTACAACAGGATGGCCTAAAAGAATAGCTATCAGAGCTGTTCTTGCTTCCCCCGTAATCAATAATGCCGACAGAGCACCAACAAAAACAAATAAGATACGACCATCCCAGAAAAAATGTTCTTGGTCAAATCCTAAGACCAGCTGGCCAATTAAGCCACTAACAATTACAACGGCCAGAGCTAGCCAGAGACGCAAAGAGGTGCTTGATGATTTCATAAGCAAAAATAGGCCTAACAATAAGGGCATCAGAAAAGCACCAATATTTATTGTTATATTCCAAGGCGCCCATTGTATGGGCACTTCCCAAAAAGAAGTAGCCCACCAAAGTAAGATTACGGCCAAAGCTATAGGTTTTGTAATCTTATAACGGTCTAGTAAGCTTTTAGCCATGTCAAAAACAACAAAAATCATACTTAGTAGCATTACAATAGTACCAAAAGGATATCGAGGCATTAAGATCACCTCCACCTGTATGTTACCCTGCTTATTAGGTAAACAAACGAAAGAAAGAGAAAGACTGTCGTAAAAATATCGACAGTCTTTCTCTTTCTTTCCATTGCTTATAAAGATTTTCAAGTTTCTTAACTTAAAGAACTTAAGATGATTCCTCGTTGTTCGAACCATGTTTTTACAAAGCCCGAATAAACGCAGGGTTGTTGACGCAATTCCTTTAATTTCTTACTTCCTGTCAATAGAAGAGCACGGGTGAGATCCTGCTGGAAGTTCTCGATAAATTCTTCCATAGCTTGCTCTTGATCTAATCTCTTCAGCAAAGGTCCTGCTAGGCCAATCAAGTCTGCACCCATTGCTAGTGCTTTAGCACCTTCCCAACCGTTACGAATTCCGCCAGTAGCAATTACATGCCTGTCTTCCCTATCAGAGCTATTTTGTCGAAGAGTATACATTACTTCACCAAGTGTAATAGCTGTCGGAATACCCCAAGCTTCAAAGCTATGATCTTCTACTTCCTGTCGGCGCAGTTCTATGGCAACAAAGTTTGTACCTCCTGCACCGCCAACATCTAGATAAGTTACACCCATATCCCAAAGCCTAAGAGCTACTTCTTTTGATATGCCAAAGCCAACTTCTTTTACAATAACAGGTACAGGACTATGTCGAATTAGCTCTTTTATCATTCCAGCCCAACCTGTAAAATCTCTATCGCCTTCACGCATAGCCAATTCCTGAGCACCATTTAAGTGTACCTGTATGGCATCTGCTTCAATAACATCGATTGCTTTAAGTGCTCCTCTTAGAGGCGTATCAGCGTTAATATTAGCGATAACGACACCATCAGGATTCATCTGACGTACTACACTGTAACTGGACCAAACATCAGCGTTGCGTAAGCCAGCTGCTTGAGAGCCTACAGCTATAGCAATCTTTTTTTGAGCTGCCAGATTAGCCAATTTACGATTAATTTCTGTTACTGCAGGATGTCCACCTGTAATGGCGTTAATTAATATGGGTTTTTCTAGCTTCTTACCCAAAAAAGTAAGAGAAAGATCTATATCTTCTACTTTTAGTTCAGGAAGAGCATTGTGAATCAGGTGCACGTCAGCAAAGCCATTCGATAAGGGTCCATCTTCTAAAGCTAGGGATTGGCGGATGTGTTCAATTTTACGTGTCTCTCTAAGTTCATGCATAGAGAGCAATTCCCTCCAAGCTTACTGCTCTTTATCCTCTTTGGCTGAGCCAGGATAGCGTGACAAAGCTGTTTTGCCAGTACGAACAAGTTCTACAATCCCATGATCTTGTAAGACTTGACAAAGTGCATCGATTTTGCGCTCTTCTCCCGTCAACTCTATAACCATAGTTTCCCTATTAATATCAACTATTTTTGCTCTAAAAATCTCTACAATATCTACTATATCTGATCTCGTATCTGGTGTAGCTTTTACTTTTATTAGAGCCAATTCTCTCTCAATTGAAGGTTCTTCTGTTAGATCTACAATTTTGATCACATCAATTAGTTTGGAGAGCTGGTTAACAACTTGCTCAATATTGCGTTCATCGCCATCGACGACGATAGTAATACGAGTCATATCTGGCTCTTCCGTATGACCAGCCGATATACTTTCAATGTTAAAAGCACGACGAGCAATTAAGCCTGAGATATGAACAAGCACACCAGGACGATTCTCAACAAGCACGGCAAGAGTGTGACGCATGACTCTAATCCACCGCCCCTTCTATCATTTGATCGAGAGAGGCTCCTGCTGGAACCATAGGTAAAACATTTTCTTCAGAACATACTTGGAAATCCATAAACACAGGGCCATCAGTAGCCAAGGCCTGAGCAATAATCTGTGGAACTTCTTCCATTTTGGTAGCTCTTAGTCCTGTAGCTCCGAAAGCTTCGGCTAGACGGACATAGTCAGTACCACCATTGTTAAATTGCGAATGGGAATACCTTTGATGGAAAAACATTCTTTGCCACTGTCGTACCATGCCCAAGGCCTGATTGTTAATGATAGCTACTTTGACAGGCAACTGATGCTCAACTAAGGTTGCAATCTCTTGACAGTTCATTAAGATAGATCCATCGCCTGTAATTAATAAAACAGACTCTTCAGGACAAGCCATTTGTACGCCTATAGCTGCTGGCAAACCAAAGCCCATCGTACCCAAACCGCCAGAAGATATGAGAGTTCGTGGTCTATTAAACTGGTAGTACTGCGCCGTCCACATCTGATGCTGTCCCACATCTGTAACTACTATATAATTACTCTTTGTCTGTCGATCGAGCTCTTGAAGAACATATTGTGGCTTAATTACTTTATCAGTCTTTTTGAAAATAAGTGGATTATCTCGATGACAACATTGTACTTGCTCTAACCATACATTCCACTGTGCTCTTGTTTCTTCAGGAATTTGTCCTGCCATTTTTTCCAGAAGTGCTTGTAAACTCCATTTTAAGTGACCAATTACTCGGTGTTTGGTCTCAACATTCTTATTAACTTCAGCAGGGTCAATGTCAAAGTGCACAATCTTAGCATTGGGCGCAAACTTTGAGAGCAATCCTGTAACACGATCGTCAAAACGAACGCCAAGACCTATGAGTAAATCACAGTCCATGACAGCACGATTGGCCGCAACAGTACCATGCATTCCTACCATACCTAAGTTGCAAGGGTGACTAGCTGGAATTGTCCCGAGACCCATAAAAGAGCTGATCAAGGGAATCTGATATTGATCAATTAGTTTACCTAATAAATCTGTAGCTGTAGCTGAAATAACTCCACCACCTACAAAAATAAGTGGTTTTTTGACTTTTCTTAAAACAGCTACTGTATCTTCTATCTCTTGTGCTTTACCCTCATAGATCGGCTTATAGCCTCTTAATTTAATATCATCAGGATAGTGATAATCAATAGTTGATGTGAAAACATCTTTGGGAATGTCAATAACAACAGGACCAGGACGTCCTGTCTGAGCAATATAAAAAGCTTCACGTATAATACGAGGCAAGTCAGCTGGATTCTTCACCAAGTAGTTATGCTTCGTAATAGGCGTGGTAATCCCTGTAATATCAGCTTCCTGAAAAGAGTCTTTCCCAATAATTGAAAGACCTACTTGACCAGTAATACAAACCATAGGTATAGAGTCCATGTTAGCCGTGGCAATACCAGTGATTAAGTTAGTAGCCCCAGGTCCTGACGTGGCAATGACAACACCAACTTTACCTGTAGCTCGAGCATAACCATCAGCGGCGTGGGCCGCACCTTGTTCATGACGGGTTAGAATATGGTAAAGCGGGGAGTCATAAAGGGCATCATAGAGAGGCAAAACACCTCCACCAGGATAACCGAAGATTACTTCTACCCCTTCTTTTTGTAAACTCGTCACAACAGCCTGTGCTCCGGTCATCTTCATTACTTGACACCTCTTTTTTTATTGATCGGTAATAAAGCAAAAAACTTCACCTCAGGCAAGAGAGGCGAAGATGACTATTCCGAGGTATTCTTTCCTCGCATAAAACTGAAATTTTAGAATCTTTTTTACTATCCATAATCTATTCTATACAGCTATAAAAAATCCTTTTATGCCATAGAACTTTTTCTTAAAAATATAACTCCGCAGTTCCTTTGAACTGCGGAGTTATTGAGCCATCTACTGAGGAAGGGGTACTTCCAACTGAATATTGTAGGCATCATGACATTGGTTACAATAAGAAGCTCTTCCGGTATGGCATTGATAACAGAATCGTTCCGGATTCTGGTTATTAAGCACTACATCACCGTGTTTTAGCTCCCATTCTTCCAAATCTCCGTGAGGATTCCTTTCCTGTAAAAAGGCAAAGTACACTATAGCGGCAAATGCAACAACAAAGATCAGAGTTAGAAGACGGCCAATTTTTTTACGATCCACCCTTTATTTCCCACCGTTTCTTTCGGCAACCTTACGGAAAGCCTTTTGAGAAGCAGAGATAGTAAAGTCTAGATCTTCCTGACTATGGGCTAAAGACATAAATCCAGCTTCGAACTGAGAGCAAGCAAGGTAGACGCCTTCTTCTAGCATAGCTCTAAAATAAGCGCCAAAAGCTTCTACATCAGAAGTACAAGCAGAAGCGAAGTCATCTACAGTCTCTGATGTTAAGAATCCACTAAACATAGATCCAACTCTAGTACTGTACAGAGGAACTCCAGCATCTTCAGCTGCTTGAGCAATTCCTTCGGCAACATATCGCGCTTTCTCAGCTAACGTTTCATAAGTGCCTGGACGCTTTAGAATTTCTAGAGTAACAATACCTGCTGTCATAGCCAGAGGATTTCCTGAAAGTGTGCCCGCCTGATAGATTGGACCTGCTGGTGCAATCATTTCCATGATTTCTTTTTTGCCACCGTAAGCGCCTACAGGTAGACCGCCACCAATAATCTTACCCAGGCAAGTAATATCTGGCTCTATGTCGTAAAGGACTTGAGCACCGCCATAGGCAACACGGAATCCACTCATCACTTCATCCATGATCATCAATGCACCGTATTGGCGAGTAAGATCACGAAGACCTTGTAGATATCCTTCTTTTGGTGGAATACAACCCATATTGCCAGGTACACCTTCTATGATTACAGCAGCAATGTCTTCTCCAGCTTCCTCAAAGATCTGACGAAGTGTTTCTAAGTCATTATAAGGTGCCGTAATTGTATTGTTAGCAATATTAGCTGGAACACCAGGGCTTGTAGGTACGCCAAGGGTCAATGCACCGGAGCCTGCTTTGATCAGTAAGCTATCGGCATGACCATGGTAGCATCCTTCAAACTTTACAATTTTGCTACGGCCTGTATAGCCTCTCGCTAAACGTAAAGCACTCATCGTAGCTTCTGTACCAGAGTTAACCATTCTAACCATATCCATAGCCGGGAAAGCATCTAGAATTAGTTGAGCAAGGCGAGTTTCTAATTCTGTTGGTGCTCCGTAAGAAGTTCCACGATTAATAGCTTCCTTCAAGGCTAATGATACTTCCTCATTAGCGTGCCCCACAATCATAGGTCCCCAAGATAAAACGTAATCGATATATCGATTACCGTCTACATCATATAGGTAAGGGCCTTCTGCTCGATCAATAAAAACAGGATTAGCACCTACAGCTTTAAAGGCACGAACAGGGCTATTAACGCCACCGGGGATCAATTTTTTTGCTTCAGCAAAAAGAGTTTCAGAGCGCTGGTAACCTTTATGCAACCCTCTAGACCTCCTTACTTTTCTTCCATAAAATATCGCATGCTGGTTTTTTTCAGCTCTGCTGTAGAAAATAGGAGTCCATAGTTGGTAATTCCTGTCGCTTCAGAGATGCGCTTAGCAATAGCTTCGCATTCTTCTCTTGTTTGACCATGCAACATTGTAAAGTGACTGTATGGCCATCCATCAAAGCGAGGTCTCTGATAGCAATGGGATACTTCGGGAAAAGAAGCCATGATTTTGCCAACTTCCTCTGCCCGTTCTTCTGGTACATCCCAAGTACCCATGCCATTGGCTGTAAAACCTACTTTATGATGACGCAAGGCTACACCAAAGCGACGCATGGATCCTTCTTCTAAGTATTTTGTAATTCGAGATAAAACTTCCTCTTCTGTGATTTCCAATTCCTGAGCAATCTTTGCATAAGGTCTGGAAGTAACAGGAAGGTCTTCTTGTAAGAAGCGAATCAACTTTTTATCTAATTCTGTGATCATGCCCAATCACTCATTCCTTAAATCATTGATCTTTTACTTTACTATTAATTCTTTAATTTGAAGTCTACTTTAATCTTGAAGAAACGAGTGGCTGGTAAGTTCCGTATCTCACAACCACTTTTTGCTCTCATTTCATCAAGTGTCTCTTCCATTGCTTCTTCAGAAGGAGAGATTAAGGTAAACCACATATTGTAGTCATGTTCGCGTAAGTAATTGTGCGTTACACCAGGATAAGAGTTAATAATTTCTTCTGCTTCTTTCAGTTTGTCCACAGGAACCTTCATTGCACAAAGACTTGATTTGTATCCAAGCTTGCGAGAATCAAAGACACCACCTACACGACGAATGATACCTTCTTCTTTGAGCTTATTGATACGGTTCATAATCTCTTCTTCTGTTGTAGCCATTTGTTCTGCTAAAACTTTGTAAGGCTCTGCAGATACAGGAAAAGAAGACTGAACTATGTTGAGAAGTCGGCGATCCAGTTCATCTAGGATCATGCTTTAATACCCCTTTCGACCGTGATAGAGGCACCATGGCTCTTCAGCCATAAAATCTTCGTTGTGATAGAAGTAAGCACGAGCTCTACAACCGCCGCATGCAACTTTATATTTGCAGTTAGCACAACCACCTTTGTAGTCTAAAGTGCGGAGCTCTTTAAAGATTGGTGCATCTGTCCAGATCTCTGAGAAGGGCTTTTCTCTTACATTACCCGCCGATATGTTTAGATAAGCGCAAGGTTGTACCACGCCAACAGGTGAAATGATGCAATAGTGAGTACCTGCTAAGCACCCACGACCATAGCGTAAGTTTAAGCCCATTTCTTTGGCAATACGCATAAATTGAGGTGCGCAAGTAGGTTTCAACTCAATATCTACAGTTTTTTGTTTTTCCATGATTTCAGTTAGAATCTGCTCATACTCTTCAGCACGGAGAGATTCCTCTTCAATCGACACAGCTCTTCCAGTTGGTACTAAGAAGAAAGTATGGTGTCCTACAGCACCCATTTCAACTGCAAAATCAGTAATAGCACTGACTTCATGACGATTCCAGTCCATTACAGTCGTATGTAACTGGAATGGTAGTCCTACAGCACGGCAGTTTTCCATGCCACGAACAGCTTCATCCCAAGCATTTTCGTACTTACGAAGACGATCATGCTTTTCTTTGTCCATAGAGTCAAGCGAGATACCCATACCCATGGCACCAGCATCTTTGAGATCCTGAGCCATTTTTAAGTCTATCATGGTACCATTAGTTCCAAAAACGGAGCGTAGGCCTTTGGAAGTGGCATAAGCAACAAGTTCAATAATATCAGGGCGCATTAGAGGCTCGCCACCGGAGAAAATCATAATCTTAAAGCCTGCTTTAGCAATCTCATCGATTAAATTTTTACCTTCTTCTGTGGAAAGTTCCTCATTAGCTTTTACCCCGGCATCGCGATAGCAGTGATCGCAGAACATATTACAATCATTAGTTGTATTCCAAGAAATAATCATCCTTGAGTTCCTTCCTTTCTAGGCCTGTTCTTTCAACCAGCGTACTGCATCTTTGGCATGGTAGGTAATAATCAAGTCTGCACCAGCACGTTTGAAGCTGAGCAGTAACTCTAGAACAATTCTTTGCTCATTAATCCAGCCTTTTTCTGCCGCCGCTTTTACCATGGCATATTCTCCAGAAACATTATAAACGGCCACAGGTAGACCGAAATTATCTTTTAATCTTCTTACAATATCCATATAAGCCATGCCTGGTTTGACCATAACGATATCGGCACCTTCTTGGATATCCAAGGCTGTTTCGCGAATTGCTTCCTCGCTGTTGCCTGCATCCATCTGGTAAGTGCGTCGATCGCCCCACAGCGGTGCTGATTCAGCCGCTTCACGAAAAGGGCCATAAAAGCTTGATGCATATTTGGCTGAATAAGACATTATGGGAATATGTTCATAGCCACCTTTGTCAAGAGCTTGACGAATAGCCGCCACTCTTCCATCCATCATATCAGAAGGTGCTACCATATCAGCTCCAGCTTCAGCATGAGATAGAGCTGTCTTTGCTAAGTAATCAAGGGAGGGATCGTTGAGTATTTTGCCTTCTTCCACAATACCGCAGTGCCCATGATTAGTAAATTGACAAAGACATACATCGGTAATTACGTATAGTTCAGGACAAGCTTTTTTGAGAGTCCGTACCGCGTCTTGTACAATACCATTAGGATCATAAGCTCCGGAAGCTACTTCGTCTTTATGAGGAGGTATGCCAAAGACTTCGACAGCCTTTACTCCAACTTTATAAGCATCAATAGCTTCTTCTACAAGCAAATCAATGGATAGCTGACTCACACCAGGCATAGAAGATACAGGATTAGTTCTATTCTCACCAGGTATGACAAATAGGGGGTAGATTAAGTCATCAGGCGTCAAATGGTTCTCTCGAACCATCTGACGCAAAACAGCTTTCTCCCTTAAGCGGCGTAGCCTTTGTACTGGAAAACCAGGATAGATATCTTTCATTATGCAAACGCCTCCAAAAAACTCTGAAGGTTTTATTTTAAACCAATTTCCTCATCAGTAAGGTAGCAAGCTGGATCTGACTCCCAGAAGTCACCTGTTACAGCTTCTGCACGAGCTCTGAAGTTACCGTTACATACATTAATCCATTTACACTGAGAACAACGACCTTTGAGTAGAGGCTTACGATCTTTTAAGCCTGCCAAAATCTCGTTTTTACTAGTGTCAGTCCAAATTTCTTTGAAAGGTCTTTCTTTTACGTTGCCAAAAGTATGGTTTTGTGTAAATTGGTCAGGATGTACAAAACCTTGTGAATCAACGTTAGAGAAAGCAATACCAGTACGGTTTCCACCGTTAAACTGCATCAACTTCCAAATCTTTTCGGCTCTAGCTGGGTCTTTTTTCAACATTTGTAGATAGAGGTAGACGATATCAGCATGATTATCAACAGTCAGGATCTCGCAATCGAAATTCTTACTCTGGAATTCTAAAGCTTTATTCATGATTAGATCCATAGCTTGACGAGATTCTTCATGAGTAATATCTTCTTCCATCATGCTACCGCCGCGACCAGAGTAAACGAGATGATAGAAGCAAACACGAGGAATTTTTTCTTCTTCAATCAAATTGAAAATATCTTCTAGTTGATTAAAGTTGTGACGATTGATAGTAAAACGCAAGCCAACGCGCTGATCAATAGCTAAGCAGTTGCGAATACCTTCTAGAGCTTCATCAAAAGCACCTTTTTTGCCGCGGAAACGGTCATTGTTCTCGCCAATACCGTCAAGGCTGATGCCTACATAGCCTACGCCATACTTTTTGATCTCTTTGGCAATATCAGGTGTGATTAAAGTTCCGTTAGTAGAGAAAGTAACACGTATGTTATGTTTACAAGCATGAGCTACTAGGTCAAATATGTCGGGACGCATCAATGGCTCGCCACCAGAAAGAAGTAAAACGGGGACATTAAAGTCAGCCAGATCGTCAATGAATTTTTTTGCTTCTTCAGTAGTCAACTCGCCAGGATAATCTTTATCTTCTGAGTCAGAGTAACAATGAATGCAGTTAAGATTGCAAGTTCTGGAAACGTTCCAAGCTACAACAGGTCCGTAACCAGCAACAGCACCATGCTTTTGGCCTTGTGAGCCATGAGCATAGCGGAGACGATCTCCAAAGTTTTCTGTATCACATAGTAGTTTGCTTACACCGATCATAAAGTTCTTCCTCTCCTTGATAAGCCCGCTAGGTGTTCCCATAACCCCAGCGGGCTACTCTTAAATTGTGCTGTAGTGCAGTATTTAGGAAGTATCTCTTATAAACCCCAGTGCTTTAACAAGGCTTCTGTCAATCCTGGAATAGTATATTCCGTGGCTTCTAGATCAACAGTAAGTCCTAGTTCAACCATTGTTCCTGAAGTAACAGGTCCGATAGATGCTAGTGTTACACCTTCAAGAAGATTAATTAACTCTTCTTGAGTCTCCACACCAAGCATTTCCACAAAGTTGCGTGCTGTAGAAGAGCTTGTAAAGGTTACTGCATGAATCATCTTTTCTGCTAACATCTGACGAAGAAGTTTGGCGTCACCGCCGCCTCGTACAGTTCTATAAGCAACAACGTCGTCTACTTGAGCACCAAATTCGGCTAGAGCTTCTGGCAGGATTTTGCGAGCAATGTCGGCTCTTGGTAATAATACTTTACGACCTTTCCAGTCCAGATCTTTAAGACCTTCAATAATCGCTTCTGCTCTATATTCTTCTGGTACATAGTCAACTTTAAGACCAAACTTAGCCAACTCTTTTTTCGTTTGTGGACCAATAGCACAGAGACGAACTCCTGCTAGATCACGAATATCGTTACCAGCTTCGAAGTAACGAGCAAAGAAGCGTTGAACACCGTTTGGAGAAGTAAATACGATCCATTCGTATTCATGAATCTTCTCAATAGCTTGATGCAAAGGTGCAAGATCTTCTGGATCTTGAATGTCAATCGTTGGGAACTCCCAAGGCTCTGCTCCTAGGCCTTCTAGCTTAGCTGCAAATGCAGAGGCTTGTTGTCTAGAACGAGTAACAACGACTCGTTTGCCGAAGAGAGGCTTTTTCTCAAACCAGTTCAAGGTGTCGCGAAGTTTTACAACTTCACCAACAATGATGATTGCTGGGTTTTTGAAATTTTCTTCTTTGGCACGATCAACTATGTTAGTCAATGTACCTGTTAATGTCTTCTGCTCAGGACGAGTTCCCCAGCGAATTAATGCAACAGGTGTTTCGGCATCTCTACCGTTTTCGATTAATTTTTTCACAATCAGCGGCAAGTTGCCCATACCCATGAGGAATACAAGTGTACCTATGCCAGTGCTAATTTTAGCCCAGTCAATGGCGGAATCTTCTTTGTTGGGGTCTTCGTTACCTGTAATTACAGCAAAGTTTGACGTAAAGTCACGGTGCGTTACTGGAATACCTGCGTAAGCAGGAACAGAAATAGCTGAAGTAATACCGGGTACAACTTCAAAAGGAACTCCGGCTTCCTTGAGCACTTCTGCTTCTTCTCCACCCCGTCCGAAAACGTAAGGGTCGCCACCTTTGAGTCTTGTTACAATCTTGCCTTCTAGACCTTTTTGCTTCAACACTTCATTAATCTCTTCTTGCTTATACACATGAAGATCGGGGCCTTTACCAACAAAGATTAGCTCTGCATCAGGTCTAGCATAGGTCAAAAGCCGATGACCAGCGAGGCGATCATAAACAAGCACCTCAGCTTTTTGAATGCATTGTAAGCCTTTTACGGTGATGAGTCCGGGATCTCCCGGCCCTGCGCCGACTAGATAAACTTTGCCTACATTTTTTGGATTCATCACTGCTTCGACTCCTGTCTCACATCATTTAGTATCTCCCTGGCACCTAATTGGAGCAGACGCTCTGCCAGACGTAAACCGATTTCTTCAGGCTCATCAGTATTCCCTTCTATTTGTTCTTGGCAAATATTACGACCATCGAGGGAAGCAACGAGACCATTGAGTACGAGACGTCTATTTTCACCTTGTCCTTGTAAAGATCCAAGGGCTCCAATCGGTACTTGGCAACCGCCTTCTAGTTTGCGCATCAGTGCTCTTTCAGCTCGAATTGCAAGTGCAGAGGCCTCATGGTTCAGAGGAGCAACGAAAGAAGCAATTTCTTCGTCTCCTTCTCGCATTTCGATAGTAATAGAGCCCTGACCGACGGCAGGTAGAATTAAGTCCGTAGGTATATATTGCGTTATTTTATCAGCCCAACCGAGACGAATAACCCCGGCGGCCGCTAAGATGAGACCATCAAGCTTTTGCTCTTCCAGCTTGCGCATCCTAGTTTGTAAATTACCTCGAATATCAACAAGCTCTAGATCTGGTCTCCATTTCCATAGTTGAGATTTGCGACGTAAACTTGAAGTAGCTACTTTAGCTCCTTCAGGTAGATCTTCTATTTTTGTTCCACTTGGTGAAATGAAAACGTCACGACAGTCTTCACGTTCACAAATAGCTCCAATAACAAGACCTTCAGGTAATTGCGTTGGCATATCTTTCAGAGAATGCACAGCCATGTCAATCTCGCCTTCGAGCATAGCTACTTCTAGTTCTTTCGTAAAAAGACCTTTGTCTCCAATTTTGGCCAAAGCTACATCTAAAATTTTGTCACCTTTAGTTTTTATGGCTTTCACTTCAAAAGACTGTTCAGGAAAAAGCTCTTTAAGCCTACCTAAAACCCAGTTCGTTTGCCATAAAGCGAGAGCACTATCTCGAGTTCCAATAACAATAGGTCGTTTTATGATTGCTGACATCACTTCTGGCTCCTTGTCTCAGAGTATTCGACATTCTTCTTTTTCTTGTGCTTTTGTCCTGCCACCTCAAGCTGGAAGAGATTTTGTAAGATCTCTGAGTAGAGATGACCTTCAGGACTAGAAGCATAATGTCGGATCTGTGTAATCGGATCGTGAAGTATTTGGTTGACCAGTGAAGAAGCCAATGCTCCTATAGCATTTTGTTCTTTTTCTGAGAGGTTTTTGAGTTTAGCGAGTACTCGCTCTAACTCTTTATTTTTGATGGATTCGCCTTTTGATTTCAAGGCAATGATAGTAGGAACTACAAAGAGAGAATTAAGCCATTTAAGAAATTTATTAATTTCCTGTTCAATGATTAACTCAGCCTGAGAAGCTGCTTTTCGCCGTTCTGCTAAGTTCTGGTCAATCACATTTTGCAAATCATCAACATCAAAAAGATGAACGCCTTTGACAGTACCAACAGCAGGTTCCACATCTCGTGGCACAGCAATATCAATCAAGAAAAGAGGTTGCTCTGACCGCTGAGCCATTACTTTTTCGATCATACTTTTTCTAATTACATAATGACTTGCAGCTGTACAAGAAATAATGATATCAGCTTCTGCCATATAAGTATCCATTTCAGAGAAGGGGATGGCCAATCCCCCAAACTGGTTTGCCAAAGTCTGGGCTCTTTCAAATGAACGATTGGCTACCATAACTGTTGAAACACCATTGGCACAAAGATGCTTTAAAGTCAATTCACTCATTTTTCCAGCGCCTAAGATCAAAGACCTTTTTCCATCTAGGGATTCAAATACTTGTCTCGCCAGTTCTACGGCTGTATAAGAGATGGAAACAGGATTCTGATCAATACCTGTTTCAAATCTTACTCTCTTACCGACGGTGATAGCTTGCTGAAACCAAGTGTTGAGTACACTATTTGAAGCCTCATAATCACAAGCTATCTGGTAAGCTTTCCGGACTTGTCCAAGAATCTGAGTTTCTCCTAGAACCATTGAATCCAGTCCAGCAGCAACACGAAACAAGTGTCGAATGGCATCGTAGATGCTGTGCGTGTAAAAGTAATTAGCAAAGTTGTTGATTTCAAGAGGCCCTGACTGCGTTACAAAGCGCCGTACTGCTGTTAAGCCTTTTTCCAAATCTGTTGTTGCACAGTAGATTTCCGTGCGATTACAAGTGGATAAAATAGCACAACCATCAATAGCTTTTTCACTTTTTAAGCGCAGAAGAGCATCTCCAATAGTGCTTTCTGAAAAAGTTAATTGTTCACGCACTTCAATAGGTGCTGATTTGTGGTTTAATCCGACGACGAAGATAAACACTGGGCGATTCGCTCCTTTAAGCGTTTTTCTTCACCACACTTGATGAGCTCCAAAAGGTTGGCGTCGGCTAGACTGTCAAAAATTGCTTTGCGACGCACAGGGCAAGGGACTTCTTTCAGGACCTGTTCACGCAATTGAGCCATCAAAGACAGAAACTTTCCATACTCCTCTCCAAATTGGACTTCCAAGTCTTGGCGTATCCTCTTTGCGACAGCTGGGCTAGCCCCACCTGTAGAGATGGCAATCAATAAATCGCCTCTACGAAAAGTAGCTGGTACATAAAAGTTACCAAGATGAGGATTGTCCACAGTATTAATCAGGATATTGCGCTGACTACAATCACATACTACCTTTTCGTTAATATCACTCAAGTCAGTGGCTGCAATCACTAAAAAATAGCCGACTGCATCACCTTCCTGGTAGCCACGCGATTGATAGCGTAACAATCCTTGGTCAACCCAATTTTGAATGGTTGATGTGATCAGAGGACTGATCACATCAACCATTGCACCTGCTTCTAGAAGGCTGGCAATTTTACGTTCTGCAACTTTGCCGCCTCCCACCACAAGGCAACGTCGACTTTCTAGCTTCAACATTATAGGATACAACACGCTATCCCCTTTCTCCTGCAAGCAGAAAGAATCTTAAGCGTAAGAGTGTAAGCCTGAGAGGAAATAGTTTACACCGAAGAAAGTGAAAAGAACAGCAATAAAACCGATAATAGCTAGAATAGCTGCTTTTTTGCCTTTCCATCCATAGGTGAAACGAGCATGGAGATAGACAGCATAGACAAGCCAGGTAATTAAAGACCAAGTTTCTTTGGGATCCCAACTCCAGTAGCGTCCCCAAGCATATTCAGCCCAAATGGCACCGGTGATAATACAAAGTGTAAGCAGTGGAAAACCTACTGCTATCAAGCGATAGCCCAATTGATCTAGTGTTTCCAGTGAAGGAAGCTTTGCGGCCAAACCAATTTCACGATTAAGTTTAATGGCTCTCTCTTTAATCAGATACATGATACCAGCGCCAAAGGAGAAGGCGAAAGCACCATAACCGAACTGAGCCGTGAGAACATGATAAGTTAGCCAGTTTGACTGGAGAGCAGGCATCAAGGGACGAGCTACCTTATACTCTACAGGCATTAAGATAGCTACGTAGGCTAGTAAGAGCCAAGCAATAGGAATTACAAAAGCTCCTGTTATAGGTACTTTGTATTTCCATTCTGTCACGAGATAAACGAAGGCAATACCCCAAGAGAAGGCCAGCAAGAATTCATAACCATTACTTAAAGGAACATAGCCTCCAATATAGCCTCGCAAAGCCATAGCAGCTGTATTCACAACAACACCAAAAGCAACTACATAAAAAGCAACTTTCGCTGTCGTTGAATTCTTGGTGCCTACATAGGAAATATATAATAGTGAAGCAATCCCGTAGGCGGCGAAGGTGAGATAGAATAAGAGATTTTCTTCAAAACCCATCGTTTCTATGATGTTCCTCTCCCCTCAGTTTTGTGTTGGTAAGGTGCAGTTATTTCTTCAAATTCTTTTTCAAAAGCAATTTTATTTTTTTGAGCATGTCCACCTATGCGCACTTGGGCTTTTCCATTATTATCTTCTACGATAGCCCATAGACGACGATGAGGTAGATAGAAGGAGAGTCCTAGGCCTAGGATCATCAAGCCACTACCTATCCAGACAGTCCATACACCAGGGTCTTTTCGAACAGATAAGCCTGTGTAAGGTTGATAATCTTGGAAGGTAATAGCACCTTCTCCATCAGCTAGGATTTCTGGTTCACCAATCTTAGCGGCACCAATACCGATTTGCTGGTTACCTCGATAAAGTACATAAATGATTCTAGGATTGTTAGGATCAGGAGACTTAGAAACCCAACCTAAATTAGGATCAAAATCAGGAATATACTGAGCAACCCATACGCCTAGATTAGTTCCAGGAACAGGAACAAAGTCACGCTCTGTAATAGTTATTTCTAAACCTTCAGGAGCACCGGGTGAAGATACCTGTGTTGGTATATAAGAGCCGTAGAAAGATTGATAGAACTTATAGCCTTTGTAATTCAACGGATGGTTTACGCGAATCTCTTCCGTTAATACTTCCTGACCTTCATCAATAACAGTTAGCGTACTAATCCAAGCATCGACAGAACCATCTTCACGATAAATAGTCTTAAAATCATCAACACGGACTTTAAAGTCTTCATCGGGCGTTAACTGGTAAACCTCATTTAGAGAGAAGGTACGTCCTACTTCTGCAGCAATACGACCTTCCGTACCAAAATAAATACCAATTACTGCACCAATTAGTATGACAAGCAAGGAAATATGGGTAATGAATGAACCCCATATACCATATCGTCCCTTGTCGCCGTGGACAAAAATTTTACCATCTACTTTTTCTTCTACAACGCGATAGCCACGGCTTTGCCAGTTCTCTTTGACTTGCTGAGCCATATTATCCTGACTTTTCTGAGCATCGTGAATAATATGATGATCTAGTCTTGTCAAGTAATTTTCACTTACTTTCGCCTTCGGTTGACTAAATAGTCTCCAAAGCGGCGTCATGCGGTTAAAGGAGCAGATAAATAAGTTCATGGCCAGCAGAAAAAGTAAGGTAACAAACCACCAAGAGGCATACATATCGGTAATACCTAGAGCAGAATACAAGGGGTAAAGATCTCCGTAATCTTGAGGAGCCCGCTTTTGTGGAATAATTGTACCAATGATGGACGTTACTGCAATTACAATAAGCAAGAAAAGTCCCAGTTTCATAGAGCTAAAGATATTCCACAAACGGTCTACAATGCCACTTTCATTCTCATGTTCTTTGCTAGAACCTTCCGGGCGCATATCCAAATCTTCATTATTTTTCGACAAGACTTTCCCTCCTTCTATTAGGACCTAAACATTCTAGCATATTAGCACTGTCATTAATAGGTTAAACATCACTATAATGAAAGTGTAGTTCTTGTCATATTGAATAATTTCTAGTAATTTCTTTGTGCTATAAAGTCTGCAATTTTCACTAAAGATTCTTTTACTGATGAATTTGGTAGTTCTGATAATTCTTTTTTTGCTTTTTGGAGATAAAGGAGGGCTACTTTTTTACTTTCTTCAATCGCACCAGTCTTGACAATTCTATCAATAATCTCTCTGATTTCCTCTTCCGTCTTTTCTTTTTTGCGCACCTTTTCCTTCAAAGAAGGATCTCGCAACAGGGCAGTAAGAATCGGCAATGTCATGATTCCTTGCCGAAGATCTGAACCTACTGGCTTACCAAGTTCTTCTTCATTAGCCACAAGATCGAGTACATCATCAGTAATCTGAAAGGCCATACCAAGATGATGACCGTACCATTTCATCATGCGAGTAACAGCAGGTTCGGCCTTTACTGCCATAGCACCAAGTTGACAGGAAAGAGAGAGTAATAAGGCTGTTTTACGGTTAATACGATAAAGGTAACTTTTAAAAGACTGATTTACATCAAAAGCACTTTCCATTTGTTGAATCTCACCTTCACACATCTTAACACTGGCCTTTGCCAGTAATTGTGAGATTCTGCTGTCACCTAATTCTGCAATTAGAATAAGAGCACGGGCAAAAAGATGATCGCCCGTATGAATGGAAATGCGATTCCCCCATCTCGCTCGTACAGTTGCTATACCACGACGTGTCTTAGACTCATCAATAACATCATCGTGAACTAGTGAAGCCATATGAACCATCTCTAAGGCAACAGCGAGTGGCAAAAGGCGATTTATTTGATAATCGCAAGTTTTTCCTGCCAACAGTACAAAAGCAGGTCGAAGTCGTTTGCCTCCACCTAAAAGAAGATGACTTGACGCCGCTGTTATCGTCGGTTGGGTCGTCTCCATTTGCTTTTTTAGTTCTGCTTCTACAAGTTTCAGATCCTCTTCAATTTCGTGAAAGAGATGAAAAGCCATGGGCTCACCTGCTAATATTTGATATTCACTAAAAATCGATAAGAAAGGCACGTCCGAGGGACGTGCCTTTTAAAAGGTCAGTTGTCCTTTGAAGTAGTCTCTCCCTTGTCCTGAGAATCATCAGAAGGCTTAGAATTTTCCTTAGAGGTTTCATCTAATTCTTTCTTTGGCGATGTTGCTCTCTTGAACTCATTGATCCCTTTACCTAAAGACTTACCAATCTCAGGCAGTTTACCAGGGCCAAATATAAGTAAGGAGACTACTAGGATCAGGAGGAGTTCGGGTATCCCTATGTTTGGTATGAATCCGAACAATTCAAACACCTCCGCCGTGAGAACTCATAATCATTTAAAGTATATCCTACCTTTACATTGAACATCATAAGCAATCATTTGTTTAAACTACGTAAAGTCCTTGTGGATTATTATCGCATAATGTCTGATGTCTGTAAAGAAATGCTTCAATGACTCATCTTTTATTCTTTTCGCTCAATATCCGTCGATTCCTCTGACCCTTCCTCAGCTTCTGAATCCTCTTCAGCATGCTCTTTTTTCTTCGGTGCAATAAACCGAGCAAGCAGGATACTAATCTCATAAAGAATATACATAGGACCAGCCATTAGAATCTGAGATATCACATCAGGAGTTGGTGTGAAGATTGCTGCCATAACAAACATTAACAATAGAGCATGTCGACGATAATGAGCTAAGAAGTGATGGTTTACAACACCAATGCGTACTAGAAATATCACAATGAGAGGAAGTTGAAAAACGATACCAAAAGGTAAAATAAAAGTAATAGCAAAACTGAGATATTCACTTATAGATAGCATCGGTGTAAAGTCTCCGAAGGTAACCAGAAAACGAATGGCCAGTGGGTAGACCGTATAATAAGAGAAAACAACACCGGTAACTAGTAGAAGAACAGAAAAAGGAAGTAAAATATAGACCCATTTTCGTTCATTAGGATAGAGGGCTGGAACAATAAAGCTCCATATTTTCCAAAAGACGGCTGGCGAGGCAATAACTAATCCCGCAAAAAAGGCAACTTTTAAAGATGCAAAAAAACCTTCTGCTGGTCGTAAGATGACAGGCTTAAGTCCTAGATCGGTCAGGGGTTTAACCAGCATAGCTGTTAACTCTTCATGCCAGATCCAAGCAATAGCTGTTCCCGTGGCGGCAAAGACTAGCACCCAAATGAGGACATTGCGAAGCTCTTCTAAGTGCTCCGTAAGGGCCATGTTTTTTTCTTTTTCTTCTTCTTCTGACATAAAAAGAGTTTCGCCTCCTTAGAACGCACGAAGAGCTCGATACAATGTATCCCGTTGGACAGGCTCTTTTCCTACCGTTCGAATGCAATGCACGATCTCATCCAAGGGCACGCGATAAGTCACCCCCGTTGCACGTACTACGTTCTCTTCTAACATGGTACCTCCAAAATCATTAGCACCAAAAGCAAGCGCTACCTGAGCCATTCCTGACCCTTGAGTCACCCAGGAAGCTTGTATATTGGGAATGTTATCTAAGAAAACCCTAGATAAGGCTAAAGTTCTGATATATTCGACACCAGTTGCGCTCATTCCTCCTAGTTCTGTATGATCTGGTTGAAAGCTCCACGGAATAAAGGCAGTAAAACCACCTGTTTCATCTTGCGCCTCTCGTAGGCGCTCTAGATGATAAATTCTTTCTTCCACCGTTTCAACTGACCCAAACATCATAGTAGCCGTTGTTTTCATGCCTTGACGATGGGCTGTTTGCATCACATCCATCCACTGACGCCAACCAATTTTACGTGGGCTAATCAAAGCACGTACACGATCATCTAGTATTTCAGCGCCCCCGCCAGGTATAGAATCAAGGCCTGCTTCTTTCAAACTTTCGATCGTTTTCGCTATGGACAGACCGCTCTTTTCAGCTATATGCACAATCTCTGGTGGTGAAAAAGAATGAATATGAATCTTATATCTCTCTTTGATAGCTCGTAACAAGTCTAAATAGTACTCAAGTGTTAACTCAGGATGTAGGCCACCTTGCATTAAGATTTGAGTACCGCCTAAGGCAATTGTCTCTTCAATTTTCTTAAAAATTTCTTTCTCATCAAGCACATAAGCACCGGGAGAGTTTGGTTCTTTATAAAAAGCGCAAAAACGACAACCCATCGTACAAACGTTAGTATAGTTAATGTTGCGATCAATCACGAAAGTTACCTTGTCATCACCATGTAAGTCTTTACTAACAGATTGAGCTAAAGTACCTAAAGTAAGTAGATCGCACTCATACCAAAGTATTTGTGCTTCTTGAAAAGTGAGTCGCTGGCGTTGCCTTACTTTTTCAACAATCTTATTAATGGCTCTGTTCATTCATCAACGCCCCAAACTTTTAGCCTCGCAGGCGCTGGTAAGGCACCTACCTGTAAAGCGTAATCAAAAAACACTTCTACAGCCTGGCGATATGAATCATCCAAATCATAACGAATTGTCTCAAAATAGTTCTTCAAAACAGCTTCCGGTAAAGGATAGCGTCTTATGGCTGTCCTAATAACTTCATCTCGATTAGTTAAGCCCCACCGTCGACTCTCTCGAAAAGCCTCTACAACCCTGCTTATTTCTCTTTGATTCCAAGCTACATATTCACGACGAATAACCCAGAGTGCATAGACCATGGGCAATCCTGTCATCTCTTTCCACAGTGCACCTAGATCAAGATAAGGAATTGAAGATTGCTCCCTCGCTATTAAAGCATCATCACCAATCAAGAGTGCCCCTTCGTATTGTTCAAGCATTTCCTTAAGATCAGGCCGAGCGGGATGATAAGAACATGAGATCCCGTAATAGCAATTCATAAGAATACGCAGAAGTATAACGGAAGTAGCTGAAGAAGTAGTTACAGCAATTCTTTTTCCTGCTAACTCTTCTACAGGGCATCTCAAAAACAACAAAATTGATTCCACGGCACCATCAGCTGAGATTGATATATCTGGTAAAACCCAAGCAGACTCAGGTTGTCTAGCATAAGCAATTGATGATATAGGAGTAATGTCTAGTTCTCCTGTTAGAAACTTTTGATTTAATACAGATGGAACACCTGCTACCAGCTCTGCTTCTAAAGGAACAGCGCCAGAGGAAAAAGCATGATAAATGGGAAGTACATTTAGATAGTCTACTTGGCCTAATCGTAGCATGCTTTAAAACTCCTTGCGAATGACCTTATACAAGGTATCTCGCTCCACAGGTATCCGTCCAGCAGCACGAATCATATGCACTAGCTCTTGTAGTGTCAAAGCTTGACCTGTATCAGCACCGGCGGCATGGGTAATTTTCTCTTCCACTACAGTACCATCAATATCATCAACACCAAAGGAAAGGGAAAGTTGAGCTAATTTTGGACCAATCATAATCCAAAAAGCTTTAATATGATCAAAGTTGTCAAGCATTAAGCGACTAATAGCAAGAGCTTTTAGATCGTCATAGCCTGTTGTCTTTAATAGACCTCGATCCTCTAAACCTGTATTTTTGGGATGAAAAGCAAGAGGAATAAAAGCTTGGAAGCCTCCAGTCCGATCTTGTTGTTCTCTCAAACGAATAAGATGGTCTACTCGTTCTTCAATCGTTTCGACATGACCATATAACATCGTAGCATTCGTCTTCATGCCTAACTGGTGAGCTTCGCCATGAATCTCCAGCCAACGATCACCTGATATCTTTTTCTCACAGATCTCTTTCCTCACGCGATCACTGAAAACTTCAGCACCACCACCAGGTAGTGAACCAAGACCGGCTTCTTGCAAAATAGTTAAAACATCGCGAGTACTTTTGCCAGTTTGTTCGCAAAAATAATCAATTTCCACAGCTGTAAAAGCTTGAATATGACTATCTGGTAAAGCTCGTCGAACTCTCTGCAGCATCTCTACTTGAAAATCAAAAGATAGATCAGGATGGAGTCCTCCTACGATATGGACTTCTGAAGGATTACTCGCCTTTGATTGAAGTGCTTTCTCTTCAATCTCTTCTAACTTCATTACATAGGATTTGGGATCATCTGCATCTACACCGAAGGCACAGAGGGGACAGCGATTAACACATACATTGGTAGGATTGATATGGCGGTTATTAATAAAGTAAACGTAATCACCATTTTTTCTCTTTCGTACCAGATCAGCTAAATAGCCGATCATTAGCAGGTCCTTTGATTGATAAAGTCGTAGACCTTCTTCACGAGACAACCTCTCCCCCGCTTTTACTTTTGGTATTAGATCAGCAAGAGGGCTTTGCGCAAATAGTTCTTCCACTAGTGATTCCTCCCAACAGCATAGTGAAGAGACTTTATACTTTAACCAAAATAGATAGGATACTAGAGCAAAATATCAATAAGAGTAAACAGAAACATAGTAACACTAATATAACCGTTCATAGCAAAAAAAGCTGCATCAAGCTTGCTTAAGTCCTGGGGAGACACAAGAGTGTGCTCATAGAATAACAATATAATGGCAATAAAAACACCGACAAAGTACCAAAAACCAAGTCCTAGCATTAGACCTGTCATTAGTAATAAGAGAGCTGCAAAGACATGGAAAAGTCGAGCAATCCAGAGGGCTGTAGCAATGCCAAAGCGAGCTGGTATTGAGTAGAGACCATAAGATCTATCGAACTCTGTGTCTTGACAAGCATACAAAATATCAAAACCAGCTACCCAGGTAAGTACAGCTAAACCTAAGACTACTACAGGCCAATCAATCGAAGCGTTCACACCAATCCATGCACCAACAGGCGCCGCCGCCAAAGCCGCTCCTAAGACTAGATGGCAAGCCCAAGTAAAGCGTTTTGTATAGGAATAGATAGTCAATACAAAAACAGCAAGAGGTGATAAAAGCAAAGCCAGAGGATTTAGCATTGCCGCTGCGACAATCAAAAGAGCAAAACTTAGCAATACATATAACCAGGCTTCACCAACTTTTATGGTCCCTTTGGCCATAGCTCGCTCAGCTGTTCTAGGATTGTCCCGATCAATGTGGCGATCAATCATACGATTGAGCGTCATTGCCGCCGTTCTTGCCCCGACCATCGCAACGGTAATCCAAAATAGAACATCCCAAGTGGGGATCTGAACTTGCGCTAACAGCGCTCCCATATAGGCAAAAGGGAGGGCAAAAATGGTGTGTTCAAACTTAATCATTTCCATAAAAGTTTTTATACGTCCTACCGTGGTACTTTCTGACAAGAGATTCCCTCTCCTTCCCTGTTCTTAGGCTACTTGATTAAGTTCATAATCACAGTAAAGCTTAGCCACTTTTCTTTCTAACTTCACTATCTTGCCCCGACTAAGCCTAAGAAGCACAAAAAAGAAAATACGAAAATCCGGAGAGGCCTTCTTACTTCCATCCATAAGAAAGACTCTCCGGTATGATGAGATACCTTTTTCCTTTACCTTTTGAATCCCACATGAATTGCTACCGCACCGCCTAAAAGATTGTGATATCTTACCTTTTCCAACCCAAGGGCTCTAAATTCTTGTGCCAACTCTTCTTGAGGCAAAAAACTTTGAGCTGAACGAGCGAGCCAAGCATAGGGACCTTTAGGTCCTCCTGATAGTTTATCTAATAAAGGTACTAACTGCTTAACGTAGAGTTTGTGCATATCTTTTATGATGAAAGCATCTGGTTTTGCTGTTTCCAAAGAAACAACAGTACCTCCTGGTCGAATCACTCTCATCATTTCACCTAAAACTTGACGAAAATCAGGTACATTTCTTAACCCAAAACCAATCGTCGCTGTATCAAAAGAGTTGTCGTCAAAAGGCAACTCCATGGCATTACCTTGTAAAAAGGTAATGTTTCCGTGTATGCGATTTTTTTGTTGTTTTTTTCTGGCCACTGCAAGCATGTCTTCATTGAAGTCAAGAGCTGTAACTTCTCCTTGAAGACTTACTTGCTCTGCGAGACAATGGCTTAACTCGCCTGTTCCACAACAAACGTCAAGAGCACGACCTTTTATAGGTACAGCAGAAATAAGAGCCGTCTTCTTACGCCAACGACGGTCTAGATAGAAAGTCATCCATTGATTCATGGCATCATAATGTCCGGCAATAGAAGAAAAAGTAGATTGAATATATCGTTCTTTCTCTTCAGCAGAGCGAAAACCATCAGAGTAATTCACCTTGCTGGCCTCCTTTTAGCAAAAAACTAGACTACAACTTTTTTGGTTTTGCCAGCGATGGCTACACTTTTGCCTTCTACTGCTAGTGGCATCCGTTCATTCCAAGAAACTCCTGCTAATTGAGTTAGTAAGAGTTGAGCTGAATCATTCATGATTCCAGTAGGAAGCTTTTCTAGAGCTTCTAACCCTTGCTTTAACCAAATATTGCACTGAAGCATAGACGATGAAGTAGTACTTTGTCCAGCTAGTAAACCTGCTACTCGCCCTACTTGTTCCAAAGAACGAATCTCCTGAGGAGAAGCTCCTGATATTTCAGCAGTTATTCTACAAGACAATGCTGGTAAAGTTGCAAACTCTAATTCTTTTGCTTTCTCAACTTGCTCATCAGAAACAAAAGCATTGTCGGCAAATTCTTTACGAATTACAGCACCTTCATGAATATAACAAAGAGCCTGCGAGAGAGCTTCCAAGTAAGCAAAAAGATGACCTTCACATAGGTAATCTACAGCTTGAGCATAAAGAAGATCACCCATCAAAACAGAAGAAGGAATAGTGTCTTTTTCTCCTAACTGTCGACTCCAGTTTTCTTCAGGTACCATACGATGAATATCTGTGCCTGCTTGAACAAATTGTACAGTACAAGCCAAATAATGAGCTTTTCGATCTACTTGGCCATACATCTTTGATGTTAACAGCACCAAAATGGCTGGCAACATTCTCTGGGCGTTATAGCTTCCCTTCTTCGATGCCATAGGAATACTATTGTTTAAAGGATGGGGTATTCTATCTTTTAGGCGTAAATTCACTTCTGACAGCTCGGGAAGAAGGGACTCCCAGATATTCCAAGACATTAAAAATTCTCCTTTCCGTCCGGTCAGCAGTGTCCATAATTATTCTTGCAAAAGTTCTTAAAATCCTGCCAAAAAATAAAACCTCACAATACCGCTACGGCACCGTTACGGTTTTGCAAGGCTCATCATCGAAAACCTGTCCCGTTTACGAATCTAGAGATGATTATAACATCATATACCCTAACTAAGTCAATAAGATTTATTTACCTACAGAGGGCTTTACTATCTTTGCTCAATCTGAGCTTTAATCGCTTCTAGCATAGCTTCTGAGTTAGCTCTCACCTTTTGTTTGAGCAAAGGATTAAGTAATGAAGATAGCATAGGAATTCCTAGATCAAATTCTACAGTTAAAGTAATCTGAGAACCTTTTTTTTCATTTAAGTTTTTCTCTTCAATCTGCCAATATCCTTCAAACTTTTTGAGATCACCTGACAACTGATGATAGCGAATCAAACCTTCCTGAGGATAAAAATCATCTCGTTCCTGCCAGCGAATCACACGACCATCTACTTCAGTAATCCATTCTGTAATCGTATAAGCATCTCCACGATCAAGAATCTTTACAGAACGTACATCTTTCATGAATTCGGGATAATTTTCCATTTGCGAAGCCAGTGCATATACTTCTTCCGGTGCACCCTGAACCCATTGTGAAACTTCTACATGAGGCATTGAGCGATACCTTCCTTCTAGTTATCTAAAGTCTTCAAGATTTTCGGCAATTTCTTTGATAAATTTTTCTGTTAAGCAGAGCACCTTATCGAGCTCTTCTTCTGCTATATTAAGTGGTGGTTCTAGTCGAATGACACTGCTATTATTTAAGGTATAACCAACAATAACTTTTTCATCTACCATTCTCTTAATGATGTAACCACCCATACCGTCCTGAGCTAGCTCTAAGCCAATTAGTAACCCTTGCCCTCTCGCCTCTTTTAGAACTTCAGGATATTCTAGCGATAGATTTTGCAAAAAAGCTATCGCTTTTGCTCCTTTTTCACGGCTTTTTTCTACTAATCTTTCCTTCTCGATTACTTCAAAAGTTGCTATAGCGGCAGTGCAAGCTAAGGGATTACCACCAAAAGTACTCGTGTGGATAAATGGATTTTCTATAAAAGCCTCCCAAACAGAAGGACGACCTATAACTGCCCCGATAGGCATTACACCGCCGCCTAATGCTTTTGCTAAGCATAAAATATCTGGTACAACTGATTCTCGTTCACAGGCGAATAAATAGCCTGTTCTTCCCATACCAGTCTGTACTTCATCTAACAGTAGTAAAATACCTTCGTTACGACAAATTTCCTGTACTTGTTGTAAATAGCCTTCAGGAGGTAATTGCACTCCTCCTTCACCTTGAATAGGTTCTATAATAAAAGCGGCCAGATCTTTTTTTTCTGCCACAACTTGCTCCAATGCTCTTATATCACCGAAAGGAATATGTTCTACCTCCGGTAGCAAAGGAGTACAGGGCTGTCGAAAAAGTTCTCGACCAGATACAGAGAGAGCACCAAAAGTTTTTCCATGGAAACTATTAAAAGTGCTAACTAGACCTTTTTTGCCTGTTGATAAACGAGCTAGTTTAATAGCACCTTCCACAGCTTCTGTACCAGAATTGCAGAAAAAAGAGTAATGCAAATCACCAGGCGTTTTTTGTGCTAATAACTCAGCTAGCTCACCAGCCGGACCGTCGAGCAAATATCTTGTTGTCTGTGGCATTTTCTCCAATTGTTTTTTTACCGCCTCTATTACATGAGGGTGGCAATGACCAAGATTAAAAACACCAAAGTTACCTAGAAAGTCTAGATAAGCATTACCTTCATTATCATATACGTAAGCACCTTCTGCATGAATTGCTTCTGTACCTAGTCCCATAAAGCGAAATAACCGAGCTAAAGATGGATTAATATATTCTTCATAACGTTGTAGAAGAGAAGACAAGAATGATGCGCCTCCTTTTTCTTCCTTACACTGTTCAATTTATCCATTTTCTTGTCTTTCATGCAACAAAAATAAGAGGGCTTATTGCCCCCTTATTTTTTTCTGACTTATAATTTTTGCCTACTTATAAAATCATTATTGCGACTAATGTTGTCACAAAAAGACCTATACCAACACAGAAGAAGTTTCGCCTCACTATATCTATGGGGCTTACACCAGCTATACCAGCATCAGCAACAACACCGAAAGCCCAAGCTGTTAAAGTACCACCACCTGTCCAGATGGCAGCTATTTGTCCTAAGGCGGCTAAGGTTGCAACATCAACACCAGCTGGTCCACCTAGTGCATTAGCAAGAGAACCTACCAGAGGTAACCCAGAGAATCCTGACCCATCAAGACCTGTCATAATTCCAATAAGCACAATGCCAAAAGCTAGAGGAACTGTACCTAAGGGAAGTACATGGGCTAAGGCCGTACCAAGATCAAACATAAATCCTGGAGCACCTTCGCCGAGAATAACAGGAGCTAAGCTAGGAGCACCTAAGAAGAAGAAGCCTGCAATAGGGATAACGGCGGCAAAGATTTTAATGGAGAATAAAAAGCCTTCACGGAGGAAACCTACTACTTTTTCTAAAGCAGATAATCCATGTCCTGCTATACTAGTAGCTAGCAAGAAAAAGACGGCTGTACCACCGAGCAATGACGTAGCGCCTCCACCTTTAATATCTGGAAGATCTGGGTTTAAGTTGGAGCGAATCATTACTACAATGATTAAGAAAAACAAGGCAGGTACAGCAACTGCAAAAAATTTAGATACTTTTGAATTCTTTACTTCTACATTAGTTTTTAGAAGCTCATTTTTCTTTGCTTCATCTGGTTTAGCAACAAATTCATTACGCTTACGCAACATAAAATAGGCTACTGACAAAGCAACGATACCTGTAATAGAAGCAAACATCCAACCTTTAGTTAATATAAGCGCAACATCTACATCAGCCGCTCTAGCCGTAATGGACGGTGCACCTTGTAAAACTACGTCACCAGAAAGGGCCATTCCATGACCAGCTAAGTTTAGGGCTAAAGCGGCTGCTATAGGAGCTAGTCCAGCACTGATCGCTACAGGTATCAAAATTGTTCCTACAAGAGCTACAGCAGGAGTTGGCCAGAAGAAGGTCGCCGCTATGTACATAACTGCTGCTAAGGTGAAAAAGGCAATTGTAGGCTTAGTCATGAAACGTTTTGCTGGTGCAACCATTAAGACATCAGAACCAATGCTCTGCAAAGCCTTAAGCATGGCAACCATAAGGGCAATGACTAACATGATGTCAAAAAGCTCGGTACCTGATGTTTCTAGGGCACGAAATACTGTTTGTGCCGCTCCGACTAGTTTATATTCTGCATATACCCATCCGATCAGAAAGATACCAACGATACAGGGAACTACTACATCTCTACGAAAGATCATGGAGCCGATTACCCAAAGTACAACAGCTAGATAGATCCAATGTAAAATAGTTAACTCTGGCATTAGCAAGAACCCTTCCTTTTATTGGATTTACGGCATTCATTACTTTTTCACTATCTTTGAATCAAGAATCTGTATCTTTGCTTACCTTTACAATAATCATGATCTTTTGGGTTTTTTAGATCTTTTTCTCGAATACACCAGCCAGTCCTGTTGAAGCCACTTTTTTATGTACAGCTACAACATCGGTATTGTAGAGACCTTCTGATTTCATGCGCTCAAAGTAGACAGAACCAGAGAAGGTAAATTTCTTGCCTAGTCCTTCTTCTGTCTTCATTTGCTCGTTTACATAAGCAATAGCGTCACCAATAGCTAAACTTCTAGGAAGTTCAATAAGATCTTGTTCTTCTGCTTTACGTACTGCGTTATGTCCAGCAAGTGATCCCGTTACAATAGCTTCCGTATGACCTACTAGCAAGCCAGCCTTCTCGCCAGCACAGAAAAGGTTGTCCAGTCCTTCTACTTTAAGTGTATTGTCTCGTGGTGAGAGAGCCAAGTAGCGAACGGAGTTACCTATGCCACCAGAATAGGGATCTTCGAAGCGTGCATCTTCAAAGCCAGGAATTTGTCTTAGTTTATCTATGGGATAGTAAGGTGACATTAGTTTGGCATGGCCTGTGTCAAGCAAAATGATATTTTCAGCAAACTCTTTAAGAGCATATTGTTGACAAGCTTTTACTCCCAAACTATCACTTTTTTGTAGTTCTGCGGGAATGGGGATAACTGCAAGGCCTGTCTTATCTAGTTCTTCTATAATGGAATGTGCTAGTGATTCTTTATGTAATTTACAGGAACCGGACATAGCACCAATAGACCCATCGCCTTTTTTGCCTACTATTTCCTGAATACCAGCCTTAGCTGCGATACTGACGCGCCCGCCAAAGGTGGGGCATCGAAGGATACACATGGCACAGCCATTGCCGTACTTAGCACAGTTACCCATAGGCCCAGCGCTTCCTGTGGCTTCAACAAAAACATCACCGTCAATTTCTTCCCCTGATTTCAAGGTTACCGATACGATTTTGTTGTTTTCTACTTTTACACCATTAACTAAGCTTTCAAAGCGAACGTTAACAGCTAGTTTATCTAAAGTTTGGCGTACTGCTGGTTCAATTTTGGCTACGTCATAAAGTGTGGCATGTTTGTGACCAGGAAACTCAATGTTTTTATGTCTTGCAGTAGCATCTACAGCATCAAATAATTCTGGTGCTCCTAGAGCAATTGCTTCTTCAGTTGCTGTAAATCGTCCATTGTTGCGCATAATGCCACCAACTAAGCCTGTTCCCAGAAGCATGTCTGTTCGTTCTAGTAATACAACATCTGCACCTGCTTTGGCCGCCGTTACTGCGGCACCTGCGCCTGCCCAACCGCCACCGATGATAACAACTTTTGCCATAGTAGAAAACCCTCCATTAAAGAATAATTTTTTTAACTGAGACATACTAATTTCTGTCTCAAGCTAGCAATTAGTATGTCTCAGAGGGAGTTTTGAGAAAGAGGGAGCAACCACGTAAAAGGAGTCACTTATTACTCAATAATACCTACATGACGACCAACAATTTCTAATAAACGAACGAGAGCACGAATAGCGTAGCGAGCTAGCTCTTCATTTAACTGTCCATCTTCGTCTGTTGTACCGAGACCAGGGGAGATAAAGATGTTGCCATCGTAAGCAACGGTAGGAATAACTCCCATTTGAGCCATACCAGTTTGGAAAATGTTAGAGCCAGCATACATATCTTCAATGGAGAAGATAGGTAGTCCCATACCGTCTTTCCAAGTTCCTTCATAGTTAACTTCTACGGCTGTAGAGTTGTATGACTTAGTGATGACAATACCCTTTTTTAGTGTGGGGTGAAGATTATTGAACTCTTCACGAACAATGCGCTCTAAGTCGTCTACAGGTTTGGTTACGATTTCTGGTTTATCGCGAAGCACTTTTAAGGCTTGTACTTGTGTAGCTAAGGCTTCTTTACCTGGGTCAAAAGTAACATAAGCCGCTTTTCCGTAAGAAGCTGTAGTGCCAAAACGGTCACCATGCATGCCCATTGCTCGGCGAATAGGTACCATTACATCTTCTTTACCGATAATAAGTCCTGAAGTAGCCGCTCCTGTAGCCTTGTCCATGGCATAGACGAAAATATCGGCGCCCGTCTTAGCAATATCTGTACCAGCAAAAGGAATACCCCAAGCATTATCAATGACATAAGGAACGTTATACTTTTTAGCTATCTTAGCAATTCCTTTTTGTAGAAATGGCGTGCCCTCTTCATCTCTTTGGGAGTAGCCATAGCCAACTGTATCGTATCCTAAGGAAGTAAAGCCGGTAAGGCTTTCAGCTTGCTGTGCCGCCACTTCTTCAATACGTTTTAATGATGCCTCTGTATCAACTTGAGATAACAAAGGTACTGGATGATATTTGATACCGTGAACATCGTATTTCGCACCTTCTAGAGGTACAATGACAGCGTCAAGATTGTTCTGTCTTTTTCCATAAAAGCCTAATTCGCCAGCTGTAGTTCCACGGTCAGCAAAGATATCTTTGTATTTTGCAGGAAATGGACGTCCATAAGCACCCTGGTGATGTAAGTGTTTCTCATATGGTGCTATGTACCGAGCTCTATAATTATCACCACGACCTAAGTTTGGTGGTGTGAATAGACAATCAAAAGTAACCCACAGTGCCGCTTCACAAGTACTTGTAGGTGCCGCATCGTACTCTTCACCATATACGTCTTTGACTAGTTCACGAATCTCATCGACATATTTGGCTAGAGGTACAACTTCTTGCCCTGCTTTTTCACTAGCCTCTACGATATCTTTACGTAAAGGAGCTGGACAACCGGAAATAGCACCAGTTAAACCAAATTTCCCACGTATTTCTGTGGGAATTCCAATCTCATCGGCCGCTTTTTTTGCTTCTCCATAGATTGCTGGAAGACTTGCTTGAAGATTCTTGTACATTTGAAACTTGTACTTAAATTTGCTCACAGTGAAACTCCTTTCAACATTACAACATCTGAATCTGTGATTTGAAGCATTTAGGGAAAACTATGAAGCAACTAAGGTTTTTTTATCAATAACTGCATCCCGATTTCGGCACCTAATTCTATGCCTGTCTTACGTTCCGCAGATTTGACAATAATGTTAATATGGTTCGGCATATGAGTTTCATCGAATCCTGTAATAGTCCCGATAAGCTCACCTTTGAGATAAACTTCATCACCTGTTACGATGACGCCCCCACTTTTCAATTCAAAAAAACCAAGATAGGCAATAGAGTTAACTTCTTTTCCAGGACCAGCCTCTTGCTCATCGGTGATGATTATTTCATGAATCTCATCTTCACAAAGAGCTCGTGAGATGGGTTTGATCAGCTTTAAGCCTCTTTTTTCAATTTTTCCTTCTAGAATTGCTACAAGTTCACCTGTAACATCTTTCTTTTTGGCATAAGGATGAACTTTCAGCATTCCTTTAGTGTAGGGATCGTTCATGAAGCGCACCTCCCTCTCTTGCCACTCATCATTGATGAGCGGTTCTAGGTATTAATATTTCGTTGTTGAAGATGAAAATCCTTCTTGCTCATGATCTTTTTTTCTCTATTACCTTAATTACTGTCGCTATCCTTTTGTAACCAGTAACACTCTATGTCCTTAATCAGGTTTTCGATATGTTCATTCATTGCTTGGCGAGCTTTCACCGAATTGCCTTCTCGTAAGGCTAAGACAATTTTTTTATGATCTTCTATAAGGCCACTTCTTACCTGTCGACGAATGAATTCTAAAGAAGTTGAATGACGACCTTCTTGGCGGATTAGTGATATTGCTTTTTCAAGTACTTGATTACGAGCCGCTTTCGCTAATATACGGTGAAAGTCAAGATCTTGCTCTACTGCATATTCCCCACGTTCATAATGGAGGATTTGATGTTCTAGTATTTTTTCTATATCCTTGAGCTCTTCCGCCGTTATGTTCTGAGCCGCAAGAGCAGAAATTTCTCCTTCAATGGCTCTCCTAGCAACTAAGAGGTCGATCATATTCTTTCTAGTCTCTAGACATAGGCTGTTAGCCAATTCTAGGGTTAAGCATTCTCTTTCACGACGATGCTTTAACTCGCATAGACGAAGATAGCCCTTCTCTGTTAAGATACGTCCTTGATAACCCCTCTTCTCTGTATAACCATTACTATCAAATTCTTTTAGCAATCGACCTACTGTAGCTTCGCTAATTTGTATGCCTCTGTCAGCTACTTTGTCTCGAATACTTCCTGAGCCTATAGGTTCATCACTACGATGTATTATGGCTAAGACAGCTTGCTCTTGTTCTTCTTTTGTAGTCATTTGGGTCCTCTCTTTCTATGATAAAGCAAAAATATGAGACTTCCTATCTCTTTATTTTTTTATATAATAACACTTTTTTATTACAAATGCGTTATTTTTACTAGACAGGGAAAAGAAGCTTGTGCTATGATCGAACATGTGCTTAGGCACTATTTTCTCTATCTTAATGCTCCTTCCTAGTGGTCAACTCCCCCCGGCGTTGGCCATTTTTTTCACATGAAAACCCCTCCCGGCAAAATATGCTGAGAGGGGTTCATTTATTTGCTTATCTTGTATTTATGCCGTTGCAAAGCCTTCATTGTTAGCAATAGTTCCGTCTTCTAGTTGGAACTTGTTGTGAATGGCTCGTACAGCTCTCTTGGTATCTTCAGCACTGATAACACAGGATACTTTGATTTCCGATGTTGCAATCATTTCGATATTAATGTTTTCATCGGAAATGGCCTCAAACATCATAGCGGCTACTCCTGGTCTGCTGATCATGCCAGCTCCTACAATGGATACCTTGGCAACTTTGTCATCATAAATAATTCCGCCTGCACCAATTTCTTCTTTTACTTGTTGAACGACAGCAACTGCCACTTCTTGATCATTTTGTCCAACAGTGAAGGAGATGTCGTTTCTTTCGTTATGCATAGCGCTTTGAATGATCATATCAACGTTTACATGAGCTTTAGCAAGTGCACTAAAAAGCGTTCTTGCAATACCAGGTCGATCAGGTACGTCAAAAAGACCAACCTTTACGACATTTAAATCATAGGTCACACCACTGACCATTAACTCTTTTTCCATATCTCCCTCTGCCTCCTGCACCATGGTTCCATCATTATGATTAAAACTAGAGCGTACATGAATAGGCACCTTGTAGGCTTTTCCTAGCTCCACAGAACGAGGATGTAGAACCTGTGCACCCAGGCTGGCCAATTCTAGCATTTCATCATAGGTAATTCTAGATAGCTTTCGTGCTGTAGGAACGACTCGAGGATCGGCTGTATAGACACCATCAACATCGGTAAATATTTCGCAAACCTCTGCCTTTAATGCAGTAGCCAGAGCAACTGCACTGGTGTCAGAGCCACCTCTACCTAAAGTGGCAATATCACCATAGGCTGTAGCCCCTTGAAAGCCTGCTACTATTACGATTTTTCCTGCTTCTAATTCAGCTTCTAATCGCTCTGTATTAATTTCTACAATACGAGCTTTACAATGAACAGATTCTGTCTTTACACCGGCTTGTGGACCTGTCAATGAAATAGCTTCATGACCTAATTGAGCTATGGCCATGGCGAGCAGAGCTATTGACACCTGTTCACCTGTAGCAAGTAACATATCCATTTCACGTGCCTTTGGCTTACTGTTACTATTAATCTGATTGGCTAGGTCTATTAAATCGTCTGTACTGTCACCCATGGCAGATACAACAACTACGACCTGATTACCAGCCTTTTTGGTTTCTACGACCCGTCGGGCCACTCTTTTGATCCGTTCAGCGTTAGCGACAGAAGAGCCGCCGAATTTCTGAACTACTATGGGCACAGTCTTCACTTCCTTCTTAAATAACAACTTAGAATACTTTAGCCCCGACAGGACTGGGTTTTAATTCTTTAATTGTAATGTTAACACCGTGGCGTAAGAAAGCTTTTTCCATGGCCTCAGCAATCTCCTGTGTATCCTCGAGACCAAAAGCTATCAAGGTAGGTCCTGCACCACTAAGCATAGCGGCTATAGCACCAGCTTGACGAGCCTCTTCAAAAACCTCTGTCATCCCCGGTATTAATGCTTGTCGATAAGGTTGATGTAAACGATCTTCCATCATCTTAGACAAAAGATCCCAATCGTTATGAATAAAGGCCATAATCACCATACTAACTCGTGATAGGTTAAAGACTGCATCTTCAAAAGGTACTTGAGCAGGCAATACACTTCGTGCGCTCTTAGTTGCCAAGTGAAAATCTGGAATGGCCACAACTGCTTTCAGTCCGTATGGCGGTGGAATCTTCCGGCTCACGACTTCTGTTCCTTGTTCCGATTTCATCTGAGCTGATACAACAACACCACCAAAAAGTGCTGGAGCCACATTATCAGGATGTCCTTCAAAATCTGTTACGATCTCTAAGATCTCTTGATCGCTAAGAGCATTGCCGCAAAGTTCGTTAGCCGCCACAGCACCACCTACTAGAGCAGCTGCAGAAGAACCTAATCCTCTTGCTACAGGTATATGGTTGATTAGCTTTAGCTTAAAGCCGCTAGGATTTTTCTTAGCTTTTTTAAAGACTTGTCTAATAACTTTTATTACAATATTCGTCTCATCTCTAGGAATGTTGGCAACGCCTTCTCCTTCTACTTCCACCACAAGTTCATCTGGTGCAAGTAAAGACAATTCAACAATATTATAAAGCTCTAGTGCCATTCCTATCGTATCAAAACCGGGACCAAGATTTGCCGTTGTCGCCGGGACTTTGACGCGCACAAAACCAGAAGCCCTGGCGGGTGTCATTTTAAAAAACCTCCCGCAGAACCGCTTCTTCTGTTGCTGGCACCATGATCGGACCACCTGCTACAGTAGCAATTGCATTATCAGGATCTTTCAGGCCATGACCAGTTAGAACACAAACAATTCGCGCTTGTTCTGGCAATAATCCTTCTTTTTTCTTTTTGATAACGCCTGCTAAGGAAGCGGCTGAAGCAGGTTCACAGAAAATACCTTCCTGAGAAGCTAATAAACGATAGGCCGCTAAAATTTCTTCGTCCGTTACATAGTCAATAAGCCCGCCTGATTCTTTGGCTGCATTAACAGCACCTTCCCAGGAAGCAGGGTTTCCAATACGAATAGCTGTGGCAACCGTTTCTGGCTTCTCAATAACTCGATCATATACAATAGCCGCCGCACCTTCAGCTTCAAAGCCAATCATTTTTGGCCTTTTGTCAACCTTACCAGCTTTCTGCCATTCAACAAAGCCTTTCCAGTAGGCTGTTATGTTGCCAGCATTGCCGACGGGTATAGCTAGATAATCTGGTGCGTCACCTAACTGCTGACATACTTCAAAAGCCGCTGTTTTCTGTCCTTCAATTCGGTAAGGATTGACGGAATTTACGAGCGTTACAGGATGTTCAGCACATATGTTACGTACAATCTTGAGAGCTTCATCAAAATTCCCTTCTATAGAAATTACTTTAGCTCCATAGATCAAAGCTTGTGCTAGCTTACCTAAAGCAATTTTGCCTTCTGGAATCAAGACGATACATTTTATGCCACAGCGGGCCGCATAAGCCGCGGCCGCCGCAGAAGTATTTCCTGTAGAAGCACACATAATCGCCTGGGCACCTTCTTCTACCGCTTTAGCTACAGCCATAACCATGCCACGGTCTTTAAAAGAGCCTGTCGGATTCATGCCTTCAAACTTGAAGTATAATTCTACACCCAACTGCTCTGACAGTCGAGGCGCTCGAAGTAAAGGTGTATTGCCTTCCTTCAAGGTCAACATAGGTGTCCCTTCTGTTACTGGGAGAAATTCTTTAAATGCAGGTATAATCCCTTGCCAATCCGACATATTCCTGCCCCTTTCCGATATCCTTCACTAATCTTGCTCGACACGTATGACATTGTTGATCTTTTCTACAATATCCATAGCCTCAAGGATTTGCAAGGCTTTCTGTAAATTTTCTTCTTTGACTTTGTGTGTGACAAGAACGATTTCTGCATCTTTGCCCACATGTTCTTTTTGAATGACTGTCTGGATGCTGACTTCATGATCTCCTAAAACACCAGCAATGGCTGCTAATACGCCGGGCTTGTCTGATACACGAAGACGCAAATAATAACGACAGACTATCTTACCAAAAGATTTTACTGGCTTTTCATCATAACAAGTGCAACTAATTCGTCCTTGATTCTGACGGGTATAATTGCGGGCGGCATCAATGATATCACCTACAACAGCACTACCTGTCGGTAGGTCGCCAGCTCCTCTTCCATAGAACATAGCATCACCAACAGCATCGCCACGAACGAAAATAGCATTAAAGGCGTCATTAACAGCCGCAAGGGGATGGTAAGAAGGAATCATAGCAGGATGAACACGTGCTTCTACTTGACCTTCTTGTTCTTTGGCGATGCCTAGAAGTTTAATTGTATAACCCATCTCTCGAGCATACTCTATATCTCGTGCTGAGATCTTGGTAATCCCCTCAACATATACCTTATCTAGCGCTACTCTTGTGTTAAAAGCAATGGAAGCTAATATGGCTAACTTCCGTGCCGCATCAAGTCCTTCCACGTCGGAAGTAGGATCGGCTTCTGCATAACCAAGATCTTGCGCTTCTTTTAATACTTCGGCAAAATCACTGCCTTCTTGTGTCATCTTCGTCAAAATAAAATTCGTCGTTCCATTAATAATTCCTTTTAGCTCTTCCATACGATTGCCGGCTAAACAAACTTTTAGAGGACGAATGATTGGAATACCACCAGCTACAGAAGCTTCGAACTCCAGATCAACGCCATTGCTCTCCGCTAGTGCGAGCAACTCACCGCCATGCAGAGCCATCAGATCTTTATTAGCTGTAACAACGCTTTTCCCTGCTTTTAAAGCTTCTTTTATATAAGTAAATGCTGGTTCGATACCACCCATGAGCTCAACAACGATAGCTATTTCCTGATCTTCCATAATTCCGGCAGGCTTGTCCGTCAGTAAAGCTTGTGGAACAGCAGTTGTTCTTGCTTTATTGACATCTCGGACCAGTACTTTTTTTACTTCAACAGGCACACCTAATCTTTGCTCAATTTCTTTTTTGCGGTTTTCTAGAATTCTATAAGTTCCCCCACCGACTGTACCAAGACCTAACAAAGCAACTCCAATAGGTTTTTTCATAATAGTACACCTCACTTAGAAGATTCATCACTTACTAACTGAACTTGCCGTACCCCACTAAGTCTTCTTAATTCCCCCTGCAAATGAGGAACATCAACAGAAAGCTGTGAAATATCGAGCACCAATAAAACAGGCGCTAGCCCTTTATCAGGAACGGATTGATTAATTGTTAAAATATTGCCATCAACAGCCGCAACCGTATTTAAGACACGAGACAATATACCCCGTTGATGCTCTAACAGTAGGCTTACAGAGAGAATGTGAGGGCGCCCATTCCCTTGAAAGGGAAGAACGCCGTCTTTATATTTGTAATAGGCGCTTCTACTTAAGCCTACCTTCTCTACAGCTTCGCTAACCCTACTAACTTCTCCTTTGGCCAACATCTCATTAGCCCACGCCGTTTTCAAGATTGCTTCTGGCAATATAGTGCCATCAACAAGATAAAAACGCTTTCCTCCTTTGTCCATGGCTTCACCTCTGTCCATCCACGGTGGAGTATTTCCCTGTACGGTAGACATTATAGACCTCTTCTTCTCTAAGAGCAATAGGAAAAGAAGAAGTCGCACAATTAAATTTTACTATTATTATAGAACTATTTTTTTCGTTTCAATATATTGACTAGAAAAACCATCATGGCCATGGCAAATAGTCCTGTGGGGATGAGTACTTGTATTGGATTATACCAGGCACGGAGAGCTAAAAAGTCTATAGGGTTTGTTAAGATACGATAGAAAGGCTTTTCTTGGCTAGTACCTATGCGGAGCTGATATTTTCCTTCTTGTTTTTTTTCATCATAGACGATGATATAGTATTCGGCATCATCAGGTATAGGATACTGAAAAGCTTGCGTAATCCAATAAGAGTTTCCTGAAAAAGAATCGATGCGAGCTTTTTCTCGCTCTGCTGGTAGGACTTGATATGTTTTGTATTCAGATGGTAGTGGCAGAACAAAAGGAAAATCATGATTGTTTGGCAATTCTGGACCTACTACAAAAAAAGCGGGGCGAAAAGAGTCAAGCCTAGATATCTGTGGAATGGACATTTCTAGAAGTAATTGCTCACCTTTTTGGGCTTTAATAAGATAAAAATCACTTTGACCCTGAGAAGAAAAGTTTCCAAAAATCGTAGTAGGTTCTTGCAAGCTCTCAATTAAGATAGCATTTTCAAAAGAAGTAGCTTGAGAACCACTGAAAATTATTTTTTCTTCAAAACCTTCTTCTGCTATTGCAAGGGAAGGAATAATGAAGAAAAAACATGTAAGCCAGAGGCCTAGGGGCAAAAGATAGTGTCTTTTCTTTCTACGAGTTAGATTCACACCTTCACCTCCTTCTAAAGGGAGCGTCACCTCTTAGAGTAGACTTACATATGATGTAGCGACAATTAACGATGTCTAATAAACAAATCCTTTCGTACGTTCGCCCAAGACGAAGCGTGTTTTAGTTGCTATGAACAGCTAAAATGAAAGGTTCTAAAGGAAAGGGGATCCTTTTATGAGTGATTGCCGCTACCCACCTTATCCTTGTCATCCTCCAAAGCCTCCCAAAAAACCAGTAAAAAGAGAACCTATTGAAGAGTGCCATCGCCTTATGAGAGAACAGGAAAAACGGATGGAACGAATGGTTATGTCCATGGTTGATCAGTACGGACAGCATATGTATCGACGGTTATATAAACATATGCAAATGATGTTCCTATGCATGATGGATGATCTGAAATCAACGATGCCAACACCACCTCCACCACGTCCCTGTGAGCCTAAAGTTCCTGAGCGTCGCCCATTGCCTCCTAAAGCTCCCAAAAAAACTTGCCCACCACCTAAAATTCCTGCTATACCAAAGCCAGTACAACCTATTGAAGAACCACCTAAACCAATCAAAAAGCCAGCTCCGCCTAAACCTATCGAAAAACCTCTACCACCTAAGCCTATTGAAAAACCTCTACCACCTAAGCCTATTGAAAAACCTCTACCACCTAAGCCTATTGAAAAACCTGCCCCACCTATAAAAAAACCTGACCTTGTTCCTTTTTCTGAGCCTTTACCAACACCAGAAGAGAACAAAGATCCTAACAAACAATAGCAAGCATTTCCCTCATAAAGTCATAAAAAGCATTTAAATAAATACAGCAAGCCCCTCGAACTGCCACGCTTACAGTCTGAGGGGCTTGCTATATTGCACTTTTCTATACTTTTATATTAGGATTTTATTTCTAAATCTTGACTTCTCAGCTTTTCTGTAAAGAAATTGATTAAAGCTACTTTTTCTGATCGTTTCAACTGTTTTATTTCCCATTCTCGACGTTGTGCTTCCTGTCTTGTCTCTTTAAATTCCCAGTAGATAAGTTTAACAGGTAGCCGAGCTCTAGTATAAGCACTGCCTGTTCCGTCGTTATGACGCTCTACTCTTTTGGTTAAGTCAACAGTCCAGCCAGTATAGAAAGAGCCGTCAGCACAGTGCAAAATATAAGTATAAGCCATTAGAATTGAAACTCCACTTTCCCGTCTTTGATAACTAAAGTAGCTGAGAAGGCATTGCCAGCTTTGGAACGGAAGCCTTTGAGGAGACCTGTCTTACCTTTGCTAAGTAAGGTTCGAACTGTTGCTACCGTGACTTTCTTGCCAGCTATCTCTTTCCAAATAACGAAAGAACAACCTTCTTTCCAGCTAGAACAACCGTAGCCTTTTTTGCCTTCAATAATTTCACCTCGACAAAGGGGACAAAAGCCAAAAGCATTAGCCTTCACTTCAGCTTGCTTGCTCGTACCTCTTGAAACCTTGTCCTTAGCAAAGGTAGAGCTTGGTTTTTCCTCTTTTATTACTTGCGGCGCTTTTTGCAAATTAACAATTAAACTATGTATATATTGATGTAATTCTTGCAGGTACATCTCTTCTTGTAAAGTGCCATCTTCAATTTGAGACAATTTATCCTCCCAAAGGGCAGTTAAAGCTGGCGACTTGATTGCTTCATCTTGAATAGCCTGGACGACTTGTAAGCCAAAATCGGTGGCCACAATCTGCTTAACTTTTCCTTTACCAACTCGAACAATCATCTCAAGCTTTAATAGCTTCTCAACAATAGCCGCTCTTGTTGCTTCTGTTCCCAACCCTAAAGGCTTTAAGATGCCTTTTAAGGCTCTATCATCCAAAAACTCTGCAATGTTTTGCATGGCCTTAATGATAGTGCCGTCTGTAAAAAGTGGTGGCGCTGTAGTTACTCTCTCTTCTAACACCTTATCGGTAACAGGAAAAATCTCCCCAACTCTTACCTGAGGTAAGAGCTGTTCTTCCTCACCATCTTCTTCAGCTTCCTTTCGTGACTTGCCATCCTCTTCATGTTGATATAGTGCAAGCCAACCAGGTTGTATAAGCTTTTTACCGCGAGAACGAAAAACCAGGCCTTCTCGATCTACAATGGCCATTAATATTTCTTTCTTTTCATAGTGCGCAGGTGGTAAAAAGATGGCTAAAAAACGCCTTAAGACCATTAAGTAAATAGCTTTTTCTTGGCTTGACAATAGCAACAAATCTACGTTCTTGCCTGTAGGTATCAAGCCGTGGTGATCAGTCACCTTACTGCTATCCATATACTTTTTACTTAACTTAGGCAAAGGAGCGCTTAGAATCTGACGAGTTATGTCAGCTAATTCTGGAATGGCTTCAGCAACCTTGACCAAAGTCGGTAGTTGTGGTATGAGAGAAGGTTCTATATGTCTTGACGATGTTCTTGGATAGGACAAGCATTTATGTTTTTCGTAAAGAGCCTGAGCAATCGATAAAGTCTTATCAGCAGAAAAACCAAAAGCTTTAGCCGCTGTAATTTGTAGGTCTGATAAATTAAAAAGTGGTGGCGCACTTTGCATTTCTTTTTTGTTTTCTTGCTTTACAACTTGTCCTTTTTGATTATTCAGCTCTTCCACAATCGCTTCTGCTTGAGATCGCTCTGAAAAACGAGCCAGCTTATCTCCTGCTTCTGTCAAAAGAGTCCCCCAAAAAGCATTATCAAAGCAGGCTTTAACGAGGAAGTAAGGTTCTGGTTGGAAATCGCGATGCTCTTCAGTACGTCGAGCAATTAAGGTCAAGGTTGGCGTCATAACCCGTCCCACATTAATCTTACGGCCAGCAGTGAGCGAAACAGCTGGTGAAGCATTCATCCCTACGATCCAGTCCGATTGTGCTCGCAAACGTGCCGCTTTAGATAGACCCCCATAGGCATCATAATTTTGCATTGCTTGCCAAGCCTTGCTAATGCCATCATCAGTAAAGGTTGAAAGCCATAATCGCTTAACAGGCAGGCTAGAGCAAGCTAATTCATAGATATAGTCGAATATTAATTGTCCTTCCCGACCAGCATCAGTAGCGCAAACTACAAAGCGAAATTTACGCTGTTGTAACAGTGCTTTCAGCGCATTGAATTCTTTGACTGTCCCGCTTCGGACTTTCAGTGGAATCTTATCTGGTAGAATAGGTAGGTTTTTGAGACTCCAACGCTTGTATTTGCTATCAATCTCACCAGGTGTCATAAGCTCCACTAAATGTCCGCGAGCATGTGCAATGACAAAGTTTTCATCCTCTAAGAAGCCTTGCTTGTTTTTTCTAGCTTTCGGCGCAAGCACTCGAGCAAATTCTCGAGCTGCCGATGCTTTTTCCGCTATTACTAAAATCATCTTGACCGTCCCATCCTCAAAAAAGACGAAAGAAAAAGCGGGACCAGTGCCCCGCTTCTTTGTTCTATACTTCAAGAGCAATTCAATGTAGAATCACCTGCTCAGGAAAATTAGTTTTCCTGATTATCCAGGTAAGCTTGAACTTCTGCTTGCTCCTGATCATCCTGAACGGCACGCATGCTTAAAGAGATGCGGCGCTCGTCTTCTTTGATATCTAAAACTTTAGCTTTAACTTGTTGACCTACAGAAACAACATCTTCAGGCTTATTGACACGACGGTCTGCTAACTGAGAAATGTGAATCAAACCATCTACGCCAGGCTCTAACTCAGCAAAAGCACCAAAAGTTGTTAAACGAACGATGGTGACTTCAATGATAGAGTCAATAGGATATTTCTCCGTAACAGTACTCCAGGGATTAGGAAGAACTTGCTTCAAACCTAGAGATACTTTTTCTTTATCGCGATCTACTTTTAGCACGTATACATCAATTAGATCGCCTTCTTTGACAACATCGCTAGGATGCTTAACTCGTCCCCAAGACATTTCAGAAATATGCAGAAGACCGTCTACACCACCTAAGTCAACAAAAGCACCGAAGTCAGTCAAACGACGAACTGTACCACGGCGAGTCTGATGATCTTCGATCTCTTCCCAAGTCTGCTTACGAGCTTTTTGATATTCTTCTTCTAGAACTACTTTCTGTGATAAGACAGCATTGTTCCGTTGATCATCTATTTCCATAATCTTCATGCGTAAGGTTTGACCTAGATACTGATCTAAGTCCTCTACATAACCACGTTCAATTAGAGAAGCTGGCACAAAGCCGATAATACCAATATCAACGCGAAGTCCGCCTTTGACGACAGCGATAACTTCGCCAGTCACAATATCACCGCGCTCTTTGGCTTCTTTTATGGCTACGATCTTCTCTTGCTCAATAGCTCTACGACGTGATAGTAGAAGTGTACCGTCTTCATTTTCAGCCTTGAGAACTACAACTGGGATCTCTTGACCAACTTTCACAATCTCTTCTACATTATCAGGAACTCTTGGAGCAATCTCTCGGCGAGGAATTACACCTTCTGATTTGCCACCAACATGAACGAGTATTTCATCGTAACTTACTTTTACAACTTCGCCTGTAATCAGTTGTCCTTCTTCGAACTTTTTCTGACCTTCTTCATACTTCTTGAAGGTCTCTTCAAAAGTTCCCATATCCTCCATGTCAGCCTCTTGTGTTACTTCTTCTGGCTGTTGTGCATTTTCTTGTTCTACTGTTTCCTTGTTCTCTGTTCCTTCTTGATTCCAGTCGGACATTCTCTGAACTACCTCCTCGATTATCCAGTGGGGCGTAGAAGCCCCTGCCGTAATTCCGGCTTTTTGAATTCCTTGAAAGCATTGACAGTCCAATTCTTCAGGCTTTTCTATGTGATAGGTGGGCACGCCGGCCTCACGACAAATTTGAGCCAACTTTTTTGTATTGGAGCTATTATGCCCCCCAATGACCACCATCACATCAACCTGCTCAACAAGCTTTTGCGCCGCTGTTTGTCGCTTTGCTGTAGCTGAGCAGATGGTGTTTTCAACCTCCAAGTGTAGACCTTCTTTTTGGCCAAGGACCAAGGCTATCTCGCGCAATGTACTTTCTTTTAGAGTAGTTTGCGCAATTAATGCTACCTTACCCTCGAGGTTTAACGCTTCTGCTTCTTTTTGATTAGCTATCACTAGGGCTTTTCCCCCAGTCCAGGCAACAATACCTTGGACTTCTGGGTGTTCTTGATCGCCCGCTACAACAACTTGATAGCCTTCTTCTGTGAAGCGCTGTGCAGCCTTTTGAACTTTTTTGACAAAGGGACAAGTGGCATCGATAAGTTCAAAATCTCGCTGTTCAGCGAGGCCATATACTTCAGGACCGACGCCGTGAGAACGGATCACAACCCTGTTCGGATTGTCTTCATGGAAGGTCTGGATCACTTTAACGCCTTGCTGAGCCAGTCTTTCAACAACCTGTGGATTGTGTATCAAAGGACCATAAGTTGCTACATCACCATTTTTTTGCAGTTCTTCTTCCACTTTGTCCAAGGCTCTCTGAACACCAAAACAGAACCCAGCGTGTTCCGCCAGGAAGACTTGCAATCCCATCACTCCTCGTCACGTTCTGGTACTATTTTCGAGATAAAACGGATAATTCCTGCTTAGCACATAAAAATTCCCCTTTAGCTCAAGGCTACAAAGGGGAAAAAGCAAAGCAATAAGGTTGGTTCGTTTATATTAAAAAGCTCTGCTTTCGCGGCCTTTCTCAATTTGTTCTGCAATAGAATTCATAATCTGGTCCGTTATTTCTTGTAGCTTTTGACTTGTAACTTTCTCACCTTCTGCCGTCTCAATCAGAATCGGTGGACCTACAGAAACAATACAGGGATTGCTTCGACGGTCTGATAAAACATTGGCGCTGTTATACAAGCCTATAGGTACGATGGGAGCACCTGCTTTAGCAGCAATAAGCGCTACTCCTGCTTTGGCTTCTCCTAGTTTACCCGTTTTGCTTCTCGTTCCTTCAGGAAATAAACCGATTACTTTATTTTGCCCCAGAAGATCTATAGACCTTTTCAAGGCCTTTCTTCCAGAGCCTCCCCGTTCTACAGGATAAGCACCAAAATTGCGCAATAGAGTTCCTAAGAGAGGAACTTGAAAAAGTTCTAGTTTGGCCATAAAGTGCACAGGTCTCTGAATAGCACAACCAACAATGAGTGGATCCCAATTAGAGACATGATTCGAAACGATTATTACAGGTCCTGATTGGGGAACATTCTCAAAGCCTTTTAGTTCCCAACGACAGATTTTTGCAAAAAACCAGAACAAGATAGGTCTAAAAAAACGGAAGAGAGCTGAAGGTCTTTCGTGGGGCTGGTACTCTTCTCTGTCTTTATCTTGCAAGCTCTTCACCTGCCTCTTCGGGCAGTAAGGTCTAAGATTATTTGAATTACTGCTTCGATTTCAAGACCTGTCGTATCAAGGATAGAAGCATCTTCAGCTCTTACTAGAGGAGATACTTCACGGGAAGCATCTTGCTCATCGCGACGCTGAATTTCTTCTTTTAACACTTCTTCATTAACAGGAATGCCTTTTGCTGTCATTTCCAGATAACGCCGACGAGCTCTTTCTTCAATCGAGGCAGTAAGAAAAATTTTGATCTGTGCAAAAGGTAAGACATGACTACCGATATCTCGACCATCCATGACCACACTTTGTGAACGAGCCATTGCTCTTTGCTGTTCAACCATAATCATGCGCACGCCTGCTACTGCGGCCACTTGCGATACATGGCTAGAGACTAAGGGACTTCGAATAGCTTCTGTAACTTCTATATTTTCAACAAAGACATGTAATCGCTCTTCCTTTTGGACTAAATTAATCGTGCTATTATGAGCTAAATTGGTAAGGGCTTGTTCATCAAATAAAGATACATTTTTCTCCAAAGCAAGGCAGGTTAGGGCTCTATACATGGCACCTGTGTCAATATATAAGTATCCTAATCGTCGCGCTACTTCTTTTGCTACCGTACTTTTACCAGCTCCGGCAGGACCATCTATAGCAATCTGTATCGGTTCTATCACTATTCTTAATACTCCTTAAGCTATCTTTTCTGTCTATTGTATCATATTTTATTTATTGCTGTAGATCTGTCAGAACAGAAAAGAATCCTGGATAAGATACTTCTACTGCTGAGGCATCTGAGATTTCTGTTACACCCTCTGCAAGAAGACCAGCGACGGCTAAAGCCATAGCAATGCGATGATCTCCTTTGCTTTCTACTTCTGCTCCTTGTAAAGTCTGACTTCCTTCAATGATCATCCCATCGGGTAGTTCCTTTACCTTAGCACCCATCATGCGCAGTTGATCTGCTAAGACAGCAATTCGATCAGATTCTTTTACTCTCAATTCTTCAGCATCTTTTATGGTGGTTTGTCCTTGAGCAAAGAGAGCGGCCACAGCAAGAATTGGTATCTCATCGATGAGACGAGGTATGACTTCTCCTTCAATTGTTGTGCCGTGAAGAGTACTGGCTTGTACCAAAATATCAGCCACTGGTTCTCCAGCCACTACTCTTTCGTTCTCGACCTTTATCTTTCCGCCCATAGCTCTTAACACTTCTATAACACCATCACGCGTGGGATTGATGCCCACGTTACGAATATATAGCTCCGAACCTGGAATCACAGAAGCGGCAACTAGCAAAAAAGCAGCTGACGAGATATCACCTGGTACATCTATTTCTTGTCCAATCAAACTAGGAAATCCTTCTATCTCGCTGTTCAAGCCTTCTTCAGACTGGCTAATCTTAGCACCAAAAGCTTTTAGCATACGTTCACTATGGTCACGAGAGCGATGAGGTTCTATTACTTTAGTTGACCCTTCAGCGTATAATCCAGCCAAAAGAATAGCTGACTTGACCTGAGCACTTGCTACGGGGCTTTGATACGTTAGAGCAAGTAAAGGTTTTTGTGTACCTGCAATGGCCAGAGGCGCTTTTTTACCACCTTCTCGACCTAGAATAGTTGAACCCATGGCTTTCAGTGGTTCTGTAACGCGGCCCATAGGGCGTCGTCGAATTGAGCTATCACCTGTCATTACAGAAAAAAAAGATTGTCCACTTAAGATACCAGCCATCAAACGCATTGTTGTTCCTGAATTACCAACATCGAGCAGATCAGAAGGCTCTTTTAACCCCATTAAACCTTGTCCCTCTACAATAACGTCTGTTGTAGAAGGCTGAACAATCGGTACACCAAGCTTTTGAAAACAACTTATGGTTGAGAGGCAATCCTGACCTGGCAAGAAGTTGCTAATCCTTGTTTGGCTTTGTGCTAATGCACCAAACATAACTGCTCGATGGGAGATTGACTTGTCTCCAGGTACAGTTAAATCACCTCTCAAAGGCCCTTTTCCTTCTATTGCCACAACATTTCTGGCCATGTTATTTCCTCCTCAGCATCGTTTTACGATAATTCCATCTTGACTTAGCACCTGTAAGGCTTTTTCCGCTTCATGAGCTTGATAAAATCCTATGCGAATTGTACCTCCATCGCCTTCTCGAACACGTAAAATCTCGATATCAGCTATGTTTATACCTTGATCACCTAGCAGTCGAGCCATATGTCCAATCATACCAGGGCGATCTGGTACGGTGACAATAACCTCGTGAATGCCTGGCAATAAACCTTTAGCTTTACCTGGAATAGACAGACGAAGATCTCTAGCCTTTTGCAAGCGTACTTTTAAAGGTTCTTCTGTCCCTTGTATGGTCTGACCGCAAGTTAGAATCTCTCTTTTCAGCTTTTCTAAGAGACTTTGAAAGTGATCTATCTTTTCAACTAGAAGATTACGATTAGTGCAAGCAATATCGTACCACATCTGTGGATCGCCAGCGGCTATTCGTGTAGTATCTCGGAATCCTCCAGCGGCTAACATAGTTACTGATGGATGCTCTTTTGTAACTTCACCAAGCGTATCAACAAGAGCTACGGCCACCATATGAGGCAGATGACTAACCATGGCAACCATTTTGTCATGTTCTTCTACGGATAAGACTAGACTGCGAGCACCTAAAGCTTGAACCATAGACTTTACTTTTTCTAATGCTTTTCTGCATGTTCGATCATGAGGTGTAAGTACATAGACAGCATTTTCGAGCAGGTAACGATCTGCACCTTCCATGCCTTTTTTCTCTGAACCGGCCATGGGATGACCTCCTACGAAAGGATTATCATCACCAAGTAAAGTCTCTAATTCTTTTACGACCCAACTTTTCGTAGAGCCTACATCGGTAACAATCGCACCAACTTCTAAGTGATCCTTCATAGCTTTGACGATGCTAGGATAGGTGCGCACTGGTGTGGCCAGAATGACCATTTCGGCATCTTTAACAGCTTTGACAATATCTTTTTCCACACGATGGGCCGCTTTGGTCGATAGAGCTAGGTCTAGGCTTTCTACGTTGAGGTCACAGCCAACAACTTCTTCAGCTATCTTTCCTTGATAAAGAGCCATCCCTATAGATCCGCCAATCAAACCCATCCCGACTATGGCAATTCGTTGAAAGGGTCGGCTCATTCTTTCACCATCCCTATTTTGTAACTTCCCAGAATGCGCGTTAAAATTGTGTTTTTACCAATAGCATGTAGTGCTTCTGCTACCATAGGATCGCGTTGATGACCAAGACAATCTATGAAAAAAAGATAATGTCCTAATTCTTGCTTTGTTGGCCTTGATTCAATCCTTGTTAAGTTTATTTGACGCTCTGCAAATTCTTTGAGAATACTGTAGAGCCCGCCAGGTCTATCTTGGGGAAGAGCAAAAACAATAGATGTTTTGTCTGCTCCCGTCGGCTCTGTCAACTGACGACCAATAACTAAAAAGCGCGTTTTATTGTTTTGTTTGCTTTGAATATCAGGAACAGCTACTTCTAAGCCCTGACGTAAGGCGGCAAATCGCGAAGCAATAGCACCATAAGGTTCTGTTGATTTGGCTACAATTTGCGCCCCTTCTGCTGTTGATAAAGTGGGAAACAAAGCAGTTTCTGCTAAGTTCTTTTCCAGAAAAGTTCGACATTGTGCTAGTGCTTGAGGATGAGAGTAGACTCTTTCTAATTTCGCCCACTCTTGATCTGGTCGAACTAGTAAGCAATGGTGAATCGATAAGATGATTTCGCCACTAATTAGAAGAGAAGGATGTTCAATCAATTCGTCTAGTGTTTGATTGACAGTTCCTTCTATAGAGTTTTCAACAGGGAGCATCGCTAGATCAACTTCTCTTTTACCTAAAGCATCATAAAGCAGTGGAATAGACGAAAAAGGGCTAAGAGAAACTTCTTGTTCTTGATAAGAAAAAAAGACCTGAGCGGCCTCTTCACTGAAGGTTCCCTCAGGTCCTAAATAACCGGCTCTGATGGCTTTCTCTTTCATAAAACCTCCATGAGCTTTTTAAGCTACATTATATATCTACAAAGTCTTCCCCATGATGCGCGCCATTTTGCGCATATCTTCCATTAAAACTGTAAAGTTTTCCGGTGTCAATGATTGTGGACCGTCACAAAGAGCTTCACTAGGATTAGGATGAACTTCAATCATCAGGCCATCAGCACCAGCAGCAATAGAAGCCTGAGACATAGGACGAACTAACTGCCACTTTCCAGTACCATGACTCGGATCAACAATAACTGGTAAGTGACTCAACTGCTTAACTATAGGAACGGCACTTATATCTAAAGTATTTCTTGTGTAAGTCTCAAATGTTCTTATGCCGCGTTCACAGAGAATAACCTGATTATTGCCACCAGCCATTAAGTATTCTGCCGCCATTAACCATTCTTCTATTGTGGAAGAAAGGCCGCGCTTGAGCAATATAGGCTTTTCAATTTTCGCTAATTCTTTGAGCAAGAAGAAGTTCTGCATATTGCGAGCGCCGACCTGCAAGATATCACTGTAATGCGCAATGATTTCAATGCTTCGTGGGTCCATAACTTCTGTTGTGATGAGCAGTCCCGTCTCTTCTCGCGCTTTAGCTAATAACTGCAGGCCTTTCTCTTCAAGACCTTGGAAAGCGTAAGGAGATGTACGAGGTTTGAAAGCACCGCCTCGTAATATTTTGGCACCTGCTTCTTTCACAGCTCTAGCCGATTCAATAAGTTGTTCCCAGCTCTCTACAGCGCAAGGACCGGCAAAGACTTGAACTTGATTGCCACCAATCTCTACGTCACCAATGGTGATCACTGTATCTTCTTGACGGAAATCTCTTCCCGCTAATTTGTAAGGTTGTAAAATCGAAACAATTTTTTCCACACCTGGTAATGCCTCCAAGTTGGATCGGTCAATGCGGGTTTTATCACCAACCGCTCCTATGATGGTTCTCTCCACACCTCTAGACAAATGAATAATAAATCCTTCTTTTTCCAATCGCTCACAGACAGAACTGATCGACTCTTCAGATGCGCCTCGATTCATAACAATGATCATTGTCCATGCCTCCCTTTTTCTTACTATTAATCTTTCCGTTCGGAAGGTTTAGCAATCGGTAATCTATAAAAGAGACAAAAAAGGCACTCCAACAGAATAGGTGGAGTGCCTGAAAAAATCTTCGTCTCCTACCGTGCTACCATCCTACAAAAAAGTTCTTCCAGAAGCTACTTAGCTTCTGCTACCATCCTACGCCTTTGCTCTTGCAAAGGTCCTACATATGAGACTATAACACAGCCTCCACCGGCTGACAATGATTGAATTTTTTAATTGTAAATTATTGTGGTAAAGCCTGCACCATTTGGCGAACAAAATCAGTCGTCTCGTTCAGGAGCTTTTCTTTAGAGTTCAAGTTTTCTTCTATTTTTTTTACGATGGCACTTCCCACAATAACCGCATCTGCTTTTTGGGCTATCAAAGGAATCTGTTCAGGCTTAGAAATTCCAAAGCCAAGAGCTAAGGGCAGTGACGTTACTTCTCTCATCCTTTGAATTAACTTTTCTCCATCTGGAGGCAAGTCTTGCCTTTCGCCTGTTACCCCCGTTAATGATACACAGTAGATGAAGCCACGGGCTTTTTCTGCTATAAGTTCAAGTCGCTCTTTCGTTGACGTTGGTGCTACTAAAGGAATCAGCGCAAGACCTACTGGGTCTAGTAGTTCTCGCAACTCATCTCCTTCTTCCACTGGTAAGTCAGCAATAATAACGCCGTCAATTCCAACTTCTGCACCTACTTGAGCAAATTTTTCCAGTCCATAGGCTAGAAGTAAGTTATAGTAGGTCATCAATACTAGGGGGACATCTGTTTCTTGGCGTAATTGTTGAACGAGGTTAAGTACAGAAGATAAAGTTGTGCCACCATCTAAAGCTCTCGATGTAGCCGCTTGAATAACAGGACCATCAGCTACAGGGTCGCTAAATGGTACACCAAGTTCAATAATATGTGCACCTGCTTGTTCCATGGCCAGCACAAGTTCCTTTGTTGTCCTTAGGTCGGGATCTCCTGCCGTGATAAAAGGGATAAAAGCTTTACGGCCTTCTTTTCGTAGTGCCTCGAAGGTGGCTTCAATTTTTGCAGTACCTCTAGCATTATCTAGCATCTTTGCCCACCTCCTCGGCTAATGTGTGCACGTCTTTGTCGCCTCTTCCAGAAAGGTTAAGGATGATAAATTGATCCTGCCTCATTGTTGGTGCCATCTTAATCGCTTGAGCTACAGCGTGAGAGCTTTCTAAGGCTGGTAGAATTCCTTCTGTGCTAGCAAGCATAGCAAAACCATCTAATGCTTCACGATCATTGATAGCTACAAAGGTTGCTCTCCCTTGTTCTTTTAAGTAAGCCAATTGTGGTCCTACAGAAGGATAATCTAGACCTGCGGCAATGGAATGAGTTGATAAAACTTGCCCGTGCTCATCTTGCAAGAGATAGGAGCGAGCGCCGTGCAAGACGCCTGGCTTACCAGCTACTAAGGATGCGGCATGTCGACCTTGATCAATACCATCACCACCAGCTTCTACTCCAATGAGCGGTACTTCTTCGTCCTCTAAAAAGCCAGAAAAGATACCCATAGCGTTACTGCCGCCACCAACACAAGCAATAACAGCTGAAGGTAAGCGACCTTCTATGGTTAAGCTTTGCTCTCGTGCTTCCTTACCTATAATCGATTGAAAGTCTCGTACGATAGAGGGATAAGGGTGCGGTCCTGCGGCTGTTCCAAAGCAGTAGTAAGTGTTCTCTACATTGGTGACCCAGTCACGTAGAGCTTCATTAATGGCATCTTTTAAGGTAGCAGTGCCTTTGCTAACGGCAATAACTTTAGCTCCTAGTAGTTCCATTCGTAACACGTTCAGAGCTTGACGCTCTACATCTTCAGCGCCCATATATACTTCACAAGAGAGACCGAAAAGAGCGCAAGCAGTTGCTGTAGCTACACCATGTTGGCCTGCCCCTGTCTCGGCAATAACTCGCTTTTTGCCCATTTTATGAGCTAACAAAGCTTGGCCGAGAACATTATTAATTTTGTGAGAACCTGTATGATTAAGATCTTCTCGTTTTAGATAGATTTTTGCACCACCAAGACGATCACTTAAGCGTTTTGCGTAGTAGAGAAGACTAGGTCTTCCAGCATATTCATTCAGATAAGTAACAAACTCTTCTTGAAAGGCAGGATCTTGAGAAAAATGTTCATAAGCCTGCGCCAGTTCTTCCAAAGCGGGCTTCAATGTTTCCGGTACATAAGAACCGCCAAAAGAACCAAAGCGACCTGCTGTTGTCGTTTTTGTTACCATTTTCTTTATCTCCTTCTGCGCCTTAACTATAATGGTCCGCCGCTGGCGGCAACTACAAAAGCCCTAGCTCTAGCTGGGTCTTTGCGACCTTCTACTTCCACACCAGAAGCTACATCAACACCGTAAGGCTTAACTTTTTTAACGGCCTCTGCTACATTATCTGGATTTAATCCACCAGCTAAGATCCACGGTTTCGATAATGTGCCTTCGATTCTGTCCCAATCAAAAGCTTTTCCTGTACCACCTAATGCTCCGGGGGTGTAGGTGTCAATTAGTACAGCGTCTACATCGTATTCATGAACAGCTTCTCCTAAAGCTGACCAAGAAGAATAGATAGCTATTCCTTTTTCTTGTTTCTCTACATCTTGATCTGAATCAGCAAAGCGAAAAGCTTTTATGGTGCTGTAAGACCATCTTTTGCAATATTCAGGTGTCTCCTGACCATGGAATTGAAGAACCTGTAGGCGACATAAGGAAGCAATTTCTTCTACACTGTACCGGGGTTCATCAGCAAAAACACCTACAATAGATACAAATGGTGGTAGTTTGATGACAATATCTCTTGCTTTTTCAGGGTTAATATATCGCTTTGACGAGCCCACAAAATTAAAGGCAATTGCATGAGCTCCACTCTCAATGGCAATTAGGGCATCTTCATAAGTGCCGATTCCGCATATTTTAACACGTGGAACATTTGTCATCGGCTAGTTCTCCTCTTAAACCTACATTATTTGGGGTTCGTTAAACTTACTAGATCTGCGAGAGCCGCACCAGGATGAGGCGCTGTTACCAACGCTTCTCCTACTAAGATAGCATCAAAGCCTACGTCTTTTGCCCTAAAGACTTCTTGGGGTTCTTTAAGGCCGCTTTCAGCTACTTTGATAGCTTCTCTAGGAAGCTCTGCCGCTAACTGCAAGACCTGCTCTTTGTCAACTACGAGAGTCTGTAAGTTTCTAGCGTTGATTCCTACGATAGGTGTCCAGTTCTTTGCTCTTTTTTGATTACTTTCTATGGCATCTATAACCCACTCAATCTCATAGGCATCGTGGATTTCGATAAGTGGTTGTATATTGAATTCTAAAGCTCCGTGAATCATTTCTTGAAGCAAGGTAGGTCCTAAGAAAGCGGCAATAAGTAAAGCTCCATCAGCACCAGCTACTCTTGCTTCGAGAATTTGATAAGGATCAGATAGAAAATCTTTACGCAACAGAGGTATCTTTACCTTAGGACGAACATCTCTTAGATCCTGCAAAGAACCTCGGAAATATTTTTCTTCCGTTAGTACTGATATAGCTGAGGCACCAGCTTCTTCGTAAATTCTGGCAATCTCTGGAGCAACTAATTCTCCATGAAGAAGGCCTTTCGAGGGAGAAGCTCTTTTTACCTCGGCGATAACTTTTATTGGACCATTATGACTCTCTAATGCTTTAGCTAAATCCAAAGGCATTGATAAATAAGGCAGTTGCTGTTCTAGATCGATATAAGAAATTTTATTTTTAGCTTCAAAAAGCTCTTGTTGCTTACAATCCCAGATTGTTTGTAGAAAGCCTTGTAAAGGAACTGGTGGTTGTGCCAAGAATTGCGCCTCCTCTTTTGAGAGTCTCTTAAGATATCTTTTGTTATTAAGTCTTCTTGTGACTGAAAACTTTCTTACTGTTGACTTTAATCTCTAAGTTTATCTAATAATTCGGTCGCCTTACCACGATCGATGGTATCTTGGGCTAGAGCAATGCCTTCATGTAAATCTTCAACCACATCAGCTACATAAAGCGTAGCCGCCGTATTGAGCAGAACAATATCACGTTGCGGACCTCTCTGCCCCTGAAAAACTTTTTCAATTATATTGGCATTTTCTTCTTTGTCTCCACCGGCTAACTCTTCAATTCGACAGTAGGAGAAACCATAATCTTGTGGGTCAATAATGCTTAATTCGATATGCCCTTCATTTAAGAAAGCTACTTGGGAAGGACCTGTTACAGTTAGTTCATCTAAGCCGCTGTGACCATGAACAACATAGGCCCTTTTTACTCCTAGTCCTCGTAGAACTCGAGCCATTAGCTCGACCCGTTCTGGCTTATTGACACCCATCAGTTGTTTTCTAGCGCCAGCTGGATTAGTCAGAGGTCCTAAAAGGTTAAAGGCCGTAGGTACAGCCAGTTCTTTGCGAGCTGGTGCCGCATGTGCCATGGCTCGATGACATTGTGGTGCAAAGAAAAAGCCAAAACCAGTCTTAAATAAAGATTCAAAAGCATGGGCTGGTGAACGATCAATAGTAAGGCCTAAAGCTTCTAATACGTCAGCAGAACCTGCTTTACCTGATACAGCACGATTGCCATGTTTGGCTACTGGCACGCCGACTGCGGCTACTACTAAGGCTGTAGCTGTAGATATATTAAATGTACCTACTCCGTCACCACCAGTGCCGCAAGTATCTACTACTTTATCTTCCAAATCTCTGTAGCTTTCTGGTATAAAAGGTGACATCTCTTTGTAGACGCGATTGCGCATGGCTCGAGCAAGGCCTGTAAGCTCTTCTTCTCGCTCGCCTAGAAAGTGAAGCGCTACGAGTATTCCTGCCAATTGAGCTGTGGGAACTTGACCTTCCATGACAGCTGACATCAAAGCTTCAGCTCTGCTCTCACCTAAAGGTTCTCCATCCATCAAAGTCAACAAACTTTGACGTCCTATATCTACACTCATCTCCACTCACCTCAATAAAAGGATTTTTATCTTCGGTTAGGTTAAATTCAAGAAGTTTTTAAGTAGCACTTTGCCATGATCAGTCAAGATAGACTCTGGGTGAAATTGTACACCTTCGACCTTATATTCCTTGTGACGCAAACCCATTATTTCTCCGTCATCACTTTTCGCTGAGATTTCTAAACAATCAGGCAGTGACGCCTCTTCTACAACTAGGGAGTGATATCTAGTAGCGGTGAACGGGCACGGTAAGTCTTGAAAAACAGTCTGATTATCATGAAAGATTGGAGAAGTTTTGCCATGCATTAAGCGACTAGCTCGAATAACTTTGCCACCAAAGACTTGACCTATAGACTGATGACCGAGACATACTCCAAGGATAGGTATAGAACCAGCAAAGTGACGAATCACATCCATAGAAATGCCTGCTTCATTAGGTGTACAAGGGCCTGGAGAGATAACAATATGTCGAGGTTGTATAACCTCTAAGTCTTTAATGGTAACATTATCATTACGATATACTTTTATCTCTTCTCCTAGTTCCCCGAGATACTGAACAAGGTTGTAGGTGAAAGAATCGTAGTTATCGATCATTGCGATCATAGAAATTCTCCCTCCGCTCGATCAAGTGCTTCTAATAGTGCTCTAGCTTTGTTCATTGTTTCTTCATATTCTGATATAGGTACGGAATCAGCTACAATTCCAGCACCAACTTGTATGTCGACACGTCCGTTATGCATCACCATAGTGCGAATAGTAATACAAGAGTCTAAGTTACCATCAAAGCCAAGATATCCTACAGCACCACCGTAAGGCCCACGACGAACAGGTTCTAATTCATCAATGATTTCCATGGCCCGTACTTTAGGAGCACCGCTGAGCGTTCCAGCTGGCATGACACTAGCTAGGGCATCTAGACCTGTCTTATCACTTGCTAGTTGACCTGTTACTTTGCTAACGAGATGGATTACATGGGAGTATTTCTCTACTTCCATAAAGCGGTCTACTTTTACCGTACCCATCTCACTGACTCTACCAATATCATTACGACCTAAATCAACGAGCATCAAATGCTCCGCTCTTTCCTTAGGATCATTTAATAAATCTTCTGATAGTAAAGCATCCGCTTCCTCATCTTTGCCTCTGCGCCTTGTTCCTGCAATGGGATGAGTTTCTAGTTCTGTACCTTCAGCTCGAACTAAGAGCTCCGGAGAAGAACCAGCCATAGTGAGACCAGGTAAGTTTAAGTAGAACAGGTAAGGTGAAGGGTTGAGAGAACGTAGGGAACGGTAAATGTTGAAAGGATGAACCCTTAAAGGTCTAGAAAAGCGCTGAGACAAGACGACTTGAAAAATGTCACCATCAGCGATATATTCTTTACACTTCTCTACAGCTTGACAAAAACTTTCTTGATCAAAAGTAGAGGTCATGGCACTATTGTCGATTCCTGCACCTTCTGCAAACTGTATAGCTTTCTCAAAAGTAGCTTGTTGCATCTGTGCTTGTAGGATCTGTAATCGCTCTTGTAATTGTTTCTTCCCATATTGATAAGCTTCTTCATCGCCAGCTTCAGCAAGATAAACGAGAGTTGCTTTATGACGTAAATGATCAATAACCAAGGTGTATCGAGTTACCATTAGATTAGCTTCTGGTAAAGACCGATCATCTACAGCTTTTTCAGGAAGACGTTCATAGTAGCGAATGAGATCGTATGCAAAGTAACCAACAGCACCTCCATAAAAACGAGGTAATTCGCCTTCTGAGGATAGAGGAGCTACTTGCAATTGCTCTAACCAATGCTTTAGTTCAGCTAGAGGATCCTTTTGCTCTATCGTACTTTCCTTTGCCTTAGCCTTATCCCCAGGGGGCCAAGTGAAAAAAGCCATAGGATCGGCTCCTACAAAGGAATAACGTCCTAATACAGTGCCTCGTTCCACACTTTCTAGCAAATAACCGAGCCCATCGCCTGTTAGCTTGTGAAAAAAAGTAATAGGCGTATCTAGATCGGCCGAGAAGGTACTATGCATAGGAACATAACGATATTTTTTACTTAGTTCCACAAACTCCTGATTACTTATCATAGCACTCATTAGAACTCACCTTCCTTATAAATAAAGCAAAAAGCCAAAAAAAGGCAAAACAAAAAACCGGCCTACCGAAGTGGACCGGTTCTCTCACATACAGAAAGACTCCGCTCGTCTCCGCTCGACTCTGCTCTTCTCATCTTAACTCTACTCTAAACTCATCTCATGTCAAACATATCAGTCTTGCTGTTTTTTGTCAATACTTTTTTTTGTATAGACCTGAGATGACAATCAAAAGACCAGAAAAGCTTTTTACTTAGAACTGACAAGAAAGCAGAGATAGAGTATAATCATACAAGAGTACTTTTGTTCCTTTTGGAACATTCCATATACCAAAGGGGGTAGAGAGTTTGAGAAGCAGTGCTTTTTTTACCTTTCTTGTCTTTCTTTTTTTAACACTATTACCTGTACAAGCTTACAACGATAGTCAAGAACAATTGGCCGTAAAAGTGGAAAGTGAAAAAGTAGAAAGTTCAGAGAGCGATGAATCTCTTTTGATAGAGATCCGAAAGTTACTAAAGAATCACCATATCGATCAGCCCAACTCAAAAATTCTCGAATTAGAAAGCATTGAAGAGATTCTAGAGGCCTTAGGCGATCCTTATACAAGTTACTTGACACCACAGGAAGAGCAAGCACTTCTAGATTCTTTAAACTTGAATTACGCTGGTATCGGAATGGTCATAACGCAAGTTGATAACTATCCTGCTGTGGAAAGAGTCTTTCCTAATTCACCAGCTGAAAAATCTGGCATTGGAAAAGGCGATAAAATATTGCAAGTTGACGAGCTTCCTACTGAAGGACTCTCTACAGACGTAGTAGCAAGTAAAGTGCGAGGTCCTGAAGGAACGAAAGTCACAATGAAGTTAATGAACGCCTTAACTGGCGAGCCTTATGTACTGGAATTGACAAGGCAGCGCATCTCTATCCCCCAGGCAGAAGGAGAAATCATAGGCAATTCTACAGGCTATCTACGCCTCTATAGTTTTGGTGAAAAAGCTGGTGAAGAATTTGCCAAAGTATATAACAAGCTTCGCGCAGAAGGTATGGATAGATTACTCCTTGATTTGCGAGGAAACGGTGGCGGTTCAATGACAGCCGCTGAACTCATTGGAGATTTTTTACTTCCCGAAGGACCACTTTATCATCTTGTTTATCATAACGGTAGTAAAAGCACCTATCACACAGAAGGCTCTGAATCTCTCTTGCCTATGGTAATTCTTATTGATGAGCATACAGCCAGTGCCGCTGAGCTCTTATCAGCAGCTCTTAAAGAGCGTTCTCATGCTCTACTAATTGGTGCAAACAGTTATGGTAAAGGTTCTGTACAGAGTCTCTTTCCTTTAGATGCTGGTGGTGTTCTAAAAGTAACAATTGCTCGTTATCAATCACCGCAAGGTATAACAATTGATCAAATAGGTCTGACGCCAGATTTATCTATTGGTACAAGAAGTCTACAACTAATCCGAGCAAAAGAAATTCTAGAACCTCCTCAGACTCGGGAGTTGCGACTATACCTAGATCGCCAAGAAGCTATCCTCTCAGGAGAAAAGTTTGTCATTGAGCAAAAGCCGATGGTACAAGAAAATAGAGCCTATCTTCCTCTTCGCTTTATCGTCGAAGCTCTCGGTGGCGTAGTCGAATATGAGGAAGTAACAAGAGAAGCTTTACTGACTTATGGTAACAAAAAAATACCCTTGTCTCTCCATTCTTTAGTAATAGTAGATGATCGTACTTTTGCTCCCGTTCGCATGATCAGTGAACAGCTTGGTTATATCGTTGAGTACAATGAAGAAAGTAGAGAAATCCTGCTAGCCTCACCCTAAAAAACACTAAAAAAACACTCCTTTTACTAACAAAAACAGTAAGGGGAGTGCTTTTTTAGCTTCTAACATGGTAAGGCCTATGTTACGGGTTTGGATAAAATTTTATGTTGTACACCTTTAAAATGTACGTAAAAAATAGTTCCTTTGTCGCTCGATTCAACTCGAATTGATGCTTGATTTCTCGCCGCTATACTGTAACAAATAGCTAGTCCTAAGCCTGTTCCCGATTCCTTTGATGTAATAAATGGTGTACCTAGTTTGTTAAGTATCTCTGGCTTGATCCCCGCGCCTTCGTCTTTAATGGCAAGTATGACTTCATCATTTGCCATATAGGTTCTTAAGCATAAAGTTTTTCCGGCTTGCATAGCCTCAAAGCCATTGCGAACCATATTGAGTAATAATTGCTTAATCTCTTTTTCATCGACTAACAAAAAAATAGGTATGTCTTTCAGATCAAAAAGCACTTGTTTATTCTCATTCAAGGCTTCCGCTTCAATTAACGGTTTTAACTCATTTATGATTACAGACAGTTCTATTTCTTTTCTTGTATCTACTTTTTGCTTAGCAAGCGATAGGAAATCAGTAAGTATCTGATTAGCCCGATCAAGCTCCTTGATCATTAAATTAAAGTAGTCGTCATAGCACTTTAAAGGTTCTTTTGCTTGTAAAACTTGTAGAAAACCTCTTACACTTGTAATAGGATTGCGTATCTCATGACCTATGCCTGCTGCCAATTGACCGACTAAGTTGAATCTTTCTAGGCGAATTAATTCCTCTTCCAACCTTTTTATTTCTGTAATATCACTGATTTGAATCAGCAGACAAAACTTTTTATCAATCATGATAGTTTCAGCAGAAAGCAGTCCATTCCATTGCTGATTAGTCCTAGTTCGTAAGTTTAATTGCATATTTCTTACAGAGCCTTTTTCTCGTAAGATTTTGTATATCCTATTCCGATCTTCAATCTTCTCATACAAAAGAACGTTTCTAGTTGTGCGTCCAATGATGTCTTCCCGATTATATTCAGAAATATTAAGAAAGCTCTCATTAACGTCTAGAACTACTTCAGTGACAATGTCTAATATAGCCATAGGGATCGGACTAACATTAAAAACCTTCTGAAATAGTTCTTTAGATAGTTGGGCTGACTCTTCTATTTCCAACAATTCAGATTTATCACGCCAGGAAATGGCAACAGAATTCTTACCATGTTTAAATAGTTTTAACTCAACAGCTTTTCGATGATTTAAAAAATTTATATTTTCATGACAGGGTAGTTCAATGGGTTCTCCCTTGCTGATAACTTCACATAGTATCGAAAACATCCTAGTTCTCTGAAACAGGGGTATTAAGTCGCTCATCTTTTTACCGATCAAAGTACTTTTATCGATAGATATAAATTGAGTCGCAGAACGGTTCAAATAGACGACTACAAAATCTACTATTTCTCCATCCTCGTTTTGAAAAGCTTGGTAAATACCAAAGCAATCAAGTAAATGCTCTAGTATATTTTTAGTATCTTCTGAAAGTTCTTGTTCTAGAAGCATCATCTCTTTACCCACCTGCTTTTCTCTTTCTGAATATAACTTTATTCTATCAAATAATCAAATTCCCTTCATTTTTTTGGAAGCTTATTCCTTCTTTTCTTCACTAAAAGAAAAACTCCCTCCTTTCTCAAAAAAAGAATCGAGGGAGTTTCTGCTTTATGAAGAAGATTCTTTTGAATTAGACCAACTAACCTGGTTTCTTCCTGCTTCTTTGGCAGTATATAAAGCTCTGTCAGCTTCTTCTATTATAAATTGTGCTTCCTGCCCTTTTTGAGGAATCAGAGTAGTTAGCCCTAGGCTAACAGTGACTTGTTCAGATAGAGGAGAACTTTTGTGAGGAAGTTGTAACGCCAATACGTTACTCCGTAAGTCTTCTGCAATCTTTAAAGCCCACGTAAACTCTGTTTCAGGCAATAGACAGGCAAATTCTTCCCCACCATATCTCGCTACTAAGTCTAAAGGTCTTTTTGGGATACTATGTAAGCTTTGAGCTACCTGTCGCAAACATTCGTCACCACCAAGGTGACCGTAACTATCATTATAGTTCTTGAAATGATCAATATCGATCATTATAAGTGATAGACTACTACCGTATCGTAAGGCACGACGCCATTCGGCTGATAAAGCCTCATCAAATCTCCTGCGATTAGAAATTCCTGTGAGTCCGTCAATTCGAGAAGATTCTTTCAGTATATCTCGATACTTTTTGAGCTCTAAGTGGTTTCTCACTCTCGCTTTAACAATAGGAGGACTAATGGGTTTGGTAATATAATCAATAGCTCCTAAACTCAAGCCAAATTCTTCATTTTCTAAGCTATCCATGGCAGTAACAAAAATTACTGGAATATCTTTAGTGATCGGTGACTCTTTTAGTCTTTTACATACTTCGTAGCCATCCATTTCAGGCATCATTACATCTAAAAGTATCAGATCTGGTGGGCTTTTCGACTCAGCAATGCGTAAAGCAGTAGCGCCGTTGTTAGCTATTTTTATGGCCCATTCATCTTTTAGTAACTCAGCTAAAGCCATAATATTAGTTCGCGAATCATCAACTATTAGAATGCTCTGTTTTTCTGAGCTTTTCATTAAAAACATTCACTCCCTGCGCTCACATTGGTTTCAAGATCTCTAATTCTGTCAAAAGCAACCTGGCTTTCTCATAATCAAAATCTTCTAGAGCTTCTTTTAGAGAGCTGAAACGGCTGAGCATGCTCGCTTCTCTAGGCAATTGTTTTTCCATTTCGACAAGGAAAGAAAAGTCAACAAAAAGATCGTCATCTAACTGTTCTCTAAGCTTATGAAGAAGTTCAAAAAATGCTTCCTGATTGACTCCTGTTGCTATGGGCATCGTATTATCCAAATTCTCATAAGTGAGTAGAAGTTCTTCTATCGATTTCTGTACTTGCAAAAACTCTTCTTCTAACTCTGTGACAAGCAAAGGCGATATTGAGCTCTCATAAAGTTGTTGCTCTATTTGTTTGCATAGTTCCATCGTTTTCTTCGCCCCAATATTACCGGCTGAGCCTTTTAATGTGTGTATTAGTGCTTTTAAATTATCTAAGTTGCCCCTCTCAAAAGAGTAGGTAATTTCTTGAAGCGCTGTCATTGTATCAGAAGAAAAGTTACTTAGTAGGCTAAGATAAAGCTTCTTATTACCACCAAGTCTACCTAGTCCTTCAGCAATGTTAAGACCTGGCAACGTTTCTGGAAGTGTACTATCTTGCTTCATATCTTTATAGGTAATTTTTTTTCCTAACCATTTAGAAATCTTTTCAATAAACTTAGTAGGATCAAAAGGCTTTGAAATATAGTCATCCATACCTTTACTTAGATAGCGCTCACGATCACCTGACATAGCATGAGCTGTTAAAGCAATGATAGGAATTTTGCTTTTCTTTTCATCGCTAAGAGATCTAATTTTTCGGGTAGCTTCACAGCCATCCATTTCAGGCATTTGAATGTCCATTAAGATAAGATCGAAATTTTCGTTACTAGCCAATTCAACTGCTTCAAGTCCGTTTTCGGCAATCGTCACTAATAAACCTGCTTGTTGTAGCAATTCTCTTGCTATTTCCTGGTTTATATCATTATCTTCTACTAATAATACAGAAGAGCCTAGTAAAGTATCGTCAAGCTGGTGAGACTTAGCTACTTCTCGAGAATCTAAATAAAAGAGTCCTTCTTTTTTGCCAAAGATATTAATAATCAAGTTGAATAGTTTTGATTGATTCACTGGCTTGACTAAGAATCCAGCTAAGTTCAAAGCTTGTGCTTTATCTTTTGCTTCTAACGTGTCATGAGCTGTGACCATTATGACTACAGGCATCTTGGTAAGTTCGTATTTTTTTTGTAGATATAAAGTTGTTTCAAAACCATCTAGTTTTGGCATTTTATAATCCATAAGAACCAGATCATAAGGCTTGCTCTTTTCCTGATATGTTTGCTCAATCTCCTGTAGAGCCTCTTCACCAGTTTCCGCAAAAGTACATTCACATTTTAAAGCTTCAATAAAAGTGCTAAGAATTTCTCGATCACTTTGACTATCATCGACAATCAATACTTTTAAGCGATTTCGGTGAGTCAATAACTCCATAGAATTAGCATCATTCTTAATACTAAAAGGAATAGTAAAATAGAAAGTTGAACCTTTTCCAGCTTCACTTTCTAACCATACTCTACCGTTCATCATTTCTACTAAGCGTTTGGTTATGGATAACCCTAGTCCTGTGCCACCATACTTGCGAGTCATTGAGCCATCGGCTTGTGTGAAAGGCTGGAATAAGGATTTATGCTTTTCTTTCGCAATTCCAATTCCCGTATCTTGCACAGAAAAAGTTAAAGTTATTTTTTCTTCATTTTCTTCATCTACTTGAACTGTAATGTTTATGTTTCCATTATCAGTAAATTTCACGGCATTACCCAGTAGGTTCATAAGTACCTGACCAACCCGTAAAGCATCACCTGATACATAAGCAGGTACCTCAGAAGGAATATCAATAGTTAACTTTAGACCTTTTTCTTTGACTTTAGGACAAAGCATGTCAACAACACTTTTTACCACTTCTCGTATGTAGAAAGCATTGTTTTCTAAAGCAAGGCTTCCTGATTCAATTTTGGAGTAATCTAATATATCATTGATAATCATAAGTAAGCTTTTTGCAGATGCTTGAATCTTTTTGAGATATTTTTGTACTTTTTTATCTTCACTTCTATTCATAGCTAGGTGACTGAGTCCTATAATCCCATTCATCGGTGTCCGTATTTCATGACTCATATTGGCTAAGAACTGGCTTTTGGCTAAATTTGCTTCTTCTGCTTTTCGTTGCGCTTCTTTTAGAGCTGTAATATCGCGACCAACACCTTGTATCTCAATCGTTTCGCCATTAACATTTTTGATGGCATAATCTTCCCAGGCAATCCAACGCCAACCCATGATAGTTTTAGCTCTTTGTTCTATATAAGCTCTATAGGGTGGTTTTTCTAAGTCTTTCATTGCTTCGAAGGTAGACTCTATATCTGCTTCATGAACTAAAGGGGCAAAAGAACTACCGATAAGCTCTTCGCGTTGCTTGCCAAAGGTTCGACAATAGGCATCGTTAACATAGGTAAAACGATTTTCCATGTCAACCCGGACAATAAGATCTTGCTGAGATTCCACAAGACCACGATAAAGACCTTCTTGCTCTTCTAGCTTTTGCTCAATCTCTTTACGTTCCGTAATATCTAGGGACATATTGAAGAAACCTTCTAGTTCATTCTTCCTTTCTCTTAATTCTGCTTCCGTTCTTTTCTGTGCTGTAATATCAACAGCCAAGCCTGTATGACCAGTTATTATGCCCTCATCGTCAATAACAGGAAAAGTGCGAACATCAACCCAGCGTATTTCTCCATCAGGTCGCACAATTCTATATTCATTATGATAGCTTTTTTCCTTCTTATCATCTTGAATGTAATGTTTAAAAGTTAAATAAACCATATCTTTATCTTCTTTATGAACTGATTCAAGATATGAAAAAGGATCATCATATAAACTTTGACAGGCTCTTCCCCAAACTCTTTCATATGCAGGGTTTACATAGAGTATTTCTTTATAATCAGCTGAGCTAAGCCAAAAAACTTCTCCCATGGCATCAGTAATTTGGCGTAACATTTTATTTGTTTTCTCAAAAACATCATTATTTATATTAGTTTCTGTATCATTATGATGCACCAAAAAAACCTCCTGTTCGAAGTCAAATGTGCATGAGATTACTTTGATTTATTTGACATCTTACGTTGCAATACCTTCCTATGATATGTATCTTCAAAATAATAAAATAGTTGTGATTTCTTGCATTGCAATTTTTTATAGTTGAGTTGATGCATAGACTTTTTTCGATAGAATATATGGCATAAAAAACAAGAAATGGAAGAAGGTATAACCGTACTTTTGTAGAAAAATATCAAATTAAGGAAAAAGTAATGACCATCTTGCATACAATGCTGATGGTCATTACTGGTTTTTATCGATTGTCGAATTGTGTCAAAAGATGTCGCGGAGAGTAGGTGCTTTTCTTGCCTCGAAAACGTGAAACTTTAAAACTTCAAAGAAGACTTGTCCTTTCTTCTGCCATAGGTATTCTTTTTATGGGTCTTCTCGTAGCTTCTATTAGTATCTGGCCCTTATATAAGCACTTACTAGAATATGAACAACAGAGACTTTACCATACTATTAGTTCTCAAACCAAAGAGATTGAGCATTTTCTATCTAGATACAAAGAAGTTGCTATGCAAGTTGCCAGTAGAACGCAAATTCGAAATTATCTAGACAGATATAACAAAGGGGAAGTACCTTTACAAGCCTTAGTTGACTTTACAGCAGACAAACTAGAAGATGCCATAGTTCATTCTGAAGGACTTATTGGTATCAGTCGCTTAGATGAAAAAGGTAATATAGTTGTTCAAGTAGGTAAATCTATACCAAGTGAAAATTGGATAGTACCATCAGCAAAAGCAAAACATGCAGTTGTTGGAGAACCTTTCTGGTCTTATGATAGATACTATATTGTGATAAGTGCGCCCATTATAGAGAATCCTCATGGTCAACGCATAGGCACAGATCTACTTCTTTTTGACGCAACCTTTTTAGAACAAATTGTTGACAACTCAACTGCATTAGGTGATAGCACTTATATTATAGTAGGCACGGTGAAGCAAGATGTTCCTAAGTCTTTTTTTCCACTGCCAAGTGACTCTTCTTCTATACCCGATAATATATCACTGGCTATGAAAAAAGCCTCTGCAGGCGAAAAAGGAACAACAGGCATCACTTTTGGGCAAAACGATCCTGTCGTGGCTTATTATCCTATTCTTGAAAGTGACTGGGTCGCAATTATATTGATGAAGCCACAGGAATTACAAGTACCGATTCAACAGCAACTTACTTGGACTGGTCTAACGATAATGGCATTAATCACTCTTGGTGTGCTTGTCATGATCGCTCTTCTCCGTCCTCTCACAGGCAAAATGCTTATTCATACCCAGGAGATGGAGTTAGAGGTGCAAGCGAAAACACAAGCTTTGCAAGCAGAACTAGAAAATCGTCAAGTTATTGAGATACAACTTCTAAAAGCGAAAGAAACTGCCGAGCAAGCAAATCGCGCAAAAAGTCAGTTTTTAGCAAACATTAGTCATGAAATTCGAACACCTCTTCATGGCATTAACGGCATGACCGAGCTGTTGCTGGAAAGACCTCTTGGTGAAGAAGAGCGTAACATTGTCACTATTATCAGTGATTCAGGACATAATTTGCTCACTATTGTAAACGACTTACTTGATTTTTCAAAAATTGAAGCTGGTAAAATGACTTTAGAAAAGTCTCTTTTTTGCCTCGCTGATCTTATTGAAAGAACGACTGCTCTTGTTGCTTTGAAAGCGCAAAAGAAAGATCTAAAGATTATCTGCCAAGTAAGCCCTGATATCCCTAGTCGTCTTCAAGGTGATGCTAACAGGATTCAACAAATCCTACTAAACTTTTTAAGCAATGCTATTAAATTTACAGAACAGGGAAAAGTATCTTTGACTGTAACAAAATTATCTACCAACCCCTTGTGGTTGCGCTTTGAAGTGGAAGATACAGGGATTGGTATTTCTGAAGATATGAAAGAAAAACTGTTTCAACCCTTTTCACAAGTAGATGATTCATCAACTAGAAAATATGACGGTACAGGTCTTGGTTTGTCCATCTCCAAAGGTCTGGTTGAGCTTATGAGTGGCCAAATTGGCGTAGATAGTACATTCGGCCAAGGCTCACTCTTTTGGTTTACCATACCTTTAGAAATGGTAGAAGAAAAAGGCGTGGAAGAAATGAATAGAAGAGGAATTCTAGAAGATTTAATAGAAAACAGCGGAGAAGTTGCTGTGACTACTCCCTCGGATAGGTTAACTAATGAAGCTGTTCCACTGCTTTTATTAGCTGAAGACAATCCTGTGAACCAGAAACTTGCTTTAATGCAATTGAAAAAACTGGGCTATCAGGCTTATGTCGTTAACAACGGAGAAGAAGCTATCGAAGCTGTACAAAAAGCTAACTACAGTCTAGTGTTAATGGATTGTCAGATGCCGGTGATGGACGGTTTTGAAGCGACCAGAGCGATTCGTAACTTAGATAAGCCTTGCAAAGATATTCCTATTATTGCCATGACGGCTCATGCAATTGAAGGATATCGTCAACAATGTTTAGAATCTGGTATGAATGATTATTTTACCAAACCTGTCAAGATGGGAGATCTAGATAGAATCTTGAAAAAGTGGTTATAGCTTTTAATCTTAATTTCTCAACCTAAGAAGAACTCATTGATTTCAACATATGAGGTGAGTCCACTGCCATCATTACCCTTAGCTAAATCTTTCTATGATCAACCAACACTGGAGCTAGCTCAATCTCTGCTCGGCAAAGTATTAGTCAAAGAGACAGCAGAGGGGTTAACTTCGGGCATCATTGTAGAAACAGAAGGCTATCTTGGCCTTAGCGATCGGGCTTGTCACAGCTATGGTCTGCGTAGAACAAAAAGAACAGAAGTTATGTACGGACCACCTGGTCACACTTACACTTACGTCATGCACAATCATTGCCTAATGAATATTGTGAGCGCTCCTATTGACGCTCCCGAGGCTGTATTAATTCGAGCCATAGAGCCCTTGCAAGGCCTTAACATTATGTTTAATCGTCGTGGGGAGAAGAAAAAAGTAACAGAACTGACTAACGGACCAGGTAAATTAACTCAAGCTATGGCCATCAACAATAGCGATTATGGAAGATCTCTTTTTCTCTGTAAAGATTTCGAAACATCCTATGAAGGAGCTCTTTATCTCATCGATGGAATAAGACAAGGAGATATCACCTCGGGACCAAGAATTGGTATCGATAATTACGGAGAAGCCAAAGACTATCCTTGGCGTTTCTGGGTAAAAGGCAATCCCTTTGTATCAAAAGCTCGCTAGAAAAAGACCTCCTGCTCATCTTGGCACGGAGGTCTTTCTATTATCTATGAACTTATAAATTTCGAATGGCATTGGCCAACTCACGAGCCGCTTCTTCAGGCCCTTTAAACTCCCATCCAGACACGCCTAAGCGAGTTCGTAACTGGCCTACGTAAATATCTTTTTCAAAAAAAGCAGCAAAGTATTTTTCAGCAAGCTCGTCATGTAATTCACGGTACTGTACCGGTCCGAAAATGTTAGCAAAGTAGTTATAGACCAACCCTTTAGAAGTCGTCGTACCTTTACTCATAACAGCACCTTTCTCAAAAACTTCTAAAGCTTCTTTATAATCATTAAATCTCTCCATAACAGGATGATCTATATCGACATTTTCGTAATTATTGCAATAAAGGATAAAATCAATAGGCTGGCCTTTCGTCACTGTACTCATATCTGTTACAGGTAAGAGAATGCGGGCGTTAATGCGAGCGGCACTCATGATAATAGACCTGTGCATTTGACCGAAAGCATAGCCCGTCTGTAGATCATCAAGACGCAAGAAAGCGCCTATTTCCGTACCATAGCCAAGAACACCATTTGAGTCATCAATAACTAGTGAGCCCATATCATCAGCAATAATGACCATTTCCTGTATTTCTTCTTCACTAATAACCCGGAATGCCTCTAGCATTTCCGATTTACCAGCACCAGTATCACCAATAAGTAATATGGTCGCTGACTTTCCACTTTTCAATGAGATACGGACAAGAGCGCCATGAAAAGGCCATTTACCTTTTTTCATCATAATGATGTTGTGGAGTGTAAGTACCATTTTTTTCAGATAACCAAAATATCCGAACTCTTTACCTTTCGGCACTGCGGCAACCATCATGCCTTCTTCTTTATCTTCATAAAAAACAGTAGGAAAAGGGGCAAGCTGGTCGAGGGCGTTTTCTGGTACCCCAAAAAGATATACAGCATCAGGCTTTCTTTTTAGTTCTTGTGGGCTTGCTAATTCAAAAAGGTTACAAAGGGACAAACCTAAATCCATAAAGTTTTCGTGGAAATAGATGTTAATAAAGAGTGGTCCTACTTTTGCAGGATAGCAAAGCCATTGATCAGGATCGATATTACAATGTTTAATCGGATTTTCATCAATGCGAATAAACTGTCCTGTCCTTTTGTTCATGGACGGATCTAACACTAGAGGTGGGTACAGCAGAACTTGCCGAATGATTTGTATCTTATTCAACTCTTGATAAAGTTTAGGATAGGGTAGTTCTCTGCGCATCCCAACGGCGGCAATTTGCCCACCAGCGATTACTTGTCGATGAATGCGCACGTACTTACTTGAAATATTATCTTCAATATCCTGATAGGCTTTTTGAATAAGCTGGTTCAGTTTGTCAACAGCTCGGTTAAATTGCCCCGATAAACGCTTATCAAAAATCTCACCTTCTGCTTCACAAATTGTAAAGCGCTCAAAACTAATCCAGAATTCATAAAGGGCATGAACAAAATCAGCCAATAAGTTTGGTTCTTGGAAGAAGACGTCCGAGCCTTCAACTACTGCCGCAACAGCTTTGGGCGGCATTTTGCAAAGATGACGTAAAGAGCGGATTAACAAATCTATATCTTTCTTGCTAATGTTATGACGATCATTGAAGATACCTAATAAGGGCGACTTATTTTTTTCTAATTCTTTAATACAACTCGTAACAACTTCTCTAAAAAACTGGCTCGACAAAACATCTTCGGTGGTTTCGCATAGTCCGCTTTTGATACGAATGACAGCTTTGCCATTGTATAATTTACTTTTAATCATTGTGAAACTCCTCCTAGAAAAGACATTCCTTTCGATTCTTACACTATATTCAAAAATGCCACCGGTTTATCTATATTCAATTGTTTTGCCATCTCTCATCATATTCCTAAGCAAGACAATTGTTTCCCTTTTTTTAATTATTGTAATATCTTTGTGTACTCGTTATAATTTTCTTCTATGTGGAAAGCTTAGATTCCTTTGTCGAAGTTATCTTTTTTTGTAAAAAAATAGCCCGGCCATTTTTAGCCAAGGCATAAACTGTATCGTTACGGCAATATGTGTAGCTCCGGTCCAATTGTTCTAACTTCTTGAGCCACTTTATCAAACTCTTTATTACTCAATGGACGATGCAACGGTGGATGTTCTCGAGCTTTGTGGGCTGGATAGTAATATCTTAATTATCATTTGCACCATACTAATACAAAAAGTGATGCAACCACTTGAAGTTCTATCTAAATTACTCCTTGCTTCCAAAAGAAATAAAGTATAGCTAGATTTAAAATTAATAGTAAGGGAATTCCCCACGTAAAAGCTCTATGCCTTGTCTTATGACGAAAAAAATATAGCCCTAAGAGAACGCCAAGAGCACCAAGAAAAAGAGCATCGTAAAAGAATGTCTTTTCTTGAATACGTTGACCTCCTCTTTGGGCTTGTCTTTTGTCATAACCGACAAGGAAAAAAGCTATGACGTTCCACAAGAGATAAATGAATAAAGTCATAATGATAATCCTTTCAGGTAATAGGATTTTTTGCAACTACCTGTAAAAATTACTAGTTTATTGCCTCAAAGAGCAGACCTTATACTAAAAACTACCTTAGTCAAGCTTTCTTACCTGCACTTTTTAACATAGCTGGAACCATTAATCGATGGAAAGGACGTACTGGTAGAAAGTAAGCTCTTCCTAACCAATTATGAAATTGTACAGCTGTAGATACGACAGCCCATGCTCTGCTTTCCTCTCTGTCGATCATAAAAGAAATTCTAAAATTAAGATGTTTATCATTGTCGCCTACAACAATTTCATTATCATTACGTTCATAGACACGAAAAAAACCCCCTTGATTACCTGGCGAAAAATCAAAATCATAGGGTGTCATTTGGGAATGGGATTCCGGCACTTTAATCCCGAAATAACGAACAACTTTATTGCGCACCTCTGTTAATGCCGTTGTCCAGGTTGGCGCCGATGTAAAGAGCCGGTGAATTAGAGCCACTACATCTTGCTCCAAACCTTCTGGCCAAGGAATGCGATAGGAATCTATATAGTCAACAGTTGCTAAAGAACCTTTAATTACAGACTCTTTAGGTAGATTTATTTCTTCAACTTTTATTTTTTGCAAATGTAAATACTCCTTTGGATATGGTATAAATATTCCTACTCCCTATTCTTCTCCCAGAACCTCAATATGTCAAGTAAAAACAAAAAAAGCCCACCGGTTAAGGTGGGCTTCCTCTTTACAATTGTTTACCAGCGGTTGTTACGAGGCTGTGGCTGGAAGCAATCACGGCAGTAAACTGGCTTGTCACCACGGGGTTGGAAAGGAACTGTTGTTTCAACGCCGCAAGCGGAACAAGTTACAGGATACATTTGGCGCTCTTCACGATAGCCGCCTCTGTTATTGTTGTTTTGAGCTTTACGAGCTGCACGACACTGTGGGCAACGACCAGGTTCGTTCGTAAACCCTTTCTCTGCGTAGAACTCCTGCTCGGAAGCAGTGAATTCGAATTCAGCTCCACAATCTTTACATGCTAATACTTTGTCTTGAAACATAAAAAATACCTCCTCATAATTTGCCCCTTCTAGGGATATCCGTAAACCTCCCTAGCCATTGGCAAATGAGAAGAATAGCGTTTTTCCATATCAGGACTTGTACATAGTATATATGAAGATAGAAATTTTTGCAAGTCCTTAAATAAAAAAAGAAAAAAATGTTTCTTCTCCAGAAAAAAGATCATTCCCATTTAGCCCATTGCTCTGGTGAATAGCCAACTGTAGCTCGTCTACCATTTCTCACAATAGGTGTCATAAAAAGCAAAGGATTATTCATTAGCTCTTCTTCCACATTATGCACTAGATATTTCAGATTTCTCTTACTATATTCCTTGCCTGCTTTGTCTATTAAATTTTCCAGACCGCCGACAGCTTTTTGTACACTTTCTAACTCTCCTTTGCTTAATCCTTTTATATTCAGATCGATAAATTGAACCTTTATTCTGCGCTCTTTGAAATAGCGCTCTGCTTTTCTCGTGTTCTGGCATTTCTTCGTTCCCCAAATTTGTATGTTCATTAAACATATACTCCCTTCTATCTATACCCTTGAAAATATCACGCTTAGTTTGCTATAGCAAGTTATGATCGCCTTAAACTATTACCAGGCTAATCGGAATTGTCAGAATTGTTTCCTGCATCCTTGAAAAGCACCAATCTCTTAGCAACTTCACCTAAAAATTAGGACCTATGTCGTAATTTTTTCGCACTTTAGTCCTATTTTGTGTTACAATTACATCAGGAATAAATTTAATAAATAACCAATCTTATTAATAATAACTATTATTTTCTTATTGTTCTTTCAAAGATTACAACGCTGAAATATAATCACTAGATTGTAAAAATGAAAAGAAAAGCGAGAGGAGTGAAAAGGCATGGTCAAGGTACTTATTGTGGATGACGCCCTTTTTATACGCAAAACAATTAAAATGCATATTGAAAAAAATGGGTTTCAGGTAGTGGGAGAAGCGGAAAATGGCTTCGAAGCTGTATCCAAATACCTTGAGTGCCAACCGGATCTTGTAACCATGGATATTACAATGCCTAACACCAATGGGATTGAATCTCTTAAGAAAATCATGTCCCTAGATCCTAATGCAAAAGTTGTTATGGTTTCAGCTATTGGTCAAGAAACGTATATACGGAAAGCGATTTTGAACGGCGCTAAATCCTTTATAGTTAAACCTTTTACTGAAGAGGTTATTGTAAGAACATTGTCGAGAGTTTCTGATTTGTGATTAAGGAAAATGGTAACAGAGGAGTGAATCGTAATGTTAGAATCTACAGATAATCAACATTTTGAAACTTTCGACAATTGTACGCTTGCTTTATCAACGACAACAGCAAATACATTTAAGGTAACTTTATTCTTCGAGGAGTCTTGTCAAATCGTTTGTGTTCGATCTTATTATTTGCTCATACAGCTCAAAGAAATGACTGATGTTGTTTTGCACAATCCTATGCCTATTATAGATGATGCAACAACCAGACAAGTTATTAAGGAACAAGGTTTCAAGATTTATCTCAAAATAGATAAATCTTACGACGAAATGTATCGGTATTTTAAGAACACACCTTTTATCTGTGACTTTGAACTATTGCAATTATACAAAAACTGAATGTAATAGCTTATATAAAGCCCTAAATCTTGCTCAAAAGATTTAGGGCTTTCATTATAAATAAATTTAGGACTAGGACTCATTAAGATGCTGTAGAAACTTTAGAACTTTAATGATCGATCATTTCTAGAAATGGTAGCCACATACGAAAATGTTCTACTGTCAAAATGCTTTCCCAGTACCCCAACTGTTTGGCCAGTAAAGATCCGCCAAAAAAGATAAGAAGCATTCCTACAGCTAATAAGGTTACAGAGCGAGGTGCTGTTATTTGTCCACTAATAGGTGTATGTAGGCTAAGAGCTGAACGAGGACATGCTTCTACACAGGAGAGACATGAGGTACATTGTTCTTGGTCTAAATCTATCTTTTTTTGCGGAATTAGTCCATTTAAGCAAGCTCGCTGGCAAGCACCACAATCGTTACAATTCTCTTCCACTCGTCGCACTGTCGTAACACTCAACTTTCCTACAACTGCTACAAGAGCACCATAAGGGCAAGCAAATCGACACCAGAAATTTGGTATGATCATTGATAAACAGAAAAGTATTATCAGAACAGTAATTGTAGTTTTACTAGGTTCAAGGAAAAAAAGAAGCATCTTCAGATCAGCAACTTGATTATAAGGACTTTGTAGAAAAGCTATTATTTCATGCAAGTTCATAGAAAGCCAAATAACATAGACAAAAAAGAAAAGAATTAAATATTTAAAGGAAGAAAGCAGATAAACGCTCCAACCCCGAGGTATCCAAGGTTTCATACCCAAAAAATGTAGAATGCTTCTTCCAAAGCGACCGATCCACTCAACAGGTGTACCTACAGGGCAAACCCAGCTACAAAAAGCACGACGAAATAAAAGAGCCGACAAAATAACAAGCAGTAAAATTGTCAAACCTGCTGGGTGCAAAGCATCATAAAAGCCAGTGTAAATCCACTGTCTCAAAGCCATTAAGGCACTAATCGGTAAAAAAGCTTCCACAGCCCCCGGCCGATTAACCATAGGAGCATTAGGTTCTAAAAGATATTGATAAAAATTATAAAAAACCCAACCTGTCCATAGAATTAACGCTAGAAACAAAGATTGTATGAAAAAACGAATCTGCCTAGGCCTTAGTTTACAGCTTATAGTCGATCCATTTTTTATCTTCAACCATCTTCTTATGTTAAGTTTGCTTTCTAAGTAATTATACAATTAGTTTTACTCCTTCGATTGTGCTTGTATTGTTATTCACTACTTTTTGACTTTAGCACAACCAAAGGAGAATTACTGTGATATCTTCCCCGATAAGAAAAGCCACCTTTTCCCATCTAGTTGGGGTGGGTGACTTTCTTTACTAGGCGGTTTCCAAAACGGAAAAAGACCCTGCTGTTAACGAGAACAACAAGGTCTTCACTTATTCCTTGAAAGCTACACAGAGATTTAATTGCGATGTAATAAGAAATAGGTTAAGTCCTCGACCGATTCGTACTCGTCAACTACACGCCTCACAACGCTTCCATCTCGAGCCGATCAACCAGGTCATCTTCCTGGGGTCTTACCTACTTACGTAGTGGGAAGTCTCATCTTT